>NZ_JBIROU010000003.1:0-667076 GCF_044332325.1 Streptomyces sp. NPDC017095
TTTTCCGATCCGATTTCCTCGGTGCTTTCCAGGTTCCCGCTTCCGCGTTTCCCTTTCCGGCGGTTCCGACTCTATCAGATCCTTTCGGCGTCCGATCCCCGGTCAGCGGGGTTTGTCTTCCGGGCTGTTGGGCCCTTCCGACGAGTGAGACTTTAGCGGATTCCTGGCTCCCGAGCTAATCGGGGCCGGCGTCCTTTCGAACGCGGATTCCTCATTCCGCAAATACACACGCCAATACAGTCGACACCTGGGCGTCGAGAGAGTGAGTGGTGCTTGTGGAGTGGCTGTCCGGGGACCGACCGAGGTCGGCGCTCACGTCGGACAACCCGGAGAACAGTACGCACGGGTGCGAGGTGTGTCAACTCTGCCCGGGACACCCTCCCGGCGCGTACGGTGGAGGGCGTGATGACGCGTACGTGCACCCGTTTCTGGTGGGCCGCCTGACGGCGGCCGCACGCACGTATGCACGCAACGGCCGCCGCTTCGGCGGCCGTTCTCGTCTCTCCCTCCGGAACCGGGGGCCGGCCGCAGGAGCGGCGGCCCCGACCAGAAGGTGGAGTGGAGATGACTCGGGTCTTCAGCGGGATTCAGCCGACCGGGCACCTGACCCTGGGCAACTACCTCGGGGCCATGCGGCGCTGGGCGGAGGCCGACCAGTACCGGGCGGACTCGCTGTTCTGTGTGGTGGACCTGCACGCGCTGACCGTGGAGCACGATCCGGCGCGGGTGCGCAGGCTCAGCCGGCAGACGGCGACGCTGCTGCTGGCGGCCGGGCTCGATCCCGAGGTGTGCACGCTGTTCCTGCAGAGCCACGTCGACGAGCACACGCGGCTGTCGTATCTGCTGGAGTGCGTGGCGACCGACGGTGAGATGCGGCGGATGATCCAGTACAAGGAGAAGGCCGCGAGGGAACGGGGACGCGGCGGGAGCGTACGCCTGTCGCTGCTGACGTATCCGGTCCTGATGGCGGCGGACATCCTGGCGTACCGCACGGACGAGGTGCCGGTCGGCGAGGACCAGGCGCAGCACGTCGAGCTGACCCGGGACCTGGCGGTCCGGTTCAACGAGCGGTACGGGCACACGTTCGTGGTGCCGAGAGCGACACTGCCGCAGGTGGCGGCGCGGGTGATGAACCTTCAGGACCCGACGCGGAAGATGGGGAAGTCCGACGACTCGGGCAACGGGGTCGTCTATCTGCTGGACGAGCCGGACGTGGTGCGCAAGAAGGTGCTGCGGGCCGTGACGGACAGCGGACGGGACGTCGTCTACGACCGGGAGGAGCGGCCGGGCGTCGCGAACCTGCTCGATGTCCTCGCCGCGTGCACGGGCGGGGATCCGGCGTCGCTGGCGGACGGATACGACTCGTACGGCGCTTTGAAGAAGGACACGGCGGAGGCCGTGGTGGAGGTGCTGCGGCCGGTGCGGGCCCGGCACCGGGAGCTGTGCGCCGATCCGGCGTACGTGGAGGGGGTGCTGCTGGACGGCGCGGAGAAGGCGCGGGCGGTGGCACGGCCCACGGTCGACAGGGCCTACCGGGCGATCGGGTTGCTGCCGCCGGTGGCGGAGAGTGCGCTGAGCGTGGCGCGGTAAGCGCTACGGCGGTCCGGTCCGCCGGCCGGGCGCGCGCCCGTTCTCCGCTCGCACTTTCCCCTCTTCCGTGGGCGGCGGGTGGGCCGCCCACGGGGTGCGGGGCGGGCCGGTCAGTCCTTCGTGCCGGTGGCGAGTTCGCGGCTGCGGTCGCGGGCGGCTTCCAGGGCGGCGATGAGGGCGGCGCGTACGCCGTGGTTCTCCAGCTCGCGGATGGCGCTGATCGTGGTGCCGGCCGGGGAGGTGACGTTCTCCCGGAGCTTGACGGGGTGCTCGCCGCTGTCGCGGAGCATCACGGCGGCGCCGATCGCGGACTGGACGATGAGGTCGGCGGCCTTGTCGCGGGGCAGGCCGAGCAGGATGCCGGCGTCGGTCATGGCTTCGACCAGGTAGAAGAAGTAGGCCGGGCCGGAGCCGGACAGCGCGGTGCAGGCGTCCTGCTGGCTCTCGGGGACGCGGAGGGTCTTGCCGACGCCGCCGAAGATCTCCTCGGCGTGCGCGAGGTGCTGCTCGGTGGCGTGGCTGCCGGCGGAGATGACCGACATGGCCTCGTCGACGAGGGCCGGGGTGTTGGTCATGACGCGGACGACGGGGATGCCCGCGGGCAGGCGTTCCTCGCAGAAGGAGGTGGGGATGCCGGCGGCGCCGCTGATGACCAGGCGGTCGGCGGGCACGTGCGGGGCGAGTTCGTCCAGGAGGGTGCCCATGTCCTGCGGCTTCACCGTGAGGATCAGGATGTCGGCGGTCTTGGCGGCCTCGGTGTTGCTGACCGGCGTGACTCCGTGACGGGCGCGGAGTTCTTCGGCGCGTTCCGGGCGGCGTGCGGTGACCAGGAGATCGGTGGGCGCCCAGCCGGCCCGGATCATTCCGCTGAGCAGGGCTTCGCCGATCTTGCCGGTGCCGAGGACTGCGACTTTCTGGCTCATGCGGCTCAGTCTGGCACCGGCGGGCGGTGCGCGGGCCGGTTGTCCGGTGAGCGGAACGGGGGCGGCGCGCGGCGGTTGTGCCGGGGCCGGCAGCGGGGCGGGGCGGTTCCCGGCGTGCTGGGCGGCGGAGTCGAAGAGCCCGCCTCGGGCGGTGGCTCAGCGGCGGCGCGTGTTCAGCGGCGGCGCTTCCTGCGGGACGGGTTGCCGGTGCGGCGGGTGGTGCGGCGCGCGTGGGCCTCACGGGCCTGCTCGTACTCCTCGCGGTGCAGCTTCTCGCCCGGGGCCTCGATGAGGGAGCGGAAGAAGTAGGCGAGGAGGGAGCCGACGAAGCCGATGGCGAGCAGGCCGCGCAGGGAGGCCTGGCGCTGCGGGTCGGGCCGCTTGCCGAAGCCTTCCCAGGTGTTGCGGAAGGCGAGCGCGCTGCAGATCGCGAACATGACGACGACCAGCACGGACACCAGGGAGCCGGTGTCGGCGATCCGGATGCCGTCGTAGGCGAGGCGGAGCACCAGGCAGGAGGCGGCGGCCGCGGCGAGGGAGCCGGCGGCGACACCGGCGCGGCGGGCCGCGTAGCCGTTGTCGTGGTGCACCCAGGACGTGCCGAAGAAGCGCAGGGGCTCGGGCCGGGGACCCTCGCCCCGCGCCGCTTCGCCGGTGGAACCGGCCGGGCTGTCCGGGGTGCCGCTCACGTCGTCGCTCACGCCTCGATTATGGCTCCGCCCACCCACCGCCTCCCGTCCGGGGCCGGACCGACGGGCCGGGTGGGGCCGGTGGCCGAGGCGGAGCCGGTGGGACGGGTCAGCTGCAGCGTGGGGCTATGTAGCCGTCGCTGCCCGTGTGGACGTACGCGTCCGAGACGTATTCGCCGCTGTCGATGAGGTCCCAGATCTTGGTGGTGCCGTAGGGACCGGTGACGGTCGTGCCGGGTGTCTGGCAGTAGATCGGGACGCTGACGCCTTCGGGCAGGACGCGGACCAGGTTGTACTGGGTGCCCGGGCCGCTGCGGACGTTCAGCCGGACACCCGGGGCGACGGCGTAGGTGCGGACGGCCGCCACCGCCCCCGTGGCCGTCCCGTCCTGGCCCCCGGCCGCGCTCGTCGTCTCTTGCGCACGCTCGACAGACATGAAAGTGGTCCTCCCCCGTTGGTTCCCCGAACTCGGTGCAAGCCGGCGCGGCACGGCCGCGCGCGACTCGCCCCCAGACGCTAGCAAGCCGCCTCTGTCCCGTACGAGTCTTCGACTAGGCTCCGTGCGTCGCGCGCACGGACGAAGAGCACGGGGGTGGTCCATGGCGCCACGGCGCAACACCGGGACGAGCGCGGAAGCGGAACTTCCCGAGTACGGCGGCCACTACCGGCTGGAGTCCTGTCTGGGCTCCGGTGGCATGGGCGTCGTCCACCTGGCCCGGAGCACCTCGGGGATGCGGCTCGCGGTGAAGGTCGTGCACGCCGAGTTCGCCCGGGATCCCGAGTTCCGGGGCCGTTTCCGGCAGGAGGTGGCCGCCGCGCGCCGGGTCAGCGGTGCGTTCACGGCGCCCGTGGTCGACGCCGACCCGGAGGCCGCGCGGCCCTGGATGGCCACCCTGTTCATCCCGGGCCCGACCCTCGCGGAACACGTGAAGCGGACGGGGCCGATGGCGCCGGAGCAGTTGCGGCGGCTGATGGCCGGGCTCGCCGAGGCGCTGCGCGACATCCACCGGGTCGGCGTGGTGCACCGGGATCTGAAGCCCGGCAACGTGCTGCTCGCCGAGGACGGCCCGAAGGTCATCGACTTCGGCATCTCCCGGCCGACGGACAGCGAACTGCGCACCGAGACGGGCAAGTTGATCGGCACGCCGCCGTTCATGGCGCCCGAGCAGTTCCGGCGGCCACGCGAGGTCGGTCCGGCCGCCGACATCTTCGCGCTCGGCTCGGTGATGGTGCACGCGGCGACCGGACGGGGGCCGTTCGACTCCGACAGTCCGTACGTCGTGGCCTATCAGGTCGTGCACGACGAGCCCGATCTGACCGGCGTGCCGGACGGACTCGCGGTGCTGGTGCGGCGGTGCCTCGCCAAGGAGCCCGAGGACCGGCCCACGCCGGACGAGCTGATGCGGGAACTGCGCTCGGTGGCGGCCTCGTACGACACCCAGGCGTTCATACCGGCACAGCGGGCGGGCGGGGACGGGCCGGCGGCGGAGTCCGCGGGCGAGTCGCCGTCAGGGGCCGCGCTGCGGTCCGGCCCGGTCTCCTCGGTGAGGACCGGACCGGAGAACGGACCCGGAAGCCGACCGGAGAGCGGTCCCGGGACCGGACCGGAAACCGGCCCCGGGGCCAGGCCCGAGACCCCGCCCGGGTCCGCGGTGGCCTGGTGGCGGTCCGCGTGGCGTGTGGGCCGGCGGCGCGCGGTCGTGCTGGCGGCGGCGGTCCTCGGGCTGGCGCTGGTGGGCACCCTCGCCGGTGTCTGGGTCTCGGGACGAAACGATCAGCCGGGCAGCGCGCCGGACCTGGCGGCGGCTTCCGGCGGCTGGACGGCCCGGCCGGCGGCCGACGGCGCCGGCATGCCGCTGTGCGCGTACGGCGCCGGGAAGCTGCTGTGCGCACGGCCCGGTGCCGTCTTCGCGCTCGCGGTGTCCGACGGCCGGCTGCTGTGGCGGCACCCGGTCGGCACCCGGTCCCCGAGCGGGCCGCCGGTCGTCGCGGGCGGCCTGGTGCAGCCCTACACCGACGGCGGACCACGGCTCGCCGGCCTGGACCCGGCCTCCGGCGCGGAGGTGTGGCGGCGCCGGCTGCCCACGGGGACGACGGTCCGGTACGCCGGTGACACGGCCCTGCTCACCGGACCCGACGGCACGGTCACCGGTGTGGACGGCGCGACCGGCGCCACCCGGTGGCGGACGGCGGTCCCGGGTCAGGGCGCGCCGTCCTTCGTGACCTTCCCCGGGGCGGCGGACGGGAGCGCGTACGCGACGCGGACGGCGGCCGACGGGTCGAGCACCCGGGTGAGCGCGCTGGACCCGCGCACCGGCCGGGTGCGGTGGGACGTACGGCTGCGGGGCTGGCTGAAGCCGTTCGGCGCCCGGGCCGACGGTTCGGTGTACTTCCTGGCCGTCGACAGCGGCTACGGCGCCCGGGAGATCGTCCGCTACACGCCCGGGCCGGGAACCGTCCGCCGGGTCGCGCTGCCCGTCGTGCTCGACGGGGCGCACGCCACCGTGCACGGGGACGTGGCCTATGTGCTGGCCACCGGCGGCTCGCTGGACGCGGTGGACGTGGCGGCGGGCCGGCGGCTGTGGCACCTGGAGACGTCGGTGAGCCGGGGTTCGGTGCCCGTCGTGCGGGACGGCCGGGTGTACTTCACCGCGAGCGACGGCCGGCTGCTCGCCGTCGACGCCCGCGCTGGGCGGCTCGTCGGGCAGACCCGCGCGCGGCTGGGCGCCCACGCGGCGCGGGTCGTGAGCACTCCGCCGTCTCCGGTGCCCGTAGGCGACCGCGTCTGCGCCGCCGCGCCGGACGGCACCGTCTTCACCGTGGACGGCCGGGCGCCGGCGGCCTGGTGAACGCCCGCGGACGGCGCGGGGGCCGCCTCCAAGCGGAGGCGGCCACCGCGGCGTCGGCTGTGGCGGCCGGCGGTCAGCCCAGCAGGGACACGTCCCGGACCGCGCCCTTGTCCGCGCTCGTGGCCATCGCGGCGTAGGCGCGCAGGGCGGCGGAGACCTTGCGTTCGCGGTTCTTCGGGGCGTAGACCCCGTTCAGGGCCTGCGCGCGGCGGGCCAGCTCGGCGTCGTCGACCAGCAGCTCGATCGTCCGGTTCGGGATGTCGATGCGGATGCGGTCGCCGTCCTTGACCAGGGCGATGGTGCCGCCGGAGGCCGCCTCGGGGGAGGCGTGGCCGATGGACAGGCCCGAGGTGCCGCCGGAGAAGCGGCCGTCGGTGATCAGGGCGCAGGTCTTGCCGAGGCCGCGGCCCTTCAGGTACGAGGTCGGGTACAGCATCTCCTGCATGCCGGGGCCGCCCTTGGGGCCCTCGTAGCGGATGACGACGACATCGCCGTCCTTGACCTCCTGGGTGAGGATGCGCTGGACGGCCTCCTCCTGGGACTCGCAGACCACGGCCGGGCCCTCGAAGGTCCAGATCGACTCGTCCACGCCGGCCGTCTTCACCACGCAGCCGTCGACCGCCAGGTTGCCCCGCAGGACCGCCAGGCCGCCGTCCTTGGAGTAGGCGTGCTCGGCGGAGCGGATGCAGCCGTTCTCGGCGTCCTCGTCCAGCGCCTCCCAGCGCTCGGACTGGGAGAACGCCTCGGCGGAGCGGACGCAGCCGGGCGCCGCGTGCCACAGCTCCACCGCCTCCGGCGAGGGCGAGCCGCCGCGGATGTCCCAGGTCTTCAGCCAGTCGGCCAGCGAGGGGCTGTGCACGGCGTGCACGTCCTCGTTGAGCAGGCCCGCGCGGTGCAGTTCGCCGAGCAGGGCCGGGATGCCGCCGGCGCGGTGCACGTCCTCCATGTAGTACGTGCGGTCCTTGGCGACGTTCGGGGCGACCTTCGCCAGGCAGGGCACGCGGCGCGAGACGGCGTCGATCTCGTCCAGGCCGAACGGGACGCCCGCCTCCTGGGCGGCGGCCAGCAGGTGCAGGATCGTGTTGGTGGAGCCGCCCATCGCGATGTCCAGGGCCATGGCGTTCTCGAAGGCCTGGAAGGTGGCGATGGTGCGGGGCAGGACGGTGTCGTCGTCCTGCTCGTAGTAGCGGCGGGTGAGGTCCATGACCGTGCGGGCCGCGTTCTCGTACAGGGCGCGGCGGGCGGTGTGGGTGGCGAGGACCGAGCCGTTGCCGGGCAGGGAGAGGCCGATGGCCTCGGTCAGGCAGTTCATCGAGTTGGCGGTGAACATGCCGGAACAGCTGCCGCAGGTCGGGCAGGCGTTCTCCTCGATGCGGAGGATGTCCTCGTCGGAGATCTTGTCGTTCACGGCGTCGGAGATCGCGTCGACCAGGTCGAGGGTGCGGACCGTGCCGTCGACCAGGGTGGCGCGGCCGGACTCCATGGGGCCGCCGGAGACGAAGACCGTCGGGATGTTCAGCCGCAGGGCCGCCATCAGCATGCCCGGGGTGATCTTGTCGCAGTTGGAGATGCAGACCAGGGCGTCGGCGCAGTGCGCCTCGACCATGTACTCGACCGAGTCCGCGATCAGGTCGCGGGAGGGCAGGGAGTACAGCATGCCGCCGTGGCCCATGGCGATGCCGTCGTCGACCGCGATGGTGTTGAACTCGCGCGGGATGCCGCCGGCCTCCTTGATCGCCTCGCTGACGATCCGGCCGACGGGCTGGAGGTGGGTGTGGCCCGGCACGAACTCGGTGAAGGAGTTGGCGACCGCGATGACGGGCTTGCGGCCGATGTCCGCACCGGGTACACCGGAGGCGCGCATCAGGGCGCGGGCGCCCGCCATATTGCGGCCGTGGGTGACTGTGCGGGACCTCAGCTGGGGCATCGTCGCTCGCTCCTTCAGACGGGTGTGGCTGCTTCGAGCGTACGCCGGTCATCCAGCTGGCGGGACAAGGTGTCCGTATCGCGGGACGGCTGTTTCACGGAGCCGTCAGATGGCGCTGTACGACGGGAGCGAGGCGGGCGACGAGCTGCTCCAGGTCGGCCGAGGCCAGCGGCTCCACCTTGACGGCGTACCGCAGCAGGGCGCAGCCCACCAGCTGGGCCGCGGCCAGCTCGGCGCGCAGCTCGGCGTCCGGCTGCCGGAGCTGGGCGGCGATGCGGCTGACGAGCTGGGCGGCGACCATGCGGCGGAAGACGGCGGCGGCCGTGTCGTTGGTGACGGCCGAGCGCAGGATCGCCAGCAGCGGTGTCCGGGTGGCGGGGTCCTCCCAGATGCCGAAGGTGAACCGGACGAGCCGCTCGCCGACCTCGTCCAGCGGGCCGTCGGCGATCGCTTCCGGCGCGTGCAGGGCGGGCGCGAAGGCGACCTCGATGGCCGCCTCGAAAACCTGTTCCTTGGTGCCGAAGTAGTGGTGGACGAGCGCGGCGTCCACGCCGGCGGCCTTGGCGATGCCGCGTACGGACGTCTTCTCGTAGCCGCGCGCGGAGAACTCCTCGCGGGCGGCGGTGAGGATGCGGTCGCGGGTGCCGGCGGACTCGGTGCGCGGCGGGCGGCCCCGGCGGCGCGGGGCCGCGGGCTGGGTCATCGCCGGGGCACCCGGACCGCGGCGGCCAGGTGGGCGCGGGTGAACGCGAGCGCCTCGGCGAGGTCGGCCTCGCGCTCGGCGCCGGACATGGCCCGCCGGGTGTTGACCTCCAGCACGACATGGCCGTCGAACCCGGTGCGCACCAGGCGGTGCAGCAGTTCGGCGCAGGGCTGGGTGCCGCGGCCGGGCACCAGGTGCTCGTCCTTGGCGGAGCCCCGGCCGTCGGCGAGGTGGACGTGCGCGAGCCGGTCGCCCATGCGGTCGACCATGTCCAGGGCGTCGGAGCGGGCCGTCGCCGTGTGGCTGAGGTCGACCGTGAAGTGCCGGTAGTCGTCGTGGGTGACGTCCCAGTCGGGGGCGTAGGCGAGCATCTCGCGGTCGCGGTAGCGCCACGGGTACATGTTCTCGACGGCGAACCGCACGTCCGTCTCGTCCGCCATCCGCCAGATCCCGGTGACGAAGTCCCGGGCGTACTGCCGCTGCCAGCGGAACGGCGGGTGGACGACGACGGTGGAGGCGCCCAGTTTCTCGGCCGCCGCCCGCGCCCGCCGCAGCTTGGTCCAGGGGTCGGTGGACCAGACGCGCTGGGTGATCAGCAGGCAGGGGGCGTGCACGGCCAGGATGGGCATGCCGTGGTAGTCCGACAGGCGGCGCAGTGCCTCGATGTCCTGGCTGACGGGGTCGGTCCACACCATGACCTCGACGCCGTCGTATCCGAGGCGCGCGGCGATCTCGAAGGCCGTCGCCGTCGACTCCGGGTAGACGGAGGCGGTCGACAGCGCGATGCGCACGTCCACGTCCGTTCGTTCAGCCACCACTCCGACACCTTACGGCGTCGGCCCGCCCGGGTGTCCGGAGGCTGCTCGCCGGTGTGAGGTATGCCATGCGGGCGGGTGCGCGGCGGGCTCCCGGCCGGTCCCCGCGCGTCCCTCCGGGCAGGTCACACCGGGCCCATGTGGTCGAGGCGGCGCAGGATCACGCCCTCGCGCAGCGCCCAGGGGCATATCTCCAGGCTCTCCACGCCGAACAGGTCCATCGCGGCCTCGGCGACCAGGGCGCCCGCGAGGAGCTGGCCGGCCCGGCCCTCGGAGACGCCGGGCAGCTCCGCGCGCTGGGCGGCCGTCATGCCGGCCAGCCTGGGGACCCAGGCCTCCAGGGACTCGCGCTTGAGTTCGCGCTGCGCGTACAGGCCGTCGGCGCTGCGGGCGGCGCCGGCGATCCGGGCGAGCTGCTTGAAGGTCTTGGAGGTGGCGACCACGTGGTCGGGGGCGCCGAAGCGGGCGAACTCGCCGACCGTGCGGGCGATCTCCGTGCGGACGTACCGGCGCAGGGCGCGGACGTCCGCCGCGGCGGGCGGGTCGCCGGGCAGCCGGCCGGCGGTGAGGCGGCCGGCGCCGAGCGGCAGGGAGACCGCCGTGTCCGGTTCCTCGTCGATGCCGTAGGCGATCTCCAGGGAGCCGCCGCCGATGTCCAGGACCAGCAGCTTCCCGGCGGACCAGCCGAACCAGCGGCGTACGGCGAGGAAGGTGAGCCGGGCCTCCTCCGCTCCGCTGAGGACCTGGAGCCGTACGCCGGTCTCGTCGGCCACGCGCGCGAGGACGGCGTCGGCGTTGCGGGCCTCGCGCACGGCGGAGGTCGCGAACGGCAGCAGGTCCTCGACGCCCTTGTCCTCGGCGGCCTGGAGCGCGTCCCGTACGACGTCGATCAGCCGGTCGACGCCCTCGTCGCCGATGGCCCCGTCGGTGTCGAGGAGTTGGGCGAGGCGGAGTTCGGCCTTGTGCGAATGCGCGGGCAGCGGGCGGGCGCCGGGGTGGGCGTCCACCACCAGCAGATGCACCGTGTTCGAACCCACGTCCAGGACACCGAGTCTCATATGCGGAACGCTACTGCGAGAACGTCCGTCCTCGGTGTTCCCGGTGGCACCCGGCCACTTACCCTGGACGAGTGCCAAAGACGAAAAAGGCGAACTCCAGCAAAAGCGACAAGCCCGGCAAGGCCGACAAGGTCCTGAAAGCCGGAGCGAAAGCCGCCAAAGCTCTCAAGGAGGCGAAGATGAGTGACGAGCAGGGGCTCGACTTCGCCCGCGCCTGGGTGGAGTTCCCGGACCCGGCCGACGACGAGCAGGTCTTCCGCTGCGATCTGACCTGGCTGACCTCGCGCTGGAACTGCATCTTCGGCAGCGGCTGCCAGGGCATCCAGGCGGGCCGCGCGGACGACGGGTGCTGCACGCTGGGCGCGCACTTCTCCGACGAGGACGACGAGAAGCGGGTCGCCGGGCACGTGGCGCGGCTCACTCCGGAGATCTGGCAGCACCACGCCGAGGGCACACGGGACGGCTGGATCGCCGAGGACGAGGAGGGCTCCCGGCAGACCCGGCCCTTCCAGGGCTCGTGCATCTTCCAGAACCGGCCCGGGTTCGCGGGCGGCGCGGGCTGCTCGCTGCACATCCTGGCCCTCAAGGAGGGGCGGGAGCCGCTGGAGACCAAGCCGGACGTGTGCTGGCAGCTGCCGGTCCGGCGGACCTACGACTGGATCGACCGGCCGGACGACACGCGCGTGCTCCAGGTGTCCATCGGTGAGTACGACCGGCGGGGCTGGGGGCCGGGCGGCCACGACCTGCACTGGTGGTGCACCTCGGCGACCTCGGCCCACGGCGCCGGCGAGCCGGTGTACGTCTCCTACCGGGCCGAGCTGACGGAGCTGATGGGCAAGGCCGGCTACGACCGCCTGGCCGAACTGTGCGCCCAGCGGCTGGCCTCCCAGCTCCCCCTGGTGGCCCCGCACCCGGCCGACCCGGCGCCGTGACCGGGGGCGGGACCTCGCTGCCCGCCCGGCGTGATCCGGACGCGAGGGCCTAGCTTTCCGCGGGGCTCGGTGTCTCCGGGTCCGACGGGGTCGGTGTGGGTGCCGGGGACTCGGTGGGCGGCGGGGTCGTCGGGGCCGGCGTGGGCTCCGGGGAGGGCGGGGCCTGGCTGGCCGGCGGGCTGCCCGGAGGTGTGCCGGGCGGGGGCGAGGGCGGGACGGGCGACGGCCGGGGGGCCGGGCGGGCCGGCGCCGTGCCGTGGCCGTCGATGGAGACCACCGCGCCCGCCGGGGCCACCGCCACCCGCGCGTGCCAGTGCCCGGACGGCTCGCGCAACTGGTCGACGTACACCCGGACCGTCACCGTCCGGCCGGGGCCGAGGGTGCCCGCAGACCGGCTGAAGTAGAGCCAGGCGGCCGGGGTGGACACCGACCAGCGCAGGGCGGAGGCGCCGGAGGCGCCGGAGGCGGTGAGCGTGATCAGCGTCGTGTCGCCGTCGTTGGCCGCGCTGACGGCGAGCCGGGCCGCGTCCTTCCCGCCCGCGCCGCCGATGCCGACCACCTCCACGGAGACGTCCGCCGTGCCGTTCGCGCCGGTGCGCGGCCCAGGCTTCACGCCGGCGTTCCCCGCGTTCGCGTAGCCGCCGCCCGGGCCGCCGCCGAGCGCCTCGGGGCTCTGCGCCTCGCGCGCGGTCGCCGGGCGGCCGTCGTCCTCGCCGGCCGGCCCGCCCCGGTAGGCGGCCCAGAGCGCGAGCACGGGCGCGGCGACGACCGTGGCGACCACCGTCGTGGTGACGGCTCGCGCGCGCAGCCGGTCGCGGCGGGCCGCGCGGTCCTTGGGGTCCATCGGGAAGCCGCGCCGGTCGAAGCGGGGCACGGCCGCGCCCCGCGCGCGCGGGAGGCGGGCCGGCGCCGCGCGCAGGGCCGTGCGCGGGGCCTGGAGGACCGGCAGCTCGGCCGGGGTGACCGTGGCGCCGGGCCAGTGGCCGGACGCGGCGCGCTCGGCGGTGCGGCGGCAGCGCGGGCAGTCGTCGACGTGCCGGACCAGCTCCTGGCGCAGGGCCGTGCTCAGGACCAGCCGGCTGTCGCCGGTGAGGTGGGCCACACCGGGGCAGCCGCCCGCGTCGACCACGGCGAGGGCCGCCCGGGTGCGTTCCACCTCGCAGGCGGCGGAGGCGAGCAGTTCCCGCGCGGCGGCGGGCTCCAGGCCGAGGACGGCGGCGACCTCGTGGGCGGCGAGGCGGTGGCGGACGGCGAGTTCCAGGGCCTCGCGCTGCTCGGGTGTGGTGCCGGCCGCCTCCGGCCAGGCCAGCAGCGCCAGTTCGCGGCGCCGCCGCTCCCGCGCCTCGGCCGACGGGGACGCCTCCGCGGCGGTGCCGGTGCCCTGGCCGGCCGCCTCCGCCCCGGCGCCCTCTGCGGTCCCGTCCGCGCCCGCGCCGCCCGGACGGCCCGCCGCGTGGGTGGCCTGACGTTTCTGCCTGGCCTCGGCCAGCTCGCGCAGACAGGCCCAGCGGGCCAGCGCGTACAGCCAGGCCCTGGGGTCGTCGGCGGCCGCGGCGGACCGGTGGCCGCGGCGCCCGGCCACGGCGAGGGCGTCGCCGAGGGCGGCGGTGGCCGCGTCGTGGTCGCACAGCACCGACAGGCAGTAGGTGAACAGGCCGTCCAGGTACGGCTCGTAGCGCGCCGGCGTGCGCTCGGCGACGGCGCGCGCGGCGGCGCGGTCGCGCGCTTCACGCGCCTCGCGCGCCTCACGTTCCGCCGCACGCGACGCGCGGTGCGCTCCGGTCCTGCGGGCGGCGGTGGTCTCCGGACTGCTGCTCATCACCCGTGCGACCGTAGGCGGCCGCGGAGTGCCCCTTCGGGCACCTTGAGCACTTTTAATCCGTACGGGTGAAACGATCCCTCATAAGGGGACAGGAACGCTCTGTTCCGCGTCCGGATACCGACGGCTGGTGGCCGAGACCGGGTCGCTCTTCCGTGTCCCGGGCCGTCCGGCGGCGGTCCCCCGGTCCCGTTGTCAGTGCCGGGGGCTACGGTTTCCGCATGGCTGCCCGTACCAAGACCACCAAGGACCGTCCGTCCTACCGCTGCACCGAGTGCGGCTGGCAGACGGCCAAGTGGCTCGGCCGCTGCCCCGAATGCCAGGCCTGGGGCACGGTCGAGGAGTACGGCACGCCCGCGGTCCGGACGACGGCGCCGGGCCGGGTGACCCACTCCGCGGTGCCCATCGGCCAGGTCGACGGCCGGCAGGCCACCGCCCGCACCACCGGCGTGCCCGAGCTGGACCGGGTGCTCGGCGGCGGACTCGTGCCGGGCGCGGTCGTGCTGCTGGCGGGCGAGCCGGGCGTCGGCAAGTCCACCCTGCTGCTGGACGTGGCCGCCAAGTCGGCCAGCGCCGAGCACCGCACCCTCTATGTCACCGGCGAGGAGTCGGCGAGCCAGGTGCGGCTGCGCGCCGACCGCATCGGCGCCCTGGACGACCATCTGTATCTGGCCGCCGAGACGGACCTGGCCGCCGTCCTCGGCCATCTGGACGAGGTCAAGCCGTCCCTGCTGATCCTCGACTCGGTGCAGACGGTCGCCTCGCCCGAGATCGAGGGTGCGCCCGGCGGCATGGCCCAGGTCCGGGAGGTGGCCGGCGCCCTGATCCGCGCCTCCAAGGAACGCGGCATGTCCACGCTGCTGGTGGGACACGTCACGAAGGACGGCGCCATCGCGGGCCCCCGCCTGCTGGAGCACCTGGTGGACGTCGTGCTGCACTTCGAGGGCGACCGGCACGCGCGGCTGCGCCTGGTGCGCGGCGTGAAGAACCGGTACGGGGCGACGGACGAGGTCGGCTGCTTCGAGCTGCACGACGAGGGCATCACGGGCCTCACCGACCCCAGCGGCCTGTTCCTGACCCGCCGCGCCGAGCCGGTGCCGGGCACCTGCCTGACCGTCACCCTGGAGGGCCGCCGTCCGCTGGTGGCCGAGGTGCAGGCGCTGACCGTGGACTCCCAGATCCCCTCCCCGCGGCGGACGACATCCGGTCTGGAGACCTCCCGGGTGTCGATGATGCTCGCGGTGCTGGAGCAGCGCGGCCGGATCAGCGCGCTGGGCAAGCGGGACATCTACTCCGCGACGGTCGGCGGCGTGAAGCTGTCGGAGCCCGCCGCCGATCTCGCCATCGCGCTCGCCCTGGCCTCCGCCGCGAGCGACACCCCGCTGCCGAAGAACCTGGTGGCGATCGGGGAGGTGGGTCTCGCGGGCGAGGTCAGGCGGGTCACGGGCGTGCAGCGCAGGCTCTCCGAGGCGCACCGGCTGGGCTTCACGCACGCGCTCGTACCGACCGATCCGGGGAAGGTGCCGGCCGGCATGAAGGTCCTGGAAGTCGCCGACATGGGGGACGCGCTGCGGGTTCTGCCGCGCTCCCGTCGCCGGGAGGCCCCACGGGAGGCGGAGGAGCGCCGGTAGACTTTGCCCTGGTCTCGCCCGTCCGTACGAACCGAGTGCGGGTGCGGGAGGGCGTCAGAACCTGCGACCGGAGGAGTGCAGTGGCAGCCAACGACCGGGCAGCAGCTCCCGGAAAGTCCGGTGGGAGTGCCGGTACCGATGGCCTGATGCGCTCCTCGCTGAGCGCCGTGGCACCGGGCACGCCCCTGCGGGACGGCCTGGAGCGGGTCCTGCGCGGCAACACCGGCGGCCTGATCGTGCTCGGCTCCGACAAGACGGTCGAGGCGATGTGCACGGGCGGTTTCGTGCTGGACGTGGAGTTCACCGCGACCCGGCTGCGCGAGCTGTGCAAGCTGGACGGCGGCATCGTGCTGTCGTCGGACCTGTCGAAGATCCTGCGCGCGGGCGTGCAGCTCCTCCCGGACCCGACGATCCCGACCGAGGAGACCGGCACGCGGCACCGCACGGCGGACCGGGTGAGCAAGCAGGTCGGCTTCCCGGTGGTCTCGGTCTCCCAGTCGATGCGGCTGATCGCCCTGTACGTGGACGGTCAGCGCCGGGTCCTGGAGGACTCGGCGGCGATCCTGTCCCGCGCGAACCAGGCGCTGGCCACCCTGGAGCGGTACAAGCTGCGGCTGGACGAGGTCGCGGGCACGCTGTCGGCGCTGGAGATCGAGGACCTGGTGACGGTCCGGGACGTGTCGGCGGTCGCACAGCGGCTGGAGATGGTCCGCCGTATCGCCACCGAGATCGCCGAGTACGTGGTCGAGCTGGGCACGGACGGCCGGCTCCTCGCGCTCCAGCTCGAGGAGCTGATCGCGGGCGTCGAGCCGGACCGCGAGCTGGTGGTGCGCGACTATGTGCCCGAGCCGACGGCGAAGCGGTCCCGCACGGTCGGCGAGGCGCTGGCCGAGCTGGACGCGCTGTCCCACGCGGAGCTGCTGGAGCTGGGCACGGTGGCGCGCGGGCTGGGCTACACCGCGTCTCCCGAGTCGCTCGATTCGGCAGTGTCGCCGCGGGGCTTCCGGCTGCTGGCCAAGGTGCCGCGGCTGCCGGGCGCCATCATCGACCGGCTGGTGGAGCACTTCGGGGGCCTGCAGAAGCTGCTGGCCGCGAGCGTGGACGACCTCCAGGCCGTGGACGGCGTGGGCGAGGCCCGGGCCCGCAGCGTCCGGGAGGGCCTGTCCCGCCTGGCCGAGTCCTCCATCCTGGAGCGGTACGTCTGACCCGGCGGCCGCCCACCGGCCGGCCGTGCCGGCGACGCTCCAGGCCGTACCGCCAGTACCCCTGGTACTGCCGGTACCGCTAGTCCGCCGACAGCACGAAGGAAGCCTGCGCCTTGGCGAAGCCGGGTGCCTTGGCCTCCAGCAGGTAGGTGCCCGTCTTCGCCGGCCCGCCGGACGGCGTCCCGCAGTGCGCGGTGCTCGGCTTGCGGTCCCACTTCACGGTGTACGTGATCGTCTGGCCGGCCGGCACCCGGAACACCAGGCTCCCCGGGCCCTCGGGGCAGTCGTCCGACGCCCAGTACGCGTCTTCCCCGTCCGCCGGCGTGATCGTCAACACCGCGCTCTTCGGGCCGAGATCGACCTTGCAGTCGGCCGACGAGGCGTTCTTCGCGGTGAGTTCGAACGTCGGCGTCTGGTCCGGCGAGTAGGAGTTGCGCACGCTGCGCAGGTTCAACACCACCGCGCCGGACGTGCAGTCGGGCAGCGCGGAGGAGCCCGGGAGCGCGTCGGCCGCGGCGACGGCGCCACCGCCGGACGCACCGCCCGTACCGCCCGCGGAGCCGGCAGACCCCGAGGAGCCCGCGGAGCCACCGGAGTTGCCGGCCGTCCCCGCCGAACCGCCGCCGTCACCGGAGCCGCCGCCGGACCCGGAGCCGCCGTCGCCGCCCGAATCGTCGCGTCCGCCCGGGCGTTGGCTGATCGCGGGCCCGGACGAGGAGGGCCCCGGCGTGATGGTGTGGGTGGGATTCTTGCCGTCCGCCCCGCCGGTGTCCTTCCTTCCGCCCCCGCCGCCGGCGGTGACGATCCAAGTGATCACCAGCGCCAGCAAGGCGAACACGGACAGCATGACGGCCCTCCGACGCCAGTAGATGGAGGAGGGAAGCGGCCCGACCGGATTGCGCAGAGATCCCACGGCCCAAACTGTACGAGAGATCACCGCGCGCGCTCGCTTCACCCGCCGCGCCACGGCCAACTTTTCCCGATCATCATTTTGGTAACTGCACTGGACGGTGCGGTTCTTCACGTATCGGCACGCTCGGTGACCGCGCGCTCACGTCGTCGGCCCGCCAACCCGTGGCAGGATCGGAAGGCCATGACTGAGAAGCTCCACGCCCCCGTGATCGCCTGGTTCGACGCCCATGCCCGTGACCTCCCCTGGCGCCGCCCGGAGGCGGGTCCATGGGGTGTGATGGTCAGCGAGTTCATGCTTCAGCAGACCCCGGTGAACCGGGTGCTGCCCGTCTACGAGGAGTGGCTGGTCCGCTGGCCGCGCCCCGCCGACCTGGCGAAGGAGGCGCCGGGCGAGGCGGTGCGCGCCTGGGGCCGGCTCGGCTACCCGCGCCGCGCGCTGCGCCTGCACGGCGCGGCGGTCGCCATAACGGAACGGCACGGCGGCGACGTGCCGACGGATCACGCGCAGTTGCTGGCGCTGCCCGGCATCGGCGAGTACACGGCCGCCGCGGTGGCGTCGTTCGCCTACGGGCAGCGGCACGCGGTGCTGGACACCAATGTCCGCCGGGTCATCGCCCGGGCGGTGACGGGTGTGCGGTACCCGCCGAACGCCACCACGGCCGCCGAGCGGCGCCTGGCGCGCGAGCTGCTGCCCGCGGACGAGCGGACCGCCGCGCGCTGGGCCGCCGCCTCGATGGAGCTGGGCGCGCTGGTGTGCACGGCGAAGAACGAGGGGTGCCAGCGGTGCCCGATCGCCGCCCAGTGCGCCTGGCGGCTCGCGGGCAAGCCGGAGCACGCGGGGCCGCCGCGGCGCGGGCAGACGTACGCCGGCACGGACCGGCAGGTGCGCGGCAAGCTGCTGGCCGTGCTGCGGGAGGCACACACGCCGGTGCCGCAGGCGGCGCTGGACCGGGTGTGGCACGAGCCGGTGCAGCGGGCCCGCGCGCTCGACGGACTGGTCGCGGACGGCCTGGTGGAACCGCTGCCCGGCGGTCTGTACCGGCTGCCGCTGGGCTGACGCTCAGCCAGTTCACAGTCCCCGCGCGTACGTTACGAAAGACCAGGCGGGACAAATCGCCCCACACAAGGGCAAATGGCCCGCTCCCTCTACCCCGTTCCCTCATCCGTTACACAACCGACGGATAGCCGATTGCCAGCCGCAGGCTGGTCCGCACAGCCCCGTGACAACCACTCCGTAGCTTCTTCTTCGTGCCCGGCGGACCACCGGGCGCGGGGACAGCGGGACTTCCGGCAGGAGCCGGAGGCACGACGGGGAACGGAGGCGGTCGATCATGGCGCAGGGCGAGGTGCTCGAATTCGAGGAGTACGTGCGCACCCGGCAGGACGCGCTGCTGCGCAGCGCCCGCCGGCTGGTGCCGGACCCGGTCGACGCCCAGGACCTGCTGCAGACCGCGCTGGTACGGACGTACGGCCGCTGGGACGGCATCGCCGACAAGCGGCTCGCCGACGCCTATCTGCGCCGGGTCATGATCAACACGCGGACCGAGTGGTGGCGTGCGCGCAAGCTGGAGGAAGTGCCGACCGAGCAGCTGCCGGACGCCTCCGTGGAGGACTCCACCGAGCAGCACGCCGACCGGGCCCTGCTGATGGACATCATGAAGGTGCTCGCACCGAAGCAGCGCAGCGTCGTGGTGCTGCGACACTGGGAGCAGATGTCCACAGAGGAGACGGCCGCGGCCCTCGGCATGTCGGCCGGTACGGTCAAGAGCACGCTGCACCGGGCGCTCGCCCGGCTCCGTGAGGAGCTGGAGGCCCGCGATCTGGACGCACGCGCGCTGGAGCGTGAGGAGCGGGAGCGTTGCGCGGCCTGACCGGGGCCGGGTCCCGAGGGGCCCGAGGCAGTTCACAGGCGGTGATCGCGGCGGGGACCGCGCTCGCCGCCCTCGGCCTTTTCGCCGCCGCGTGCGGCAGCGGGGGCACCGGCGCCCGGGACGAGGGCCCGGCGCACGCCTCCGCGGTGGCGGACGCCGGCGCCTCCCCCTCGGCCAGCCCCGTCACCGGCACGTTCCGGCGGGTGGACGCCGTGGCGCTGCTCAAGGGCGACCCGTCGGTGTCGGAGGCGGTCAAGCAGGAGCTGAAGCCGTGCGACGGCGACAACTACCAGGTCGACGTCTCGTACGGCGATCTCACCGACGCCCCGGTGGAGGACGTCGTCGTCAACGTGATGACCTGCGCCGACTGGGTCGGCATCGGCTCGTACGTGTACCGGGACGACGACGGCGTGTTCAGGAACGTCTTCAAGAGCGAGGAGTCCCCGGTCTACGCCGAGATCGACCAGGGCACCCTGTCGGTCACCCGGCAGTACTACGACCAGGACGACCCGATCTCCAGCCCGTCCGGTGACATCGTGACGCCGTACACCTGGAAGGCGGGCCGGTTCGTCCCCGGGAAACCCACCCGCAACGAGTACGGCAAGCCGGCGGGCCAGAGCGCGCGGCCCGTGCCGGCCAACTGATCACCACACGCACACCACGAGGACTGAGAGCACCGGGATGGCAGACCAGACCCACGTCCTGTTCGTCGAGGACGACGACGTCATCCGTGAGGCCACCCAGCTCGCCCTGGAGCGGGACGGCTTCGCGGTCACCGCGATGCCCGACGGCCTGTCGGGGCTGGCGGCGTTCCGGGCGGACCGCCCCGACATCGCGCTGCTGGACGTCATGGTGCCGGGCCTGGACGGGGTCAGCCTGTGCCGGCGGATCCGGGACGAGTCGACCGTGCCCGTGATCATGCTGTCGGCGCGCGCCGACTCCATCGACGTCGTGCTCGGCCTGGAGGCGGGCGCCGATGACTACGTGACCAAGCCGTTCGACGGTGCCGTGCTGGTGGCCCGCATCCGCGCGGTGCTGCGCCGCTTCGGGCACGCCGGCGGCGCCCAGCCGGCCGAGCCCGGCTCCGCCGTCACCGGCACGCTGGCCTTCGGGGACCTGGAGATCGACACCGACGGCATGGAGGTGCGCCGGGCCGGACAGCCGGTGGCGCTCACCCCGACCGAGATGCGGCTGCTGCTGGAGTTCTCCTCCGCGCCGGGCACCGTGCTCTCCCGCGACAAGCTGCTGGAACGCGTGTGGGACTACGGCTGGGGCGGGGACACCCGGGTCGTCGACGTGCACGTGCAGCGGCTGCGGCAGAAGATCGGCCAGGACCGGATCGAGACGGTCCGCGGCTTCGGCTACAAGCTGAAGGCCTGAGCGGAGCGGCGGTATGCGGGGGATACTTCGGCATCCGGTCCGGCGGATGGAGCGCGCGGACCTGCGCACCGGGCTGCGCTGGAAGCTGAGCGCGGCGATCGCGCTGGTGGCCGGGCTGGTGGCGGTCGTGCTCAGCCTGGTCGTGCACAACGCGGCCCGGGTCTCGATGCTGGACAACGCGCGCGACCTGGCCGTCGACCGGCTGCTGCTGGCCCAGCGCAACTACGAGCTGAACCGCGGTCCGGTCTTCCCGTACGTCAAGGTCGACGACCCGGAGCTGCCGGCCGCGCTGCGCGCCAGCGTCGCGCGGGGCCGGCGGGCCAGTGACGTCTCCCAGCACGACAAGGACCCCGACATCTGGGCGGCCGTGCCGGTGAAGGGCGAGCACGTACTCTCCGTGCACCTGCACCTGCCGGACCGCAGCACCGACATCCTCAAGGACCTGGACCAGGCCCTGGTGATCGGCTCGGTCGCGGTCGTGCTGGGCGGCAGCGCGCTGGGCGTGCTGATCGGCGGCCAGCTCTCCCGCCGGCTGCGCAAGGCGGCGGCCGCCGCGAACCGGGTCGCCAGGGGCGAGACCGACGTCCGGGTGCGGGAGGCCATCGGCGGTGTCGTCCGGGACGAGACCGACGATCTCGCGCGCGCGGTGGACGCCATGGCGGACGCGCTGCGCCAGCGGCTGGAGGCCGAGCGGCGGGTCACCGCCGACATCGCGCACGAGCTGCGCACCCCGGTGACCGGTCTGCTGACGGCCGCCGAGCTGCTGCCGCCCGGCCGGCCCACGGAACTGGTCCTGGACCGGGCGAAGGCGATGCGCACGCTGGTCGAGGACGTGCTGGAGGTGGCCCGGCTGGACAGCGCCTCGGAACGGGCGGAGCTCCAGGACCTCCTGCTGGGCGAGTTCGTCTCGCGCCGGGTGGCGGCCAAGGACCCGGAGATCACCGTACGGGTGGTGCACGAGTCGGAGGTCACCACCGATCCGCGGCGGCTGGAGCGGGTGCTGTTCAACCTGCTCGCCAACGCCGCCCGGCACGGCCGGCCGCCGGTCGAGGTGACCGTGGAGGGCCGGGTGATCCGGGTGCGCGACCACGGCCCCGGCTTCCCGGAGGAGCTGCTCGCCGAGGGGCCGAGCCGGTTCCGCACCGGCAGCGAGGACCGCGCCGGGCAGGGCCACGGGCTGGGGCTGACCATCGCGGCCGGCCAGGCGCGAGTGCTGGGCGCGCGGCTGACCTTCCGCAACGTACGGCCCGTCGGCGCGCCCGCGGGCATCCCCGCCGAGGGCGCGGTGGCCGTGCTGTGGCTGCCGGAACACGCCCCCACCAACACGGGCAGCTATCCGATGCTCCCGTAAGTCCGGGGCCGGGCGGCGCCGTGCCGGAGGGGCCGGTCCGCAGGCCGTACCGGCGGGAGGGGCTGGTCCTCAAGCCGTACCCGCAGGCCGGCGAGCCGCTGGCCGACGGAGAGGAACGGCGGGCGCGTCGCCGGCAGCCGTCGGCGGGGGCGCCGTGGGTCCCGCTCCCGGGTCCGCCGGGACAGGCCGAAGGCCCCGGCGGCGGACACGCACCGGGGCCTTCGGGGCCGGACGGCTCAGGCGACCCTGGGTCGCCGGCCGTCCGCCCCGGACCGGATCAGACGGCCTCGATCACGGCCGGCGGCGCCGCTTCGGCGCCCTCCCCGGAAGCCTTCGGACCGCCCTTGAGCGGCACCTCCTTGACGAACACCGCCGCGATCAGCACCAGCACCGCGATGACGGCGCCGAGCAGGAACGCCGAGTGGGTGCCCGAGGACACCGCGTGCTGGTACGCCTCGCGGGCCTGGGCCGGCAGCTTCGCCAGGCTCGCCGCGTCCAGCTGCGCCGACTTCTCGGTCAGCCGCGAGCCCTGCGAGCCGGCCCGCTCGGCCATCACGTCCTGGACGCGGTGGTTGAACAGGGCGCCCATGATGGCCACGCCGAAGGAGGAGCCGAGCGTACGGAACAGGGTGGCGGACGAGGACGCCACGCCCATGTCCTTCATCTCCACGCTGTTCTGCGCGACCAGCATGGTGATCTGCATCAGGCAGCCCATGCCCGCGCCGACCACGGCCATGTAGACACCGGAGGTCAGCCGGGTCGTGTCGGTGTCCATCATCGACAGCAGGTACAGCCCGACGGTCATCAGGACGCCGCCGGCGATCGGGAAGATCTTGTACCGGCCGCTGTTGGTGGTGATCCGGCCGGCCACCATCGAGGTCACCAGCATCGCGCCGAGCATCGGCAGGAGCAGCAGTCCGGAGTTGGTCGCCGAGGCACCCTGCACCGCCTGCTGGTACAGCGGCAGGAAGAGCGTGGCGCCGAACATCACGAAGCCGGTGATGAAGCCGATGACCGCCATCAGGGTGAAGTTGCGGCTGCGGAAGATGTGCAGCGGCAGGACCGGTTCGGCGGCCTTGGTCTGCCAGAACACGAACCCGATGAGCGCGGCCACGCCGATGCCGATCAGCTCCATGATCCGCGCGGAGGTCCAGGCGTACTCGCTGCCGCCCCAGGTGGTGACGAGCACGATGGCGGTGATGCCGACGGTCAGCAGGACGACGCCCAGGTAGTCGATGCCCGCCTTGGACCGCTTGCGCGGCAGGTGCAGTACGGCGGTGACCAGCGCCAGGGCGACCGCGCCCAGCGGCAGGTTGATGTAGAAGGCCCAGCGCCAGCCCCAGTTGTCGGTGATGGTGCCGCCGACCAGCGGACCGCCGATCATGGCCAGCGCCATCACACCGGCCATCATGCCCTGGTACTTGCCCCGTTCCCGCGGCGGCACGAGGTCGCCGATGATCGCCATGACGCCGACCATGAGACCGCCGGCGCCCAGTCCCTGCACGGCCCGGAACCCGATCAGCTGGCCCATGTCCTGGGCCATGCCGCTCAGCGCCGAACCGATGAGGAAGATCACGATGGAGCTGAGGAAGGCGCTCTTGCGCCCGTACATGTCGCCGACCTTGCCCCAGATCGGGGTGGAGGCGGCGGTGGCCAGGGTGTAGCCGGTGACGACCCAGGAGAGGTGCTCCAGGCCGCCGAGGTCGCCCACGATCGTCGGCATCGCCGTACCCACGATCATGTTGTCGAGCATCGCGAGCATCATCGCGATCATGAGCGCGAGCAGCACTACTCGTACGCTCCTGGGGCGTTTGCCCGATGTTTCGCTTTGCACCGTGTCCGCCATCGTTTTCCCGTTTCCCCCTGGGCGGCGCTACTTACTTGCCGCCCGGCTAGTTATCACTACACTGGGACGGTAGACGCGCTACTAGCCGGGCGTCAAGTAAGTTTCTCGGGAGCGCGAGGAGTACGAGGATGGGCCTCACCATGGACGGCACCAAGCACCAGCGCCGCGGCAACACCCGCCAGCGCATCCAGGACGTGGCACTCGCACTCTTCGCGGAGCAGGGTTACGAAAAGACCTCCCTGCGGGAGATCGCCGAGCGCCTCGACGTCACCAAGGCGGCCCTGTACTACCACTTCAAGACCAAGGAAGAGATCATCGCCAGCCTCTTCGAGGACCTGACGAAACCGATCGAGGGTCTGATCGACTGGGGCAGAGGGCAGCCGCACACGCTGGCCACCAAAGAAGAGATCATCCGCCGCTACAGCGAGGCGCTCGCGGGCGCCGAACCGCTCTTCCGCTTCATGCAGGAGAACCAGGCGACGGTGCGGGAACTGCGCATCGGCGACATCTTCAAGGACCGGATGCGCGGACTGCGGGACATCCTCGTCGACCCCGAGTCCGAGCTGGTGGACCAGGTCCGCTCGGTCAGCGCGCTGTTCACGCTGCACGCCGGGATGTTCGTGATGCAGGACCTCGAAGGCGACTCCGAGAAGAGGCGCGAGGCCGTTCTCGAAGTCGCCCTGGACATGGTCGGGCAGGCGCACCGGCACGCCCGCGAGACGCGTTAGGCCCGGGTCAGACCTTGACGCCCTGGGCGCGCAGGAACGCGACCGGGTCGACGGCGGAGCCGTAGTTCGGGGTCGTGCGGATCTCGAAGTGCAGGTGGGGACCGGTGGAGTTGCCGGTGGAGCCGGACAGGGCGATGTGCTGGCCGGTGCTCACGACCTGGCCGATCCGGACGTCGATCCGGGACAGGTGCGCGTACTGCGAGTAGGTGCCGTTGCCGTGCTTGATGACGATGGCGTTGCCGTACGCCGGGCCGTCGCCTGCGCCGTTCGGGCCGGCCTTGACGACGGTGCCGCCGTGCGCGGCGAGGACCTCGGTGCCGGTCGGCACGGCGAAGTCCTGGCCGCTGTGCTTGGCGACCCAGTGGCTGCCGGCCTGCATGAAGCTGGCGGAGAGGGTGTACGTCTTCACCGGGTCGACCCAGGAGGTGGCGGGGGCGGTGGCGGCGCTCGCGAGCCCGGTGCCCAGCACGGCCGTGGTGCCGATTCCGGCGGCCAGGACGGCCACGCGGTTGCGGAGCGAGGACGTACGGGAAGAGCGGGACGTGAAGCGTCGGAACATCGTGACCTCGTGTACTCGGGGACTTGTGGGCCACCCGGCGCACAGACGTCCGAAAAGACATCTGCCCGAAGCGGCCATCCCTTGGTAACCGACCACCCCGAGTCCTGACAAAAGCCCCATCTACGGCATCGTCTAGTAGACGACCCCGAAACGACCCGGCTCTTGACACCCGCTCCGCCGGACGGACACCCCCTCTGACTACGGGGTTTTCCCTTGGGATCTTCGGGGGTGAATGTCCCTTTTATCCGCCTATTTCCACTCACGATGTGCCTTAGTAGGCTACTTACCGCCTGTGCCGCTTATCACCGGCGGGATAAAAAGGCGGCCCCGGAATTGTGACGCGGGCCTCTCCGCACCTACCGTCCGGTAACCCTGCGGTTCCCCGCTCGCCACCCCCGGCTCGGAGCATGTCCCTGACATTCAGGACGCGTCCGGACGCGCGTCCGGACGTGAGAGGACCCCCACGTGACGACCACCCGCCCCCGGGCGCGCCGCGGCCCCGTGACCGCCGTCTGCCTGGCCGCCGCCTCCGTGGCCGCCCTGGCGACCCTGACCGCCCCGGCCGAGGCCGCTACGACCGGCACGGGCCCCTCGCCCGCGGCCCTGGCCGCCTCACCCGCGGCCCCGGCTGCCTCACCCGCGGTTGGGGCCGCCACGCCCGTCGTTGGGGCCCGCTCCGCCCCTGCCCCGGCCTCCGCCGCCAAGGTGGACTACGCCGCCTGGCAGCGGGACTGCCAGACGGTCATGGACCAGGCCCTGCCGTACCTGAAGCAGCGCATAGCCGCCGCCCGGCCCGGCGAGAGGCAGGCGGTCGTCTTCGACATCGACAACACCACGCTGGAGACCGACTTCGGCTTCAGCTACCCGCAGCCCGCCAACAAGCCCGTCCTGGCCGTCGCCCGCTACGCCCAGGAGCACGGCGTCTCGCTCTTCTTCGTCACCGCCCGCCCCGGCGTCCTGTACTGGCCCACCGCGTACAACCTCCGGCACGACGGCTACAACGTCTCCGGGCTGCGCGTGCGCGGCCTGTCCGACCTCTTCAAGGACGTCGCCGCCTACAAGACCGCGCAGCGCGCCGGCATCGAGGACGACGGCTACACGATCCTCGCGAACATCGGCAACAACGCCTCGGACCTGTCCGGCGGGCACGCCGGGAAGACGTACAAACTGCCCGACTACGACGGCCGGTTGTCGTAGCCGAGCACCGCGGGAGCCCGCCCCGGCGGCGGCCGGAGCGCGGGCGCGCAGACGAGAGGGGCCGGTGCCCGAAGGCACCGGCCCCTCTCGTCGGTCCGACCGCAGGAGGCTTACGCGTCCTTGCTCAGGTTGGGTCCGGCCCCGCCCGCGGCCTGCTCGATCGGCGGGACGTCCGGCAGTGCCGACTTCTCCTCACCCCGGAAGGTGAAGGTGACGGTGTCGCCCTCGCCCTCGGTGTCCACGACCACGATGTGACCGGGGCGCAGCTCGCCGAAGAGGATCTTCTCCGAGAGCGTGTCCTCGATCTCGCGCTGGATCGTGCGGCGCAGCGGCCGGGCGCCCAGCACCGGGTCGTAACCCTTCTTGGCCAGCAGCTCCTTGGCGGACTGGGACAGCTCCAGGCCCATGTCCCGGTCCTTCAGGCGCTCGTCCACCTTGTCGACCATCAGGTCGACGATCCGCAGGATGTCCTCCTGCGTCAGCTGCGGGAAGACGACCACGTCGTCGACGCGGTTGAGGAACTCGGGGCGGAAGTGCTGCTTCAGCTCGTCCGACACCTTGTTCTTCATGCGCTCGTAGTTGGTCTTCGTGTCACCCGAGGCCGCGAAGCCCAGGTTGAAGCCCTTGGAGATGTCCCGGGTGCCGAGGTTGGTCGTCATGATGATGACCGTGTTCTTGAAGTCCACGACCCGGCCCTGGGAGTCGGTCAGACGACCGTCCTCCAGGATCTGCAGCAGCGAGTTGAAGATGTCCGGGTGGGCCTTCTCGACCTCGTCGAAGAGGACGACGGAGAACGGCTTGCGGCGCACCTTCTCGGTCAGCTGGCCGCCCTCCTCGTACCCCACGTAGCCGGGGGGCGAGCCGAAGAGACGCGAGACCGTGTGCTTCTCGCTGAACTCCGACATGTCGAGGGAGATCAGCGCGTCCTCGTCACCGAAGAGGAACTCCGCGAGCGCCTTGGACAGCTCGGTCTTACCGACACCGGACGGGCCGGCGAAGATGAACGAACCACCCGGACGCTTCGGGTCCTTGAGCCCGGCGCGGGTACGGCGGATCGCCTTCGACAGCGCCTTGACGGCGTCGTTCTGGCCGATGACCCGCTTGTGCAGCTCGTCCTCCATGCGGAGCAGACGGCTGGACTCCTCCTCGGTCAGCTTGAAGACCGGGATGCCGGTGGCCGTGGCGAGGACCTCGGCGATCAGCTCGCCGTCGACCTCGGCGACGACGTCCATGTCGCCGGCCTTCCACTCCTTCTCCCGCTTCGCCTTGGCGGCCAGGAGCTGCTTCTCCTTGTCGCGCAGCGAGGCGGCCTTCTCGAAGTCCTGCGAGTCGATCGCGGACTCCTTGTCGCGGCGGACGCCGGCGATCTTCTCGTCGAACTCGCGCAGGTCCGGCGGAGCGGTCATCCGGCGGATGCGCATCCGGGAACCGGCCTCGTCG
The DNA here is from genome assembly GCF_044332325.1 of Streptomyces sp. NPDC017095. NCBI lineage: Bacteria > Bacillati > Actinomycetota > Actinomycetes > Kitasatosporales > Streptomycetaceae > Streptomyces > Streptomyces sp. NPDC017095. The sequence continues at coordinate 27,426 of NZ_JBIROU010000003.1, forward strand.
ATCAGGTCGATCGCCTTGTCCGGCAGGAAGCGGTCCGAGATGTACCGGTCGGCCAGGGTGGCCGCCTGGACCAGGGCCTCGTCCGTGATGGAGACGCGGTGGTGCGCCTCGTACCGGTCGCGCAGGCCCTTGAGGATCTCGATCGTGTGCGGCAGGGACGGCTCGGCGACCTGGATGGGCTGGAAGCGGCGCTCCAGGGCCGCGTCCTTCTCCAGGTGCTTGCGGTACTCGTCCAGCGTGGTCGCGCCGATGGTCTGGAGTTCGCCGCGGGCCAGCATCGGCTTCAGGATGCTCGCCGCGTCGATGGCGCCCTCGGCGGCACCCGCACCGACCAGCGTGTGCAGCTCGTCGATGAACAGGATGATGTCGCCGCGGGTGCGGATCTCCTTGAGGACCTTCTTCAGGCGCTCTTCGAAGTCACCCCGGTAGCGGGAGCCGGCGACGAGGGCGCCGAGGTCCAGCGTGTAGAGGTGCTTGTCCTTGAGCGTCTCGGGCACCTCGCCCTTGACGATGGCCTGGGCGAGGCCCTCGACGACGGCGGTCTTGCCGACGCCGGGCTCACCGATCAGCACCGGGTTGTTCTTGGTGCGGCGGGACAGCACCTGCATGACCCGCTCGATTTCCTTCTCGCGCCCGATGACCGGGTCCAGCTTGGACTCACGAGCGGCCTGGGTGAGATTCCGGCCGAACTGGTCCAGGACGAGAGAGGTCGAGGGGGTGCCCTCGGCCGGGCCGCCCGCGGTGGCGGTCTCCTTGCCCTGGTAACCGGAGAGCAGCTGGATGACCTGCTGCCGCACCCGGTTGAGGTCTGCACCCAGCTTGACCAGGACCTGGGCGGCGACGCCCTCGCCCTCGCGGATCAGGCCGAGCAGGATGTGCTCCGTGCCGATGTAGTTGTGGCCCAGCTGAAGGGCCTCGCGGAGCGACAGCTCCAGGACCTTCTTGGCACGGGGGGTGAAGGGGATGTGGCCGGACGGGGCCTGCTGGCCCTGGCCGATGATCTCCTCCACCTGCTGGCGGACCGCCTCAAGCGAAATGCCGAGGCTCTCCAGGGCCTTAGCGGCGACACCTTCGCCCTCGTGGATGAGACCCAGGAGGATGTGCTCGGTGCCGATGTAGTTGTGGTTGAGCATCCGGGCTTCTTCCTGAGCCAGGACGACAACCCGCCGCGCGCGGTCGGTGAACCTCTCGAACATCGTTAATCGCTCCTCAGAGCGGTCAGGCAGTGGGGGGAACTTCCCCTCCCTGTCCTTCCGCAGCTTAGTCCCGCAAGCGGGGACCGCTCATTCCAACTGCCGACACCGTCGATGGCCTCCTGACCCCGAACGCCGACATCTGCTCCAACCCGATGGTGCGAGACGATGTTCCCGCAGGCCAGGCAGTTACCCCACTCGCCAGTACGCCGTTGGCGAACGTGAGACGGCCCATTCTGCGTGTCGCCCCCTCCCACTAGGCATGTCTTACCCGCGGGCACCGACACTCCATGCCGAGCGCACCGGTTCCCTCCGCTACGGGCGAACAACCTTGCGTCCCCCCGGGCCCGCGCGCCTCCCCATTCCCGGCACGGTGCGCAGCCGACAGGACACCCAGCGTAACCCGCACGGCCTCGCGGCGGTTGCACCCGGCATGGCTGGCTCCGTCCCCCTGACATCCGCGCTCCCCCTTCCCCGCCGGCCCCCCGGACCGGGCGCACCGGCCGCCGGCGCCCTGCCGGCCGGCCCGGAGGCCCGGGCCCGGCACTGGTACGAGAACGAACTGGGGTGGCCGACCGTGCCCGGACGGCCGCTGCGGCTGCTCACGGGGGTGCGGTTCGACGCGCTGGACGTGCCGGCCGAGGCGGGCGCGCACGCGCTCCGGCATCTCGCGCCGGACTCGCCGGTGCTCCTGCGGGGTGACCGGATGGCGCTGCTGGTGGCGCCGGGCAGCGCCGAGGAACTGCCCGGGCTGCTGGACTGGCTGGAATGGGGCCCGGTCCCGCTGGACCTGCGCGTCCTCGGGCCGGGCGGCACGCTTCGGGCTCCGGTGCCGGCCGGTCCCGGGCGGCCCGCCTTCGCGCGGGAGGCCGCCGGGTCCGCGCAGGGGGCCGCGGTATGGCTGCGGCCCCCCGGACCGGGACCCGGGGCCGGGACCTCGCTGCCGGCCATGCCGGGTGTGCCAGGTGGTGCGCCGGGTGCACTGGGTGTGGCGGCCGGATCGGCCGCGGGGAACGCGGGCGCGGGGAGCGCCCCCGATCTCGTGCGCCTGGTGGACACGGTGGCAGCGCACTGTCACCGCGTCCGGCTGCGGCGCGTGCGCGCCGGGTGTCCCGCCGGGCGGCGGGATCAGCCGTTGGCCTTCTCGTAGGCCTCGCGGATCGACGCGGGAACCCGGCCGCGGTCGTTGACCTCGTAGCCGTTCTCCTTCGCCCAGGCGCGGATGGCCGCGGTGTCCTGGTTGCCGCCGGAAGCGGCACGCGCCTTTCCACGCCCGCCCGAAGCACGGCCGCCGGTGCGGCGCCCGCCCTTCACATAGGGATCAAGAAGGCTGCGCAGCTTGTCCGCATTGGCAGTCGTGAGATCGATCTCGTACGTCTTGCCGTCCAGCGCGAACGTCACCGTCTCGTCCGCCTCGCCGCCGTCGAGGTCGTCGACAAGAAGGACCTGAACCTTCTGTGCCACCGCATTTCCTTTCATCGATAACGTTGAGGGGGCAGGGGGTGTGCGGCGTCCGCCGTTTCGCCGCCCCTGTTATATGCAGTACTGCAGTACGTCGGAAAGCAAACCGCTTTTGCCGGAAAAACACAAACCCTCGGGAGAGCCTCAGCGGTCCGCCCGCGTCCGGAAACATGCGCGTTTCGGACATAGGGCACCTGGGCAATGACGATCACAGATGCAGAAGCATCCGGCTGTTGCCCAAGGTGTTCGGCTTCACTCGTTCGAGACCGAGGAACTCCGCGACGCCCTCGTCATAGGAACGCAACAGCTCGGCGTACACATCGGTGTCGACCGGCGTCTCCCCGATCTCCACGAACCCGTGCTTCGCGAAGAAGTCCACTTCGAAGGTGAGGCAGAAAACGCGTCGAACGCCGAGCCAGCGCGCGGTGTGGAGCAACTTCTCCAGCAACTGATGGCCCACGCCGGCGCCCTTGAGGCCGGGCTTCACCGCCAGAGTCCGCACTTCCGCCAGGTCCTCCCACATGACGTGCAGCGCGCCGCACCCGACGACCTCGGCGTTGTCGTCGCGTTCGGCGACCCAGAACTCCTGGATGTCCTCGTAAAGCGTGACCATGGCTTTGTCGAGCAGGATGCGGTCACGGACGTAGGCGTCGAGGAGGCGGCGGACGGCCGGGACATCGCCGGTCCGGGCCCGCCGGACGGTGATGGCTTTTGCGGAGACTTCGGGACGCTCTGCTGACATGAGCGGACGCTATCGCCCGGCCGCGTCCTCCGCCGAGCCGGGGTTCTCCTCTTGCCGGGCTTCCGGGGCTTCGCGTTGCCGGGCCGCGGCGGCTTCCCGGGTTTCTTCCGGTCCCTGGACGATGCGTACGGCGTCCCTGAGGGCCTGGCGCTGTTCCTCGCTCATCATGCCGAAGAAGGCGACGAGAGCGGCGGCCGGGTTGTCGCTCTGCGACCAGGCCTCGTTCATCAGGGCCGCGGCGTAGGCGGCGCGTGTCGACACGGCCTCATATCGATAGGCCCGGCCTTCGGCCTCCCGGCGCACCCAGCCCTTCTGATGGAGATTGTCCAAAACGGTCATCACCGTGGTGTAGGCGATCGACCGTTCCTGCTGGAGGTCTTCCAGGACTTCTCGAACGGTCACCGGGCGGTTCCACTTCCACACCCGCGTCATGACCGCGTCTTCGAGTTCTCCCAATGGGCGAGGCACAGCTCAGAACAATAGTGGGAGATCCCGGCAATGGCGTGCCGGACGTGCGCTATGGCGGCAAACGCGGGCAAAAAGGGCGCATACGGGCCGCGCCTGCCTGCTCGGGCGCGGGCCGCGGGCCGCGGGTTGTCCGGGCGTGGCTCAGACGTCGGCGGGGCGCGCGGAGGCGGCTTCCACGCGCGCGAGAGCGGCGTCGACGGCCGCGTCCTCCTTGGCCTTGGCGGCCCCGCCCTGGGTCTTCACGATCACCCTGACCACACCGATGAAGAACGCGGCCATGACGACCGGGGGCACGAGCGCGGAGACGTAGTCCATGCCTCCAGAGTAGCCACGGGGCACCGGGCGAAAGGTACGGGGTACGCGACTGCGCGTCGCGCCCCACCGAGAACAACCCCGCTCCGCGAACCCTCCGGCCGAACACCCCTCCGACCCGCGCCACGGCCTCACGGCCGCCGCCACGGATACCCCGGCGGCTGCGGGCCTGGCCACACGCCCGCACGGCGATACGGATGAGAGGGACGGCCCCGGCCCGGCCGAGGCGAGGCAGGACTACGGCCACCCGACAGGCCCGGCCACGCCCGCGCGCGGCGAAGCAGGCGGCGAGAGGGGCCCGACTACCGGCGAGGCCGGCCCCAGCGCCCCAGCGGCGCCGCCACGCGCCCGCGCGGCGGGACGGGCCAGTGCCCGCGCCCGGGTCAGGCCAAGGCTAGGCAAGCGGGCCCGCGGCCCCTAGCGGTGCAGGCCCGAGACGGAACCGGCTCGAAGGGCGAAGCCAGTCCGCAGGCAGCTCAGCCGCGCGCCGGCTCGGCGGGGCAGGAGGCGATGGAACCAGCCGAAGGGAGGACGCCCCCGGCGGCGCGGCCACGCGCCCGCACGGCGGTTGCCGGACGACAGGACGGGCCCGGGCTCCCGGGTCCGGACCCGGGAGCCCGGCCGCGCAGTGGCACGGTGGCGCGGGCCGCGAGACGGGACGGCCGAGGGACGGAGCCGGCCCACAGCCACCCGGCGAGCCCGGCCGCGCGTCGGCGCGGACCGTGGGACCGGCCCGAGTCCGGCCGAGGGCGAGGCAGGCTCGCAGCGACCCGGCAGGGCCAGCCGCACGCCCGCGCAGACCGCCAGACGGGGCCGGAAAGAGACGGGACCAGGCCGAACGATGGGCCCAGCCCACAGTCGGCCGGCGGGTCCGGCCGCACGCCCGCGCGGCGGCGCAGGCGGCAGGACGGGATTGCCGGGGCGGGGCCAGCCCTGTGGCCACCCGGCGGGACCGCCCGCCCGCCCGCGCGGCGGCGCAGGGGGCGAGGCGGGGTCGGGCCGGAAGGTGGGCGCAGCGCGCCGCCGCTCGGCCGCGGGGTGGGTGGGTCAGACCGCGGTCAGTTGGTGGGCGGAGCGTTCTGCGGGTGGGGACGGTTTGCGACGGGGGAAGACCTCTCCCGGTGTGGGGATGGGCCGCTTCGGGGCGGCCGGGTCCGGCACGGGCCGCTCCGCCGGGCCGGGCGACGGCTTCCGCGCGGGCTCCTGGGCGGGCTGTACGGGCTCCTGGGACTGCCCGTCGTCCTGGCGGACCCCTGGGTCCCCCGCGCCGCCGGGAAGGGCCAGCAGGCGCGTCCGCGCGGGCGGCACGGCGGGCGCCGGCACCTTGCGGGCACCCTGCCCGAACCGTGCCCGTACGTCCTGCTCGGCCAGCGCCCGGCAGCGGTCCAGCAGCGCCGCCGCCACGGGGTTCCCGCGCAGCGCCCGGAGCGCGGCGAGGTCGTCCGGCACCGGCCGGTGCCCCGCCCCGAGGGCCTCCTCCAGCAGCGTCAGGTACCCGGCGGCGGTGCCCGGCAGAGCGGCCCGGTAGCGGCCCAGGTCGGCCACCAGGAAGGCGCGCAGTCTGGCCCCCTCGCACACCGCCTCGTCGAGCGACTCGGCGAGCCGCAGACAGTCCTGCACGTCCGCGGCGGAGGCGTGGCCGGGGTGGAGGGCGAGGGCGAGGGCGCGGCGGAGCACACGCAGCTCCTCCGCGCCGAACGCCATGCCGCCGCGGGATCCGTATGGCGTGGGCATGCGGCGACGCTATCGCTAATCGGACAAAAGTGACGTTCCAGGACGTTTTTTCGGCGCGTGTCGTACGCCGGTTCCCTCGTCCGGGGCCACCCCGCGCGGGTGACCCGGCACGCGCCGCCGGCAGCGGCCGGCGCCCGCCGGGCACCGGCCGTCCGTCACAGCCGCGACACGTTCCGCTCGTACACCAGGCGCAGCCCGATCAGCGTCAGCCACGGCTGGTGCTCGTCGATCACCGAGGCCTCGCCCAGCACCATCGGCGCGAGCCCGCCCGTGGCGATCACCGTCACGTCGTCGGGGTCGTCGGCCAGCTCCCGGGCCATCCGCTCGACCACCCCGTCGACCTGGCCGGCGAACCCGTACACGATGCCCGCCTGCATGGCCTCGACCGTGTTCTTGCCGATCACGCTGCGCGGCCGGGCCACCTCGATCTTCCGCAGCTGGGCGGCCTTGACGCCGAGGGCCTCCACCGAGATCTCGATGCCCGGGGCGATGACACCGCCGACGTACTCCCCGCGCGCGGAGACCGCGTCGAACGTGGTCGCCGTACCGAAGTCGACCACGATCGCCGGGCCGCCGTACAGCTCGTTCGCCGCGACCGCGTTGATGATGCGGTCGGCGCCGATCTCCTTGGGGTTGTCGAACTGGATCGGCACGCCCGTCTTCACGCCCGGCTCGACCAGCACGGCGGGCACGTCGCCGTAGTACCGGCGGGTGACCTCGCGCAGTTCGTGCAGCACCGACGGGACGGTCGCGCAGATCGCGATGCCGTCGATGCCGTCGCCCAGCTCCTCGCCGAGCAGCGGGTGCATGCCCATCAGGCCCTTGAGCAGCACCGCCAGCTCGTCCGCCGTGCGGCGCGCGTCCGTGGAGATGCGCCAGTGCTCGACGATGTCCTCGCCGTCGAACAGGCCGAGGACGGTGTGCGTGTTGCCGACGTCGATGGTGAGCAGCATGGCCGTTACTCCGCCTCGCGCAGATCCAGGCCGATGTCCAGGATCGGCGAGGAGTGGGTGAGCGCGCCGACGGCCAGGAAGTCCACGCCCGTGCCGGCGTACGCGCGCGCGTCGGCGAGGGTCAGCCGCCCGGACGCCTCCAGCAGGGCCCGGCCGCCGACGATGCCGACGGCCTCCTCGCACTCGCCGGGCGTGAAGTTGTCCAGCAGGATCAGGTCGGCGCCCGCGTCCACGACCTCGCGGAGCTGGTGCATGGTGTCGACCTCGACCTCGATCGGCACGTCCGGGAAGGCCTCCCGTACGGCGGTGAACGCCTGCGCGACGCCGCCGGCGGCGATCACGTGGTTGTCCTTGACCAGGGCCGCGTCGGACAGCGACATGCGGTGGTTGACGCCGCCGCCGCAGCGGACGGCGAACTTCTCCAGCGAGCGCAGGCCCGGGGTCGTCTTGCGGGTGTCCCGCACGCGCGCCCTGGTGCCCTCCAGCGCGTCCGCCCACGCGCGCGTGGCGGTCGCGATGCCGGACAGCCGGCACAGGATGTTCAGCGCGCTGCGCTCGGCGGTGAGCAGGTCGCGGGTGCGCGTGGTGACCGACAGCAGCTTCTGCCCGGCCTCGATCCGGTCGCCGTCCTCCACGTGCCGCTCGACCTCGAACTCGTCCGTGCAGACCACGGAGAGCACGGCCTCGGCGACCCGGAGGCCGGCCACGACGCCCGCCTCCCGCGCGGTGAAGTCGCCGGTGGCGACGGCGTCCTCGGCGATGGTGGAGACCGTCGTCACGTCCACGCCGCCGGCCAGGTCCTCCTGGATGGCGACGTTGGCGATGTCCTCGACCTCCACGGGGTCGAGTCCGGCGGCGGCCAGCAGCTCGGCGAGCGCGGGGTCGAGCCCGCACTCCAGGTACTCCTCGTCGCCCTCGGCGCCGCAGGCGCAGCCGTCGCCGCAGCCGCCGGTCGGGGCGAGGGGAAGGTCGTCGGTGCTCACGTCGTCACTGCTCCTGGGGGCGCGGGGTTGGCCGGGTCGGGGGGAAGTCTGCGGTGTCCGTGGTGCGTACGGCCAGCGACCGGTCGGGCTTGAGCCGTACGACGATGTGGCGCCGCCAGTGGGTGTCGTCGCGCTCGGCGCGGTCCTCGCGCCAATGGCAGCCGCGGGTCTCCTCGCGCAGCCGGGCGGCGGCGACCAGCACCCGGGCGACGAAGAGCAGGTTCGTCGCCTCCCAGGTGTCCACGCCGGGCTCGGCGGTCTTGCCGTTCTCCTCCAGCGCGTCCCGGGCGTCGTTGTGCAGCCGCTGGAGCCGGTCGGCGGCCCCGGCGAGGGACTCCGCCGAGCGCAGCACGCCCGCGCCCTCGGCCATGATCCGCTGGATGGCGAAGCGGCTCTCCGGGGCGAGCAGCGGGTGGACGGGCCGGTCCGGGTACGGCACCGGGGCGGGCACGCGCGCGGGCAGGCCGCCCGCCGCGCGCGCGGCGGCGATGTCGGCGGCGATCCGCTCCGCGTACACGAGCCCTTCGAGCAGGGAGTTGGAGGCGAGCCGGTTGGCGCCGTGCACGCCGGTGCACGCCACCTCGCCGCACGCGTACAGTCCGGGCACGGTGGTCCGGCCGTGGGCGTCGGTGCGGACGCCCCCGGAGGCGTAGTGGGCGGCCGGGGCGATCGGGATCGGCTCGGTGACCGGGTCGATGCCGTGGGCGCGGCAGGCGGCCAGGATGGTCGGGAAGCGGTGTTCCCACATGTCGGCGCCGAAGTGCCGGGCGTCCAGGTACATGTGCTCGGCGCCCTGGGCCAGCATCCGCCGCAGGATGCCCTTGGCGACGATGTCCCGGGGCGCCAGCTCGGCCAGCTCGTGCTGGCCCACCATGAAGCGCACGCCGTCGCCGTCGACCAGGTGGGCGCCCTCGCCGCGCACCGCCTCGGAGACCAGCGGCTGCTGGCCCTCGGCGTCCGCGCCGAGGAACAGCACGGTCGGGTGGAACTGCACGAACTCCAGGTCGGAGACCTCGGCGCCCGCCCGGAGCGCCAGCGCCACGCCGTCGCCGGTGGACACCGACGGGTTGGTGGTCGCGGAGAACACCTGGCCCATGCCGCCGGTCGCCAGCACCACCGCGGGCGCGTGCACGGCGCCCACGCCGTCGTGCTGGCCCTCGCCCATCACATGCAGGGTCACCCCGGCCGTACGGCCCTCGGCGTCCGTCAGCAGGTCCAGCACCAGCGCGTTCTCGATGGTGCGCAGCCCGCGCGCGCGGACCGCCTCGACGAGCGCCCGGGAGATCTCCGCGCCGGTCGCGTCCCCGCCGGCGTGCGCGATACGGCGGCGGTGGTGGCCGCCCTCGCGGGTGAGTTCCAGGCCGCCTTCCAAGGACTCGTCGAAGTGCGCGCCGGTGTCGATGAGCCGCCGTACCGCGTCGGGGCCTTCGGTCACGAGGATGCGTACGGCCTCCTCGTCGCACAGGCCCGCACCGGCCACGAGGGTGTCCTCGAGGTGCTGCTCGGGCGTGTCGCCCTCGCCCAGGGCGGCGGCGATGCCGCCCTGCGCCCAGCGCGTGGAGCCGTCGTCCAGCCGGGCCTTGGTGACGACCACGGTGGTGAGGCCGGCGGCCTCGCAGCGCAGGGCCGCGGTCAGCCCGGCCACGCCGGAACCGACGACGACCACGTCCGCGGCGATGGCCCAGCCGGGGGCGGGCGCGTGCAGTCGTATGCCTGTGCTGGTCACGAGGCGGCTCCGAGGGTTCCGAAGGTGAGCGGGAGGTTGTCGATCAGCCGGGTCGTGCCGACCCGGGCGGCGACGGCGAGCACGGCCTCACCGGTGAAGTCGTCGCCGATCTCGGTGAAGTCGGCGGGGTCGACCAGCGCCAGGTAGTCCAGCCGCAGCGGCGGGTCGAGGCGGGCGGCCTCGTCCAGGACCTGGCGGGCGGCGGCGCGCACGGCCGCCGGGGCGCCGGGCGCGGCGGTGGCCACCGCGTGCGCGTCGGCCGCCGCGCGGGACTCGCCTATGGCGCTCAGCGCCTCGGCCCGCGCGTGCGTGGAGGGCACTTCCCGGGCCCGCGCGCGCAGCGCCTCCTGGGCCGCGTGCCGGTCCCGGCCGGCGAACAGCGCGCGGGACAGCGCGAGCGCGGTACGGCGCTCCACGGGCGACAGGTAGCGGTTGCGGCTGGACAGGGCGAGCCCGTCCTCCTCGCGCACGGTCGGTACGGCGACGATCTCGACGCCGAAGTTCAGGTCCCGCACCATGCGCCGGATCAGGGCCAGCTGCTGGGCGTCCTTCTGCCCGAACAGCGCGACGTCGGGGCGGGTGAGGTGCAGCAGCTTGGCGACGACGGTGAGCATGCCGTCGAAGTGGCCGGGCCGCGAGGCGCCCTCCAGGCGTTCGCCCATGGGTCCCGCGCAGACGCGCACCTGGGGCTCGCCGCCCGGGTACACCTCGTCCACGGAGGGCGCGAACACGGCGTCCGCGCCCGCCTGCCCGGCCAGCTTCACGTCGGCGTCCAGGGTGCGCGGGTAGCGGTCCAGGTCCTCGCCGGCGCCGAACTGGAGCGGGTTGACGAAGACCGTGACGACGACCTCGCCGTCCGGGCCGGCGATCCGGCGCGCGGAGCGGACGAGGGTGGCGTGGCCCTCGTGCAGGGCACCCATGGTCATCACGACGGCGCGGCGGCCGCGGCGCACGCGCGCGTGCAGCTCCCCGGCGGTGCTCAGCAGGGCGGTGGTCATCGGTCGTTCCCCTCGGTGCCGGTCGGACCGTCGGTGTCGTCAGTGTCGTCGGTGCCGGTGCTGTCGTCGGTGCGGTTCGAGCCGTCATCGCCGGTCGTGCCGTGCGGACGGTCGGTGCGGCCGGTGCCGCCTGCGGGGCTCGTCCGGCCTCCGTCGGCGAGTACCCCGAGAAGGTCCTCCGCCAGTTCCGGCTTGAGCAGGCCGGACGCGAGCGCGCGGTCGGCGGTCGCGCGGGCCATCGCCAGATAGCCGGCCACGGTCTGCGGAGCGTGCCGGCGCAACTCGGCGACGTGCGCGGCGACCGTGCCGGCGTCCCCGCGCGCGACCGGGCCGGTCAGCGCGGCGTCACCGGAGCGCAGCGCGTTGTCCAGGGCGGCGCCGAGCAGCGGGCCGAGCATCCGGTCGGGCGCCCCCACGCCGGCCGTGCGCAGCAGTTCCATCGCCTGCGCGACCAGCGTGACCAGGTGGTTCGCGCCGAGCGCGAGGGCCGCGTGGTACAGCGGGCGGTTCTCCTCGCTGATCCACTCCGGTTCGCCGCCCATCTCGATCACCAGGGCCTCGGCGGCCAGCCGCAGTTCCCCGGGCGCGGTGACGCCGAACGAGCAGCCCGCGAGGCGCTGGACGTCCACGGGCGTGCCGGTGAAGGTCATCGCCGGGTGCAGGGCCAGCGGCAGGGCGCCCGCGCGCAGGGCCGGGTCGAGGACCGCCACGCCGTACCGGCCGGAGGTGTGCACCAGGAGCTGGCCCGGCCGGACCGCGCCGGTCTCGGCGAGCCCGGCGACCAGGCCGGGCAGGGCGTCGTCGGGGACGGTCAGCAGCACCAGGTCGGCGCGCTGGAGCACCTCGGCGGGCGGCACCAGCGGGACGCCCGGGAGCAGCCTCTCGGCACGCCTGCGGGAGGCGTCGGAGACTCCGGAGACGGCCACCGGGCGGTGCCCGGCGAGCTGGAGGGACGCGGCCAGCGCGGGGCCCACGCGGCCGGCGCCGACGACACCGACGGTGAGCCGCGCGGGGCGGTCCTTGAGGTCTGGCTGGTGGACTGTACTCACGCGACGGCGGCCTTCCCGTTCCAGTCCGCTCTGGGTACCGGACGATTTCTCGTCATGTTAACGCTATCGGGTGGGACGGCGGCCGGTCGTCCACAGGCCGGGGTCACGCCACGGAAATCCGGCTGCTCGCACGCAGGGCCGCGCGGCATGATCCGCACATGACTGACGCGGCGGGACCACAACAGCAGGATGCTCCTCATGCGGGCACCGGGCAGCCGGACACGGCGCGCGCGGACGCGGAGCAGCCGGGGGCGGAGCGCGCGGGCGCGGAGCAAACCGGCACGGAGCAGCCGGGCGCGGAGCGCGCGGGCGCGGGGCAGCCGGGTGCCGAGCCTCCGGAGCAGTCCGCCGAGGAGCGGCTGCGGGCGCGGCGCCGGGCCGCCTTCGCGCGGGCCGAGCGCGTGCTGGGGCGCCCGGGTTTCCGGCGCACGATCCGGGAGCGCCTGGCGGACCTCCAGGAGGCGGCGCCCGAGGTGTACGACCTGGACCGGAACACGGACCTGTACGGCGACGGGATCGTGGCGGACCTGGAGAAGCGGGTCGCGGAGCTGCTCGGCACCGAGGCCGCCGCGTTCTTCCCGACCGGCACCATGGCCCAGCAGGTGGCGCTGCGCTGCTGGGCGGGCCGCACCGGCGACCGCACGGTGGCCCTGCACGCCCTGAGCCATCCGGAGGTGCACGAACGGCATGCGTTCAGCGAGGTCAGCGGGTTGCGTCCGGTGCGCGTGACCAGTGAGCCCCGGCTGCCCACGGCGGCCGAGATACGGGACTTCGAGGAGCCCTTCGGGGCGCTGATGCTGGAGCTGCCCCTGCGGGACGCCGGTTTCGTGCTGCCCTCCTGGGAGGAGCTGACCGAGGTGGTGGCGGCCGCCCGGGAGCGTGACGCGGTGGTGCACTTCGACGGCGCGCGCCTGTGGGAGTCCACGGTCCGCCTCGGCCGGCCGCTGGCGGAGATCGCCGGTCTCGCGGACAGCGTCTACGTGTCGTTCTACAAGTCCCTCGACGGCTTCGGCGGTGCCGCGCTGGCCGGCCCGAGGACGCTGGTGGAGGAGGCGAAGACCTGGCGGCACCGGTACGGCGGCATGGTCTTCCAGCAGTTCCCCACCGCGCTGTCCGCGCTCGTCGGACTGGAGCGCGAACTGCCCCGGCTGCCGCGGTACGTGCGGCACGCGCGCGTGGTCGCCGCCGCGCTGCGCGAGGGCTTCGCCGCGGCCGGCGTGCCGTGGGCCCGGGTGCACCCCGACGAGCCGCACACCCACGAGTTCCAGGTGTGGCTGCCGTACGACCCCGGCGTCCTGCTGGAGGCGTCCGTGCGGCAGGCCGAGGAGACGGGCGTGTTCCTCTTCGCCGACCACTGGGACGCGGGCGGGCCGGGGCTGGCCCGCACCGAGGTCTCGGTGCGCTCGCCCGGCCTGGAGTGGACGGCGGACGACGTACGGGCGGCCGTCGCCGACTTCGCGCGCCGGCTGCCCGGCGCGTAACCGGCGCGGACGGCGTACCGTCCGCGCGGACCCTCACGGCGCGCGCGGGCGGTCACGGCGCACAAGCCCCCACGGCAGCGCCGCGGACGTCACGGCGCGCAGGCCCGCACAGCGCCGCGCGCGCTCACAGCGCCGTAGGGCCGTCACAGTGTCGCGCGCGGTCACAGCGCCGCAGGCTCGTCACAGTGCGCGTGGCCGCAGCCACCGGCGCAGGGCGTACCGCAACCGCCCGTGCGCCGGGCGCCCGGCGACGACCGCGTCAAAGCGGCGGTATTCCCGTGCTTCCCGCAGCGCGTCCAGGTCGTGGCGGCCCGGCGCGGGCGGCTCGGGCTCGCCGTGCAGCCGGGCGCGGTAACTGTCGAGGAGGTACTGCTGGGTGATGCTCATGGCGGATCGCCTTCTCGGGTTCTCGGACTTCTCGGGACGTGGACCGGTCACCGGCCGCTCGGTGCCGGACCGGGCTCCGCGGCTGCCCCGGTGCCCACAGCCTGCTGCCGCGCCCCCGGGATGTCCCGTCGATTGACGGCCGGCGTCAATCGGCGCGGGCGTTGTCGGCGGGCGGGTGCAGGATGGACGCATGAGCGTGACGATCGACATCACCGGGCTGCCCTTGGAGCGGGTGCACGTCATGCCCTCTCCGCTGGCGGAGCTGGGGATGGCACTGCACGCGCTGAGCGAGCCCGGCCACCACCCGGAGCTGCGGGGCTGGGCCACCGCCGTCTCCTCCCGGCTGGACCCCTGTCTGGCCGACCGGCTGTGCGAGGCGGACTTCCTGTGGCGGACGACGTTCTCGGACGTCTTCGCCCCGTTCGCCGGCCTCCCGGGCGGACGCGCGCTGCCCGGGGCCACGCTCGCCGAGGAACTCGACCAGCTCGACAAGCTGACGGACGAGCAGTTCGTGAACGCGGCCCTGGAGTTCACCTGCCAGTTGCGCTACGACGTGCGCGAGCCCGGCCCGCTGGACGACCCGGAGCTGCGCCGGCGCTCCCTGGAGCTGGCCGCCGCGCGCGGTGCCGTGCAGGAGCGGTTCACGCGCCGGCTGCTGACGGAACCGCCGGCCGTCCGCGCCTGGTTCCGGCAGCTGCTGCTCGACTGCGACGACGCCTTCTTCGCCGACACCTGGGCCCGCGTCCAGCCGCAACTGGCCGCGGACGCCCGGCACAAGACCGAGCTGCTGCGCCGCAAGGGCCTCGGCGAGGCCCTCGCGTCCCTGTCCGGGGCCGTCTCGCTGGACGAGGAGTCCGCGCTGATCACCATCGACAAGCTGCTGGTGGGCCGTGCCGTCACCGGGGACGGCGGCCTGGTGCTGGTGCCGACCAGCCTCGGCTGGCCGCACCTGATGGTCCTGCACCGGTACGGCTGGCAGCCCTCGATCACCTATCCCGCGAGCGGTTCCCGCCCGCAGGCCCCCTCCGTGGAACAGCTCACCCGCCGGATGGAGGCGCTGGCGCACCCGGTGCGGATGCGGCTGTGCCGGCACCTCGCGCGCGCCCCGCACACCACCAGCGAACTGGCCGACGCCCACGGCATGACCGCGCCCGAGATATCCCGGCACCTGACCGTGCTGAAGAAGGCGGGCCTGATCACCGGCTGCCGGCGCGGCCGGTACGTGCAGCACCAGCTGGACCTGGCCGCGGTGGCCCGGCTCGGCAGCGACTTCATCGAGGGCGTCCTGCGCTGAGCCGCCGGTCCCGGGCCGGCGCCCGTACCGGCGTCAGCCGTGGCCGCCCGCCCGGACCAGCCCGGTCTCGTACGCCAGCACGACCACCTGCACCCGGTCCCTGAGGCCCAGCTTGGTCAGGATGCGGCCCACATGGGTCTTCACCGTCGCCTCGCTCAGCACCAGCCGGGCCGCGATCTCGCCGTTGGACAGGCCCTGCGCGACCAGCACCATGACCTCGCGTTCGCGTTCCGTGAGCCGTTGCAGCTCCTTGTGCCGGGGCTCCCCGCCGGCGGAGGGCAGCATCGGCGCGAAGCGGTCCAGCAGGCGCCGGGTGGTGGAGGGCGCGACGACCGCGTCGCCGCTGTGCACGGCCCGGATGGCGGCCAGCAGATCCCCGGGCGGCACGTCCTTGAGCATGAAGCCGGAGGCACCGGCCTTCAGCCCGGAGAAGGCGTACTCGTCCAGGTCGAACGTGGTCAGGATAAGCACCTTCGGCGCGTCGGGCTCGGCACAGATCCGCCGGGTGGCCTCCACACCGTCCAGCTTCGGCATCCGGACGTCCATCAGGATGACGTCGACGGCGGCGGACCGCAGCACCTGGAGGGCCTCCACACCGTCGCCCGCCTCCGCGACGACCTCCATGTCCGGCTGGGCGGCGAGCACCATCCGGAACCCGGTGCGCAGCAGCGCCTGGTCGTCGACGAGCATCACGCGGATCGTCATCGGGTCCTCTTCCGTGTCTTCGGGGTCTTCGGGGTCTTCGGGCGGCGCGTCCGGCGCCGTGGGAGGGTGCGACACCTGTGGGAGTGCGAAGGCCCGCGGGGGGCGCGGGGTCCGGGGTCAGTGCGCCGGCTTGAGCGGCAGCAGGGCGCTGATGCGGAATCCTCCGCCGGGGCGCGGTCCTGCGTCCAGCGTGCCGCCGACCATGCCGACGCGCTCGCGCATGCCGATCAGACCGTGGCCCTGCCCGTCGGCGCCGCCCTCCTCGTACAGCTCGTGCGGGGCGCCCTTGCCGTCGTCCTCGACCAGCAGGCCCAGTCCGTCGTCGAAGTAGACCAGCCGTACGCTCGCGCCCGCGCCCGGCCCGCCGTGCTTGCGGGTGTTGGTCAGCGCCTCCTGCACGATCCGGTACGCGGTCAGCTCCACGCCGCTGGGCAGCGGGCGCGGGGTGCCCTCCACCTTGAAGTCGACCGGGAGGCCGGAGGTGCGGCACTGCTCGACGAGGTCGTCGATCTGCTCGACGTCGGGCTGCGGGACGTACTCCCCGCTCTCCTGGTGCTCGCCGGTGCGCAGCACGCCCAGCAGGCGGCGCATCTCGGCCAGGGCCTGGCGGCCGGTGGAGGAGATCGTCTCCAGGGCCGTCTTCGCCTGGTCGGGCGCGGCGTCCATGACGTAGGCGGCCCCGTCGGCCTGCACCACCATCACCGACACGTTGTGCGCGACGACGTCGTGCAGCTCCCGCGCGATCCGGGCGCGCTCGGCGGCCACCGCGACCTTCGCCTGCGCCTCGCGCTCCTTCTCCAGCCGGGCCGCGCGCTCCTCCAGCTGGGCGAAGTACGCGCGCCGGGTGCGCATGGAGTCGCCGAGCACCCAGGCGAGGGCGAAGGGCACCGTCTGGAAGACCGCTATGGCGGCCTGCCCGGGGAAGCCGGTGTTCTCGGCCGGCCAGCGGATCTGGGCCGCGGTCGCCGCGCAGAGGCTGACGGCGAGGGCGAGCCGGGAGGACCAGCGCGCGCCGACCGCCGCGACCGTGTAGGTGATCACCAGCAGGGCGAAGTCGGCGACGGTCGTCTCGACGTCCAGGACCAGCTGGGCCAGCCCGGCCACCAGGGCGACCAGCAGCATCGGCTCCGGCAGACGGCGGCGCAGCGCCACGACGGCGCACAGGACGGCGGACACGGCCAGCCCGGCCGGGACCGTCCCGTGGTGGTCCCGCACCCCGTCGAGACTGACCACGCTCAGTCCGGACATCCCGAACAGGACGACGGCCCAGAAGGCGTCGACCCCGGTCGGGTGACGGCGGAGGAAGTCATAGAGGCGCTGCACGTAACCCAGCGTAGGGAAACCGGATGCGTGCAGGGGTCAACCGATGGGCCGATCCGCGCCCGGCGCGTGTACTCCCCAAGGTGGATGCCGTGATCGTTCGGGCCCCTACGCTGGCCCGGTGACGGATGAGACGACGACGGCGCAGGGACCGGGCGGGCGGCCGGGCCCGCGCGGCTGGCGCGCGGCGGCCGAGGCGGCGCTGTACGGGCCGGGCGGCTTCTACCGGCGCCCGGAGGGCCCGGCCGGTCACTTCCGCACCTCCGTGCACACCTCCCCGCTGTTCGCGCGGGCCGTCGCCCGGCTGCTGTGCCGGGTGGACGCGGCGCTCGGGCGGCCCGCGGTGCTGGACTTCGTCGACCTGGGCGCCGGACGCGGCGAACTGGTCACCGGGGTGCTCGCCGCGCTGCCGGCCGAGGTGGCCGCCCGCGCGCGGGCGTACGCCGTCGAGATCGCCGACCGCCCGGCCGGCCTGGACGGACGGATCACCTGGCTGCGCGAGGTCCCGGACGCGGTGACCGGGCTGCTGTTCGCCAACGAGTGGCTGGACAACGTCCCCGTGGACGTGGTCGAGGTGGACCCGGCGGGCGTGCCCCGGCTGGTGCTCGTCGCGGCGGACGGCTCCGAGCGGCTCGGGGAGCCGGTGACGGGCGCGGCGGCCGACTGGCTGGCGCGCTGGTGGCCGCTGCCGGCCGAGGAGGGGCTGCGGGCGGAGATCGGGCTGCCCCGGGACCGCGCCTGGGCGGCGGCCGTGGGCCGGGTGGCGCGGGGCCTGGCGGTGGCCGTGGACTACGCGCACACCGCGGACACCCGCCCGCCGTTCGGGACGCTCACCGGCTTTCGCGCGGGACGCGAGACGGCGCCCGTGCCGGACGGCACCTGCGACCTCACGGCGCACGTCGCGCTCGACGCGTGCGCGGCGGCCCCGGGCCCGCTGCCGGACGCGCCGCGCGCGGCCTCCGCCCCGGCGGGCGCACCGACCCGCACGCCCTCCGAAACCGCGCGCACCCCGGCGCGCGACCTTCCTCCCGCGCGCCTGCTCACGCAACGCGCCGCCCTGCACGCCCTCGGCCTCACCGGCGCGCGCCCTCCGCTCGCGCTGGCCTCCACGGACCCCGCCGCCTACGTGCGCGCCCTGGCCGGCGCCGGCGAGGCCGCCGAACTCACGGCACCGGGCGGCCTCGGCGACTTCGGCTGGCTGCTCCAGCCGGTCGGCGTCCCGGACCCGCTGGAACCGGTCCCGTAACGGCCCCGCGACCGCCGTAACTGCTCCGCGCCCGCCGTGGCAGACCCGGGGCGGCCCCGCGCGGCCTACTTGTCGATGTCGCCGACCACGAAGAACAGCGAGCCCAGGATCGCGACCATGTCCGCCACCAGCGTCCCCGGCAGCAGCTCGGTCAGCGCCTGGATGTTGTTGTACGAGGCCGAGCGCAGCTTCAGCCGGTACGGCGTCTTCTCGCCCTTGCTGACCAGGTAGTAGCCGTTGATGCCGAGCGGGTTCTCGGTCCACGCGTACGTGTGCCCCTCGGGCGCCTTCAGCACCTTCGGCAGCCGCTGGTTGATCGGCCCCGGCGGCAGCTCCGCGAGCCGGTCCAGGCAGGCGTCGGCGAGGTCGAGGGCGTTGTGGGTCTGCTCCAGCAGCACCTCGAAGCGGGCGAGACAGTCGCCCTCGGCGCGGGTCACCACCTTCAGCACGTCCTGGAGGGCGCCGTAGGCCAGGTACGGCTCGTCGCGGCGCAGGTCGAAGTCGACGCCCGAGGCGCGCGCGATGGGCCCGCTCACGCCGTAGGCGTGCACCGCCTCGGGTGAGAGCGCCCCGACCCCGCGCGTGCGCCCCCGGAAGATCTCGTTGCCGAGCACCAGGTCGTCGAAGACGTCCATGCGCGAGCGCACCACGGCGACGGCCTCCCGCGCGCGGGCCGCCCAGCCGGCCGGCAGGTCCTCCTTGAGGCCGCCGACCCGGTTGAACATGTAGTGGATGCGCCCGCCGGAGACCTCCTCCATGACGTTCTGGAGCACCTCGCGCTCCCGGAACGCGTAGAACACCGGCGTGATCCCGCCCAGTTCCAGCGGGTAGGAGCCGAGGAACATCAGGTGGTTCAGCACCCGGTTCAGCTCGGCGAGCAGGGTGCGCGTCCACACCGCCCGTTCGGGGACCTCCATGCCGAGCATCCGCTCCACGGCGAGGACCACGCCCAGTTCGTTCGAGAACGCCGACAGCCAGTCGTGCCGGTTGGCGAGCACGATGATCTGCCGGTAGTCGCGTGCCTCGAACAGCTTCTCGGCACCCCGGTGCATATAGCCGATCACCGGTTCCGCGCGCAGGATGCGCTCCCCGTCCAGGACGAGCCTGAGCCGCAGCACACCGTGCGTGGACGGGTGCTGGGGCCCGATGTTGAGCACCATGTCGGTGCTCTCCGCCGCGCCGCCGATGCCGACCGTGGTCTCCGTCGTAGGAGTCATGGCCCCAGTTTCCCCTACGTACGCTGGACGCATGGAAACGGGGAGCGGGGAAGAGACCGGGGCGCGGGCGGACCAGCCGGTGTGGCGGGGGCTGGAACCCGCCCTGCTGCGGATGCGCCGGCTGCTGCTGGCGGTGTGGACGGCGCTGCTCACGGTGGCCGCCGGGCTGCTGCCGGGGCTGCTCGCGGGGCCGTGGTGGGCGGCCTGGGCGCTGCTGCCACCGGCCGCCGCCCTCTGGTGCCGGCGGCTGCTGGGGCGCAACTGGCGCTCCTGGCGCTACGCCGAGCGCGCCGACGACCTGCTGATCAGCCGCGGTGTCCTGTGGCGCGAGGAGACCGTGGTGCCGTACGGCCGGATGCAGCTGGTGGAGGTGACGTCCGGGCCCGTGGAGCGGCGCTTCGGGCTGGCCACCGTACAGCTGCACACGGCGGCCGCCGCGACCGACGCGACCATCCCCGGCCTGGACCCGGCCGAGGCGGAACGCCTGCGCGATCGGCTCACCGAGCTGGGCGAGGCACGATCGGCGGGCCTGTGACCTCCCCGGGCCGCGCCGGCGACCAGGACGGCGGCATACCGCGGCACCCGCCCGTCACCGAGCGCCGTCTGCATCCGGTCACGCCCTTCCGCCGGGCGTGGGCGCCGCTCGCGGTGCTGGCCGGCTGGGCGGTGCACGACCCGAACGGCGCCCAGCAGCAGCTCGCGCGGCTGACCCACACGATGCTCCTGCTGGGGCTCGCGGTACTGGTGCCGGCGGCCGGCCTGTACGGCTTCCTGTCCTGGTGGTTCACGCACTACGCCGTCACCGACACCGAACTGCGCATCCGCACCGGGCTGCTGTTCCGGCGCACCGCGCACATCCGGCTGGAGCGCGTCCAGGCCGTGGACGTCTCCCGTCCGCTGCTCGCGCGCGTGGCCGGCGTCGCCAAGCTGCGCATCGACGTGGTGGGCGCCGACAGGAAGGACGAACTGGCCTTCCTGGGCGAGCGGGAGGCGCGCGCCCTGCGCGCGGAGCTGCTCGCGCGCGCGGCGGGTTTCGCGCCCGAGACGGCGCGCGAGGTCGGCGAGGCGCCGGCGCGCATCCTGCTGCGGGTGCCGCCGCGCGAGCTGGCGCGCTCCCTGGCGCTGACGGGCGCCACTTGGGGCACGCTGGGCGTCGCGCTGGTCGCGCCGGCCGTCCTGTGGCTGGTCACGCACAACCTGTGGACGGTCCTGGCCACCGCCCTGCCCCTGCTCGGCGCGGCCGGGGCGCGGGGCGGGGGCCGGTTCGCCACCGAGTTCGACTGGACGGTGAGCGAGTCACCGGACGGGCTGCGCATCGACCACGGGCTGCTCGACCGGACGCACGAGACGGTGCCGCCCGGCCGGGTGCAGACCGTACGGATCGTGGAACCGCTGCTGTGGCGGCGCCGGGACTGGGTGCGGGTCGAACTCGACGTGGCCGGCTCCGACAACTCCGTGCTGATTCCGGTCGCCCCGCGCGCGGCGGCCGAGTCGGTCCTCGCGCGCGTGCTGCCCGGGGTGACGGTCCCGGCCGGGCTCTCCCGGCCGCCGCGCCGGGCCCGGTGGTGCCTGCCGCTGTGGTGGCGCGGGCACCGGCTCGCGGTCACCGGCACGGTGTTCGCCGCCCGGAGCGGCCTGCTGTGCCGCCGGCTCTCGCTGGTCCCGCACGCCAAGGTGCAGAGCGTCCGGCTCACCCAGGGTCCCTGGAAGCGCTGCCTGGGGCTCGCCGACGTCCACGTGGACACCGGCGCCGACAAGACCGTGACGGGCCGTCTGCGGGGCGCGGCGGAGGCCGCGCGGCTGCTGCACGAGCAGGCGGAGAGATCCCGTACGGGCCGCGGGGACGCCCTTCCGGACCGGTGGATGACCAGCGGCTGACCGGCGCCCCGGACCGGCACGCGCCCGGGCCCGGCTCCCCCCGTGGGGAGCCGGGCCCGGGCGCGCGGTCCGACGACGGCTCAGGAGGCCGCGCTGCGCAGTCCCTGGACGTCGATCTGCTCGGTCTCGTCGTGCGCCGTCAGGTCGATGACCTGGCCGACGCCCCGGGACCGCTCGTCGGCGGGCTTGAAGCCGGACTCCGCCTCGGCCTTGTGCACGGCGAGCGCCTCGGGGCCGACGACATCGGCGAGGTCCTCGTTCTGCACGGCGTCCAGCGCGGCCTTCGGCGCGCCCTTCTGGGTGCCGAAGAAGTCGAATCCGCCCTCCGTCACCGGGCGCCGTACGGGCGGGGCCGGTACGACGGCCACCGCGGCCGGCACCGCGAAGCGCCCGGCCGCCGGCTGGGCCGGCGACGGCTGCTGCCGCCGCACGGCGGACGGCGGCGCGGCGGGCCGGGTTCCGGGACCGCTCGCCGACGTGGCGCCGGCGTCCGCGGGAGGCTCCCCGGACCCCGTGGCCTCGGACCCCGTGGCCACGGACTCCGAGGCCACGGGCCGGGCGGCCCCGGTCTCGGTTTCGCCACCCTCGGCAGCCGCCCCGGAAGCGTCCGTCCCGGAGGTCTCCGTTCCGGAGGTCTCCGTTCCGGAGGTCTGCGTTCCGGAAGTGCCCGTCGTACCCCTCCCGGACGTGTTCGCCCCGGCGGATCCGGGAAGCGCGGCCCCCGGTTCCGCCGTCCCGGGGCCGGCCCCGGTGGTCGTGCCGCCCCCGCCCTCCGGGCCGCCGCCGGCCGGGTCCGGCGATCCGCCCGGGGCCTCCGGGTCGAGCCGGGCCAGCGCCGTCAGGGCCCGCCGGTACAGCCGGGCGCCCTCGGGCGAGAACACCGCCGCCGCGGCCGGCCCCTCCCCGGCCGCTCCCGACGGCGGGTCCGCGGGAGACGCCGGGGCCGCCGGCCGGGCGGGCCCGGCGATCGCGGGCGCGCCGCGCCGCGCGGGCGGCAGGGCGGGCGCCAAAGAGGCCGCGGGCCGCTGCCCGGGCGCCGTCGTCTCCAGTTCCAGCAGCCGCCGGCCCTCCAGCGCGCTGGCGCGCTCGGTCTCGGCGGTGGCGTACCGGCGCAGCAGGGCCGCGTGCTCGTTGCGCAGGCCCGCCAGTTCGGCCCGCTTGGCGCGCAGCCGCTGCTCCAGCTTCCCGCGCAGGGCCCGGGACTCCTCCAGGTCGGTCTCCAGCTCGGCGACCCGCTCCTCGAAGCGCCACTCGTCACCGGCCCGCGCGCGCATGAGTTCGGCGACCTGCCGGCCCGCCTGCGTGTCCCAGCGGCGCATCACGACCGCGCCGGCGACCGCGGTGGCCGCGGCCGCGGCGGCCAGCGCGCGCAACACCGTGGCCTCGGAGAACGCCCAGGGACCCAGCGCGCAGACGACGGACACGCCGGCGATCGCCGAGGGAGGCAACAGCCGGTGCAGAGGAGGGGAATGGCGGTGGCGTCCACGTGGCATGGCCAGAAACTTACCGCGCGTAGGCACTTCATGGGCCCCGGCCCCGTAAAAACACGGCCATCCCACGGGCCCACGAGGCGCCCGGGACGCGGCGGTTCAGCGGTCGGTGAGCCGCCCGCTGAGCCACTGGAGCGCCGGCGGGATCTCCCGCCGCCAGGTGTTGAAGTTGTGGCCGCCGCTTCCCAGGATGATCGAGGAGATGCGGGTGACGTTGGTGGCCTGCACCTGCTCGATGAACTTCATCGTGGCCTTGTAGTTGTGCTCGCCGACCCTGCTGCTGGTGACGAGCAGCGAGGTGTCCGGCGCTGGCCGGTGTCCCAGGACCCACCACAGGTTGGCGCGATCACGCAGCTTGCGGTCACCGTGGAAGAGGTCGCCGGTGGTCGGGTCGATCGGCGCCGTGTAGTACGCCGACAGGCCCGCGCCGGCCGCGTACACGCCGGGGTGGTGCATGGCCAGCTTGAGCGCGCAGTAGCCGCCCGTGGAGTCGCCGATGACGCCCCAGCTGCCCGGCCGCTTGCCGGCCCGGTAGTGGCTGAGCACGGCGTCCGGCAGATCCTTCGCGAAGAACGTCTCCGCCTGCGGCCCGTCCGGCACGTCCACGCACTCGGTGTCCCGCGGCGGCGCCACGGTCGGCCGCAGCATCACCAGGATCATCGGCTGCACGCGCCCGTCCTTGGTCAGCCGCTGCGCCGTGCTCGGGTAGTCCAGCTTGTCCACCAGCGAACGCGCGGTGCCCGGGTAGCCGGTCAGCACGACCGCCGCCGGGAACGTGCGCGTGCGGTACTGCGGCTGGAAGTACTCCGGCGGCAGGTACACGTACGCCGGTGTGGCGATGTGGGTGGTCCGGCCGATGATGTCGACCTTCTGGATCTGTCCGCCGGTCTCCGGCCGCTTGGCGCGCACACCGGGCACCTCGGAGGTGGAGACCACCTGGAGCGGGCCGCCGGTGCCGCCGTGCACCGAGTGGTCGACGACTATCCCCTGGTCGGTCTCCGTGCCGAACAGGTCCCCCCAGCTGGCGTAGAACCCGAACGCCTGGTTGGCGGCGAGCCCCACGGACACGAAGAGCGCCGCCTGCGTGGCCAGCAGCAGACCGATCCGTCCGCTGACGGTCCGCCAGCTCTGCCGGGCCAGCCGCGGCCACAGCCACACCGTGCCGATGAACAGCACGACGGCGGCCACTATCGCCAGCACCAGCACTTTGTTGCTCGTGAGACCCATGGGCTGTTCCCTGCCTGCGCTTTCCGCCCGTACTGTGTCCACACGCGGTCGCGCGGACTTGCCCGGGGCTTTCCTTGGCCTTTGACCCGACTTTCCGGTAGGGAGTGAACCTCTCCCCCCGAGACACCGTCCTAGAGGGCGCAATGTCGCCGGATGCCCTGAACGGGCCCGGGTCCAAGGTCTCTCGCAGAACTACGGGATGCGATGTCTGTCAGGATAGATGGGGAAGTGTCGGGCGGGGTTCCGGGCCGATCAAGCCGGGCGCGGCGCATACTGCGCGGCCCGCGCCCCGAAGCCGTACCCTCCCTGGTCGGCCGGGCGGCCGCGCTGGTGGGCCTCCTGGACATCGCCGCGGGTGTCTTCCCGCGCTTCCGGCACAGCCGGATGCACGCCCTGGCCGAGGTGCTGCCGGGCTCCTTCGGGCCGTTCGCGGCGGCGCTCTCGCTCAGCGCGGGCGTGCTGCTGCTGCTGCTCGCGCACGGGCTGAGGCGGCGCAAGCGGCGGGCCTGGCGGGCCGCGGTGGCGCTGCTCCCGGCGGGCGCGGTGGCGCAGTTCGCCTACCGGCACTCGCTCGTCGGCGTCCTCATCGCGGTCGTCCTGCTGGTGCCGCTGCTGCGCCACCGCGCGGAGTTCGCCGCGCTGCCCGACCCGCGCAGCCGGTGGCGCGCGCTCGCCAACTTCGTGCTGATGAGCGCCGGTTCGCTGCTCCTCGGGCTCGTCATCGTCAGCGTCCACCCGGACCGGACGATCGGCGACCCGAGCCTGGCCGACCGGCTGACCCACGTCATCTACGGCCTGCTGGGCTTCGAAGGACCGGTCGACTACCAGGGCAACACCTCCTGGACGGTCGCCTTCTCCCTCGGCGCGCTCGGCTGGATCACCGCGGCCACCACCGCCTACCTGGCCTTCCGGCCGGAACACCCGGCCGCCCGCCTCACCGAGGAGGACGAGGCCCGGCTGCGCGCCCTGCTGGACAAGCACGGCGGCCGCGACTCGCTCGGCCACTTCGCGCTGCGCCGCGACAAGGCGGTCGTGTTCTCGCCGAGCGGCAAGGCGGCGGTCACCTACCGGGTCGTCTCCGGGGTGATGCTCGCCAGCGGCGACCCCATCGGCGACGTCGAGGCCTGGCCCGGTGCCATCGAGCGCTTCATGGACGAGGCCAGGGCCCACTCCTGGACGCCCGCCGTCATGGGCTGCTCGGAGACGGGCGGCGAGGTCTGGACCCGCGAGACCGGTCTCGACGCCCTGGAACTGGGCGACGAGGCGGTGGTCGACGTGGCGGATTTCTCGCTGGCCGGACGCGCGATGCGCAACGTGCGCCAGATGGTCAAGCGCATCGAGCGGGCCGGCTACGAAACCCGGGTGCGGCGCATCCGTGACCTCGGCGACGCCGAGCTGGACCGCATCCGCCGCGCGGCCGAGGACTGGCGCGGCACGGACACCGAGCGCGGCTTCTCCATGGCGCTCGGCCGCATCGGCGACGCGGCCGACGGCGACTGCCTGATCGCCACCGCGCACAAGCAGGACGACGCACCGGGCGAGTTCGGCGACCTCAAGGCCGTCCTGCACTTCGTGCCCTGGGGCAAGGACGGCGTGTCGCTGGACCTGATGCGCCGCGACCGCGCCGCCGACCCCGGCATGAACGAACTGCTGATCGTCGCCGCCCTCCAGGCCGCCCCGAGGTTCGGCATCACCCGGGTCTCGCTGAACTTCGCGATGTTCCGCTCCGCCCTCGCGCGCGGCGAGAAGATCGGCGCCGGCCCGGTGCTGCGCGCCTGGCGCGGGCTGCTGGTGTTCCTCTCGCGCTGGTTCCAGATCGAGTCGCTGTACAAGTTCAACGCCAAGTTCCAGCCCCGCTGGGAGCCGCGGTTCGTGGTCTACCGGGCCTCCGCGGACCTGCCCCGCATCGGCTTCGCCGCCATGCAGGCGGAGGGCTTCGTCGACCTCGCCGTGCCGCTGCCGCGCTTCCTGCGCCGGCGCCGTACGGCCCTCGCCCGCCCCTGCGCGCACGCGGTGGGCGAACGGGACGTCCGGGCGGCCTGATCCGGACGCGCCGCGTGCCGCGGCCCGGGAACCGGCCCGGGCGCCGGCCCCGCCCCTCCGGCACGGGGGCCGCCGCCCGGGCCGCCGCGCGTTCGGCGGTACCGGCCGGGGCCTACGCTGAACGTATGAACAGCATCAGCGGGCGCGGCCGGGTGGCCGGCCTTCCGGCATGGGACCGGTGCGCGGTCATGGGGGTCGTGAACGTGACCCCCGACTCCTTCTCCGACGGCGGCCGCTGGTTCGACACGACCGCCGCCGTCAAACACGGCCTGGACCTGGTCGCCCAGGGCGCGGACCTGGTCGACGTCGGCGGCGAGTCCACCCGGCCCGGCGCCACCCGCGTGGACGAGGCCGAAGAGCTGCGCCGGGTGATCCCCGTGGTGCGCGGCCTCGCCTCCGAGGGTGTCGTCGTCTCCGTGGACACCATGCGCGCCCGCGTCGCCGAACAGTCCCTCACCGCCGGCGCCGCCCTCGTCAACGACGTCAGCGGCGGCCTCGCCGACCCCGCGATGATCCCGGTGGTCGCCGCCGCGGGCGCCCCCTTCGTCGTCATGCACTGGCGCGGCTTCCTCCAGGGCGGCAACGTCAAGGGCGTCTACGACGACGTCGTCGCCGAAGTCGTGGACGAGCTGCACGCGCGCGTGGAGGCCGTACTGGCCGGCGGGATCGCCCCGGACCGCGTCGTCGTCGACCCGGGCCTCGGCTTCTCCAAGGGGGCCGGGCACGACCTCGCCCTCCTCGCCCACCTGGACCGGCTGCGCGCCCTCGGCCACCCGCTGCTGGTCGCCGCCTCCCGTAAACGCTTCCTCGGCCGTGTCCTCGCCGGACCGGAGGGCGCGCCGCCGCCGGCCCGGGAGCGGGACGCGGCCACGGCCGCCGTCTCCGCGCTCGCGGCGCACGCCGGCGCCTGGGCGGTGCGCGTGCACGAGGTGCGCGCCACCGCCGACGCGGTGCGCGTGGCCCAGGCCGTGGACGCGGCGCGCGCGGACGGGGCGTGCCCGGCGCGGCACGCGCCCGGCACCCCGGGCCCGCGCCCGGCGGAAGGAGAGCGGTGAGCACCGCGCACACCGACGTCGAACAGGTCGAGGCCGCCAACACCGCCTTCTACGAGGCACTGGAGCGCGGGGACTTCGACGAGGTCTCCGCCCTCTGGCTCACGCCGGCGGACCTCGGCGTGGACGAGACCTACCACGACCCCGCGGACAGCGGCGTGATCTCCTGTGTGCACCCCGGCTGGCCGGTGCTCACCGGCCGCGGCGAGGTCCTCAGGTCGTACGCCCTGATCATGGCCAACACCGACTACATCCAGTTCTTCCTGACCGATGTGCACGTCTCCGTCACCGGTGACACCGCGCTCGTCACCTGCACGGAGAACATCCTCAGCGGCGGCCCCGCCCCGGAGGAGGGCGCGGAGCTGGGCCCGCTGGTCGGCCAGCTCGTCGTCGCCACGAACGTGTTCCGGCGCACGCCCTCCGGCTGGAAGCTCTGGGCGCACCACGCCTCCCCGGTGCTGGCCGAGAGCGGCGACGACGAGGGCCCCGGTGCGGACGACGTGCCCCCGGATGACGGCCCGCTCGCCTGACCAGGCACGCCCGCGGCGGACCCGACCCGGCGGACCGGGACGTGGTTGGAATCACCTACCGCCGGGTAGAAGCGGCTACCAGCCCCTGGCAGAGCCGGGTTCCCGGGGGAAACACCCGGTGAACCCTCCAGGTTCCGCCGCGGGCCCACGCCCCCGCGGCCCGGCCGAGCCGGTGCCCGCGGGTAGATTCGTCCAGGACCGGCGTACCGCCCGCACGCGGTACGGCCCGGTCGTTCCCGACGATTGCAGGAGTGATTCGCGTGGATCGTGTCGCGCTGCGCGGCCTGAAGGCCCGCGGGCACCACGGGGTGTTCCCCAAGGAGCGCGAGGAGGGCCAGACCTTCATCGTGGACCTCGTCCTCGGTCTGGACACGCGGCCGGCCGCGGTCGACGACGACCTGACGAAGACCGTGCACTACGGCATCGTGGCCGAAGAGGTCGTGGCCGTGGTCGAGGGCGAGCCGGTGAACCTCATCGAGACCCTGGCCGAACGGATCGCCCGGACCTGTCTGAAGCACGACGGGGTCGAGGAGGTCGAGGTCTGCGTCCACAAACCGGACGCGCCGATCACCGTCCCCTTCGACGACGTGACCGTCACCATCACCCGGAGCCGAGTATGACCCGACCGTTCCGCCCGGGTCACAGCGACCCGACCGTCCAGCCGGTGCCCGCCTCGGTCGTCGAGAAGGTGGACGCCGCCGACACCACCCTGCACAACCCGCAGTGGGCCGTCGTCTCCATCGGCTCCAACCTCGGCAACCGCCTGGAGACCCTCCAGGGGGCCGTCGACGCCCTGGAGGACACCCCGGGCGTCCGGGTGAAGGCCGTCTCCCCGGTGTACGAGACCGAGCCGTGGGGCGTCGAGCCCGGCAGCCAGCCGTCGTACTTCAACGCGGTCGTGGTGCTCAAGACGACCCTGCCCCCGGCCTCCCTGCTGGAGCGGGCGCACGCCGTCGAAGAGGCCTTCCACCGCGTCCGGGACGAGCGCTGGGGCCCGCGCACGCTGGACGTCGACATCGTCGCCTACGCCGGTGTCACCTCGGACGACCCGTGCCTCACCCTGCCGCACCCGCGCGCCCACGAACGCGCCTTCGTGCTCGCGCCCTGGCACGACGTGGACCCGCAGGCACAGCTCCCGGGCCGCGGCACGGTGGCCGACCTGCTCTCCGCCGTCACCCGGGACGGCGTGACGCACCGGGACGACCTGGAACTCCGGCTGCCCGAGTAGTCGTTAAGGTCAAGACGGTGCACGACCAAGACGAGTACCGTCCGGGACGGTCCGGGGGAGCTGAAGGGACACCGTGAAAGAGCTGCGCATCAGGGTGCTGGCCGGCGTGTTCGTCGTGGCCGGCGTCCTGTCCTGGGCGGGCGCCCGCCTCTGGAACTCGGTCGGGACCCTGCCGAGCGTCCCCCTGGCCGCCCCCGTCGTCCTCGCGCTGATCGCGGTGGTCCTGCTCTCGACGGCGCTGTCGCTGCGCGCCCGGCTGAGGGCCCAGCGCGAGCGGCGGCCCGGCGCCAAGGGCGTCGACCCGCTGATGGCCGCCCGCGCGGTCGTCTTCGGCCAGGCCAGCGCCCTGGTCGCCGCCCTGGTGGCCGGGATGTACGGCGGCACGGGCGTCTTCCTGCTGGAGCTGCTGGACCTCCCGGCCCGCCGCGACCAGGCGATCTACGCCGGTTTCTCGCTGCTGGCCGGGATCGGCGTGATAGCGGCGGCCCTGTTCCTTGAGCGGGTCTGCCGGCTCCCCGAGGACGACGACGAGAACCCCCCGGGAGCGGAGCCGGCGGCCTGACCGCCGGCCCCGCCCGGCGCGGTCGGCGCGCTGAGCGCGCTCAGCGCGCCATGATGAGGCTCATCGCCTCGTTCCGCGTGGCCGCGTCCCGGAGCTGACCGCGCACGGCGGACGTGAGGGTCTTCGCGCCCGGCTTGCGGATGCCGCGCATGGACATGCACATGTGCTCGCACTCGATCACGACGATCACACCGCGCGGCTCGAGTATCTCCATCAGGGAGTCCGCGATCTGCGTGGTGAGACGCTCCTGCACCTGGGGTCGGCGCGCGTAGACGTCGACCAGCCGGGCCAGCTTGGACAGGCCGGTGATCTTGCCGCTCTCGGCCGGTATGTAGCCGACGTGCGCGACCCCGCGGAACGGCACCAGGTGGTGCTCACAGGTGGAGTACACCTCGATGTCCTTCACCAGGACCATCTCGTCGTGACCCAGGTCGAACGTCGTCGTCAGCACGTCCTCCGGCTGCTGCCACAGACCGGCGAAGATCTCCCGGTAGGCCCGCGCGACCCTGGCCGGCGTGTCCCTCAGGCCCTCCCGGTCCGGGTCCTCGCCCACCGCGATCAGGAGTTCGCGCACGGCGTTCTCCGCACGCTTCTCGTCGAATTCGCCGATGAAGCCGTCGCCGGCCAGCGTGACGGGGTCGGTCATCTGATGCCTCGTTCCTGTGCGTCCTGCCCGCGGGCATACGGAAATGCCGCGCCCCCCAGGCTAGAACCTTGGGGGACGCGGCATTCATTCCGGGCCCGCGGGCCGGGACCGCGGTCAGCTCTCGGAGCGGTCCTCCGGGGTCTGCTCCGTCACCGGGGCGGACTCCTTCGCCGTCGACTTGACCGTGCTGATCGACGCCGTCGCGCCGTTCGCACCGTTGGTCAGGGCCAGCTCCTTCGGGGAGAGCACCGGCGGGCGGGTGGACGGGGTGCGGCGGGAGGAACCGGTCCAGGCGGGCCGGGGCGGACGCTTGACGATCGTGGCGAAGATCTCGGCGATCTCCTCCTTGCCCAGCGTCTCCTTCTCCAGCAGTTGGAGGACGAGGTTGTCGAGCACGTCGCGGTTCTCGACCAGGATCTCCCAGGCCTCGTTGTGCGCGGTCTCGATCAGCTTCTTGACCTCTTCGTCCACCAGCGCGGCGACCTCTTCCGAGTAGTCCCGCTGGTGAGCCATCTCACGGCCGAGGAACGGCTCGCTGTTGTCGCCGCCGAACTTGATGGCGCCGAGCCGCTCGGTCATGCCGTACTGCGTGACCATCGCGCGGGCCAGGTTGGTGGCCTTCTCGATGTCGTTCGCGGCACCCGTGGTCGGGTCGTGGAAGACCAGTTCCTCGGCCGCCCGGCCGCCCAGCATGTAGGCGAGCTGGTCGAGCATCTCGTTGCGCGTGGTCGAGTACTTGTCCTCGTCGGGCAGGACCATCGTGTAACCGAGGGCACGGCCGCGGGACAGGATCGTGATCTTGTGCACCGGGTCGGAGTTCGGCGAGGCCGCCGCGACCAGGGCGTGACCGCCCTCGTGGTACGCGGTGATCTTCTTCTCCCTGTCCGACATGATCCGGGTCCGCTTCTGCGGGCCCGCGACCACCCGGTCGATCGCCTCGTCCAGCGCCTTGTTGTCGACCAGCTTCTGGTCGCCGCGGGCGGTGAGCAGCGCGGCCTCGTTCAGCACGTTGGCGAGGTCGGCACCGGTCATGCCCGGGGTGCGGCGGGCCACGGCGGCCAGGTCGACGTCGGGCGCGACCGGCTTGCCCTTCTGGTGGACCTTGAGGATCTCCAGGCGGCCCTGGAGGTCCGGCGGGTCGACCGCGATCTGCCGGTCGAAGCGGCCCGGGCGCAGCAGCGCCGGGTCGAGGATGTCCGGACGGTTCGTGGCGGCGATGAGGATCACACCGCCCTTGACGTCGAAGCCGTCCATCTCGACCAGCAGCTGGTTCAGGGTCTGCTCACGCTCGTCGTGACCGCCGCCGAGGCCGGCGCCGCGGTGCCGGCCGACCGCGTCGATCTCGTCGACGAAGACGATCGCCGGGGCGTTCGCCTTGGCCTGCTCGAACAGGTCGCGGACCCGGGAGGCGCCGACGCCGACGAACATCTCGACGAAGTCGGAGCCGGAGATCGAATAGAAGGGGACGCCCGCCTCGCCGGCGACGGCGCGCGCGAGCAGGGTCTTGCCGGTGCCCGGGCGGCCGTAGAGCAGCACGCCCTTGGGGATCTTGGCGCCGACGGCCTGGAACTTGGCCGGCTCCTGGAGGAACTCCTTGATCTCCTGGAGTTCCTCGACGGCCTCGTCGCAGCCGGCGACGTCGGAGAAGGTGGTCTTGGGGGTGTCCTTGGTGATGAGCTTCGCCTTGGACTTGCCGAAGTTCATGACCCGGGAGCCGCCGCCCTGCATCTGATTCATCAGGAACAGGAAGACGACCACGATCAGGACGAAGGGCAGCAGCGAGAGCAGGACGCCGACGAACGGGTTCTGCTTCGACGGCGAGACCGTGTAGCCGTCCGTGATCTGCTTCGCCTGGTACTTGGTCTGCAGCGTCCCGGCGAGCTGCGCGCCCTGGTCGCCGATGTAGCTCGCCTGGATCTTCGAGCTGCCGTCGACCTTGTAGCCGTCCTTGAGCGTGACCTTGATGCTCTGTTCGTCACCGGTGGTGAGCTTGGCCGACTCGACCTTGTTGTCGTTGATCGCCGCCACGACCTGGCCGGTGTCCACCGTCTTGTAGCCGCCGGACGAGCCGACGACCTGCATCAACACGACCACGGCAAGGACGGCCAGCACGATCCACATGACCGGCCCACGGAAGTATCGCTTCACGTCCATCCATACGGAGCGGTGCCGCCCCGTCCCTCCTGCCATAGTGAGTTTGATAAGACAGTTCTTCTGACGGTACCCCAGCATTGTTGCCCGAAGCCGCACGGAGCCGTTTCGACGGCTGGGAAAACCCGTCTCCGCTTGCTTCAACGGCACGGAACCCGCTGGGGTTCCCGATCGTCCTACCAGTCTTGGGCCGACTGGCTCAGCCGCCGTAGACGTGCGGCGCGAGCGTACCGACGAACGGGAGGTTGCGGTACTTCTCGGCGTAGTCGAGGCCGTAGCCGACGACGAATTCGTTCGGAATGTCGAAGCCGGCCCACTCGACGTCGATGGCGACCTTGGCGGCGTCCGGCTTGCGCAGCAGGGTGCACACCTTCAGCGAGGCCGGTTCCCGGGAGCCGAGGTTGTTGATCAGCCAGGACAGGGTCAGACCGGAGTCGATGATGTCCTCGACGATCAGGACGTGCCGGCCCTTGATGTCGGTGTCGAGGTCCTTGAGGATGCGGACCACACCGGAGGACTGGGTGCCCGCGCCGTAGGAGGACACCGCCATCCAGTCCATGGTGACGGGGGTGGACAGCGCCCGGGCCAGGTCGGCCATGACCATCACCGCGCCCTTGAGCACACCGACGATCAGCAGGTCCTTGCCCGCGTACTCCGCGTCGATCTTCGCGGCCAGCTCGGCCAGCTTCGCGTCGATCTCTTCCTTGGTGATGAGCACCTGCTGAAGGTCGGCACCCATGTCTTTCGCGTCCACCCGCATCACTTTCGGTCGTCCCGCACTTACGGCCGTAGGAAACGGCCCGCGGCTGCCCGGTCCGCCGGAGGGCACTCCGCGGGGCCGGTCGTCAGCCTTGCCGAATCACCAGTCTGCCACCCTGCCGCTGAGCGACGACCCGGCCCGGGAGATTGATGGCTCCCTGGCCGCGCCAGCCGGTGATCAGGCGGTCGACCTCCTCGATGTGGCGGGCGAACAGCGCGCCGGCCGGTGCGCCCGCCTCGATGGCCGCGCGGCGCAGGATCCGGCGGCGCACGGCGGGCGGCAGCGCGTACAGCTTGGCGCACTCCAGCCGGCCGGCGGCGTCCCGTACGGAGTCCTCGGCCTGCCGGGCCCAGGCGTCCAGGGCGTCGGCGTCGTCGCGGGAGAGCTGGGCGGTGCGGGCGAGCGCTTCGACCACGCCCTTGCCGAGGGCCTTCTCCAGGGCGGGCAGTCCTTCGTGTCGCAGCCGGGAGCGGGTGTAGGCCGGGTCGGCGTTGTGCGGGTCGTCCCAGACCGGCAGGGACTGGGCCAGGCAGGCGTTGCGGGCGGTCTGCCGGTCCAGGTGCAGGAAGGGCCGCCGGTAACGGCCGCCGGCCCCCGAGACCGCGGCCATCCCGGACAGGGAGCGGATGCCGGAGCCGCGGGCGAGGCCCAGCAGGACGGTTTCGGCCTGGTCGTCGCGGGTGTGGCCGAGCAGGACGGCGGCGGCGCCGTGGTGTTCGGCGGTGGCGTCCAGGGCGGCGTAGCGGGCGTCCCGGGCGGCGGCCTCGGGTCCTCCCTCGCGGCCCACGGTGACGGCGATGGACTCGACGGGGTCCAGGCCGAGCTGGCGCAGGCGCAGGACGACCTCCTCGGCGCGGAGGTCGGAGCCGGGCTGGAGGCCGTGGTCGACGGTGACACCGCCGGCCCGGACACCCAGCTTGGGGGCCTCGAAGGCGAGGGCGGAGGCGAGAGCCATGGAGTCGGCGCCGCCGGAGCACGCGACGAGGACGAGCGGAGAGGGGGGCCGCTCGGCGGTGCGTGCGGGGTGGCTGCCCGCGTGCACGGGCGCGGGCGCGATGTGGTCGTTCAGGAGGTCGTGGAGGACGCGGCGGACCGCCAGGCGTATCGCCGCGACCGCAGGATGGGGACCCATGTCCGGTTCCCTTCATGAAGTTTCGGGGGGATGAGCCCGAGTCGGTCACTCAGAGTGTGTAGATGGTGACAGAAGCGGGCCGTTCCCCGAGCATCGCACGCCTACGCATGGCTTACGGTCCCTCGGACGGGTGATTGGAGGGGCGTTCGCCTGCCGTCGGCGGGATTCGGTTCACGACTCCCCCGCGCCGTTCACTCCTCGGTCCTGCTGTGCACCCGCGCGACCCAGTCCGCCGGTTTGGCGATCTCCGCCTTGGTGGGCAGGGTGTTGGGAGAGGTCCACACGCGGTTGAAGCCGTCGGTGCCGACCTGCTCGACGACGGCCCGCACGAACCGTTCGCCGTCACGGTACTGCCGCAGCTTGGCGTCCAGTCCGAGCAGCTTGCGCAGGGCCAGGTCCAGCCGGGAGGCGCCCTTGGCGCGGCGCTGCTGGAACTTCTCCCGGATCTCCGCGACGGTCGGTACGACACTGGGCCCGACGCCGTCCATCACGAAGTCGGCGTGCCCCTCCAGCAGCGACATCACGGCGGTGAGCCGGGCGAGGATCTCCCGCTGGGCCGGGGTCTGCA
Organism: Streptomyces sp. NPDC017095; assembly: GCF_044332325.1. Taxonomy (NCBI): domain Bacteria; kingdom Bacillati; phylum Actinomycetota; class Actinomycetes; order Kitasatosporales; family Streptomycetaceae; genus Streptomyces; species Streptomyces sp. NPDC017095. The sequence goes on from NZ_JBIROU010000003.1 coordinate 61,962, forward strand.
CCAGTTCCACGAAGGAGCGGCCGCCGTCCTCCTCCTCGCCCTCGGGACGGCCGCCGGCCAGGGACTGGACCGCGTCCCGGATGCGCTCCAGGAAGGTCATGGGGTCGACGTCGGTCTCCGCCAGGAACGACTGGATCTCGCTCTCCAGGTGGTCCCGCAGCCAGGGCACGGCCGTGAACTGCGTGCGGTGGGTCTCCTCGTGCAGGCAGACCCACAGGCGGAAGTCGTGCGGGTCGACGTCGAGTTCGCGCTCCACGTGGACGATGTTCGGGGCGACGAGCAGCAGCCGGCCGCCGCCGTTGGCGCCGGCCGGGAGGTCGCGGGCGGCCGGGGCGAAGGTCTCGTACTGGCCGAGGACCCGGGAGGACAGGAAGGACAGGAGCATGCCCAGCTCCACGCCGGTGACCTTGCCGCCGACGGCGCCGAGGACCGCGCCGCCCGGTCCGGCGCCGCGCCGCTCCTGCATCTTCTCCAGCAGGGGCCGCAGGATCTCTTGGAAGCCGGCGACGTTGGCGCGGACCCAGCCGGGGCGGTCCACCACGAGGACCGGGGTGTCGTGGGCGTCCCCGGTGCCCATCCGGGTGAAGCCCCGGACGTGTTCCTCCGAGGCCTTCGCGTGCCGGCGCAGCTCCGCGACGACGGACCTGGCCTCGTCGCGGCTGACGTCGGGTCCGGGGCGTACGAGCCGTGTCGCGGTCGCCACCGCGAGGTTCCAGTCGACCATCCCGACAGATGCGGTGCCACCGAAGCCAGTCATGCTGTCAACCGTACGTGAGGGGTGCCACTTCGGGCAGCCGTGCGCCGGCCCGCGCGGGACCGGGCGGCCCGGCCGTCAGCCCGCCAGCGCCGTCGCGGCCCGGTCCAGCGCCGCCTGGGCCGCCAGGGCGTCGGAGGTATCCGAGGCCAGGAAGGCGAAGGCCAGGAGGTGTCCGGCCTGGTCCACGACCGTGCCGGCCAGGGTGTTCACACCGGTGAGGGTGCCGGTCTTGGCGCGTACGGCGCCGGCCGCGCCGTCGGTGTAGCGGCCGCTCAGGGTGCCGGTGAAGCCGGCCACGGGCAGGCCGGTGAGGACCGGGCGCAGGCCGGGCCGGTCCGGGTCGGCCGCCTTGGCCAGCAGGCCGGTCAGGAGGCCGGCCGTGAGCCGGTCGGCGCGGTCCAGGCCGCTGCCGTCGTGGAAGGCGGCGCCCGCCATGGGCAGGCCCAGCCCGCGCAACTGGGTGGCGATGGCCTGGGCGCCGCCGGCGAACCCGGCCGGCCGCCCGCTCGCCAGCGCGGTGTGCCGGGCCAGGGCCTCGGCGATGTCGTTGTCGCTGTTGGTCAGCATCCGCTCGACCAGCGCGGACAGCGGCGGCGAGGAGACGGTGGCGAGGGTCTGCGCGCGGGTGCCCGCCTTGGACGGGCCGGGCGGTGTGGCGGTGATGCCGGCGCTCTTCAGGAAGCGCGCGAACTTGGCCGCCGCGTCCGCCGCCGGGTCGCTCACGCGGGGCGCCGGACCGCGGGCGGAGCCGTCGGCGCGCCCCTCGTCGGCGGTGAGGGCGCTGACCGGGGCGAGGTTGTCGTTGACGCCGATGGGGTGCAGGGCGGGGCCGGTGAAGAGGGTGGTGTCGTAGGACAGGGTGACCTTGCGGATGCCGCGCTCGCGCAGGGCCCGGGCGGTGTCCGCCGCCAGGTCACGCAGGCCGGCCCAGCCGCCGGTCCGGGCGTGCGCGGTGAGCGTGGGGTCGCCGCCGCCGACCAGGACCAGTTCCCGGGTGTCGGGGTCGAGGGCGGTGCGGGTGGTGAGGCGGTGGTCGGGGCCGAGGGCGGACAGGGCCGCGACGGCGGTGGCGATCTTGGTGGTGGAGGCGGGCGTGAGGGCCTGGCCGGCGTCGGCGTCGTACAGCCGTTCGCCGGTCGTGACGTCGACGACGGCCGCCGCGTGGCGGTCGCCGAGCGCGGGATCGTCCAGCAGCGGCCCGAGGACGTCCGGGAGCGCCGGGGCCTCCTGGGCGGTCTTGCCGGTGCCCACGGCGTCCGCGGCGGCGCCGAGGGCCGTCAGGACGGGTCCGGCGCTCGGCGCGGGCCGGGGCGCGCCGCCGGCCGTGGCACCGTGATCTGCGCCACCTGCCCGCTCCGGGGCGGCGGCCCGGAGCCGCTCGGCCGTACGCTGACCGTTGGCGTCCCAGGGTCCGGCCGCGGTCACCACACCGGCGGCCAGCACCAGGCCGGCGGTGGCGGCGCCCGCGGTGTACTGCCAGGTCCTGACGGTCCGCGGACGGGGGAGACGGGGGAGGTGCACGGAGCCGGAGCGCACGGCCGGCGGCAGCCGCGCGGCCCTGACGGCGCGCGCCAGACGCGGTCGTACGGCGTCCGCGAGCCGCGCCACCCGCGGTCCCGCGGCTCGCCAAGGTCTCGGCTCTGGCACGACCACCAGCCCCTTTCGCGATCACACACCTGCGTGAGGGACACTTAACCACCAGAACTATGTGCTGATCATGGAGGAGCCACCGGTGGAGTTCGACGTCACGATCGAGATCCCGAAGGGTTCGCGGAACAAGTACGAGGTGGACCACGAGACCGGCCGGATCCGCCTGGACCGTCGCCTCTTCACCTCGACCGCCTACCCGACCGACTACGGCTTCGTCGAGAACACCCTCGGCGAGGACGGTGACCCGCTGGACGCGCTGGTCATCCTGGACGAGCCGACGTTCCCGGGCTGCCTCATCCGCTGCCGCGCGATCGGCATGTTCCGGATGACGGACGAGGCGGGCGGCGACGACAAGCTGCTGTGCGTGCCGGCCACCGACCCGCGCGTGGAGCACCTGCGCGACATCCACCACGTGTCGGAGTTCGACCGCCTGGAGATCCAGCACTTCTTCGAGGTGTACAAGGACCTGGAGCCCGGCAAGTCCGTCGAGGGCGCCAACTGGGTGGGCCGCACGGACGCCGAGACGGAGATCGAGCGGTCGTACAAGCGCTTCAAGGAGCAGGGCGGTCACTGACCCCCGCCCCACCGGAACGGGCCGCACGCGCATGCGTGCGGCCCGTTCCGCATGCGGGCACGAATACGGCCCGACCGGGTACGTGTGCGCATACTGAGGCTTACGGAAGGTGTCGTTCAGGGAGCGGTGCGAGGTGACGGAGGCGGAGGACCGCAAGCCCGGGTCCGACGAGGCGCGGTACGACCCGGAGATCACGTCCGAGTTCGCCGTTCCCAAGGGTCTCGGTGTCCCCAGGGGCGGTGAGTCGGAGACGACCTCCGAGTTCGCGGTGCCGCAGGGGCTCCAGACGCCGCAGCCGCCGAGCGCGGAGCCGGAGGGTTCGGCGTTCAGCCCGCCGCGCACCTACAGCGCGAAGGACGCGCCGAGCGCGTTCACGCCCCCCGCCGGGGTGCCACTGGTCAGCCTGATCAAGGACGCGCCCTGGCAGGACCGGATGCGCACGATGCTGCGGATGCCGGTGACCGAGCGGCCGGCGCCCGAACCGGTGCAGCGCGAGGAGGAGGACGGCCCGGCCGTCCCGCGCGTGCTGGACCTCACCCTGCGCATCGGGGAGCTGCTGCTGGCCGGCGGCGAGGGCGCTGAGGACGTGGAGGCCGCGATGTTCGCGGTGTGCCGGTCCTACGGCCTGGACCGGTGCGAGCCGACCGTCACTTTCACCCTGCTGTCGATCTCCCACCAGCCGTCCCTGGTCGAGGACCCGGTGACCGCGTCGCGGACGGTACGGCGGCGGGGCACCGACTACACACGGCTGGCGGCCGTCTTCCGCCTGGTGGACGACCTCACCGACCCGGAGACCCATGTCTCCCTGGAGGAGGCGTACCGGCGGCTGGCGGAGATACGCCGCAACCGGCACCCGTACCCCGGCTGGGCGCTCACCCTGGCCGGCGGGCTGCTGGCCGGCGCGGCGTCCGTGCTGGTCGGCGGCGAGGCGGACCCGATCGTGTTCCTCGCGGCGGCCGTCGGCGCGATGCTCGGCGACCGGCTGGCGTGGCTGTGCGCGGGGCGCGGGCTGCCGGAGTTCTACCAGTTCACGGTGGCCGCGATGCCGGCCGCCGCGATCGGTGTGGCGCTGACCCTGGCCCACGTGGACGTGAAGGGCTCCGCGGTGATCACCGGTGGGCTGTTCGCGCTGCTGCCCGGGCGGGCGCTGGTGGCGGGGGTGCAGGACGGCCTGACGGGCTTCTACATCACCGCCTCCGCGCGGCTGCTGGAGGTCATGTACTTCTTCGTCGGCATCGTCGCCGGGGTGCTGACCGTCCTGTACTTCGGCGTGAAGTTCGGCGGCAAACTCAACCCGGACGCGGCGCTGAGCACCTCCGAGTCGCCCCTGCTGCAGATCGCGGCCTCGATGCTGCTGTCGCTGACCTTCGCGGTGCTGCTCCAGCAGGAACGGTCCACCGTGCTCTGGGTGACCCTCAACGGAGGCGTCGCCTGGTCGGTGTACGGCGCGATGCGCTACGCCGGCGACATCTCGCCGGTGGCCTCCACGGCGGTCGCGGCGGGCCTGGTCGGACTGTTCGGGCAGTTGCTGTCCCGGTACCGGTTCGCCTCCGCGCTGCCTTACACGACGGCGGCGATCGGGCCGCTGCTGCCCGGTTCGTCGACCTACTTCGGGCTGCTGTCCATGGCGCAGAACGACGTGAACAAGGGCCTGGTGTCGCTGGCCAAGGCCGCGTCGCTGGCCATGGCCATCGCCATCGGGGTCAATCTGGGCTCGGAGATCTCCCGGCTGTTCCTGCGGGTCGGCTCCGCCGGCAAGCGCCGGGCGGCGAAGCGGACGCGAGGCTTCTGACCGCTACCGGGGGCGGTGGTCGTACGGGTAGCCGTTCTCGTCGTACTGCTGCTGCGGGTACTGCCGCGGGTCGTGGTGCTGCTGGTCCCAGTCCTGCTGCTGGGGCTGGGGGTGCTGCTGGGGCTGCTGGTACGGCTGCTGCTGGCCGTACTGCGGGTACTGCTGCGGTGCGCCGTACTGCCCGTCGTACTGCTGCGGTGCGCCGTACTGCTGCTCGTACGGCTGCTCATAGGGCTGCTCGAACTGCTGCTCGTACGGCTGCTCCGGGTCGATGCGGCGGAGCTGGGTCGTGGAGGTGTCCATCACCGGCGGCTGCCGGTACAGCGGGGCCTCGGGCTGCCGCGGGGCCTCGGGCTGCCGCGGGGCGGACCGGGCGGCCTTCTTCGCCTTGCCGCGGGCCCGCAGGAACTCGATCGCGATCGGGACCACCGAGACCAGGACGATCAGGATGAGGATCGCCTCGATGTTGGTCTTGACGAAGCCGATGTTGCCGAGCCAGGACCCGAGCAGGGTGACACCGGCACCCCACAGGACGCCGCCGATGACGTTGAAGGTCAGGAACGAGCGGTACCGCATCCCGCTGACGCCCGCGATGATCGGCGTGAACGTGCGCACGATGGGCACGAAGCGGGCCAGGACCAGGGACTTCGGGCCGTACTTCTCGAAGAACTCGTGCGCCTTGGTGACGTTCTCCTGTTTGAACAGACGCGAGTCCGGGCGGTTGAACAGGGACGGGCCGACCTTCTTGCCGAACATGAAGCCCGCCTGGTCGCCCAGGACGGCCGCGAGGCAGATCAGGGCGATCGCGGCCCACAGCGGGAAGTCCAGCTGGCCGGAGGTGATCAGCAGGCCGCAGGTGAACAGCAGCGAGTCACCCGGCAGGAAGAAGCCGATGAGCAGCCCGGACTCGGCGAAGACGACGAGCAGCAGACCCCAGATGCCGTAGGTGCCGAGCAGATAGTCGGGATCGAGCCAGCTCGGGCCTAGGGCGAGTGTCATCACGGGTCCGGGCTCCTGAGGGGTGAGGCGGCTGCGGCGTCCATGTGCGGCCGCACAAAGCTATCAACGTGAGGCGACCGTTCCGGGTTCCACCGGTGGCTCCAGGATGCACTGCCCGGCGCCCGGGAGAAAGCCGTGGCCCGGGCGTCCGGTGTGGTTCCGGTCCGGGAGCGGACCCCGTGCGCTCCCGGACCGGGAGGTCAGGCCGGGGTGTGGCGGTCGGCGTTGGCGAGGATCGCGTCGCGCAGGTGCTCGGCGAGACCGGGGTGCAGCGCGTCGTAGAACTCCTTGAAGCGCGCGTCGGAGACGTACATCTGCCCGAAGCACCGGTGCGTGTCGTACGGGACCTCGAAGTAGTGCCGGCTGATGTGCCGCCGGTGCTCCTCGGCCAGGTCCATGGCCGCCTCGCCGGCCGCGGGCTCGCCGGCGGCGACCAGGGCGGCGTACCGCTCGCCCCATGCGCCGGCCTCGGCCTGGATGCGCTGCCAGTCCTCCTTGGTGTAGCCGGCGGTGCGGCGCCGCGACTCGGCGTACGCCTCCGTGCCGCCCCAGCGCCGCTCGGTCTCCTCGGCGTACTGCTCGGGGTCGTTGTCCCCGAAGACCTCGAACCGCTCCTGCGGCGTCAGGTCGATGCCCATCTTGTGTGCCTCCATGGCGTGCTCCACGGCCGCGGCCATCTTCTGGAGCCTCTCGATCCGGGCGGCCAGCAGGTCGTGCTGGCGGCGCAGGTGCGCGCGGGGGTCCGCGTCCGGGTCGTCGAGCAGGACCGCGACCTCGTCGAGCGGGAAGCCGAGCTCCCGGTAGAACAGGATGCGCTGGAGCCGGTCGAGGTCGGCGTCGGTATAGCGCCGGTGGCCGGCGCGGGTGCGCTCGCCGGGCGCGAGCAGGCCGATCTCGTCGTAGTGGTGCAGGGTGCGCACCGTGATGCCGGCGAACCCCGCGACCTGTCCCACGGAGTAGCTCACTGTTCTCCGCTCCTTCGGTCGGTACGCGTCCACGCTGCCGCCTCACGTCACGTGAGGTGCAAGTCCGCGCCCCTGCTCAGCGGTCGTCCTCCGGGTGCCGCTCCCCCGTCGCGTACGGGTTCTCCTGGCCCTCGGCGAGGACGCCGACGAACGGCTCGCCCTCGCCCGCGAAGGTGTACGCGCCCGCCTCCAGCCGGTCGATCAGGCCCTGGGTCCAGGCCGCGTCGGAGTCGGCCGTGTGGAGCCACATGCGCATGATCTCGCCGATGTGGCCGAGCTGTTCCGGGCCGCCGTCCGGGAGGTAGTTCCCGGTGACGGAGTCCCGCCACCGCCCGATCCGGCGGATCCGTTCGCGCAGCAGCTCCAGGGCCTCCGCGCGCGGCAGCTCCACCAGGAAGCCGACGGCCGCCGACTGGAGGTCCGTCTTCTGGTCGTAGGAGACCAGGGACTCGCGCAGCAGCCGCAGGAACTCGTCCTCGCCGCGGCCGGTCAGCTCGTACTCGGTGCGCGGCGGGCCGCCGGCCGTGGAGGGCGCGGTCTCGTGCGCGTGCAGCAGTCCCTGCCGGGCCATCTGCTTCAGCGCGTGGTAGATCGAGCCGGGCTTGGCGTTGGACCACTCGTGCGCGCCCCAGTACTCCAGGTCGTTGCGCACCTGGTAGCCGTGGGCCCGCCCGTGCTGGCGGACCGCGCCGAGCACGAGGAGACGGATCGCTGACATGGGGTCCAGATTAGGACCCGCCTCGCTCAGCCCCCGGAACCCTCCCGCTCCAGGGCCACCAGCTCGAACGCCGTCCGGCCGTCCAGCGACTCGCGGATGATGTCGGCGTGGCCGGCGTGCCGGGCCGTCTCCCGGATCAGGTGCAGGCACAGCCAGCGCAGCGACACGCGGCCCTCCGGCGGGAACCAGGGGTCCGGCGGCAGCGGGAAGGTGTCGTCCAGGCTGGGCGCGGCGCGCACCAGCCGCTCGGTCCCGGCCGCCACCCGCTCCCAGTAGGCCAGTTGCCCGGCGACCGTCTCCTCGCCGACGAGCTGGAACGTCTCGTGCCAGTTCGACGCGTCGCGCCGCACCGCCGGCGGCTCCTGCCGGGCCCGGGCGGCCCAGCTCTGCTCCACCTCGACGACGTGCTTGAGCAGACCGCCCAGGGACAGCTCGCTGGCGCTGGGACGGGTACGGGCCTGCTCCTCGGTCAGTCCGAGCAGCGCCCGGCGGATGCCGCCGCGCTGCTCCTCGATGAACGCGAGCAGCGCCCCGCGCTCGTCGCCCTGCTCCTCCGCCGGCACGTGTGTGACCATGGCCTGCCGCCTTCCGTCTGGCCGTCCGCCGGGGCGGTCGTCCCCGGCACGAACGACGCTACGGGCCATGGAGGACAGGTTCTGTCCTCCATGGCCCGGTGCACGCGAAGACGCGGATCAGAACGGGAACCGGCTGCGGCCGTACTGGACCGAGATCCACTTGACCGTGGTGAACGCCTCCAGCGTGGTCTCGCCGTTGAGCCGGCCGAGACCGGAGTGCTTCTCCCCGCCGAACGGCACGATCGGCTCGTCGTGGACGGTGCCGTCGTTCACGTGGAACATGCCGGTGTCGACGCGCTTGGCGAAGGCCACACCGCGCTCGGTGTTCCCGGTGTGGACGGCGCCGCTGAGGCCGTAGGGCGTGTCGTTGACGATCCGGACCGCCTCCTCCTCGCCGTCGAACGGGATGAGGAAGACGACCGGGCCGAACACCTCCTGCTGGAGCAGCGGGGATCCGGCCGGGACGCCGGTCAGCACGCTCGGCTCGACCAGGTTGTTGGTCGTGGTGCCGCGCACCAGGGCGGTGGCGCCCTCGGCGAGCGCCTGCTCGACCGTGCCGGAGACCGCGGCCGCCTGCGCGGAGTTGATCACCGGGCCGATGACGGTCTCCGGGTCGCGCGGGTCGCCGGCCTTGAGGGTCCTGACCTTGGCGACGAACTTCTCGGTGAACTCCTCCAGCACGGAGCGGTCCACGAGGACGCGGTTGGCGGCCATGCAGACCTGGCCCTGGTGCACGAACCGGCTGAAGACGGCCGCGTCCACCGCGTAGTCGATGTCGGCGTCGTCCAGCACCACCAGCGCGCTGTTGCCGCCCAGTTCGAGTACCGCGCGCTTGAAGTGCCGGGCGCACACGGTGGCGACGTGCCGGCCGACCTTGTCCGAACCGGTGAAGGAGATCACCTTCGGGACGGGGTGCTCGAGGAACGCGTCGCCGATCTCGGCGATGTCGGTGACGAGGACGTTCAGCAGGCCGGCGGGCAGCCCGGCGTCCTCGAAGATCTTCGCGATCAGGGTGCCGCCGGCGATCGGGGTGTTCTGGTGCGGCTTGAGCACCACGGCGTTGCCGAGCGCGAGGGCCGGGGCGACCGACTTCAGCGACAGCAGGAAGGGGAAGTTGAAGGGGCTGATCACGCCGACGACACCGACCGGCATCCGGTAGACGCGGTTCTCCTTGCCGTCGGCGGGCGACGGCAGGATCCTGCCCTCGGGGCGCAGCGCGAGGTGGACCGACTCGCGCAGGAACTCCTTGGCGAGGTGCAGCTCGAAGCCGGCCTTCACCCGGGTGCCGCCCAGCTCCGCGACGATCAGCTCGGCTATCTCCTGCTCGCGGTCCTCTATCAGGCGCAGCGCCCGCTCGAAGACACCGCGCCGGGTGTACGGGCTGGTCTCGGCCCACTCCTTCTGGGCGCGGGCGGCGGCCCGGTAGGCCTGGTCCACCTCGTCGACCGTGGCCACCGTGATCGAGGCCAGCTTCTCGTCGTTGTACGGATCGAAGTCGATGACGTCCCAGGAGCCCGTGCCCGGGCGCCACTCGCCGTCGATGTACTGCCGGGCCAGGTCGGTGAAGTAGGACGACATGTGATCCCTCAATCGCTAGCGGCCACAGATCCACGCCAGGTCTGATCGAGCGTCATCCTACTTGCGAGTCACCAGAGTTGGGGCGGGTCAGGACAGTTGCAGCAGACCGCGCAGGAGGTCGCGGCTCTCGTCCGGGCCGGGGCTGTCCTGCTGGAGTTCCTTCAGTGCCTGCTCGTACTGGGCGACGTCCTCGCGTTTGTCCAGGTAGAGGGCGCTGGTCAGCTGCTCCAGGTAGACCACGTCGGACAGATCGGACTCGGGGAAGCTGAGGATGGTGAAGGCGCCGCTCTCGCCGGAGTGCCCGCCGAGGCTGAACGGCATGACCTGGAGCCGTACGTTGGGCCGCTCGGAGAGGTCGATCAGGTGCTGGAGCTGGCCGCGCATCACCTCGCGGTCGCCGTAGGGCCGGCGCAGGGCGGCCTCGTCCAGGACGATGTGGAACTCCGGCGCGTTCGCCGAGAGCAGGTACTTCTGCCGCTCCAGGCGCAGGGCGACCCGGCGTTCGACGTCGGCGACGCTCGCGCCCTTCATGCCGCGCCGGACCACCGCGCGGGCGTACTCCTCGGTCTGGAGCAGGCCGTGCACGAACTGCACCTCGTAGGCGCGGATCAGCGAGGCGGCGCCCTCCAGGCCCACGTAGGTCGGGAACCAGCTGGGCAGGACGTCGGTGTAACTGTGCCACCAGCCCGCCACGTTGGCCTCACGGGCGAGGGAGAGCAGCGACTCGCGCTCCGCCTCGTCGGTGATGCCGTAGAGCGTCAGCAGGTCCTCCACGTCCCTGGTCTTGAAGCTCACCCGGCCCAGTTCCATCCGGCTGATCTTCGACTCCGAGGCGCGGATCGAGTAGCCCGCCGCCTCGCGCGTGATCCCCCTGGCCTCACGCAGCCGCCTGAGTTGCGAACCGAGCAGCATCCGCCGCACCACCGATCCGGGCTCTCCCGCGCTCACTTCGCCAGCCTCCCCAACCGTCCTCAAGGGCCGAAGTCTGCCACTAAAACACTCCGAGCAGTACTCGCATGGTTACGGAAACGGAAAGCCTCGGCCGTTTCGGGCGGCCCGGGCCGGGCACAGGTCGGGACCTCTGGCGGCGACCACGGGGGAAGAGGCCGGAAAAAATGGCCAAGAAGCGGTACGGTCAGGGCCATTTCGGTCGCGTGCACGTGCATCTGCCCTTGCATCTGACTTACGCATCCGAAACCATGGGTCCGCGCCACCGCTGCATCGCAACGACCGCGAATTCCCGGGAGTGCCTCGCATGGGGACGAATGGATCGACCATGCTCAAGCCGTTACGGCAGGGCCTTCCGCCGTTGGACCCCGCGGCCGTGTCCGATGCCGCCTCCTGCGTTCTCCCCGCCCGGTACGAGGCGGTGCGCGAGGCCCGGCGCTTCACCCGGGACACCCTCGATCCGTGGGACATCGGCGAACGCTTCGACGACGTGTGTCTGGTCGTCTCCGAACTCGTCACCAACGCCCTGCGCCACGCGGTGCCGGCGGACGCGGGCCGCACCGACACGCATCTGCCGCCCGTGCGGCTGCACCTGATGCGCTGGAGCGAGCGGCTGGTGTGCGCGGTGCGCGACCCGAGCCACGAGACGCCGGTGCCCCAGGAGTCGGACGACTTCTCCGCCGAGTCCGGCCGGGGCCTGTTCCTGGTCGACTCCTTCGCCGACAGCTGGGGCTGGCACCCGCTCGCCGGCACGCTGCAGGGCAAGGTGGTCTGGGCCCTGTTCCGGCTGCGCACGACCGGCTGATCCGGTCCGGCGCGTGGCCGGCTGATCCGCTACGGCGCGCTGCCGGCGGACGCGTGGGCTTCCCCGCTTCCCCCGATTCCTCCGCTCTCTGCGGCTGCCGGCTCTCCGCGGCCCCGTCCGACATCGTTGCCAGGGTCCGTGCCGGAGCGTGGCCGGCGGTCAGCTCGCGATCAGGTGGTCGAACTCGCCGTCCTTGATCCCGAGGAGCATCGCCTCGATCTCCGCGCGCGTGTAGACGAGCGCCGGGCCGTCCGGGAAGCGCGAGTTGCGCACGGCGACCTCACCGCCCGGCAACCGCGCGAACTCCACGCAGGACCCCTGCGAGTTGCTGTGCCTGCTCTTCTGCCAGGCCACTCCGTCCAGCTGCGTGGCAGCCATGCCGTTGTACACGTCGTACCCCCCGTACACGCCGTCAACGTCGCGGTCCACAGATCGCTCCCCGGTGGTGCACTGGCTGGTGAGGCCATAGATGCAGTGGTCAACTGACCCGGATCATAGCTCTGTTCACGTGCACACGCATGAGCAGATGCACGTGCACGAACCGTGGCCCCGCGATTACAGCTTTGACGCGCGCTTTACCCGGGTTCCTCCGGCGGGTGCCCCGGAGCAGGCAGGAGATGTCCTGGGGCCGAAACGCCCCTCCTCCACAACAGACGCGAACCGCGCCCTTCTTGTTCCCTGATTCCGCCGCCCCGGCCCGAAATACGCGCGAATCCGGCGCACCGGGGATTCCCTCCGGGAGTCCTGCCGCGCGTCCGGAAATCGTCCGGGTAACTACTGGTAACTTGCGCTGCGGGCCGTCCGGTGAGGACGGCCGGCCGCTACCGTCCGAGGAGCGTTCCGGTGACCTGTGCAACGGCGAGAGTGCGGAGCGCGGCCCTGGCCGCGGCAGTGGCGGGCGCGCTGGCGCTCACGGCGTGCGACGGCGGCACGTCCGGGCACACCTCCGACGCCTCGCCGCGGCCGGCCGCCTCCGCGACCCCGCCGACGGCCACCGTCTCCCCCGCCGTGACCGGCGCCGCCGCCCTGGAGGGCAGCTGGATCACCACCGCCGGCGGCAGGGTCCTGGCCCTGGTGATCACCGGGACGCAGGCCGGACTCTTCTCGACCGACCGGACCGTGTGCGGCGGGACGGCGGGGTCCGGGACCGGCGTGCGGACGATCCGCCTGACCTGCGCCCAGGGCGCCGGGGAGCGCACCACCGGCACGGTCGACTCGGTGAACGGCACGACGCTGACGGTGACCTGGTCGGGCAGGCCGGGCCGGGAGACGTACACCAAGGCGGAGGGCGGGAAGCTGCCGTCGGGCTTCCCGACGCGGCTGGAGCGCTGACCGTTCCGGTGGTTTGGACAGGGGTGCGCGTACGGGATGCGCGGGCAGGCGCCATGATGCAAGGGCACCGTCACCACCAGGACAGGGACCCGCTCATGCGCGCCATTCCGCTCACCGTCACCGCCCTCGCCGCCGCCCTGCTGCTGACCGCCTGCGACGACGGTGGCGGCAAGAACGGCAACAGCGCCGGCTCGGCCTGCGAGATCGGCGGCGTCTCCGTGCAGATCGGGTCGGCGAGCGTGGCCCCGGCCGCCGGGGACAGCGGCGAGATCCCGGTCAGCCTCACCAACCAGAGCGCGCCCTGCACCCTGGACCACTTCCCCGAGGTCGTGCTGGGCGGCGGCGGCAAGGAGGCCGCCGTGCCCGTGCTCAAGGGCGCGAAGGCCCAGAAGCTGAAGCTGGCCAAGGGCGACTCCGCGACCTTCTCCGTCAGCTATGTGCGCGGGGCGGACGGCGCGCGGAACACCCTGGCGGCACAGACCGTGAAGATCACCCTGCCCGGCACCCACACCAGCCGCAGCTTCCCGTGGAAGTACGGCCCGGTCGCCGGGAAGGCCGGCGGGAACCAGCCCGACGCCTCCGTGGGCGCCTTCCAGCAGGTCGGCGACTGAGGCGGGGGTCACTCCAGCCGCGGGCGGGCCCTGACCTGGGCCCGGTCCGCCGCTCGGGCGCCCTCGGTCCAGCCCGCCGCGTCGCTGACACCCCGCAGCCGGGACGTCGTGGTCTGCGGGAACATCCGCTCCAGCCGGCCGGTCACGGCTATCGCGCGCGTGGCCAGCACCGGCAGCAGATCCCGGGTCACCTGCGTCTCGGCGGCGGCCGCGAGCCGGTCGCCCACGCGGTGGGCGTAGGCCGCGAGAAACGACTGCCGGAAGGTCTTGGTCCGCTTGCGGCCACCGGCCCGCTGGGCCGCCTCCGCCTTGCTCATCGCGTGGGTGGCCTGCACCAGCAGCGAGGTGTAGAGCAGCTCGACGGCCTCCAGGTCCGCTTCGAAGCCGACGACCGTGGAGAAGCCGAACGGTTCGTTCCACACCGCCCGGCAGTGGTTCGCCGTGGCCACCGCGTCCAGCAGGACCGCCTTGGCCTGCTCGTACGGCGGCTCGACCCCGATGCGGCAGGCGCCGGGCGCGTCCGGCGCGGGCGCCTGGGCGGCGAGCAGCGCCTCGTCGACGCTGTGGCGTGCCATCAGCTCCTGCGCCTTGGCGCTGAGCGCCTCCGCCTCCTCCGGGAAGCCGGTCGCCTCGGCCTTGGCGAGCAGCGCGCGGATGCGGGTGAGCATGCGGGAGGCGGCCGGGCCGGCAGCGGGGCGGGATTCGTCCTCCAGCGGCTCCAGGGCGGGCAGGCGCAGCAGCAGGCGGTACAGCTCCAGGACGGCCGTGGCCCGGGAGAAGCGGTCGGCGGCGCGCTCGCCGGCGGGCAGCTCCGCCAGCTGGGCGGCCCAGCGGCGCCCGCGCGGACGGTCCCGCCCGGCCTGGGCCCGGATCAGCCCGGCGACCAGGCCGGCGTGGGTGTCCTCCAGCTCGCGCCGGACCAGCCGTACGACATCGGCGGGCTGCCAGCCGCGCCGCCACGCCGTCGCCACGAACTCCTCGCCGTGCCGGGCGAGTTCGGCGTCGGCGGCCGGGTCGGCGGCGAGCAGGGAGGCACCCGTGTCGAGGCCGGTGTCGGTGTCGTCGTAGAGGGCGGCCCGGAAGGCCCGCTCGACGGTGGCGGTACTGGTCACGGATCGATCGTGCCATGCGCCACCGACAACGGGACACGGCCGTCCACAGGCTGTGGACAACGGGCCGGGGTGCTGTGGCGCAGCTTCACGGAGGGGCGGGAACCCTTCGGACATAACGGGATCTTCGAGGCGGGACGGTATCACCGCCACCGGCCTGCGTGCCGTGTCGGGGCGCCGCGCGCGGAACGGCACCGCAGGTCGCGGGCGATTGTCGGACCCGCCTGCCACACTCGCGGACATGACCGACCGGTGGGCGCTCGCACCGGCCGAGGACGCGGGCGTGGACGTCGCCCCCCTCGGCCCGGACGGGCTGCCCGCCGGGCCGGTGCGGCGGGAGGGCGATCTCGCCGGGGCGGTGCGCAGCCGCCCGGAGGTGACGCGCTGGGTGTGGCGGTCGACCGCCGAGGTCTATCCGCGTCTGCTCGCCGCGGGGGTGCGGGTGGAGCGGTGCTACGACATCGAGGACGCCGAGACGCTCCTGCTGGGCCACGAGGGCCGGTACGGCGAGCCGCGCTCGGCCGCCGCCGCCCTGGCCCGCCTCCGCGGCGGCCCCGTCCCGCCCGACCCGCCGCAGCACGCGGCCGCACCGGGCGCCCAGTCCCCGCTGTTCGTGCCCACCGGCACCCGCCTGCCCCTGTCCGACCTGCTCACGGTCTACGCCGACCAGCTCGGACGGCACCGGCGGACCGCCCACCCCGACCGGATGCGGCTGCTGACCGCCGCCGAGTCCGCCGGGATGCTGGTGGCCGCCGAGATGAACCGGACGGGTCTGCCCTGGAGCGCCCCGGTCCACCGCGAGCTGCTGCACACCCTGCTCGGCGAGCGGTACGCGGGCGGCGGCGAGCCGCGCCGCCTCGCCGAACTGGCCGACCAGATCTCCACCGCCTTCGGCCGCCGGGTGCGGCCGGACCTGGCCGCCGATGTGGTCAAGGCCTTCGCCCAGGCCGGGATCAAGGTGAAGTCCACCCGCCGCTGGGAGATCCGGTCCGTCGACCACCCGGCCGTCGCACCCTTGCTGGAGTACAAGAAGCTGTACCGCATCTGGGTGGCGCACGGCTGGTCCTGGCTCCAGGACTGGGTGCGCGACGGCCGCTTCCGCCCCGAGTTCCTCGCCGGCGGCACGGTCACCGGGCGCTGGACGACGAACGGCGGCGGCGGACTGCAGATCCCGAAGGTGATCCGCCGGGCCGTGGTCGCCGACCCCGGCTGGCGGCTGGTGGTCGCCGACGCCGACCAGATGGAACCCCGCGTCCTGGCCGCGATCTCCCGCGACCCGGGCCTGATGGAGGTGGCCGGCCGGGAGAGCGACCTCTACCAGTCCGTCTCCGAGCGCGCCTTCTCCGGCAACCGCGACCACGCCAAACTCGCCGTGCTCGGCGCGATCTACGGCCAGACCTCGGGCGACGGCCTGAAGAACCTCGCCGCGCTCCGCCGCCGCTTCCCGACGGCCGTCGCCTATGTGGACGAGGCGGCCCGCGCGGGCGAGGAAGGCCGGCTCGTGCGCACCTGGCTGGGCCGCACCTGCCCGCCGGCGGCCGGCAGCGGCGAGGCGGAGGAGGCGGGCATCCCGGTCGGCGAGGAGGAACCGGAGATCCAGTCCGGCTGGGTTCCCGGCTACGCCTCGACGAACTCCCGCGCGCGGGGCCGCTTCGCCCGGAACTTCGTCGTCCAGGGCAGCGCCGCCGACTGGGCCCTGCTGCTGCTCGCCGCGCTGCGCCAGGCCCTCTGGGACATGGCGGCCGAGCTGGTCTTCTTCCAGCACGACGAGGTGATCGTCCACTGCCCGGCCGAGGAGGCGGACGCGGTCGCGGAGGCCATCCGCGAGTCCGCCGCCCTCGCCGGCCGGCTGACCTTCGGCGACACACCGGTGCGGTTCCCGTTCACGACGGCGGTGGTGGAGTGTTACGCCGACGCCAAGTAGACGGCCACGCGGGGCGGCGCGTCCCTCACCGGCCACCTCCCAGGCTCCCGCGCTCGGGCCGCTCGGGCCGCTCGGGCCGCTCGGGCCGCTCGGGCCGCTCGGGCCGCTCGGGCCGCCGTCATTCCGCAGCTCCGCTTCGCGGGCCGTCCGGGCCGCCCGCGCTCAGCAGTTCCCGCAGCTCGGTGAGGACCGCCTGTTCGTCCGTGCCGTCCAGTGCCGTGTACGCCGTGCGCCAGGCGTCGTACGCTTCCGCCCCCCGCCCCTGCTCGCGCAGCAGCAGCCCGTGCTGGTGCAGGGCCAGCCCGCCCGTGTAGCGGTCGGCGCGGTCCTCGGCCCGGCGCAGCAGCTCGGCGCACTCGCCGGCCGCCCGCTCGGCCCGTCCGAGCTGCCGCAGCGCGCGGACCAGGCCGAGCCGGGTCTGCGACTCGCCGTGCCAGTCGCCGTGGCCGCCGAGGATGCGCAGGCTCTCCTCGAAGTGCCGGGCGGCGGCGTCCGGTTCGCCGAGGGTGAGATGGGCGTAGCCGATGTTGCAGTGCGCCGAGTGCCGGACGACGACCGCGCCGATGCGCTCGCCGATCGCCAGCGAGCGCCGGTGCTGCTCGATGGCGGCGCGCGGATCGGTGTGCTCGTAGAGGTTGCCGAGGTGGCTGCGGGTGACGGCCTCGCCGTACGGGTCGTCCAGCAGCCGCGAGTAGGCGAGGCTCTGCCGCAGCGCCTCCCCCGACTCCGCGAACCGCCCGAGCCCCTCCAGCAGCAGCCCGCGGTTGTTCAGGCAGCGCCGGATCCGGGAGGCCACGCCCAGCCGTCCCCAGATCTCCAGGGCCTGGTCGGTCAGGGTGAGCGCGTCGTTCTGCCGGCCGGTCAGGAAGTGCAGCGCCGCGAGGTCGCCCAGCGCGTACGCCTGCGCCGCCTGGTCCCCCAGCCGCCGCGCCGTGGCGAGCGCGGCCCGCCCCAGCACCTCCATCTCGGCGATCCGGCCGCTGCGCTGCACCAAGGGGAAGAGCAGCCGCGCGAGCACCGAGAGGCGGGCGGCGAGGTGCGGATCCTCGGTGTCCGCGTTCCGCGCCACCAGCGTGACGACGTTCTCCAGCTCCATGTCGGCCCAGGCGAACGCGTCCCCGGCCGACTCGAAGGACGCCAGCGCGGCCACCTCGGCCGCGTGTCCGGCCGGCTGCGCGGCGGTCGGCCGCCGCCGGTCGTCCTGGTCCGGCCCTGCTTCCGCGACCGCCGTCAGCGCCCGTTCGGCCACGGCGCCGTACCAGCGCAGGGCGATGAGGTCGGCGGTGCCGGTGCTGTCGCCGGTGCGGCCGGTGGCGGTGGTGCCGCGGGCGGTCGCGGTCGCCTTCGTGGCGGCCCGCGCGTCGGCGTCCGCGAGTTCCCGGGCGAAGTCGCGGACGAGGTCGTGGGGGGTGTAGCGGCCGAACGCCGTCTCCTCCAGCAGGGTCACGTCCACCAGCCGGTCGAGGGCGGCCTCGGCCCGCCGCTCGTCGGTGCCGGTGAGCCGGGCGATCAGCGGAGCGCCGTACGTCGGCAGGTCGAGCGCGCCGATACGGCGCAGGGCGAGGGCCGCGTCCCGGTCGGCCTCGCGCGCGGCGGCGGCGAGCGCGTCGTGGGCGACGGCCAGGGAGCGCCGGACGCTCAGATCGTCGTACTCCAGATGGCGCAAGCGCCCGCCGGTCTCGGCGAGCTGACCGGCCAGGGCGTCCGGGGTGAGGGCGCGGCGGGCGGCGAGCCGGGCGGCGACCACACGCAGCGCCAGCGGGAGCCGCCCGGTCAGCTCGACCAGGGCGTGAGCGGCGTCCAGCCCCGCGCGGCCGCTCACCGCGCGCAGCAGGGCCGCGCTGTCCTCGCCGGTCAGCGGCGCGAGCGGGAAGCGCCGGGCGCCGTCGAGCGCGGTGAGCGGCGAACGGCTGGTGACGATCACCGCACAGCCGGGGCCGGCCGGGAGCAGGGGCCGTACCTGGGCCGCGTGCGCGGCGTCGTCCAGTACCAGCAGGATGTGGGCGGGCGCGAGCAGCGAGCGCAGCAACGCGGCGGCCGCGTCCGGGTGTTCGGGGATGTTGCGGGCGTCCACGCCGAGGTCGCGCAGCAGCGCGCCGAGCGCCTGGGCCGCGGTGAGCGGGGTCATGCCGGGGGTGGCGCCGCGCAGGTTGACGTAGAGCTGACCGTCGGTGAAACGTTCCCGCAGCTCATGGGCGACGTGCAGCGCGAGAGCGCTCTTGCCGACTCCGGCCATACCGCTGATCACCGCGACGACGGAGGCCGGCGCGGGCGGCTCGGTCAGCGCACGGCGCAGCTCCCGCCGTACGTCCACCCGCCCGGTGAAGTGGGCCGGCGGAGCGGGCAACTGCGCCGGACGCGGGGTCTGGCGGGCGGCGGGGGCCGGTGGGGAGTGGGGGGTGTGCGGGTGGTGGGGGGAGGGAGTGGGCGGTAGAGCGGGGGTGGCGGTGTTTGCGGTGGGGTCTGGGGCGGTGGAGGGCGCGGGCGGTGTGGAGTCGCTGGCGGTGTGCTCGGGGCCGGCGGCGCGCTCCGGGTCGTCGTCGGTGCCGGTGAGGGGCGGCTTCCCCGGCCGCCAGGACGATCCGGCCGGTGTGGCCGGTGCGGGTGCGCCCGGCCGCGGTGCGCCGTACGTCTCGCCCGGCCGCTGCTGCCCGTCGCCGCACCGCAGCACCTCGACGTGCGCCTCGCGGACCGCGGGGCCCGGCTCGATGCCGAGTTCCTCCACCAGGCGGGCGCGCAGATCGCGGTGGACGGCGAGGGCCTCGGCCTGGCGGCCGGTGCGGTGCAGGGCGAGCATCAGCTGACGGTGGTACGCCTCGCGCAGCGGATGTTCGGCGACCAGGGCCGTCAGCTCGGGCACGAGCGCGGCCGGCCGGGCGCCGCCGAGCGCCAGTTCGGCGTCGTAACGCCACTCCAGCAGCAGCAGCCGGGCTTGGTCCAGGCGCTGCACGAGGGCGTAGCCGCCGATGTCGGCGGGGAGCCCGCTGAGCGGGGTGCCGCGCCACAGCGCGAGCGCGGCGGCGCAGGCCCGTACGACGCCCGGCCAGTCCCGCCGGGCGTGCGCGGCCCGTGTCTCGGCGACCCGGGCGTCGAAGACGTGCACGTCCAGCTCGCCCTGGTCGACCCGCAGCACATAACCCGGCGGTACGGCCTTGAGCCGCTCGGGATCGTCCAGGAGCCGGCGCAGCCGGGTGACGTGGTTGTGCAGGGACGCCTGGGCGGAGACGGGCGGCGCGCCGCCCCACAGCGCGTCCTTCAGCGACTCGACGGAGACGACCCGGCCGGGCTCCAGCAGCAGCGCGGCGAGCAGGGCCCGGACCTTGGGACTGCCGATGGGCCGGACACCGTCGTCCGGAGCGTCGACCGCGGTGGCGCTCTCGGCGGTCTTCTCGTTCTTATGGCCGGGAACAGGGGTACCGGAGGCACTGGCGGTACGGGAGGAGATACCGGCGGCGGTGCCGGGAGCGGGCTCGCCCGGGGCGCCGGTGGGCGGAGGGCCGAAGACGTGGGCGGGTGGGTCGTACGGGAGGCCGTGGGGCGGTCGGTCGGGGAGTCGGTCGTAGAGGACCGGCGGTCCCAGCAGTCCGAAGCGCAGCTCGCACCGCCGCATCACGCCGCTCCACAGCCTTCCCGCGCGGTCGGGGCCGACCCGCGCTCCGCGGCGGGCCCGTGCCCGCCGTCTGCCTGGCGGAAACCCGCCCTGTCCGCAACGGTTTCCCGCCACCTTCCGTGTGCCCGGCCGCAGGCGGAATCAGCCCGTCCGAGGGGCTTTTCCCGCTGTCGAGGGACAACTTCCGGCCAACCGTTCGGCGGCCCGCCGACGAACCGTTGGCCACATGTTAGCGATCCGTTGGCGAATCCTGATGTGATCAACACATCGGATCCGGCTCGACGGCGCGCGCGTATGTCGCGTAACTCGGGGGAGTGTCGCCGCTGGCCGGATCCGGGGACGAACAAGGGCCCCGGCCGTCGGAGGTGAACGACCGGGGCCCCGTCCCGCTTTCCCGCGCCGGCCAGGACGCGCCCTTCACATGGCGCGACCGGCGGCAGGCCGCCCAAAGCTCACCGGCCGTCGAGCGCTCACCAGCCGCCCAGCACTCACCAGCCGCCCAACCCTCACCGGCCGCTCAGATCACCGGCGGCCGGCCCAGCCGGGTGAGCCGCCACACCGTCCGCCAGCGCATCGGCCGTCGCTCGCCGGCCGGTTCCCGCAACCCCTCCGCGAACCCGCCGCACCACGCGCGGAGCCCGGCCGGGGAACGGGTGCGGGCGAGGGTGAGGAGCGTCCACACCCCGAGGTGCAGCGGGACGAGCGGCAGGGGCAGCCGGCGCCGGACGAGCCAGACCCGGTTGCGGGCGTTGACCCGGTAGTAGATGGCGTGCCGGGCCGGTGAGGTCCTGGGGTGCCGGAGAAGCAGCTCGGGGGCGTAGAGGATCTTCCAGCCGGCGTCGACGGCTCGCCAGGCGAGGTCGGTTTCCTCGTGCGCGAAGAAGAACGCGGCGGGCCAGTCCCCGGTCTCGGCCAGCATCGCCATCCGCAGGGCGTGCCCGCCGCCGAGGAACCCGGTGACGTAACCGCCGCGCAGTGGATCGGACTTGCCCACCCGGGGCACGTGCCGCTGCTGTGTCTCGCCGTGCTCGTCGGCGATGCGGAAGCCGACGATGCCGAGGCGGGGGTCGGCGGCGTACAGGTCGCGCACGCGGCGCAGCACGCCGGGGTCGACGAGCAGTCCGTCGTCGTCCAGTTCCACGACGACGTCGACGTCCCCGAACTCCCGCAGCCGGGCGAGGGCGACGTTGCGGCCGCCTGGGCAGCCGAGGTTCTCCTCGACGTCCACGGTCGTGACCTCGCCGGGCAGGGACAGCCGGCGGGTGAACTCGGGCAGCCGGCAGCCGTTGCCGACGATCACGATGCGGGCGGGGGCGAGGTCCTGCCCGGCCACGGACTCCAGCAGGGCGTCGACCTCGGCGGGCCGGTTGCCCATCGTCACCACGGCGACGGCGATCCTCGGCGCCTGCACGTCCCTCACCCCATCCGGCCGCCGGCGGCACCGCCGCCCGAACGCGCGCTGCCCGCCGTTCACCAAGATGTCGCTGCCCAGCCACGGGTTCACCGGGCCCCGACCCGCTTTGCCACGTCTTTGACGGCCACCGCCGCCGCCCCTGAACGCAACGCAAAAGCCCAGCTCAGACAGTGTCTGAGCTGGGCTTCAGTGGAGCCGCTTTCGGGATTCGAACCCGAGACCTACGCATTACGAGTGCGTTGCTCTGGCCATCTGAGCTAAAGCGGCGCGCTGCCCGCACCATGGTGCGATCGGCAACGTCGGTAAGTCTACACAGTTTCCCGAGGTGCTTCGTACCCACCCCGGGAAGGTGACCCCGGGGTGGGTGGCAGGGGCTATGAGCAGCGCTTTCGGGCGGCCGGCGGGGTGCCCTGGAGGAGGTAGGTGTCGATCGCCGTGTCGATGCAGGCGCTGCCGCGGCCGTACGCCGTGTGGCCGTCGCCGTCGTAGGTCAGCAGGCGCGCCGAGGAGAGCTGGGCGGCCAGGGAACGGGCCCAGCGGTACGGCGTCGCCGGGTCGCGGACCGTGCCGACCACCACGATCGGCGCCGCTCCCTCCGCCGTGATGCGGTGCGGCTCGCCCGTGGCCCGCACCGGCCAGTACGTGCAGTTCAGCGAGGCCCAGGCCAGGCCCGGGCCGAAGACCGGGGACGCCTTCTCGAACGCGGGCAGCGCCTTCTCCACCTCCTCGGGGCCGGAGAAGGCCGCCGGCAGGTCCAGGCAGTTCACGGCGGCGTTGGCCATCATCAGATTGCTGTAGTGGCCGTTCGCGTCCCGCTCGTAGTAGCTGTCGGAGAGGGCCAGCAGCCCGGTCCCGTCGTGCTCCTTCATCGCCGAGGTCAGCGCCTCGCGCAACTGCGCCCAGGACGCCTCGTCGTACATCGAGACGATCACCGCGGTCGTGGCCAGCGCCTCTCCCACCCGGCGGCCGTCCGCGTCCCCCGCCGGGACGGGGCGGGCGTCCAGCGCCCGGAAGAACGCCCGGAGGCGGTCGCCGACCTGTGCCGGCGTGGCCCCCTTGCCGCCCAGCGGGCAGCCGGGATGCCGTACGCAGTCCTTCGCGAACGCCTGGAACGCGGTCTCGAAGCCCGCCGTCTGGTCCAGGTTCAGCCTGCGGGCGTCCAGCGACGGGTCCATCGCGCCGTCCAGCACCATCCGGCCGACCCGCCCGGGGAACAGCCCGGCGTAGGTCGCGCCGAGGAACGTGCCGTAGGAGGCCCCGACGTAGTTCAGCTTCCGGTCCCCGAGCACCGCCCGCAGGATGTCCATGTCCCGGGCGGCCTCCACGGTCGAGACGTGCCGCAACAGCCGCGCGGAGCGGGTCCCGCAGCTCTCCGCGAACGTGCGGTCCGCCGCGACCAGCGCCTTGCGCTCCCGCTGGTCGTCGGGTGTCACGTCCGTCTGCGTGTACGCGTCCATCTGCCGCCCGTCGAGGCACTGGACGGGCTCACTGCGGGCGACGCCCCGCGGGTCCACCGCCACCATGTCGTAGCGGGCGCGGATCCGTGCCGGGTAGCCGAGGGCCGCGTACTGCTGGAGGTACCCGACCGCCGATCCGCCCGGACCGCCCGGGTTGACCAGCAGCGAGCCCAGCGGCTTGCCCGTGCCGGTGGCCTTCTTGCGGGACACGGCGAGCCGGACCGTGCCGGCGCCCGGGTCGGCGTAGTCCAGCGGTGCCTTCATCGTCGCGCACTGGAACCCGGGGGCACCGCAGTCGCGCCAGCGCAGCCGCTGGCCGTAGTACGGCGTCAGCGCCGACGGCGTCGCCCGCGGCAGCGCGGCGAGCCCCGCCTGCACCGTCCCGCCGACCGACGTGGACGGGCTCCCGGCGGAACAGGCGGACACGAGCAGGGCGGCGGCCGTGAGCAGGGTGGCCGTGAGACGGGCCGTCGTCCGGGAGCGGGCGTCCCGGGTCCGGCGGGGTCGGGGAGAGGGCCTGGTGTGCATCAGGCGAGCGTAACGCTGCGCGACGACTCAGGTGCGATGCGTGCAGATTGTGCCTCCTACGGGGGACACGCCGGGGCGCTGGGCCCCGGGCCGGGAATGACGGCGAGGACATCCGCGTGCGCCCGGGACAGCCTCCCCGCCCCGGTCTGCGGCCACGCCCCCGGCCCCGCCCGCACCACCACCGACACCGCCTCAGCCCGCCCGCAGGGCCATCGTCATCGCCTCCACCGCCAGCAGCGGCGCCACATTGCGGTCCAGGGCCTCGCGGCACGCGGCGATGGCCTCGATGCGGCGGAGCGTGGACTCGGGGGTGCTGCCGCGCGCCAGCCGCTCCAGGGCGTCCTCGGCGTCGGCGTTGGCGAGCGCCACGCGCGTGCCGAGCTGGAGGGCGAGGACGTCGCGGTAGAAGGCGGTGAGATCGCCGAGGGCGACGTCCAGGCTGTCGCGCTGCGTGCGGGTCCTGCGGCGCTTCTGCATCTCCTCCAGGTCCTTCATCACCCCCGCCGTCCCGCGCGGCATCCGGCCGCCCTGGACCGCGCCGAGCGCCGCCTTCAGCTCCTCGGTCTCCTTGCCGTCCGTCTCCTCGGCGAGCTGTTTGGCGTCCTCCGCCGCCGCGTCGACCAGTTCCTGGGCCGCCCTCAGGCAGGCGCCGATCTCGTCCAGCCGCAGGGGCAGCCGCAGCACGGCGGCACGGCGCTCGCGGGCCGCCGGGTCGGTGGCCAGCCGGCGGGCCCGGTCGACATGGCCCTGGGTGGCGCGGGCGACGGACGCGGCGACCTCGGGCTCGATACCGTCGCGCCGTATGAGCATGTCGGCGACCGCCTCCACGGACGGCGTGCGCAGGTTCAGGTGGCGGCAGCGGGAGCGGATGGTGGGCAGGACGTCCTCGATGGAGGGCGCGCACAGCAGCCAGACCGTGCGCGGGGCGGGCTCCTCGACGGCCTTGAGGACGGCGTTGGCCGACTTCTCGTTCAGCCGCTCGGCGTCCTCCACCAGGATGATCTGCCAGCGGCCGGTCGCCGGGGCCGTGTACGACTTGCGGACCGTGTCCCGCATGTCCTTGACCAGGATCTCGGAGCCGACCGCGGCGACCGTCGTGACGTCCGCGTGGGTGCCGAGCAGCGCGGTGTGGCAGCCGTCGCAGAAGCCGCAGCCGGGGGAGCCGCCCAGCGCGCGGTCGGGGCTCACGCACTGGAGGGCCGCGGCGAAGGCCCGCGCCGCCTGGCCGCGGCCGGCGCCCGGCGGGCCCGTGAACAGCCAGGCGTGCGTCATCTTCGACGCCTCGGGCGGCGGCCGGCCGGTCGAGGTGGCCGTGACGAGGGCGTCGGCGTCCCGCGCGGCCGCGTCGAGCACCGCGCTCACCTTCTCCTGCCCGACGAGGTCGTCCCACACGGTCATGGGTCACGCCGCCCTTCCGTCACATTCCGCGTTCCGGGATCCATTGTGCGGGCGGGCACTGACAACGGACGCCGCCGCAGGTCCGGGCCCCGGACCTGCGGCGGCGTCCGTCGCCCCCGGCCGGACCGGCCCGGAACCCCTCGGGGGACCGGCCCCCTCTCGTGGGACCGGCCCGGAACTTCTCGGACAGACCGGTCCGGAACTGCCCGGCGGGACCGGTCAGAAACCGCCCGGCGGGCCTGCCCGGAACCCCGGCGTCCGTCCATCCGTCCGTCTCAGTCGCGGCGTCCCCGGCCTCGGCCGTCCCGGCTCCCGCGGTCCGCCCGGTCCTGTCCCCCGCCGTCGCCCGGGTCGCCGTGGTCCCGCTCGTCGTACGTCCCGAGCAGTTCGTCGGCCAGCGTCGGCAGGTCGTCCAGCGGGGTCTCCTCGGCCCAGTCGGGGCGCGGGCGGCGGCGGGGCATGCCGTCGGCGTCGAGCTGGGGCAGCTCGCGCGTGCGGGGCTCGGAGCCGTCCGGCCCCGGCCGCTCGTCCCGGAAGAAACCGGGCGGCACCCGGTCCGCCGGGCCGTCGCGCCGTACGGGCGGCAGCACGGCGGTCTCGTCCGCCGCGCCCGTACCCGCGGACGCCTGCCCGGCCGGCGGCTCGGCGGACACCGGCGGCAGGACCGCCGTCTCGTCCGCCGCGCCCGGAACGATCCGCGGCAGGACGGCCGTCTCCTCGGCCGGGCCGGGCGCGGGCGGCTGCGGCAGTTCGGCGGTCACCTCGGAGTCCGGGTAGGCGCCCCGGGCGCCGCCGCCGGAGCCGCCGCGCTCCTCGCGCACCGGCCGCAGCACCGTGGTGTCGTCCGAGAGGCGCCCGTCCGGCCGCCCGTCCGTCCGGCGCCGTGCCGCGTCCGGAGCCTGTGCGTCCGGGGACACCACCGGGGTCGGGACGGTCACGTCGGTGCCCCGGTCCGTGTCCGGTGCGGGCGCCGTGGCCGCGTCGGGGGCCGCGGCCGGTGCCGCGGGCGGGGGCGTGCTGGGCCTGCGGGCCGCCGCGTCGGCCGCCGCCGCGGCCTCGGCAGCCTGCCGACGGGCCTCCTCGGCGCGCAGCAGCGCCTCCTCGGCCTTGCGCTGCGCCGCCAGCCGCCGGGCCTCCTCCTCCGCGCGCAGCCGGGCCTGCCGGGCCTCTTCATCGGCGCGCCGCCGGGCTTCTTCCTCGGCCTCCTTGCGGCGCCGTTCCTCCTCGGCCTTGCGGCGGGCCTCCGCCTCGGCGCGCGCCTTCTCCTCGGCGAGCAGCCGCTGCCGCTCCTCCTCCGCGCGCCGGGCGGCTTCCTCGGCCCGCTGCCGGGCCTCCTCCGCCTGCCGCTCGGCCTCGCGCCGCTGCGCCTCCTCCAGCTCGCGCCGCTTGCGCTCCTCCTCCTCGGCGCGCAGCTTGGCGAGCTGCGCCTGGCGCTCGCGCTCCAGGCGCTCCTCCTCGGCCTTGCGGGCGGCCTCTTCCTCGGCCTTGCGGCGGGCCTCCTCCTCGGCCTTGCGGCGGGCCTCCTCCAGGGCCTTGACCTCGGCCTCGGACAGCGGCAGCACGGTGTCCAGCCGGTGCCGGATCACGGTGGTGACGGCCTCGGGCTCCTGTCCGGCGTCCACGACCAGATAACGGCCGGGGTCGGACGCGGCCAGCGTGAGGAAACCGGAGCGCACGCGCGCGTGGAACTCCGCCGGCTCCGACTCCAGCCGGTCCGGCGCCTCGGTGAACCGCTCGCGGGCGGTCTCCGGGGCGACGTCCAGCAGGACGGTGAGGTGCGGGACCAGACCGTGGGTGGCCCAGCGGTTGATGCGGGCGACCTCGGTCGGGGACAGATCGCGGCCGGCACCCTGGTAGGCGACGGAGGAGTCGATGTAGCGGTCCGAGATGACGACCGCTCCGCGCTCCAGGGCGGGGCGTACGACGGTGTCGACGTGCTCGGCGCGGTCGGCGGCGTACAGCAGCGCCTCCGCGCGGTGCGACAGGCCCGCCGAGGACACGTCCAGCAGGATGGAGCGCAGCCGCTTGCCCACCGGGGTGGCGCCGGGCTCGCGGGTGACGACGACCTCGTGGCCCTTGGCGCGGATCCACTCGGCGAGGGCCTCGGCCTGGGTGGACTTGCCGGCGCCGTCGCCGCCCTCCAGGGCGATGAAGAAGCCGCTGTCCGCGGGGGTGGTGACCGGGTCGTCGCCGCCGAGCAGCGCGTCCCGCAGGTCCTGGCGCAGCGGCACGCCGGAGCGGTCGTCGACCTTGGCGAGGACCAGCGCGGCCATCGGCAGCAGCAGCGCGCCGACCAGCATCAGCGTGAACGCGGCGCCGCCGTGCGCGAAGACGAACTTGCCGTTCTCCAGCCGGTGCGGGCCGATCAGCGCCGCGAACAGGGGCGCGATCAGGACGCCGAGCGCTATGAAGACGCGGACCACGGCGTGCAGGTGCTCGGTGGTGCGCGCCCGGCGGTGGTCCTCGGTCTCCTGGTCGAGCAGGGTGTGCCCGGTGTTGGCGGCCACGCCCGCGGCGGCGCCGGCCAGGGTGACGAGCAGCAGGACCGTGGTGACGTCCGGGACCAGTCCGGCGGCCAGCAGCGCGATGCCGGTGACGGCGATGGCCAGGGCCAGCAGCCGGCGGCGGGAGAGCGAGGGCAGCAGGGCGGGCGCGGTCCGGATGCCGGCGGCGACACCGCCGGTCAGGCCCAGCACCAGCAGGCCGTACAGCACGGGGCCGCCGCCGAGGTCCTTGGCGTGCAGCACGCACACCGAGACGGCCGCCGCGATCGCTCCCGCGACCCCGGCGCAGGCCGGGACCAGCAGCGGGACGGCGCCCGTACGGCCCTTGTCGACGCCGGTGCCGGTGCGCGGGCGGCGCAGACCCTCCAGCGGGGACCGCGCGCGCGGGGTGCGCGTGCCGGGCACCTCCAGGTACGTCAGCACGGACAGGGAGGCGGCGAACAGGCCCGCCGCGACGTACGACCCGAGGGCCGCCTGGTGCTGGCCGAACCAGGCGACGCCGGTGCCCAGCAGGTTGTTCAGCAGGCCCGCCACGACCAGGGCGGCGGCGGCCAGCGGGACCGCGAGGAAGCCGGTGCGCAGCGCGAGGCGGCGCAGGGCGTCCAGGTGGTCAGGCAGCGGCCGTACGGTCGCGCCCTCCGGGGGCGGGGCCGGCAGCAGGGCGGGGGCGGCGCTCTCCCGGCAGACCGTCCACAGCCGCTCGGCGACGCCGGTGACGAAGGCGGTGACCAGAAGCACGGCGAGCGCGTCGTCCGGGGTCCAGTCGATCCACAGGGGCGCGACGATCAGCAGCGCGGCGCGCAGGCCGTCGGCGCCGACCATGGTCCAGCGGCGGTCGAGAGGGCCCTCCTGGGCGGTGAGCGAGGTCACCGGGCCGAGGAGGACGGCGCCGAAGAGCAGCGTCGCGAGGACGCGGGCACCGAAGACCGTCGCCACCGCGAACGCCACGCCTCGGTAGCCGCCGCCGAAGGCGCCCGTGGAGATCGCCGCCTGGAGGACCAGGACGACGAGGACGAGGAGGGACAGGGTGTCGCCGACACCACTGACCAGCTGCGCGCTCCACAGGCGCCTCAGCTGCGGCCGGCGCAGCAGGGAGCGGACGGCGCGCTCGCGGGAGTCCGCGACCAGGGCGTCGTCCGGGGCTGTGGGATGGGCCGTTGGCTGCTCGGCTCGCGTCATGCGTTCAGCCTATCCGCAGGCGCTGACAGCACACCTCGCGTGTCCGTGTCCCCGGTTGCGCACGTACGTCCGCCCCGGGGCCTACGGGCACCGGGGCGGACGTGCGCTGGGCGAAGCCGGGAGGGTCAGTCCTCCGTGCCGGAAGCCGTCGCCTTCGAAGCCGTCGCCTTCTTGGCGGTGGTCTTCTTGGCGGCCGTCTTCTTCGCGGTGGCCGTGGTCTTGGCGGCCGTGGTCTTGGCGGCCGTCTTCTTGGCCGCGGTCTTCTTCGCCGGGGCGGTCTTCTTGGCCGTCGCCTTCTTCGCGGTCTTCTTGGCCGGGCTCTTGGCGCGCTTCTCCGCGAGCAGCTCGAAACCACGCTCAGGAGTGATCGTCTCGACGCTGTCACCCGACCGGAGGGTTGCGTTCGTCTCGCCGTCGGTGACGTACGGGCCGAAGCGGCCGTCCTTGACCACGACCGGCTTGTTGGAGACCGGGTCCTCGCCCAGCTCCTTCAGCGGCGGCTTGGCCGCGGCCCGGCCACGCTGCTTCGGCTGGGCGTAGATCGCCTGCGCCTCCTCCAGCGTGATCGTGAAGAGCTGGTCCTCGGCCTGCAGCGACCGCGAGTCCGTGCCCTTCTTCAGGTACGGGCCGTAGCGGCCGTTTTGCGCGGTGATCTCCTGGCCGTCCGCGTCGGTGCCGACGACCCGCGGCAGCGACATCAGCTTCAGCGCGTCCTCGAGCGTCACCGTGTCGAGTGACATGGACTTGAAGAGCGAGGCCGTCCGCGGCTTGACCGCGTTCTTGCCGGTCTTCGGGGTGCCCTCGGGCAGGATCTCGGTGACATACGGACCGTAGCGGCCGGCCTTGGCGACGATCTGGTGGCCCGTCTGCGGGTCGGCGCCCAGCTCGAAGTCGCCGCTCGGCTTGGCCAGCAGCTCTTCGGCCAGCTCGACGGTCAGCTCGTCCGGCGCGAGGTCGTCGGGGATGTCGGCGCGCTGGTGGTCCTCGGTGTCCTTCTCGCCGCGCTCGATGTACGGGCCGTAGCGGCCGACGCGGAGCACGATGCCGTTGCCCACGGGGAACGACGACACCTCGCGGGCGTCGATCGCGCCCAGGTCGGTCACCAGTTCCTTGAGGCCGCCGAGATGGTCGCCGTCGCCGTTGCCCGCGTCGGCCGCGCTGCCGGTGACGGTGCCCTTGCCGAAGTAGAAGCGCTTCAGCCACGGCACGGCCTTGGCCTCGCCCGCCGCGATGCGGTCGAGGTCGTCCTCCATCTTCGCGGTGAAGTCGTAGTCGACGAGCCGCCCGAAGTGCTTCTCCAGCAGGTTCACCACGGCGAAGGACAGGAAGGACGGCACGAGGGCCGTGCCCTTCTTGAAGACGTAGCCGCGGTCGAGGATCGTGCCGATGATCGACGCGTACGTCGACGGGCGGCCGATCTCGCGCTCTTCCAGCTCCTTGACCAGGCTGGCCTCGGTGTACCGGGCCGGCGGCTTGGTCGCGTGGCCGTCCACCGTGATCTCGTCGGCGGACAGCGCGTCGCCCTCGGCGACCTGCGGCAGCCGGCGCTCACGGTCGTCCAGTTCGGCGTTCGGGTCGTCGGCACCCTCGACGTAGGCCTTCAGGAAGCCGTGGAAGGTGATCGTCTTGCCGGACGCGCTGAACTCGACGTCCCGGCCGTCGGCGGACCTGCCGCCGATCTTCACCGTGACACTGTTCCCGGTCGCGTCCTTCATCTGGGAGGCGACGGTCCGCTTCCAGATCAGCTCGTACAGCTTGAACTGGTCGCCAGTCAGACCGGTCTCCGCGGGCGTGCGGAAACGATCACCCGACGGACGGATGGCCTCGTGCGCCTCCTGCGCGTTCTTCACCTTGGCGGCGTAGGTGCGCGGCTGCGGAGGCAGGTAGTCGGCGCCGTACAACTGCGTGACCTGGGCGCGGGCCGCGGCGACCGCGGTCTCGCTCAGCGTCGTGGAGTCCGTACGCATGTACGTGATGTAGCCGTTCTCGTACAGCTTCTGCGCGACCTGCATGGTCGCCTTCGCGCCGAAGCCCAGCTTGCGGCTGGCCTCCTGCTGGAGCGTCGTCGTACGGAACGGGGCGTACGGCGAGCGGCGGTACGGCTTGGACTCGACGGACCGCACGGAGAAGCGGGTGTCCTCCAGCGCGGCGGCGAGGGCGCGGGCGGTCGCCTCGTCGAGGTGGAGGGTGCTGTCGCTCTTGAGCCGGCCCACGGAGTCGAAGTCGCGGCCCTGCGCGACGCGCCTGCCGTCGACCGTCTGGAGGCGGGCGACCAGCGAGGACGGGTCCGAGGAGTCTCCCGCGCGGCCGGTCGCGAAGGTGCCCGTCAGGTCCCAGTACTCGGCGGAGCGGAAGGCGATGCGCTCGCGTTCCCGCTCCACGACGAGCCGGGTGGCCACGGACTGCACGCGGCCGGCCGACAGCCGGGGCATGACCTTCTTCCACAGCACCGGGGAGACCTCGTAGCCGTAGAGGCGGTCGAGGATGCGGCGGGTCTCCTGGGCGTCGACCAGCTTCTGGTTGAGCTGGCGCGGGTTGGCGACGGCCGCGCGGATCGCGTCCTTGGTGATCTCGTGGAACACCATGCGCTTGACCGGGATCTTCGGCTTCAGGACCTCCTGGAGGTGCCAGGCGATCGCCTCGCCCTCCCGGTCCTCATCGGTGGCGAGGAACAGCTCGTCGGAGTCCTTCAGCAGGTCCTTGAGCTTCTTGACCTGAGCCTTCTTGTCCGCGTTGATCACATAGATCGGCTGGAAGTCGTGGTCGACGTCCACACCGAGGCGACGGACCTCGCCGGTGTACTTCTCGGGCACCTCCGCGGCGCCGTTGGGAAGGTCGCGGATGTGCCCGACGCTCGCCTCGACGATGTAGCCAGGGCCGAGATAGCCCTTGATCGTCTTCGCCTTGGCAGGCGACTCGACGATGACGAGTCGGCGACCGCCGTGTGCGGTCTCGCTGGTCGGGGACAACTTCGCTCTTCTCTCCGGTCGACGCTTGGGCCTCCCCAGTCCTTCGTCCCGGGGTCGCGGCGTACTGCTGGCTCGTGTGACGCTGCGGAGTGTGACGCTACATCCCGCCCCCGTGTCAAACGGGAAAAGCCCACAACGGCCACTCGAACGGTAACCCGACTACCGGCATTCCTGCCGCCCGGATCGTGGGGCCGCCCTCGCACCCCTGTCCGGAGCGTAACGCCCCCCTCACGCCGGGGAACGGCCGACGCCCGGCTCAGCACCGGGTCAGGCAGTACGCGGCGAGGGCCAGCGCGACCGTCCCGGCCACGCTCGCGACGGTGGCCGATGCGACCGGACTCACATCGAGGGCCACCGGTTCCCGGCGCCGCAGACGCGTGCCGGTCCAGGCCAGCAGACCGGCTCCGAACAGGGCGAACACCGCTCCCGCGAAGATCGCCGGTCCACTCTCCATCGCCCGTCCGCCCCTTCCCCGCCGCCGGCCGTGCCCGGTGCCGGGAGGGTGCCACGCGCGGGAGGCCGACGGGCGACATCGGGGTGAACGGGGGGACCGGTACGAAATCGAACGCGCTCGAACCGGGAGGCCCGATCGCGTCGGCCATATTTTTCCGGCCGTTTTCCGGAAAGGCGCCGGCGCGCGCGGCGGACCCCCCGCCGCGCGGCGCCCCCGCGCGCTCAGCCCACCGCCAGGACGGCCGGCGCCGGGTGCGGCGGCGGCCCCGCACGCTCAGCCGACCGGCTCCAGGAACCCCTGCTCCACCAGCAGCCGGATCTGCGCCGGCGTGCGGTCGCGCAGCAGCACCGGGTCCTCGCCGACGAGCTGGGCGATGGCGTCCAGGATGCGGCCCGCGCTCAGCGTGCCGTCGCACACGCCCGCGAACCCGGCGCCGACCGTGTCCACCTTCGTCGCCCGGCGCATCCCGCGGTGCTGGCGCAGCACCACATGCTCCGGGTCCTCGGCGCCGGGCAGCCCGACCTGCTCCTGGACCACCTCGCCGGCCAGCCTGAAGTGGCTCTCCAGCAGCGCCGCGTCGTCGTGCGCCCGGAGGTAGTCGAGGCGGTCGAAGTGCGCCCGGACCGTCTCGCCGAGCGGCTGCTCGACCGGGTGCGGCCACTCCTCCACCGTGACGACGGGCTCGGCGGACCCGGTCCGGCGCAGGGTGATCCAGCCGAAGCCGACCGCCCTGACCTTGCGCGCCTCGAACTCGTCCAGCCACGCGTCGTACCGCGCCTGGTACTCCGCCGGGTCGCCGCGGTGGTCGCCGGCGTCCCTCAGCCACAGCTCGGCGTACTGGGTGACGTCCTGCACCTCGCGCTGCACGATCCAGGCGTCGCACCCGCGGGGCACCCACGACCTGAGCCGGTCCTGCCAGTCCTCCCCCGCCACGTGCTGCCAGTTCGCGAGGAACTGCGCGAACCCGCCCTCGGTCAGCCGTTCCCCCGCCTGCTGAACGAGCGAGCGGCACAGATCGTCCCCGCCCATGCCGCCGTCGCGGTACGT
Source organism: Streptomyces sp. NPDC017095 (assembly GCF_044332325.1). Taxonomy (NCBI): domain Bacteria; kingdom Bacillati; phylum Actinomycetota; class Actinomycetes; order Kitasatosporales; family Streptomycetaceae; genus Streptomyces; species Streptomyces sp. NPDC017095. The sequence continues at coordinate 94,859 of NZ_JBIROU010000003.1, forward strand.
CAGCCGGGCGCCCGGCGAGATGACGAACGGCGGGTTGGAGACGATCAGGTCGAAGGTCTCGTCGTCCCGGACCGGCTCGAACAGCGATCCCACGCGCAGGTCGGCCGCGGGCGCGCCGGACAGCGCCAGCGTGAGCGCCGTGGTGTGCAGCGCTCGCGGGTTGAGATCGGTCGCCGTCACGCGCGTGGCGTGCTGGGCGGCGTGCAGCGCCTGGATGCCGGAACCGGTGCCGAGGTCCAGCGCGGCGGCGACAGGGGTGCGGACGGTGATGCCGGCCAGGGTCGTGGAGGCGCCGCCGACGCCCAGGACGACTCCCTCGTCGTGCTGTCCGATGCCGCCGGCACCGCCGACCGCGCAGCCGAGGTCGGAGACGATGAACCAGTCCTCGCCGCCGGGACCGCCGTACGGCCGTACGTCCACGGTCGCGGCCACCTCGTCGCCGCCCACGGGCGTGAGCCAGCCTCCCTCCAGCGCCTCCGCCACCGGCAGCACGTCCGCCACGCGGGCGCGGGGCACCGGCTGCTGGAGCAGGAACAGCCGGACGAGCGTCTCCAGCGGTGTGTCGCCGCGGGTCGCCCGCAGGGCGGGCACGGTCTCGCTGCGGGCCAGCGCCGCGTACGCGGCGGCGCCGAGCAGGTCGAGCAGCCCGTCGGCGGTGAAGGAGGCGGCCAGCAGCGCGTCCCTCAGGCGCGCGGCGGTGTCGGGCCGGTCGGAAGCGGGCAGGGGAGCGGGTCCGGAGTCAGTCACGCCCCCATTGTGGCCCGCCGCGGCGGCCCGGGGCCGCTTGCGCGCAACCCGGGCGCCGAGGTCAGCCGGCCGTCGCGGGCGCCGTGGCGCGGGCCGTCGCGGACGCGGCGACCTTGCAGCTGGGCTGCTTGGCCATGGCCTCCTTGACGTCGCCCTGCTCCAGCCGCTTCAGCGCCTGTGTGCCGTTGTCGCCCTGCTTGCCGACCTCCTTGGTCTGGCCGGCGACCTCCTTGAGGCCCTTGGCGAACTTGCTCTGGCTCTTGGTGTCGAGCCCGTCGACCGTCTTCTTCAGCCCGGTGTACGACGTGGACAGGTCGGCGAGGTTCTTCGCCGCGTCCCGCTGCAGCTTGGCGCCGCCGTCGATACCGGGGGGCGCGCCGGCGCTGTCGAGGGCGTCCGCGAGCGCCTTGTAACCGTCGGACATGTCCTGGAAGGCCGCCACGTACGTCTTCTGGGCGTCCTTGGGCGGCAGGTTGCTGTCCGTGGCGATGGACGCGATCGAGGCGTTGGCCGACCGGATCTTCGCGGTCTGCGCGGGTATGGCGTCGCACACCGTCTTGGCCCAGGACACCAGCTTGGGGTCGGGCTCCTTGGGGCCGCTGCTGCCGCACCCCGTCATCGCCACCACCAGTACCGCACCGCCGGACAGCGCGGCCGCGAGCTTCTTGTTCACCGGATTGGTCCCTTCCATGGCTCTCGGCCCCCGGAATCTACACGCGGACGGCCTCCCTCCCCGCGCCGGGAGAGGCATCGGTCAGGTTTTGTGACTTTTTGCACCGGAGGAGAGAAGGCTCACGAGGCGTGCGACCGCGCACCGGAGGGCGTGCGGCGGCGGCGGCGCAAGGCGGCCGCGTAACGGAGGGCGTGCGGGGGCCGCGCAAGGGAAGCGGGCGGGCGGCACGCCATCGCGCGCCGTCCGCCCGCCCGTTCCGCGGGACTTCCGGTCTCGTCCTACGACACGACCGCCGCGTCGGGCGACTTGGCCACCCGCTCGGTGCTGTCCTCGTCCCCGACGGTGATGCCGCGCCGCTTGGAGACGTACACGGCGACGATGATCACCAGCAGCGCCAGGACCGCGACGCCGATCCGGACGCCGATGTTCTTGTCGTCGCCGTAGGAGAACCTGATCACCGCCGGCGCGATGAGCAGCGACACCAGGTTCATGACCTTCAGCAGCGGGTTGATCGCGGGTCCGGCGGTGTCCTTGAAGGGATCACCGACCGTGTCGCCGATCACCGTGGCCGCGTGCGCCTCGCTGCCCTTGCCGCCGTGGTGGCCGTCCTCCACCAGTTTCTTGGCGTTGTCCCAGGCGCCGCCGGAGTTCGCCAGGAACACCGCCATCAGCGTGCCCGCGCCGATCGCGCCGGCCAGATACGAGCCGAGCGCGCCGACGCCGAGGGTGAACCCGATGAAGATCGGCGCCATGACGGCGAGCAGTCCGGGCGTGGCCAGCTCGCGCAGGGCGTCCTTGGTGCAGATGTCGACGACCCGGCCGTACTCGGGCTTCTCGGTGTAGTCCATGATCCCGGGGTGCTCGCGGAACTGCCGTCGCACCTCGAACACCACCGACCCGGCCGAACGCGACACGGCGTTGATGGCCAGCCCGGAGAAGAGGAAGACGACCGCGGCGCCCGCGATGAGGCCGACGAGGTTGTTGGGCTGCGAGATGTCCATGGACAGGGTTAGCGGCGAGCCCGGTCCGGTCAGCTTCGCGCCGACGCCCTGCACATTGGTGGTGATCGCGTCGCGGTACGACCCGAACAGCGCCGACGCGGCGAGGACGGCGGTGGCGATGGCGATGCCCTTGGTGATGGCCTTGGTGGTGTTGCCGACCGCGTCCAGGTTGGTGAGCACCTGCGCGCCCGCCCCCTGCACGTCGCCGGACATCTCGGCGATGCCCTGCGCGTTGTCCGAGACCGGCCCGAAGGTGTCCATGGCGACGATCACGCCGACCGTGGTGAGCAGACCGGTGCCGGCCAGGGCCACGGCGAACAGCGCCAGCATGATCGACGTGCCGCCGAGCAGGAACGCGCCGTACACGCCGAGCCCGATGAGCAGCGCCGTGTACACCGCCGATTCCAGCCCGACCGAGATGCCGGCCAGGACGACGGTGGCCGGCCCGGTGAGGGAGGTCTTGCCGATGTCCCGCACCGGACGGCGGTTGGTCTCGGTGAAGTAGCCGGTCAACTGCTGGATGACGGCGGCGAGCAGGATGCCGATGGCCACCGCGACCAGCGCGAGGACGCGCGGGTCGCCGGCCTTGCCCCGGATCGCCGCGTCGGTGACACCGCCGAGGTCGGCGTACCTCCCCGGCAGATAGACGAAGACCGCCACCGCGACCAGCGCGAGCGAGATCACCGCGGAGATGAAGAAGCCGCGGTTGATCGCGCTCATGCCGCTGCGGTCGCTGCGGCGCGGGGCGACCGCGAAGATGCCGATCATCGCGGTGAGCACCCCGATGGCGGGCACCAGCAGCGGGAAGGCCAGTCCGGCGTCGCCGAAGGCGGCCTTGCCGAGGATCAGCGCGGCCACCAGGGTCACGGCGTACGACTCGAAGAGGTCGGCCGCCATGCCCGCGCAGTCGCCGACGTTGTCGCCCACGTTGTCGGCGATGGTCGCGGCATTGCGCGGGTCGTCCTCCGGAATGCCCTGCTCGACCTTGCCGACCAGGTCGGCGCCGACGTCGGCGGCCTTGGTGAAGATGCCGCCGCCCACCCGCATGAACATCGCGATCAGTGCGGCGCCGAGGCCGAAGCCCTCCAGCACCTTCGGCGCGTCGGCGGCGTACACCAGCACGACGCAGGAGGCGCCCAGCAGGCCGAGCCCCACCGTGAACATGCCGACGACGCCACCCGTGCGAAAGGCGATCTTCATCGCGGTGTGCGAGACGGTGGTCAGATCCTTTTCCGGTTCGCCTTCCGCCGGAGTGGCTTCCCGGGCCGCCGCGGCGACCCGTACGTTGCTGCGCACGGCGAGCCACATGCCGATATAGCCGGTGGCCGCCGAGAACGCCGCACCGATCAGGAAGAACACCGATCGGCCGGCCCGCTGATTCCAGTCGTCCGCGGGCAGCAGCATGAGCAGGAAGAAGACGACGACGGCGAATACGCCGAGGGTGCGCAACTGCCGGGCGAGATACGCCTTGGCACCTTCCTGGACCGCCTCGGCGATCCGTTTCATGCTCTCGGTGCCCTCGCCCGCCGCGAGGACCTGACGCACCAGGACTCCCGCGACCACCAGCGCGGCCAGGGCGACGGCCGCGATGACGGCCACGATGATCCGATTGTCGTCGGTCAGGACCGCGGCCGCGAGAGAAGTGGGATGACCCGACTGAAGAGGGGTAGAAAGCCCCGCCATTCGTCCTCCTTGACGCTTGGGCTGAGCTCAAGATGTGGACGGATTGTAGGTACCCCGGGGTGATCTAAAAAGAGGACGGTAAACGAAATCAGCCTCCTCCCGCTCTTCAGCGAATGATCGAGGTAACGACACGGGGCCCGAAAGAAGTAACGCCTTCAGGGCATTGACGACCGCATTGGCGCTTGATCGAATTACCGGACTATTGATCGTGAATTTCTTCACGACATTCCGGAGGGCCGGCGGAAAACGACAAGGGCCCTGCTGAGCAGGGCCCTTGGACGTACGGGTACGACGGCTGGTCAGACGAGCGCCGCGGCCGGCGGGGTGGTCGGCCAGGTCATGCGGATCAGCCCGCCGCCCGGTCCGGTGCTGACCTCCACGTCGTCGACGAGCCCGCTGATGACCGCGAGGCCCATCTCGTCCTCCTCGATCTCCGCCTCGACGTCCTGCGCGCCGGGCGTGTCGCCGCCCGGGACGGCGTGCGGCGCCTCGTCGCCGACCTCGATGGAGAACTGTTTCTCCTCTTCGATCAGCGCCACCTTCACCGGTGCCGTGACGCCACTGCTCTGGTGCAGTCCGACGGCGCGTGAGCAGGCCTCACCCACGGCGAGCCGCACCTCGTCGAGGACGGCCTCGTCCACTCCGGCCCTGCGCGCCACCGCTGCCGCCACCAGCCGGGCGGTCCGGACGTGCTCGGGCAGCGCGCTGAAGCGGAGTTCGACGGTGGCCATGCATCCCCCTCGCGACTACGGGCGTGCGGTCGACGGCGGGCCGCCGGGCGACCCGCCCCCTGCGTGTACATCTGTGCCCCGGGCCGTCCGTCCGCATCCTCCGCCTGGCCGCGTCGGCCGATACCGGTCGCTGTCGGCCTCTGTCGGCCGGTGTCGGCCGGTGTCGGCCGGTGTCGGCCGGTGTCGGCCGGTGTCGGCCGGTGTCGGCCGGGCGGCCGTATCGGTCGGCCGGTTCCGGCGGGCCGGTACCGGCCGGGGAGGCCGGGACCGACCGCGGCGGCGACCAGGGACGGACCGGCCGGCGACCGCGCCCCGGCAGGAGCCCGGGCGCCGGCGACCGGTCCGGATCGGCCGGTGACCGGTCAGCGGCCGAACAGCCGGTGACCGGTCGGCCGGCGAGCGGTCAGTCGGTGGCCGCGACCGCTTCCTCGACCGAGTTGTGGATCGGGAACACCTTGGTCAGGCCGGTGATCCGGAAGATCTTGAGAATGCGCTCCTGGTTGCAGACCAGGCGCAGCGAGCCCTCATGGGCACGCACCCGCTTCAGGCCGCCGACCAGCACGCCGAGCCCGGTGGAGTCGAGGAAGTCCACGCCCTCCATGTCGACGACGAGGTGGAAATTCCCGTCGTTCACCAGCTCGACCAGCTGCTCGCGCAGCTTGGGCGCGGTATATACGTCGATTTCGCCACCGACCTCGACGACCGTACGATCGCCGACGGTACGGGTCGACAGGGACAGGTCCACGGATCCTCCAGCACCTTGCTATCGAGCGGTCGCCCCTCGGGCTCTCGGCTTGCGACCCCCGGGACGCAACGCCAGCCGCCATGGCATTCAATCACTTACGGCAGGCGTGCACGACGCCTTGACCCCATTGTCCGTCACGCCGGTGACACACTCGGTGCCGATGGCCAAGAATCACCGATCCGATCGAACCCCGGCGGCCCCGGCGTCCCGCCCGTCTCCGGGCGCGGTCCTGGACCGGCTCGCCTCCGGGCCGAGCCGCGCCGCGCGCATCACTCATACGGAGCACTTGCCCCCGCGAGCGGGCCGCCATGCCGTCTGGCCTGACCGTATTCGGGCCGAGGTGATCGCGGCCGTCCAGGCGTGCGGCATCGAGCATCCCTGGGCGCACCAGGCGCTGGCCGCCGAGCACGCCCTGGACGGCGAGTCGGTGGTCGTCGCCACCGGCACGGCGTCCGGCAAGTCCCTCGCCTACCTCGTGCCCGTCCTGTCCGCCCTCCTGGACGGCTCCGAGGCCCCCAACGGACGGGGCGCCACCGCCCTGTACCTGGCCCCCACCAAGGCGCTCGCGGCGGACCAGTGCCGGTCGGTGAAGGAACTTTCACAACCACTCGGCACCTCGGTGCGCCCCGCGGTATACGACGGCGACACGCCGTTCGAGGAACGGGAGTGGATCCGCCAGTACGCCAACTACGTCCTGACCAACCCGGACATGCTGCACCGCGGGATACTCCCCTCCCACCCGCGCTGGTCCTCCTTCCTCAAATCGCTCCGCTACGTCGTCATCGACGAGTGCCACACCTACCGGGGCGTCTTCGGCTCGCACGTTGCCCAGGTGCTCCGCCGGCTGCGCCGCCTGTGCGCCCGCTACGGCTCCTCCCCCGTATTCCTGCTGGCCTCGGCCACCGCCGCCGAGCCGGCGGTCGCCGCCCGCCGGCTGACCGGCCTGCCGGTCGTGGAGGTCGCCGACGACGCCTCCCCGCGCGGGGAGCTGGTCTTCGCCCTCTGGGAGCCGCCGCTCACCGACCTGCACGGCGAGCGCGGCGCACCCGTCCGGCGTACCGCCACCGCCGAGACCGCCGATCTGCTGACCGACCTCACCGTGCAGGGCGTGCGCTCGGTCGCCTTCGTGCGCTCCCGGCGCGGCGCCGAGCTGATCTCGGTCATCGCCCAGGAGAGACTCGCCGAGGTGGACCGCTCCCTGGTCCGGCGTGTCGCGGCCTACCGCGGCGGCTACCTCCCCGAGGAGCGCCGCGCCCTGGAGCGCGCCCTGCACTCCGGTGAACTCCTCGGTCTGGCCGCCACGACGGCCCTGGAGCTGGGCGTGGACGTCTCGGGCCTGGACGCGGTGGTGATCGCCGGCTACCCGGGCACGCGCGCGTCCCTGTGGCAGCAGGCGGGCCGCGCGGGCCGCTCCGGCCAAGGCGCCCTCGCGGTCCTCGTCGCCCGCGACGACCCGCTGGACACCTTCCTCGTCCACCATCCCGAGGCCCTGTTCGACCAACCGGTGGAATCGACGGTCCTGGACCCCGACAACCCCTACGTCCTCGCCCCGCACCTGTGCGCCGCCGCCGCCGAGCTGCCGCTGACCGAGGCGGACCTCGACCTCTTCGGCCCCGCCTGCGCGGACGTGCTGCCGCAGCTGGAGGCCGCGAAGCTGCTGCGCCGCCGCACGCGGGCCTGGCACTGGACCCGCCGGGAGCGGGCCGCCGACCTCACCGACATCCGGGGCACCGGCGGCCGCCCGGTGCAGATCGTGGAGTCCGGCACGGGCCGGCTGCTCGGCACGGTCGACGCGGGCGCCGCGCACTCCACGGTCCACGAGGGCGCCGTCCACCTGCACCAGGGCCGCACCTATCTGGTGCGCTCCCTGGACCTGGAGGACTCGGTCGCCTTGGTCGAACAGGCCGACCCGCCCTACTCGACGGTCGCCCGCGACACCACGTCGATCTCCGTCCTGGAGACCGACACCGAGGTCCCGTGGGGCGCCGGCCGCCTGTGCTACGGCTCGGTGGAGGTCACCAACCAGGTGGTCTCCTACCTCCGCCGCCGCCTCATCACCGGCGAAGTGCTGGGCGAGACGAAACTCGACCTCCCTCCCCGTACGCTGCGCACCCGCGCGGTGTGGTGGACGGTCACCGAGGACCAGCTGGACGAGGCCCGGGTCACCCCGGAGATCCTCGGCGGCTCCCTGCACGCCGCCGAGCACGCCTCCATCGGCATGCTGCCCCTCTTCGCGACCTGCGACCGCTGGGACATCGGCGGTGTCTCGGTCCCGCTGCACCCCGACACGCTCCTGCCGACGGTCTTCGTCTACGACGGCCAGCCCGGCGGCGCGGGCTTCGCCGAGCGTGCCTTCCACACCGCCCGCGCCTGGCTCGCCGCCACCCGCGAGGCCATCGCCTCCTGCGAGTGCGACGCGGGCTGCCCGTCCTGCATCCAGTCCCCCAAGTGCGGCAACGGCAACGACCCGCTGCACAAGAGGGGGGCGGTACGGCTCCTCACGGTGCTGTTGCGGGGAGCCCCGGGGGAGCCGCCGGAGGAGGAGGCCGAGGAGCGGCCGGTGGAGAAGGCGGTGGAGAGGGCCGGGGAGACGGCTGTGGAGAAGGCTGTGGAGGAGGCCGAAAGGGGTTAGCGGCAGGCCGGTGTGGTCCGGGACCCGTCCGGCGCGGCGGGTCCCGGGGGCGCGTGGGTCAGCGTGGCCGGGACCCGTCGGACACCGCGGGCGGGCCGGGCGGTCCGGTCCCGGACCCGTCCGGCGCGCCGGGCGGCACCGGCCCCGGCGGTCCCGCTCTGGCCCTGACCTCCACCGTGAACGGGCCTCTCCCGGCCGCCGCCGTCACGTCCGAGGTGTCGCCCACGATCACGCACCGCACCAGCCGCACACCCTGGGCCGCCGCCAGCCGTCCGGCCCGGTCGCAGGCCGCCGTACCGCCCTGCGTCCAGTGGTCCGCCGCGGCGAGCGCCGCCAGGTCCGCGCCGCCGGCCGCCCGGTGCCGTACGACGACGGCGTGCCCGAGCGCGAGCACGGCGCCGAACACCGCGCACAGCACGGCGATCGCCCCCAGGCTCCACACGGTCGCGGACCCCCGGTCCGACTCCTGACTCCGCCCCGCCGGACGGCCCTTCGCACCGTCCGGTACCGCCACCTGCCCTCCCCAGGCCCGCCACCGTCCCGTCCACCGCCGCCCCGTCCACCGCCGGCCCGTCCACCATCGGCCCGGAGACCCTCCTCCGCTCTCGGCGTGCCACCGCCCGCCGGCCGGTTCGGTCCCGTACGTCACGGTCCCGCCTCCCCCGTCCCCACGGTGTCCTCGGCGAGTGCCACCGCCTCCTCCCGCACCTCGAAGGGCAGCCCCGTCAGCATCGGCGGACGGGCCACCACCGCCACCCGGACCCGGTCGCCCTCGCGGGTGACGGTCACCCGGGCTCCGCGCGGCGCCGCCTGCCGGGTCAGCGTCACCACCGACTCGGCCGGGTCCTGCCGGGCGGCGGCCCGGGCGCCCGCGCGGGCCGCGTCCACGCACTCGATCCGTGCGGCCACCACGAGCAGCCCCCAGACCAGCGCCATCGTGAACGCCACCAGCACGGACAGCACCACGGCCGCCTCCGCGGTCACGAACCCCCGGTCCCCGCCCCGCTCACATCCGCGCACCGAGGGCCTTCTTCACGATCTCCTGGAGCTCCGCCTGCACCTGGCCGCTGGTGACGACGTGGTAGAGCACCACCGCGAATCCGACGGCCGCGATGATCCCCATCGCGTACTCGGACGTCACCATCCCGGCGTCCTCACGGCACGCCCCGCGCGCCCGGGCCACCGCTTCCCTGATCCTTCCGAACATCTCAACCCCCGTAAGGTCGGTTCTCGTCTGTCTCGTCTGTCTCGTCGGTCTCGTCGGTTTTTGTCTGCTCTGGTCCGTACGTGCCTGTGCCGGTCCGTACGCGTTCTGCGCGCCTGCCCGTCCCCGCGTGTCCCTCCGCTCCCGCCGTCTCAGCCCCCTCCCGTCACCCCGCTCGCCAGCCCGATCACCACGGGCAGCACGCCGACCGCGATGAACGCGGGCAGGAAGCACAGCCCGACCGGCGCGGAGATCAGTACGGCCGCCCGGCGGGCCCGGGCCGTGGCCGCGCGGGTCCACTCCGCGCGCGCGTCCGCCGCCAGACGGGTGACCGGGCCGGCCGCGGGCAGCCCGGACTCACCGGCCCGCTCCAGCAGCCGTGCCAGGGCGCCGGCGCCGGGCAGCGCGGCCAGGCCCCGCCAGGCGTCCACTGGTGCGCCGCCGAGCCGGACCTCCGCCGCGCCCCGCGCCAGCGCCTGGCCGACGGGCCCGCCGAGGGCCTCTCCCACCGCGTGGGCGGCGATCACCGGACCGGCGCCGGCGGCGATGCAGGCGGCCAGCAGGTCGGCCGCGAGCGGGAGCTGACGCGCCGCGCCCGCGGTGTCGGCCGCCTCCCGCCGCCCGGCCGCCGTCTCCCGCCGGCCGCGCCACCGCCACAGCACCGCGCCGGCGCCCAGCCCCAGCACGACCCCCAGCGCCCCGCCCGCCAGCACCCACACACCGCACGCCGCGCCGGCCGGCGGCAGACACCGCCGTACGACATCCGGGACCGCGAACCGCGTCTTCCCCGGGGCTTCCCCGTGCGCGTCGCGTCCCAGCAGACCGGCCGCCCGGCGCCGCTCCCGGCGCCGCCGGCGGGCCAGCTCCAGCCGCCGTACACCCCAGCCGAGGACCAGCAGCAGGACCCCGGCCGTCCCCAGCCTGTGGACAATGTCCCCGCTCACACCGCCTCCGCTCCCCGCACGATCCGCGTCGCCCACCACATCCCGGCCGCCTCCAACACCGCGCCGGTCACCAGGCAGCCGAGGCCGGCCCCGCTGTGCAGCAGCACGCGCAGCGGATCGGCGTCCATGGCCGTGCCGAACAGCAGTCCGAGGGCGGGCAGGGCGGCGAGCAGCACCGTGGTGGCCCGGGCGCCCGCCAACTGGGCCCGCAGATCGGCTCGCTGGTCCCGCTCGGCGCGCAGGGCGCCGTCCAGCCGGTCCAGGCCGGCGGCCAGCCCCGCACCCTGGTCCACGGCCACCCGCCAGCACGCGGCGAGTCCGAGCAGCCCCTCGGCGCCCGGCCGCCGTGCCGCCACGGCGAGCGCGCCCGGCACGTCGCCGCCGAACCGCGCCGCCGCCACCACGGCGGCCCGCGCGGCACCGAGCCCGCCGGAGTCCGCCGCGGCCCGCAGCAGCGCCGCTCCCGGCTGCCGTCCCGCCCTGACCTCCCCGGCGAGCGTCCCGCACAGGGCGATCACCGCGTCGGCCCGCCGTTCCCGGACGCGCCGGGCCTGCCGGGCCAGCCGTACCCGGCGCAGCACCGGCACCCCGGCCGCCCCCGCGACGACCGGAAGCACCGAGGCGCCCCACAGGGCGATCACCACCCCGGCCCCGAGCGCCGCCCACTCGGCCCCCACCCGGTCGCGCCGGCGCCGCAGTTGCGCGAGCGCCCGCTCCCACGCGGGCGGCCCGGTGGCCACCACGCCGCCGCCGGCCAGCAGCAGCCGGGCCCGCCGCGCCCCGTGGGGCCGGCCGCCCAGCAGCCACGCCAGCGCGCCGAGGCAGAGCACCGCGGCCCCCATGGACGTCTCACCCATCGCTCCCGTCACCTCTCTCATCGCTCCGCACCTCACCGGCTCGCCCTCTCGCCCGCACACCGCTGGAGTTCATCCGCCCCCGTCCTCCCCGGAAGGTCCCAGCAGGCGCCGCAACCGCTCCCAGCCCCGCTCCCGCGCGAACCCCCGCTCGCCCGAGCGCAGCGCCGGGACCGTCCGCACCAGCCCGCTGGCATCCCGCTCCAGTACGTGCACCTCGTCGATCCGGCGCCGCCCGGACCGGTCCCGTACGAGGTGCACCACCACCGACAGGGCCGCCGCCAGTTGGCTGTGCAGCGCGGCCCGGTCCAGTCCGGCGGCCGTGGCCAGCGCCTCCAGCCGGGCCGGCACATCCGCGGCGGCGTTGGCGTGGACCGTGCAACAGCCGCCTTCGTGGCCGGTGTTGAGAGCCGCGAGCAGATGGACGACCTCCGGTCCGCGCACCTCGCCGACGACCAGCCGGTCCGGCCGCATGCGCAGCGCCTGCCGCACGAGGTCCTCCAGGGTGACCAGGCCGGCGCCCTCCTGGTTGGCCGGCCGGGTCTCCAGCCGGACGACGTGCGGGTGGTCGGGCCGCAGCTCGGCCGCGTCCTCGGCGAGCACGATCCGCTCGCCCGGCCCGGACAGTCCCAGCAGGGCGCTGAGCAGGGTCGTCTTGCCACTGCCGGTCCCACCGCTGATCAGGAAGGACAGACGGGCCGCGAGCAGGGCCCGGAGGAACCGGTCGCCGCCGGGCGGGACCGTGCCGGCCGCGACCAGTTCCTCGACGGTGAAGGCGCGGGGCCGCACCACCCGCAGGGCCAGGCAGGCGCAGCCCACGGCGACCGGAGGCAGCACCGCGTGGAAACGCGTACCGTCCGGCAGCCGGGCGTCCGCCCAGGGCCGGGCGTCGTCCAGCCGGCGTCCGGCCACCGCGGCCAGCCGCTGCGCGAGCCGCCGTACGGCCGCCGCGTCCGGGAAGGTGACCGTGGTCAGCTCCAGGCCGCTGCCGCGGTCCACCCACACCCGGTCCGGGGCGGAAACCAGCACGTCGGTGACGTCCGGGTCGGCGAGCAGCGGCTCCAGCGGGCCGGTGCCGACGAGTTCGGAGCGCAGGTGCTCGGCCGCGCCCAGGACCTCGGCGTCACCGAGCACCCGGCCCTGTTCGCGCAGCGCCTGGGCCACGCGCGCGGGAGTGGGTTCGGCGCCGCTCTCGGCGAGCCGGCGGCGGACGCCGTCGAGCAGGGCCGCGCCGTCGGGCAGACCGAGTCCGGGCAGGGTCACCGGGTGCCTCCCGCCTCGACGAGCGCGCGCTCCCAGAAGCCGGCGCAGAAGCGGGCGAGCGGACCGCGCCCCGTCGCCCCGGGCGCCTTGGCGCCGCCCTGCGGCCGCAGCAGCGCCGGTTCGACGGGCACCCGGCCGGCCAGCGGCAGGCCGAGCAACCGGGCCACCTCGTGGTCGTCCAGGCCGGACGCGTACGGTCCGCGCACCGCCACCCGCAGGTCACGCACGACCATGCCGACGGCGGAGGCGACCCGGCCGGCGGCGGCGACCGCCCGCAGTTCGGCCGGGACGACGAGCAGGGCCAGGTCGAGCTGGGCGAGGGCCTCGGCGACCCCGTCGTCGAGCCGGCGGGGCAGGTCGACCACGACCGTGCCGCCGCGCCGCCGGGCGGCGGCCAGCACCGCGCGCACGGCGGGCGGCGGCACGGCGACGCAGTCCCCGCGGTCCCAGCTCAGGACGCGCAGCGAGTGCAGTTCGGGCAGCGACTCCTCCAGGGCGCCGCCGCCGACCCGGCCGCGGGAGGCGGCGAAGGCGGGCCAGCGCAGCCCTTCGGCGCCCTCGCCGCCGAGGAGCACGTCCAGTCCGCCGCCGAGCGGGTCGGCGTCCACCAGGAGGGTGCGCAGCCCCTCGCGCGCGGAGGTCACGGCGAGCGCGCAGGCGAGCGTGGACGCCCCCGCCCCGCCCCGGCCGCCGATCACGCCCACGGTGAGGGCCGGGCGGCCGAGGCCCTCGGCGACGTCGGCGATGCGGTCGACCAGCCACGGTTCGCCGTCCGGGAGCATCAGGACGTGGTCGGCGCCGAGCTGGACGGCCCGTTTCCACACTCCGGGGTCGTCCTGGTCACGGCCGACCAGCACCACTCCGGGCCGGCGCGCGGCTCCGCTCACCCGGCGGGCGGCGTCGTCGCCGACGAGGACGAGCGGGGCCGCCGTCCAGCCGTCTGTGGCCTGCGGAACACCGTGGTGGACCTCGGGCGTGGCGCCCGCCGCCGCGCACAGGCGCAGCAGATCGTCCAGGAGCAGGGCGTCCTCGGTGACGATGAGCGGCCGTCCGGGACGGTCCGCGGGGCCGGGCGGCGGGTCGTGGGTGACGGTTCCGGTCACGGGTGTTCCCCCTTCGCTGGGCGGGCCGCGCGGCCCCGGCGGCCACGCGATTCCCCAAGATGTGAAGAGCCGGTAAGCGGCCTCCATAAGAGCCGCCGACAGAAACCGGCCAAACGCGCTCCCGGCAATCGGAACCGGCCATGAACTCGCCGCGACGTGAGCGCGCTGTAATCACGGTGCCGCGCTCCGCGAAATAATGGGGATCTTGGTCGATAACTGTGGACAACCCCGGCCCCTGTGAATAACTCCGTCACCCATACCGGTGAGACCGGCGCCGATCCCGCGGCGACTTCTCCGAGCATCCCTATGATTACCGTCAGTTACAGATCATGGGCATGCGAGCGCTGCGGCCCGGACGGCGCGAGGCCGGCCCGGTGGCCGCGTACGGGAGGAAGGAGAGGGAGAAAACCCACCCGGACATGCGACGACCCCCGCCGGGGGGGAGAGCGGGGGTCGTCCCCACGGCCGACTCGGGGGGGGAGGAGTCGGGCCGGGTTAGCACGGTCGCGAACGATCCGTGACTTCCATGGTGTACCCGAGAGCCTTCTCAGGCAAACCCACGCGCCCCACCTTACGCCGAATGGTGGGCGCCTATGCTCAGGGGCGTGGAAAACCACTCCTCGCCCCGCGCGGCGGCCTTCTTTGACCTGGACAAGACGGTCATTGCGAAGTCGAGCACGCTCACCTTCAGCAAGTCCTTCTACCAAGGAGGGCTGATCAACCGCAGGGCCGCCCTTCGTACCGCATATGCCCAGTTCGTCTTCCTGGCCGGCGGTCTGGACCACGACCAGATGGAACGCATGCGGGAGTATCTCTCCGCGCTGTGCCGCGGCTGGAACGTCCAGCAGGTGCGGGAGATCGTCGCCGAGACCCTGCACGACCTGATCGACCCGATCATCTACGACGAGGCCGCCTCCCTCATCGAGGAGCACCACGCGGCCGGCCGGGACGTGGTGATCGTGTCCACCTCGGGCGCGGAGGTGGTCGAACCGATCGGCGAACTGCTCGGGGCGGACCGGGTGGTGGCCACGCGCATGGTCGTGGGCGAGGACGGGTGTTTCACCGGCGAGGTGGAGTACTACGCCTACGGCCCGACCAAGGCGGAGGCCATCAGGGAGCTGGCCGAGTCCGAGGGCTACGACCTGGCCCGCTGCCACGCCTACAGCGACTCTGCGACCGACCTGCCGATGCTGCGGGCCGTGGGGCACCCGCACGCCGTGAACCCGGACCGCGCGCTGCGCCGTGAGGCCGTGGCGAACGGCTGGCCGGTGCTGGAGTTCCGCCGCCCGGTGCCGCTCAAGAAGCGGCTGCCGGCGTTCTCCGTGCCGCCCCGCCCCGCGCTGGTCGCGGCGGCGGCCATAGGCGCGGCGGCGGCGACCGCCGGACTCGTCTGGTACGCCAGCCGACGGCGCGGTACGGCCTGACCGGCCCCGCCGGGTGCTCCGGAGCCGTGCCGAGCAGCGCCCTTTTCGCACCGTTCGAAGGGGAAAGTAAAGAAGTGCGGGCAGGGGTACCGCTTTCTCCCGACTCGGGGTACAAAGAAGTCAGGCCCGCGAGACCAGAGGACATCCGAGAGGATCCCCTGTCACTACGCACCTGGCCCCACGGACCCCCGCATGCACACCGGGCACCCACGCGACGTCGACCCGTCGATTACGGGCCAGCCGCACCAGGGACGGGCAAAGCACCCCGGCCTGATGGGCGAATATCGAGGACGCTTGGTCACCGGGTGAACATGCCAGCGGCGGTACGAGAACTCGTACCGCCGCATTCCTTGTCCGGGATGCCGGTTCAGGCCGCGCCGCGCTGCAGCGCCTCGCACACCGCCGTCGACTCGCGCACGCCCAGCTCGACCGCCCGGCCGCAGTGGGCGATCCAGGCGGCCATGCCCTCGGGCGTGCCGGAGACGTACCCGTCCAGGGCGGCCAGGTAGGAGGCGCGGCCCAGTTCGGCGTAGCCGACCTCGGCCGGGCAGACCGCCTTCGGGTCCAGTCCGCTGCCGATCAGCACGATCCGTTCGGCCGTGCGCGCGACCAGGCCGTTGTGGGAGGCGAAGGGGCGCAGCGCGAGCAGTTCCCCGTGCACCACGGCGGCCGTCACCAGCGCGGGGGCCGAGGTGCCGGCGATGATCAGGTCCGCCAGTCCCTCCAGCCGGCCCGAGACCTCCCCGGCGTCCGGCAGCGGCAGCTCGACCAGCGGCTCGTCCACCGGCTCGCCGGCCAGGCGCGGCCTGCCGACCCGGCCGTCGTCGCTCGCCGCGGCCACCAGGTGCAACCGGGCCAGCACCCGCAGGGGCGACTGGCGCCAGATGGACAGCAGCTGTCCCGCCTCGGCCGTGAGCCGCAGGGCCGCTCCCATGATCCGGGCCTCGGGCTCGGTACCGAAGTCGGTGCGCCGCCGCACCTCCTCCAGGGCCCAGTCCGCGCCGGACAGCGCCGCCGAGCCGCGGGCGCCGCGCAGGGCCGCCTCGGCGGTGATCTCGTTGCTGCGGCGCCGCATGACACGGTGTCCGTAGACCCGGTCCACGGACTTGCGCACGGACTCCACGGACTCGGCCACACCGGGCAGCGAGCCCAGGGCCGCGAGGGGGTCACCCCTGCCATCGGCGGTCGCGCCTGTCGTACTCATGGGTACGACAGTACGCATCCTCCGGGCCCACCCCACGAAGGAGTGGTCTTCTTCACGTTCCGGTGCCACCCACAGCTAACACACCGCTACGCTTGGTGAACATGAAAATTGCTTTCGTCGGGAAGGGCGGCAGCGGCAAGACGACGCTCTCCTCCCTCTTCGTCCGCCATCTCGTGGCCGCCGGGGCCCCGGTGGTCGCCATCGACGCGGACATCAACCAGCACCTCGGCCCGGCCCTGGGCCTCGGCGAGGAGGAGGCGGCGGCGCTGCCCGCCCTGGGCGGACAACTGCCGCTGATCAAGGAGTACCTGCGCGGCACCAACCCGCGCATCGCCTCTGCCGCGGAGATGATCAAGACGACCCCGCCCGGCGAGGGCTCGCGGCTGGTCCGGGTGCGGGAGCCGAACCCGGTCTACGACGCCTGCGCGCGCCCGGTGGAACTCGACGGCGGTGCCGTCCGTCTGATGGTCACGGGCCCCTTCACGGACGCCGACCTGGGGGTCGCCTGCTACCACTCCAAGACCGGAGCGGTGGAGCTGTTCCTGAACCACCTCGTCGACGGCGCCGACGAGTACGTCGTGGTCGACATGACGGCCGGTTCGGACTCCTTCGCCTCCGGCATGTTCACCCGCTTCGACATGACGTTCCTCGTCGCCGAGCCGACCCGGAAGGGAGTGTCCGTCTACCGCCAGTACAAGGAGTACGCCCGCGACTTCGGCGTCGCCCTGAAGGTCGTCGGCAACAAGATCCAGGACCCGGACGACGTCGAGTTCCTGCGCGCGGAGGTCGGGGACGACCTGCTGGTGACGGTCGGGCGGTCGGACTGGGTGCGCGCCATGGAGAAGGGCCGCCCGCCCCGGTTCGATCTCCTGGAGGAGGCCAACGCCGGGGCTCTGGAGACCCTGCGGGCCGCCGTGGACGCCACCTACGAGCGGCGCGACTGGGAGCGCTACACCCGCCAGATGGTGCACTTCCACCTGAAGAACGCCGAGTCCTGGGGGAACGAGCGCACCGGGGCCGACCTGGCGGCGCAGGTCGACCCCGGTTTCGTGCTCGGCGAGAGCGTGGCAGCGCCCGCCTGACGCCTACCGCTTGTCCGCCGGCGCCCCGGGCACTCCCCTGGGCGCCGGGGCCGGGCGGCCGGCCAGGAGGGACGCCCAGCCCTGCCGCGGCGCCTCACCGACCTCCAGGGTGCGCAGCCTCGCCAGGGTCTGCGGGTCCTGGGCGTCCAGCCAGTCGGCCAGTTGGCGGAAGGAGACACAGCGCACGTCGGGCTTGGCGCACACCTCCTTGACCACCTGTTCCACGGCGCGCATGTAGGTGCCGCCGTTCCAGGACTCGAAGTGGTTGCCGATGATCAGGGGTGCGCGGTTGCCGTCGTAGGCGCGGTAGAAGCCCTTGAGGAGGCCGTCGCGCATCTGGTCGCCCCAGTAGTCGAACTTGTCGGGGTCGCCCTGGGTCTCGGTGCCGGACTGGTTGACCATGAAGTTGTAGTCCATGGTCAGCTGCTCGTAGGTGTGGCCCGGGAAGGGCACCAGCTGCATCGACAGATCCCACAGACCGCCCTTCTTCTTGGGCCAGACCTGGTTGTTGACTCCGCTGGAGTCGTAGCGGAAGCCGAGGTCCTGGGCGGCCTTGACGAAGTTCTTCTGCCCTTCCAGGCAGGGCGTGCGGGCGCCGATCAGCTCCTTGTCGTAGTCGAAGGGCAGGGCGGAGGCCTGCCGCATGCCGGTGGTGGTCCGCCAGGACTTCACGAACCGTTTGGCCTGGGCGATCTCGCTCTTCCACTCGTCCACCGACCAGGTGCCGACCCCGCCGTCGGGCCCGCAGAAGTGGCCGTTGAAGTGGGTGCCGATCTCATTGCCCTCCAGCCAGGCCAGCCGTACCTGCTCCAGGGTGTCGGCGATGCCCCGCTCGTCGTTGAAGCCGATGTCGGAGCGGCCCGCCGGATGCTGCGGCGGCTTGTAGAGGTCGCGCTTCTCCTCCGGCAGCAGGTACACACCGCTGAGGAAGTACGTCATGGTCGCGTTGTTGTCCTTGGCGACCTGGCGGAAGTGCGAGAACAGCTTCTGGCTGTCCTCGCCCGCGCCGTCCCAGGAGAACACGACGAACTGCGGCGGCTTCTGTCCGGGGCTCAGCCGCTCGGGTCTGGGCAGATGCGGCTGGGAACCGGTGTACGCGGTGGATCCGTCACCGATCGGCCGGAGCACGCTGCCCGGTGCCGGCGCGCCCCGCTCCGGGCCGGGCGCCCCTTCCTTCGTGCGGACGGGGTCGCTCGCGCAACCGGTGAGCGACGCGGCACAGGCCGCGGCGACCATGGCGCCGACGGCGATCCTCTGCTGGGTGGCGGCCATGTTCCGCCCACCTTCTTCCTTGTCTCAGGCACACGTTGACGAGGGCCGTTTCTGGTGATGTGCCGGGCTTGTCCCGACAGCGCCGTCAAGGTCGCACGGGAGCGAGAAGGAATTAGTACGACAAGCCGATCAAATGATTAGTTCACCCTGACGCGCGATCTTCTGCGCTGTTTGCCACGGAAAACTATGCTTTGTCTTTACGTGGCATTACGCTTCCTTTACCGAGCGTTACTCCATCCCGCCGCCCCGGAGGAGACGGGACATGCCAGCCTGCGCACCGCCCCCCGCCCAGCGCCCCCACCCGCCCCACGACACCCACCCGCCGGACGGCCAGGCGGACGGGGCCGCGCGCCGCCGCCTCCCCGTCGCGGGCGCCGACCTGTCCGCGGCCGTCGCGGTCTTCCTGATCGCCCTGCCGCTCTCCCTCGGCATCGCCCTGGCCACCGGCGCCCCGCTGCAGGCCGGTCTCGTCGCCGCCGCGGTCGGCGGGGTCGTCGCCGGCCGGCTGGGCGGCTGCCCGCTCCAGGTCAGCGGGCCCGCGGCCGGACTCACCCTGGTCACCGCCGACCTGATCCACCGTTACGGCTGGCGGGCGACCTGCGGTATCACCGTGCTGGCCGGCCTCGCCCAACTCGGCCTCGGCTGCCTGCGGGTGGCGCGCGGCGCGCTCGCGGTCAGCCCGGCCGTGGTGCACGGCATGCTCGCCGGCATCGGCGTCACCATCGCCGTAGCCCAGCTGCACATCGTCCTCGGCGGCAGCCCGGACAGCTCCGTCCTCGCCAACCTGCGCCGGCTTCCCGCCCAGGTGGCCGACCCGCACCCGGCCGCCGTGGCGATGAGCGCGCTGACCCTGGTCCTGCTGGTGGCCTGGCCGCGCCTGCCCGGCCGCGTCGGACGGCTGCTGCGCGGGGTGCCGCCCGCCCTGGTGGCCGTCACCGGGGCGGCCGGCACCGCCGCGCTCGCCGGACTGGACCTGCCCCGGGTCGACCTGCCGTCCTGGCACAGCCACGCCCTGGCCGGGCTGCCCGAGGGCCCGGCGCTCGGCATCGCCGCGGCCGTGCTCACCACCACCCTGGTGTGCAGCGTGCAGTCGCTGCTCGGCGCGGTGGCCGTGGACCGGCTGACCGCCGCCCGGCCGGACCCCGGGCCCCGCACCGGCCGCTCCGACCTGGACCGTGAACTGCGCGGCCAGGGCGCCGCCAACATCGTCTCGGGCGCTCTCGGCGGGCTGCCGGTCGCGGGGGTCGCGGTGCGCAGTACCGCCAATGTCACCTCGGGTGCGGTCAGCCGGAACTCCACGATGACGCACGGCGTTCTCATAGCAGGCGCCGCGCTGCTGGCGGTCCCGGCCCTGGAGGAGATCCCGCTCGCCTCCCTCGCCGCCCTGGTGCTGGCCGTCGGCATCCAGATGGTGTCCCCGCACCACATCCGCACGGTGACACGCCACCGCGAAGTGCCGGTCTACGCCGCGACCGCCCTCGGCGTGGTCTTCCTCGGCGTCCTCCAGGGCGTGTTCCTCGGGATCGCCGTGGCGGTCGCCCTCGCCCTGCACCGCCTCACCCGCACCCGCGTCACCCATGAAGAGAGGAAGGGAGTCCACCACGTCCGGGTCCGCGGCCAGTTGACCTTCCTCGCGGTGCCCCGGCTCAGCAGCGCCCTGCACCTCGTACCGCACGGCGCCCACGCCGTCGTGGAGTTGGACGGCTCGTTCATGGACCACGCGGCGTACGAGTCGCTGCGGGACTGGCGCGGCGCCCACACCGCGCGGGGAGGGACGGCCGAGCTGGCGGGCCGGCGGGAGGGGATCCGGACCGCCCGACCGGCCCCCGCCGCCGGGGGCCGGTGCCGCCCCCGGCCCCCGAGGCGCGACCACCGCTCCCCGGCCGCCGAGCCACCCGCCACCCCCGGCGGACCGGCGGCCGGCCGGGAACCGGCCCGCGCCGGCGACCCGCCCCAGCACACGGAACCGACCCGGACCAGCGGCCCGACCCGACACGTGAAACCGACCCCGGACAGCAGTCCGCCTCAACACGCGGAACCGACTCCGGACAGCGACCTGCCCAAGCACACCACCGCGCCGCCCGCGGGCACCCAGCCCACGCGGCCCGCCCCGGTCGCGGAACGTCACGGCCCGACGGCCGCCGAGCCCACACGGCCCGCCCAGCACGCAGGACCACACAGCCGAACAGGCACCCAGCCCGCGCGGCCCGCCTGAGACGCGCGACATCGCGGCCGGTATCGGCGGAGGTGAGGCGGCACACGGACCGGTGCCGGCCGCCCGGCACCGACAGGTCTAAACCAATTTCCCCGTCGACCCTTGTCATCGGCCCCCCGCGTCTGATGAGCTGTGGCCTGGGACACAACGGACACCCTTGGAAAGGGAGATGTCGTGAGCAACGAGAGCCTGGCCAACCTGCTGAAGGAAGAACGCAGGTTCGCGCCCCCCGCCGACCTGGCCGCGCACGCCAACGTCACGGCGGAGGCGTATGAGCAGGCCAAGGCTGACAGGCTCGGCTTCTGGGCCGAGCAGGCCCGCCGGCTGACCTGGGCCAAGGAACCGACCGAGACGCTGGACTGGTCCAACCCGCCGTTCGCCAAGTGGTTCAAGGACGGCGAGCTGAACGTCGCCTACAACTGCGTGGACCGCCATGTGGAGGCCGGTCACGGGGACCGCGTCGCCATCCACTTCGAGGGCGAGCCCGGCGACAGCCGCGCGATCACCTACGCGGAGCTGAAGGACGAGGTCTCCAAGGCCGCCAACGCCCTGCTGGAGCTGGGCGTGCGCAAGGGCGACCGGGTCGCCATCTACATGCCGATGATCCCGGAGACCGCGATCGCGATGCTGGCCTCGGCCCGGATCGGCGCGGCGCACTCGGTCGTCTTCGGCGGTTTCTCGGCGGACGCGCTCGCGACCCGCATCCAGGACGCGGACGCCAAGGTCGTCATCACCGCCGACGGCGGCTACCGGCGCGGCAAGCCGTCCGCGCTGAAGCCGGCCGTGGACGAGGCGGTGGCCAAGGCCGGCAACGTCGAGCACGTCCTGGTGGTGCGCCGTACCGGCCAGGACGTCGGCTGGACCGAGGGCCGGGATGTGTGGTGGCACGACCTGGTGGGCCGGCAGTCCGCCGAGCACACCCCGGAGGCGTTCGACGCGGAGCACCCGCTGTTCATCCTCTACACCTCCGGTACGACGGGGAAGCCGAAGGGCATCCTGCACACCTCCGGCGGCTACCTCACCCAGACGGCCTACACCCACTGGGCGGTCTTCGACCTCAAGCCGGAGACGGACGTGTTCTGGTGCACGGCCGACGTCGGCTGGGTGACCGGCCACTCGTACATCGTGTACGGCCCGCTGGCCAACGGCGCCACGCAGGTGATGTACGAGGGCACGCCGGACACCCCGCACCAGGGCCGGTTCTGGGAGATCGTGCAGAAGTACCAGGTCACGATCCTCTACACCGCCCCGACCGCGATCCGGACGTTCATGAAGTGGGGCGACGACATCCCCGCCAAGTTCGACCTGTCCTCCCTGCGGGTGCTCGGCTCGGTGGGCGAGCCGATCAACCCCGAGGCGTGGGTCTGGTACCGCAAGCACATCGGTGCCGACCGGACGCCCGTCGTGGACACCTGGTGGCAGACCGAGACCGGCGCCATGATGATCTCGCCGCTGCCCGGTGTCACCGAGGCCAAGCCCGGTTCCGCCCAGCGCCCGCTGCCCGGCATCAGCGCGACCGTCGTGGACGACGAGGCGAACGAGGTGCCCGACGGCGGCGGCGGCTATCTGGTGCTGACCGAGCCGTGGCCGTCGATGCTGCGCACCATCTGGGGCGACGACCAGCGGTTCATCGACACCTACTGGTCGCGCTTCGAGGGCCGGTACTTCGCCGGCGACGGGGCCAAGAAGGACGACGACGGGGACATCTGGCTGCTGGGCCGGGTGGACGACGTGATGCTCGTCTCCGGGCACAACATCTCCACCACCGAGGTGGAGTCGGCGCTCGTCTCGCACCCGTCGGTCGCCGAGGCCGCCGTCGTGGGCGCCACCGACGAGACCACCGGCCAGGCCATCGTCGCCTTCGTCATCCTGAGGGGCACGGTCACGGAGGACGACGCGCTCGTCGGCGAGCTGCGCAACCACGTCGGCGCCACCCTCGGCCCGATCGCCAAGCCGCAGCGGATCCTGCCGGTGGCGGAGCTGCCGAAGACCCGCTCCGGCAAGATCATGCGCCGTCTGCTGCGGGACGTCGCCGAGAACCGCACCCTCGGCGACGTGACCACCCTGACCGACAGCGCGGTCATGGACCTCATCCAGGCCAAGCTGCCGGCGGCGCCCGGCGAGGACTGAGCGACAGGAGTGAACGGCGGCCCGCGGGGCACCCGGCGAGCGACGTGCCGGGTGCCCCGCGGGCGTCTTCGGTGAAGGCACCGCACCCGGCCCGCGCCACTTTAGGTAAACTAAGCAAAGTGTCGCAGGACGTGACACGTCAGGTGCGCCGGGAAGTCTGGTCGGCATGTGAGTTCCGCCTGCCTTTCGGAGGTCTCCCGTGACCACGCCCGACACCCGCACCACCGCCCGCAAGGTCCTCGGCCGGCTCTCCCTGCCCGAGCGGACCTACGTCGCGGACGCGCTGCGCACGGAGACCGTCGGCGGTGTCCTGCTACTCCTCGCCGCCGTGGCCGCACTGACCTGGGCGAACATCCCCGGCCTGCGTCACGCCTACGAGACGGTCGGCCATTTCGAGCTCGGCCCCGGCGCCCTCGGCCTGCACCTCTCGGTCGCCCACTGGGCCGCCGACGGACTGCTCGCCGTGTTCTTCTTCGTCGCCGGCATCGAGCTGAAGCGCGAGCTGGTCGCCGGGGACCTGCGCGACCCGAAGGCCGCCGTGCTGCCCGTGGCGGCGGCGCTGTGCGGCATGGCCGTACCCGCGCTCGTCTACACGCTCACCAATCTCGCCGGGCACGGCTCCCTGGGGGGCTGGGCGGTGCCCACCGCCACCGACATCGCCTTCGCGCTCGCCGTGCTCGCGGTCATCGGCACCTCCCTGCCCAGCGCCCTGCGCGCCTTCCTGCTCACCCTCGCCGTCGTCGACGACCTCCTCGCGATCCTGATCATCGCGGTCTTCTTCACCGACCGGCTGAACTTCGCCGCGCTCGGCGGCGCCGTCGCCGGCCTCGCCGTCTTCTGGCTGCTGCTGCGCAAGGGCGTGCGCGGCTGGTACGTGTACGTGCCGCTCGGCGTCGTCGTCTGGGCGCTGATGTACAACAGCGGCGTGCACGCCACCATCGCCGGTGTGGCGATGGGCCTGATGCTGCGCTGCACCACCCGGGAGGGCGAGCGGCACTCGCCGGGCGAGCGCATCGAGCATCTGGTGCGGCCCCTGTCGGCCGGACTCGCCGTGCCGCTGTTCGCGCTGTTCAGCGCCGGTGTGTCGCTGTCCGGCGGGGCGCTGGGGGACGTGTTCACCCACCCCGAGACACTCGGTGTCGTCCTCGGCTTGGTCGTCGGCAAGGCGATCGGCATCTTCGGCGGCACCTGGATGACCGTCCGCTTCACCCGCGCGCGGCTCAGCGAGGAACTGGCCTGGGCCGACGTCTTCGCCATGGCCACGCTCGCCGGGATCGGCTTCACGGTCTCGCTGCTCATCGGTGAGCTGGCCTTCGCCGGCGACAGCGTGCTCACCGACGAGGTGAAGGCCTCCGTCCTGGCCGGCTCGCTGATCGCGGCGGTGTGCGCGACCGTGCTGCTGAAGCTGCGCAACGACCGGTACCGCAGGCTGTGCGAGGAGGAGGAGCGCGACGAGGACCTCGACGGCATTCCGGACGTCTACGAGCAGGACGACCCGGCCTACCACCTGCGGATGGCCGATATCCACGAGCGCAAGGCCGCCGAACACCGGCGGCTGGCCGCCGAGCGGGCGGCCGCGGCACGCCACGGGCTTGCGGAAGTGCCGGGCGGGGCAGGCGAGGAGGGCGGCCGTCCGGCATGATCTGACGAGACGGTACAAAACAAGACGGCCGCACACGCGGCGGCTGCCCGGACGGCCGTACGAGCACCACGGCCGGCGGCGCAGCACCTGCGCGGCACGAGACTCTGAGGGAGAACGCGATGAGCGCACCCGACGGCAGCCCGGTCGGCGCCGAACGCAGCATCGGCCAGCTGTTCGCCTCGGCGACGACCGAATTGTCGGCGCTGGTGCACGACGAGATCGCGCTGGCCAAGGCCCAGCTCAAGCAGGACGTGAAGCGCGGCGCGGTCAGCGGCGGCGCCTTCTCGATGGCCGGCGCCGTACTGGTGTTCTCCCTGCCGATGCTCAACTTCGCCCTGGCCTACGGCATCCGCACCTGGAGCCACTGGAACCTGGCGATCTGCTTCGTGCTGTCCTTCGCGGCCAACGTGCTGGTCGCCGGCCTCCTCGGGCTCATCGGCCTGGTGTTCGCGAAGAAGGCCAAGCAGGGCCGGGGCCCGCAGAAGACGGCCGCCTCGATGAAGCGGACGGCGGGCGTCCTGCAGAACGCCAAGCCGCACCCGCGCCCGGAACTGCCCGGGGAACCGGCTCCCGCCGCCCTCGAGGCTGTGGCACGCTCGTCGTCATGACCGACCCAGCCGCCTCCTCCTCCGTCCGGCTCGGCCTCCCGGACGGAAGCCAGGTCACCCACCGGGACGTCGCCGCCAACGGCGCCCGCTTCCACATCGCGGAGCTGGGCGACGGGCCCCTGGTGCTGCTCCTGCACGGCTTCCCGCAGTTCTGGTGGACCTGGCGGCACCAGCTGACCGCGCTCGCCGGCGCGGGCTACCGGGCGGTGGCGATGGACCTGCGGGGCGTCGGCGGCAGCGACCGCACGCCCCGCGGCTACGACCCGGCGAACCTGGCGCTGGACGTCACCGGGGTGATCCGCTCGCTCGGCGAGCCGGACGCCGCGCTGGTCGGCCACGACCTCGGCGGCTATCTGGCGTGGACGGCGGCGGCCATGCGACCCAAGCTGGTGCGGCGCCTCGCCGTGGCGTCCATGCCGCATCCGCGGCGCTGGCGCGCGGCGATGCTGCGGGACGCCCGGCAGACGGCCGCCAACTCCCACATCTGGGGCTTCCAGCGGCCCTGGGTGCCCGAGCGCCAACTGACCGCGGACGGGGGCGCGCTGGTGGGGAAGCTGATCCGGGACTGGTCCGGTCCGCGGCCGCCGGAGGACGCGGCCGTGGAGACGTACCAGCGGGCCATGTGCATCCCCTCCACGGCGCACTGCTCCGTCGAGCCGTACCGCTGGCTGGTGCGCTCCCTGGCCCGTCCGGACGGCGTGCAGTTCTACCGCCGGATGAAGCGGCCCGTACGGGTGCCGACGCTGCATCTGCACGGCTCGCTGGACCCGGTGACCCGCGCCCGCAGCGCGGCCGGTTCGGGCGAGTACGTGGAAGCGCCGTACCGCTGGCGGCTGTTCGACGGTCTCGGGCACTTCCCGCACGAGGAGGACCCGGTGGCCTTCTCCACGGAGCTGATCAACTGGCTGAAGGACCCCGAGCCGGACAGGTGACCGTTTGGTGACGGTTCGGGTGCGTGGGGTATCCGGTTCCTGAACACTTGTCCCCCGAATGGCCACATGCCTTCCGCATAGGCCAATTGGGGGGCGCCCAGGCGGTTATGGACCTTCGGGCGGGGGCACACGTCCGGGTATGGGCTGGACGCACGACTACAGTGACGCACCCCGCAACCGCCGCTCGGCCACGGGCCTGAGCACGCCTCAGCGAGGCACCCCGCAACTCGCGGAAGGCGACCCTCGGGTGGGGATCCCGCACATCCTGCGCCGCCGGGCCCGCTGGGTCTCGGTGCGCCTGCGCCACCCGCGGCCCTGACCGCCCCGTCGTCCTACAGGGCGCAGCTGTCCGTGCCCACCTGCTCGTTCGCCGTGCGTCCCCGCTCGATGTCGGCCTCGATCTCGTCCGCCGTCAGGGCGTAGCCGGTGTCCGCGTCGTCGAGGGACTTGGCGAACACCACGCCGTACACCTTGCCGTCCGGGGTGAGCAGCGGGCCGCCGGAGTTGCCCTGGCGGACGGTGGCGTACAGGGAGTAGACGTCGCGGCGGACCGTGCCGCGGTGGTAGATGTCCGGTCCGTTGGCCGTGATGCGCCCGCGCACGCGCGCGGCACGCACGTCGTACGCGCCGTTCTCCGGGAAGCCCGCGACGATCGCGCCGTCCCCGCCGGCCGCGTCCGGCCCGGCGAACCGCAGCGCGGACGTCCGCAGGTCCGGTACGTCGAGTACGGCGATGTCACGCTTCCAGTCGTACAGCACCACCCGGGCGTCGTACTTGCGGCCCTCACCGCCTATCTGCACGCGCGGCGCGTCCACCCCGCCGACCACGTGCGCGTTGGTCATCACCCGGCGGTCGGCGAAGACGAAGCCGGTGCCCTCCAGGACCTTGCCGCAGCTCTGGGCGGTGCCGGTGACCTTGACGATGGAGCGCTGGGCGCGGAAGGCGGCCGGGCTGCGGGCGAGGGCCGGGTCGGGCGGCTCCACGTCCTTGATCGGCTCGTCCGAGAACGGGCTGAAGACCTGCGGGAAGCCGTTCTGCGCGAGCACGGCGGAGAAGTCCGCGAACCAGGTGTCGGCCTGCGCGGGCAGCGCCCGGGAGACGCCGAGCAGCACCTTGGAGCCGCGGACCTCCTTGCCGAGCGTGGGCAGGGTCGTGCCGGCCAGGGCGGAGCCGATCAGCCAGGCCACCAGGAGCATGGCGACGACGTTGACCAGCGCGCCGCCGGTGGCGTCCAGGGCGCGGGCCGGGGACCGGGTGATGTGCCGGCGCAGCTTGTTGCCGAGGTGGGTGGTCAGGGCCTGACCCACCGAGGCGCAGACGATGACGACCACCACGGCGACGACGGCGGCGGTGGTGCCGACCCGCGCGTTG
Organism: Streptomyces sp. NPDC017095; assembly: GCF_044332325.1. Taxonomy (NCBI): domain Bacteria; kingdom Bacillati; phylum Actinomycetota; class Actinomycetes; order Kitasatosporales; family Streptomycetaceae; genus Streptomyces; species Streptomyces sp. NPDC017095. The sequence goes on from NZ_JBIROU010000003.1 coordinate 122,319, forward strand.
CCGGTCATCGCGTCCCAGATGACGGGCAGCGCGTACACGGCGACCAGGCCGCCGCCCAGGAAGCCGGTCACCGACAGGATCCCGACGACGAAGCCCTGGCGGTAGCCCACCACCGCGAACCACACGGCCGCGACGAGCAACAGGATGTCCAGCACGTTCACTGCTTCAGGCCTCGCCTACTCACTCCGCTCCCAGCAGCTCGGCCGGGGTCCGGGGGACGACCCCCGGGGAACACAGCTCGGGGATCACCCTGTCATGCGCGCCAGTCGAGCGGGACCTGCTTCTCACGGTCCCAGGGGCGTTCCCAGCCCGCGTAGTGCAGCAGACGGTCGATCACCCCGGCCGTGAAACCCCACACCAGGGCCGATTCGACCAGGAATGCCGGACCGCGGTGGCCCCGGGGGTGGACGGCGGTGGCGCGGTGGGCGGGGTCGGTGAGATCCGCCACGGGCACCGTGAAGACCCGCGCGGTCTCGTTCGGGTCGACCACGCCGACCGGGCTGGGCTCGCGCCACCAGCCCAGCACGGGCGTGACGACGAAGCCGCTGACCGGGATGTACAGCCGGGGCAGCACACCGAAGAGCTGCACCCCGGACGGGTCGAGCCCGGTCTCCTCCTCCGCCTCGCGCAGCGCGGCCCGCAGCGGGCCCTCGCCCTGCGGGTCGCCGTCCTGCGGATCGAGCGCGCCGCCCGGGAAGGACGGCTGGCCCGCGTGCGAGCGCAGGGAGCCCGCGCGCTCCATGAGCAGCAGCTCCGGACCGCGCTCCCCCTCGCCGAACAGGATGAGCACGGCCGACTGCCGCCCCGAGCCGTTCTCCGGCGGCAGGAAGCGGCTCAGCTGGAGCGGCTGCACCGTCTCGGCGGCGCGCACGACGGGCGCCAGCCAGTCCGGCAGCCCCTCCTTGCTGAGCGCCACCGGACCGCCCTGCGTGTCGCTCGTCCTCGTCATCGCCACCCCCGTCGCTTCGCTGACTCCAACGCCCGGGGGTCCCGAAATCGTTCCGTCACGCGGCCCCCAGCGGCGGCGCCGGTGTGCCGCCCGCGTCGAGGTAGGCCTGCGGCGGCCGCAGCCGCTGTCCCGGGAAACCGCCCTTCTCGTATTTCAGCAGCTTCCTGGCCTTCTCCGGGTCGGTCTCGCCCTCCCCGTAGGCCGGGCAGAGCGGGGCGATGGGACACGCGCCGCAGGCGGGCTTGCGGGCGTGGCAGATGCGGCGGCCGTGCCAGATGACGTGGTGGGACAGGTCGGTCCAGTCGCTCTTCGGGAAGAGCGCGCCGACGGCGGCCTCGATCTTGTCGGGGTCGGTCTCGTCGGTCCACCGCCAGCGCCGGACCAGCCGCTGGAAGTGGGTGTCCACGGTGATTCCAGGCCGGCCGAAGGCGTTCCCAAGGACGACGAAGGCGGTCTTGCGCCCCACGCCGGGCAGCGTCACCAGGTCCTCCAGCCTGCCGGGCACCTCGCCGCCGAAGTTCTCGACGAGCGCCTTGGACAGCCCTATGACCGACCTGGTCTTGGCCCGGAAGAAGCCGCAGGGGCGCAGGATCTCCTCGATCTCCTCCGGGTTGGCGGCGGCGAGGTCCTCGGGAGCGGGGTACCTGGCGAAGAGGGCCGGGGTGGTCTGGTTGACGCGCAGGTCGGTGGTCTGGGCCGACAGCACGGTGGCTACCAGGAGCTGGAAGGGGCTGTCGAAGTCCAGCTCCGGGTGGGCGTACGGGTATACCTCGGCCAGTTCGCGGTTGATGCGGCGGGCACGGCGGACGAGGGCGGTGGGGGACTCGCCGCCCGGCGGCGAGACGGCGATCTTCCGGACGGGCGCGGCCTTCTCGACGGCCGGCCCGGCGGACGCGACGGCCGCGGCGGACCCGCCCTTACCGGCGGCGGACCCGCCCTTCCCGGCCGGGGCGGCGCGCTTGGCGGCAGCCGCCTTCTTCGCGGGGGCGGCGCGCTCGGCCTTCTTCGCAGGGGCGGCGCGCTCGGCCGGAGCCACGGCCGGGGCCGCCTTCTTCGCGGCCGCCACCTTTTTCACGGCCTTCTTCGCGGCAGCAGCCTTTTTGGACGATTTGCCCGTTTTATTACTTCCTTCGGGCTCGCGTTCGCCCACAGCGGAATCGCGCCGTACAACCACCCGCCCAACCCCCTTGCCCTCTGCTCTCACCGGCGATTTGGACACCCGGCCAGCCTAAAGCCCGGCACCGACATCCGCCCCGGACCCGGCGGACCGGTCCCCGAACGGACCCCTGACGCTTACCCCGGGACACCCGTACGGCATCCTTGTGACAGATCACACTGTTTGGACCGTCCGGCAAAATGGGGAACACGGACCCCTGGCACACGGGGGAACACCATCCCCTGAGCAGGTCGACAAGGAGAGAACTCGTGGACGACGTCCTGCGGCGCAACCCGCTCTTCGCGGCTCTCGACGACGAGCAGGCCGCGGAGCTTCGCGCCTCCATGAGTGAGGTGACCCTCGCACGCGGCGACTCCCTGTTCCACGAGGGCGACCCCGGCGACCGGCTCTACGTCGTCACCGAGGGCAAGGTCAAGCTGCACCGCACCTCCCCCGACGGCCGGGAGAACATGCTCGCCGTCGTCGGCCCCGGCGAGCTGATCGGCGAGCTGTCGCTGTTCGACCCGGGTCCCCGCACGGCCACCGCGACCGCGCTGACCGAGGTCAAGCTGCTCGGTCTCGGCCACGGCGACCTCCAGCCCTGGCTGAACGCCCGCCCGGAGGTGGCGGGCGCCCTGCTGCGCGCCGTCGCGCGCCGGCTGCGCAAGACCAACGACGCCATGTCCGACCTGGTCTTCTCCGATGTCCCCGGCCGCGTGGCCCGGGCCCTGCTGGACCTCTCCCGCCGCTTCGGCGTGCAGTCCGAGGAGGGCATCCACGTCGTCCACGACCTCACCCAGGAGGAGCTGGCCCAGCTCGTCGGCGCCTCCCGCGAGACCGTGAACAAGGCCCTCGCGGACTTCGCCCAGCGCGGGTGGCTGCGCCTGGAGGCGCGGGCCGTGATCCTGCTGGACGTGGAGAGGCTGGCCAAGCGGTCGCGCTGACGCGCCGGCCCGCGCGGGGCACGGTGGTCCCATGACCGCACCGCTCCCCCGCCCCGGACTCGACGCCGAGGGCTTCCTCGTGCGCGAGGGCTCCCTCGCGCGTGCCGGACGCCTTCCGCCCGGTCGTCTCCGCCGTCCGCTCCCGGCTCCCGGACGTCTTCGGGACGCGGCTGCACAGCGCGTACCTCTACGGCTCGGTCCCCCGCGGCACCGCACGCCCCGGCCACAGCGACCTGGACCTGCTGGTCGCCCTGCACGCCGAGCCGGCCGACGCCGACCGGGAGGCCGTACGAGCCTTCGGCGCGCCCTGGACCGGGAGTTCGGACAGATCGACGGCGTGGGCACGCTGCTCTACGCCGGTTTCACCCTGGTCATGCCCCGCTGGCGGGGCTGGACCAGCGACCTGCGGGAGATGGCCGGGGCGTTCGCCGCGTCCTACCCGGAGCGGGCCGCACAGCTGCGCACGGCGGCGCGGTACGGCCACGAGCCCGTCGGCGATCCGGACGTCCTGCGGTCGTACGTGGACGACCTCGGGCCCTGGCTCGCGGACGAGTACGCGCGCGTGCACGGCGTCAAAGCGCCCCGTCCGGCCGGCCAGGGGGCCGCTTCCGCCCTCTGAATCCGGCCCGGCCCGGTTCCTGCCCCGTGAGGGGCCTTAGATCAGGCCGTGCTCGCCGAGATAGTCCAGCTGGGCCCGGACCGACAGTTCCGCCGCCGGCCACAGCGAGCGGTCCACGTCGGCGTAGACGTGGGCGACGACCTCCGCCGGGGAGCGGTAGCCGTCCTCCACCGCGGTCTCCACCTGGGCGAGCCGGTGGGCGCGGTGGGCGAGGTAGAACTCCACGGCGCCCTGGGCGTCCTCCAGGACCGGCCCGTGGCCCGGCAGGACGGTGTGCACGCCGTCGTCCACCGTCAGGGACCGCAGCCTGCGCAGCGAGTCCAGATAGTCCCCGAGCCGGCCGTCCGGGTGCGCCACCACGGTCGTACCGCGGCCGAGGACGGTGTCACCGGTCAGCACCGCCCGGTCGGCCGGGAGATGGAAGGACAGCGAGTCCGCGGTGTGCCCCGGGGTCGGTACGACCCTCAGCTCCAGGCCGCCGACCGTGATCACGTCCCCGGCGGCCAGGCCCTCGTCACCGAGGCGCAGTGCCGGGTCGAGGGCACGCACGCGCGTGCCGGTCAGCTCGGCGAACCGGGCCGCGCCCTCGGCGTGGTCGGGGTGGCCGTGGGTCAGCAGGGTCAGCGCTATGCGCCGGCCGGCCTTCTCGGCCGTGTCCACGACAGCGCGCAGGTGGCCGTCGTCGAGCGGCCCGGGGTCGATCACCACGGCCAGTTCTGAGCCGGGTTCGGCCACGATCCAGGTGTTGGTGCCGTCCAGGGTCATCGCGGAGGCGTTGGGCGCGAGGACGTTGACCGCCCGTTCGGTGGCCGGCCCCGACAGGGCACCGCCCCGGGGCTGGCCCGGCAGGGCGCTTGCGTCGGTCATACGGGGCCTCCACCGGGCGTCTCAGCGGCTGTCGGAGCGGTCACGGGCGCGGACGCCTGCGCGGCCGTCCCGGGGGCCGTCGAAGCGGCCACCGGCGCGGTCGCCGGCGCGGTCGCCGGCGCGGTCGGGACGTGCTGGGTGAACTCGTCGTGGCCGGGCCAGGACAGGACGATCCCGCCGTCCCGCAGCCGGGCGCGCGCCAGCACCGGCGTCATGTCGCGCGCGGGCGCGGCGGCCAGCGCCTCGGCCGCGGTGCCGTACGGGAGCAGCTGGCGCAGGGTGGCGATGGTGGGCGGCATCATCAGCAGCTCGCCCCGGTCGTACCCGGCGGCGGCCTCGGCCGGGCGGATCCACACCGTGCGGTCGGCCTCCGTGGAGGCGTTGCGGGTGCGCTGCCCCGCGGGCAGCGCCGCCACGAAGAACCAGGTGTCGTAGCGGCGGGCCTCGAACTCGGGGGTGATCCAGCGGGTCCAGGCGCCCAGCAGGTCCGCGCGCAGCACCAGGCCGCGCCGGTCGAGGAACTCGGCGAAGGACAGCTCGCGCGCGACCAGGGCGGCGCGGTCGGCCTCCCAGTCGTCCCCGGTGGTGTCGCCGACGACCGACTCCGGGTCCGGGCCGGCCAGCAGCACACCGGCCTCCTCGTACGTCTCCCGTACGGCCGCGCAGACGATCGCCTGGGCGGCCGCCCCGTCGACGCCGAGCCGCCGCGCCCACCAGGCGCGCGCGGGGCCCGCCCAGCGGATCTGGCGGTCGTCGTCCCGCGGGTCGACGCCGCCCCCGGGATACGCGTACGCGCCTCCGGCGAAGGCCATGGAGGCGCGTCTGCGCAGCATGTGGACGACCGGGCCGGCCGGGGTGTCCTTCAGGAGCAGCACCGTGGCCGCGCGCCGGGGGGTCACCGGGGTGAGCGTGCCGTCCGCGAGCGCGCGGATGCGGTCCGGCCACTCCGGGGGGTACCACTGACCGTTCGCCATGGCCGGAGGCTATCCCGTGTAGGGCGATTGTTCGAGAGGTGCCCGAGACCGGCGGGCGGGTGGCTACGGGACGAGTTCCACCTGGATCTCGACCTCGACCGGCGCGTCCAGCGGCAGCACCGCGACACCGACCGCGCTGCGGGCGTGCACGCCCTTGTCGCCGAGCACCTCGCCGAGCAGCTCGCTGGCGCCGTTGACGACGCCGGGCTGCCCGGTGAAGTCGGACGCCGAGGCGACGAAACCGACGACCTTCACCACGCGCGCGATGCGGTCCAGGTCGCCGGTGACGGACTTCACGGCGGCCAGCGCGTTCAGTGCGCAGGTACGGGCCAGCTCCTTGGCCTCCTCGGGCGTGACCTCGGCGCCCACCTTGCCGGTCACCGGCAGCTTGCCCTCCACCATCGGCAGCTGCCCGGCGGTGTAGACGTACACCCCGGACCGCACGGCCGGCTGGTAGGCGGCCAGCGGCGGTACGACCTCCGGCAGGGTCAGACCCAGCTCGGCCAGCCTGGCCTCGACCGCGCTCACGCCTGCTTCTCCCGCTTCAGGTAGGCCACGAGCTGCTCGGGGTTCGGCCCGGGCACGACCTGGACGAGCTCCCAGCCGTCCTCGCCCCAGGTGTCCAGAATCTGCTTCGTGGCATGGACGAGCAGCGGCACGGTTGCGTATTCCCACTTGGTCATGGGCCGACTGTAACCGCTGTGCCGGGCGGCCCGGTGACCCGCGTTATCCACAGCCTCGCGCGTGGCCGTCGCCCGGACTGGTTAGTCTCGAAGGCGTGAGCAGGCTCCAGGTCGTCAGCGGCAAGGGCGGGACCGGAAAGACGACGGTCGCCGCCGCACTCGCGCTGGCCCTCGCGACCGAGGGGAAGCGGACGCTTCTCGTGGAGGTCGAGGGCCGGCAAGGCATCGCCCAGCTCTTCGAGACGGAGGCGTTGCCCTATGAGGAGCGGAAGATCGCGGTCGCTCCGGGCGGCGGGGAGGTGTTCGCCCTCGCCATCGATCCGGAACGGGCCCTTCTGGACTATCTCCAGATGTTCTACAAACTGGGTGGCGCCGGCCGGGCCCTGAAGAAACTGGGAGCGATCGACTTCGCCACCACCATCGCGCCCGGCCTCAGGGACGTCCTGCTGACCGGCAAGGCGTGCGAGGCCGTGCGCCGCAAGGACCGCTCCGGCGCGTTCGTGTACGACTACGTGGTCATGGACGCCCCGCCGACCGGCCGCATCACCCGCTTCCTGAACGTGAACGACGAGGTGGCGGGCCTGGCGAGGATCGGCCCGATACACAATCAGGCCCAGGCCGTGATGCGGGTGCTGAAGTCCCAGGAGACGGCGGTGCACCTGGTGGCGCTGCTGGAGGAGATGCCGGTCCAGGAGACCGCCGACGGCATCGCCGAACTCCGCGCGGCCCGGCTGCCGGTGGGCCGGGTCATCGTGAACATGGTCCGTCCGGAGGTGCTGGACGCGGCCGATCTGGAACTCGCGTCGGCCGTGGAGCGTTCCTCGGTCGCACGGGCGCTCTCGGCGGCCGGTCTGGGCGGGGCCCGGCGCGGCGGGGATGCCGAGAAGCTGGTGGACCCGCTGCTGGAGCAGGCCGCGGAGTACGCCGAGCGGTACACGCTGGAACAGGAGCAGCGCGCGGTCCTCGCCGGGCTGGGCCTGCCGCTGCACGAACTGCCGCTGCTCGCCGAGGGCATGGACCTGGCGGGCCTGTACGAACTCGCCACCGAGCTGCGGAAGCAGGGGTTGTCATGAGTGCGGACCCGGCCGAGGCACCCGAGGCGACTGAAATGGCTGAGGTGTCCGGGGCCTCCGGGGGTTCCGAGGGGTCCGGGACGGCCGCGGGGTCCGGGGCGTCCGCGGGGTCTGAGCAGGGCCGCCGGCTCTCCCCCGCGCGTGTGCTGGACGTGGACCCGCTGATCGACGACCCGAAGACACGGATCGTGGTGTGCTGCGGCTCGGGCGGCGTGGGCAAGACGACGACCGCGGCGGCCCTCGGGCTCCGAGCCGCCGAGCGGGGCCGCAAGGTGGTCGTCCTGACCATCGACCCGGCCAGGCGGCTGGCCCAGTCCATGGGCATCGACTCCCTCGACAACGTGCCGCGCCGGGTGAAGGGCACCGAGGGCGACGGCGAGCTGCACGCCATGATGCTCGACATGAAGCGCACCTTCGACGAGGTCGTGGAGGCGCACGCGGACTCCGAGCGGGCCGCCGCGATCCTGGCGAACCCCTTCTACCAATCGCTCTCGGCGGGCTTCGCGGGCACGCAGGAGTACATGGCGATGGAGAAGCTGGGCCAGCTGCGGGCGCGGGAGGAGTGGGACCTCATCGTGGTCGACACGCCGCCGTCCCGTTCGGCGCTGGACTTCCTGGACGCGCCCAAGCGGCTCGGCTCCTTCCTGGACGGCCGGCTCATCCGCCTGCTGACCGCGCCGGCGAAGCTGGGGGGCCGCGCGGGGATGGCCTTCCTGAACGTCGGCATGTCGATGATGACCGGCACCCTCGGCAAGCTGCTGGGTGGTCAGCTGCTGAAGGACGTCCAGACGTTCGTGGCCGCGATGGACACCACCTTCGGCGGCTTCCGCACCCGCGCGGACGCCACCTACAAGCTGCTCCAGGCGCCCGGTACGGCCTTCCTGGTGGTGGCGGCCCCGGAGCGGGACGCGCTGCGCGAGGCGGCGTACTTCGTGCAGCGGCTGGCCGCGGAGAAGATGCCGCTGGTGGGTCTGGTGCTGAACCGCGTCCACGGCAGCGGTGCCGGGCGGCTGTCGGCCGAGCGGGCACTCGCCGCCGCGGAAAATCTTGAGGACCCCCGCATTGTGGATCAGGGGGGCGGGAAAGCTGGACTTCGTAACTCTTCTGATCCAACCGGCAGTTCATCTGCTCCCGCGGCCGAGACCGCGGTCGCCGCTCCCGACGAAGGCTCCCCCGCCGACGCGGAACGCTCGGTCGACCGGCTCACGGCGGGCCTGCTGAGGCTGCACGCCGATCGCATGCAGGTGCTCGCGCGCGAGCAGCGCACGCGCGATCGCTTCACCGCCCGCCACCCCGAGGTGGCGGTGGTCGAGGTGCCCGCGCTGCCCGGTGACGTCCACGATCTCGCGGGCCTGCGCGACATCGGGGACCGCCTGGCGGGCGAACGGCCGGAAGGACGGGGACACATATAGGCGCACGGGTCATCCGTGCACGGGTCATCCGCGCATGGACCGTCTGCACAGGTGCGGGCGGGCCGTGCAGCCACTGGCCGTGCGGGACCGCCCGTGCGGGGCCGTGCGGGGCGGGGCCTGGTCGTGTGGGCAGCGGCCGTATGGCACTGGCCGTGCGGGCACGGGACGTGTGGCACTGGCACGCGTGCGTACGGCGGGAGCGTGCGCGGGCGGTCGTGGGTGTACGCGGTAGGCGCGGTGTACGCGGGTATCGCGGGAGCAGCCGCGATGGACGCGGGTGTGCGCGCGGACGGCCGGAGGCGCGTGCGCGGCGGGCGTCGTTCACCCGACTGGGGCGGCTGCCAGAAGTGGGGGGTCGCTCCGCGATGGGGCCACGCCCGGTGGGGCCGGCCTGCCGGTGCGGTGCGCCTCTGGCGCCTGCCGAAGCGGTGCCTCTGGAGCGCGCCTGCGGTGGCGGCGTGCTGGAGAGGGGTGCCACGGGAGCGTGCGGAAGGGGGTGCCCTCAGCTCACCGCGGCGTAGCTCTCGTACACCTCGTCGCTGTCGAGGGGCACGATCCCGGCTCCCCGCTCGTACTCCGAGCGGGCGGTTTCCAGCAGTCTGCGCCAGGAGGTCACGGTGGGCCGCCGGCGCAGCAGCGCGCGGCGCTCCCGCTCCGTCATGCCTCCCCACACGCCGAACTCCACCCGGTTGTCCAGCGCGTCGGCCAGGCATTCCGTGCGTACCGGGCATCCGGTGCACACCGCCTTGGCCCTGTTCTGCGCTGCTCCTTGAACGAACAGTTCATCCGGATCGGTAGTGCGGCAGGCAGCCTGCGCACTCCAGTCGGTTACCCAGCCCATACCGGCGCCGTCCTCTCCCGAATCCAGGCTCCCCCACGGCGGCAGCGGCATATTCACCGCCGCCAGTTGAGGACGTTACGGAAGGCGGGCACACCGCAACACCCCCTTCGGGCCCAATCTTGAATGGCCCGAACGGACTATGGGTAAGCGGCAGATCACCCGCGGGAGTGAGCTGGCGACATTCGTGGTTATCCCGACAAAGCGGGGCAGTCGCGGTATGCCACACCGGGCGTCGGGCGACACACCCGGCGAATTCGGGCCCGCCCCTCCCGAAAAAGGGCGGACGCCCCGGTAATTCCGGGCCGGGTCCGGAACGGCTCGCCGCCGCCGTACGTATGGAGAGATGACCGCTCGGTTGTGACAGTTGAGAGCAGCTTAGGCCAAGGCCTGTCAGCGTGTCCGGCGAATGAGAACGTACGCGTTCTGTTTTACCGGGCCGTGACGGAGACCGGCGCCCCGCCCGGCTCCCAGGGTCGCCGACGGCGCCGGCGGTGCCGTCGGTACATCACGATCCGGCACTCGGAACATCCCGAGAAGCGGTCGCTCCCTCGGAACGCTCAACAGTACGGATTAGGCTGCCCCCATGCCAAAGAAGCGCTCGGGCGGCGGTCTGTCGCCCATGCAGCAGGCCGCCAAGTTCCTCGGTGTCAGTGTGCTCGCCGGAGCCGTGATGGCGGGCATCGCGCTGCCCGCGGCCGGCGCGCTGGGCCTCGCGGCCAAGGGCTCGGTCCAGGGTTTCGACGAGATCCCGGCCAATCTGAAGAGTCCCCAGCTGAGTCAGCGCACCACGATCCTGGATGACCAGGGCAAGCAGATCGCGACCGTGTACTCCCGCGACCGTACGGTGGTCGACCTCAAGGACATCTCGCCGTACCTGCAGAAGGCGATCGTCGCGATCGAGGACTCGCGCTTCTACAAACACGGTGCCGTGGACCTCAAGGGCGTCCTGCGCGCCGTGAACAAGAACGCCCAAGAGGGCGGGGTCGCCCAGGGCGCCTCCACGCTCACCCAGCAGCTGGTGAAGAACTACTTCATCGAAGAGGCCGGCGACGATCCGACCAAGGTCGCCGAGGCCACCCAGCAGACCCTGGGCCGCAAGATCCGCGAGCTGAAGTACGCCATCCAGATCGAGGACAAGCTGGGCAAGAAGAAGATCCTCGAGAACTATCTGAACATCACTTTCTTCGGTGAGCAGGCCTACGGCGTCGAAGCCGCCGCCCAGCGCTACTTCTCCAAGCACGCCAAGGACCTGAACGTCCAGGAATCGGCGCTGCTGGCCGGCATCGTGCAGTCCCCGAGCCGGTACGACCCGGTCAACGACGAGGCGGAGGCCACCAAGCGGCGCAACATCGTGCTGCAGCGGATGGCGGAACTCGGCGACATCTCCCAGAAGGAGGCCGACCAGGCGAAGCAGACGCCGCTCGGCCTGCACACCAGCCGCCCCAAGAACGGCTGCATCACCGCCGTGAAGGGCGCCGGCTTCTTCTGCGACTACGTCCGCCAGGTCGTCCTCACCGACCCGGTCTTCGGCAAGTCCAAGGAGCAGCGGGCCAAGCTGTGGAACCGGGGCGGCCTGACGATCCGTACGACGCTCGACCCGCAGGCGCAGCAGTCCGTGCAGGAGTCCATCAAGGACCACGTCTACAAGAGCGACCCCGTGGCGACCGCCGCGACCATCGTCGAGCCCGGCACCGGCAAGATCCTCGCCATGGGCCAGTCCCGCCCGTACGGCGTGAACGTCAGGAACGACGAGACGACGATCAACCTGTCCGTCAACCACGACATGGGCGGAGGCGTCGGCTACCAGCCCGGTTCCACGTTCAAGCCGATCGTCGCCGCGGCGGCCATCGAGGGCGGGAAGCCCGCGACGCAGGAGTACTCGTCGCCGTACGAGATGACGTACCCGAGCCCGGTCTCCGCGTGCGACGGCAAGACGTGGCGCGACGACCCGCGCAAGCCCACCAAGCTGACCAACGAGAACGAGGAGGAGCACGGCCCGTACGGCATGAAGGAGGCGACCGCCAAGTCGGTCAACACCTACTACGTGCAGCTGATCAGCGACATCGGCATCTGCCCGGTCGTCGACATGGCCAAGAAGATGGGCGTGCACCGCGCGGACGGCCGCCAGCTGAGGCAGGCGCCCTCCATCGCGCTCGGCACCCAGGAGATGTCCCCGCTGACGATGGCGAGCGCGTACGCCGCCTTCGCCTCGCGCGGCATGTACTGCACCCCGGTCGCCATCGAGTCGGTCACCCGGAAGGCCGGCAGCGAGCAGAAGTCCCTGGAGGTGCCGAAGTCGACCTGCTCACGGGCGATGTCGGAGAACACCGCGGACACGGTGAGCACCCTCCTCAAGGGCGTGGTCGAGGACGGCACGGGCCAGGAGGCCGGCCTCGGCAGCCGCGCGAGCGCGGGCAAGACGGGTACGACGGACGAGCGGTTCGCCGCCTGGTTCGTCGGCTACACGCCGAACATGGCGGGCGCGGTCTGGGTCGGCGACCCGCAGCACAAGCGCAAGATGACCGCCATCACCATCGGCGGCATCCCGCACGACAAGGTCTACGGCGGTGAGGTCCCGGGCCCGATCTGGCGCGACATGATGAGCGGCGCGCTGGACGGCAGGCCGGCGCCGGACTTCCATCTGGTCGACATCCCCGACGGCTCCCACGAGGACGATGATCAGGGAAAAGGCGACAGGGGGGCGACGGACGGCAACAACGGGGACACGCCGGGACAGGTGACCGGGGGACCGACCGGCGGGCCGACGGGCGGGGGAACCGCTGACGGCGGCACCACCGGCGCCACGACCGGCACGGCCACCGGCGCTCCCCGCAACCCGTTCCCGACGCCGACGCTCTCCTTCCCCGAGGGCCTCTTCGAGGGCCAGACGAACGGCGGAACCGGCAGGAACGGACACGGAGGCGGCCGGCACTAGGCCGCGCTCTCCGGACACGACAGCGGGGCCGCACCTCTGGGAAGGGGTGCGGCCCCGCGGCCGTAGGAGCGTGGGTCAGGAGGGTGCGGCGGCGGCCGCTCAGCCCTGGAGCAGCTTCTTCACCGCGGCGGCGACCCGGCCGCCCTCGGCCCGGCCGGCCACCTTCGGGTTCACGATCTTCATGACGGCGCCCATGGCCCGCGGCCCCTCGGCGCCGCCGGCCTTCGCCTCCTCCACGGCCTGCGCGACGAGCGCGTTCAGCTCCTCGTCGGACAGCTGCTTGGGCAGGTACTCGGCGAGCACCTCGCCCTCCGCCTTCTCCCGCGCGGCCTGCTCGGCACGGCCGCCCTGCGCGAACGCGTCGGCCGCCTCACGGCGCTTCTTCGCCTCACGGGTGATCACCTGGACGACCTCGTCGTCGGAAAGCTCCCGCTTCTCCTTGCCCGCGACCTCTTCCTTGGTGATCGCGGCGAGCGTCAGCCGGAGCGTCGAGGAGCGCAGCTCGTCACGCTCCTTGATCGCGGCGTTGAGGTCGTCGTGCAGCTTCGACTTGAGCGTGGTGGTCATGACGCGATTGTCGCAGGTGCACGGCAGCGCACGCCCGCCCATTTACCGGGCGGACGCCGGCCGGCACCGAGGCGGGGACGCGCGCTGGTCCCGACGCGGGGATGTACTCCCGGTCCGACGCGGGGAGGCACGCAGGTCTCAACGCGGAGACGCATGCCGGTCTCAACGCGGGGACGCACGCCGGCCCGTCCACGCGAGCACGCGCGTGCTCGCCCGGCCGCCCGCCCGTCCACGTGACCGGCGGCCGTTCCCGCCGCGCCCGGCCGGTCTGAGACGATGGACACATGCGCGCGCGATACGGAATTCCCCTGGGAATCATGGCGGCCGGCGCCGCCGGTCTGGTGTACGCGGCGGGCTTCGAGGCCCGCTCCTTCCGCCTCCGACGGGTCACGGTCCCCGTCCTCCCGCCGGGCATGCGCCCGCTGCGTGTGCTCCAGGTCTCCGATATCCACATGGTGAGCGGCCAGCGCAAGAAGCAGCGCTGGCTGCAGTCCCTGGCGGGGCTGCGCCCGGACTTCGTGATCAACACGGGCGACAACCTGTCGGACCCGGAGGGCGTCCCCGAGGTACTGGACGCTCTGGGCCCGCTGCTGGAGTTCCCGGGCGCGTACGTCTTCGGCTCCAACGACTACTACGGTCCCAAGCTGCGCAACCCCGCCCGCTATCTGCTGGAGAAGACGAGCGGACGCCACGGTCTGAACGGCAACCCGCCGGCGGTGGGCGCGATCCACAACCCGTGGGAGGAACTGCGGGACGGCTTCGACGCGGCGGGCTGGCTGAACCTGACCAACACGCGCGGAGTCCTCAAGGCCGAGGGCGCCTCGATCGAGCTGACCGGCCTGGACGACCCGCACATCAAGCGCGACCGCTACGCCCAGGTGGCCGGGGGGCCCTCGGGGACGTACGACTTCTCGCTCGCGGTGGTCCACGCGCCGTACCTGCGGGTACTGGACGCGTTCACCGCGGACGCCTACCCCCTGATCCTGGCCGGCCACACCCACGGCGGTCAGCTGTGCGTCCCCTTCTACGGCGCCCTGGTCACCAACTGCGACCTGGACACGGACCGGGTGAAGGGCCTGTCCACGCACACCGCGGAGGGCCGTACGTCCTACCTCCACGTCTCCGCGGGCTGCGGCACCAACCGCTACACCCCGGTCCGCTTCGCCTGCCCACCGGAGGCGACGCTGCTGACGCTGGTGGAGAGGGCGTAGAGAACGACTGGAGCGGCGAGCAGCCCGGCGGCCGGGGGTGATCGCCGGGGGCGGGCTGGGCGAGTGATCGCGGAGGGGCGGGCGACCGGTCCGGCGGCCGGGACGAACGAGCACCGGGGCGGACGACCGGGCGACCAACCCGGGCGGCCGGGCCGAACAATCGCCTGGCCGCGCCTGGCCGGCTGCCCCGCACGTCGGGCCGTAACCCACCCGGCCCAGTCCGCGTGGCCGCCCCGCTCTCGCGCTCCTAGCGTGAGGGGCATGACCGCCCCGATACCCAGGGACATCCCGGACCTGCCCGCGGTCCCGGGCCCGCCCGTCCTGCTGCCCGCCCCGGTGCCGGCCACGGCGGTGGTGGCCCCGGTCCGCCGCCCGCCGGCCGCGGTGTTCCGCCTGCTGACCGCGGTGGCGGCGGCCGGCGGAGTCACGCTGGAACTGCTGCTGGGCAGCCCGGCACGCGTCCTGAGCTACTTCAGCGTCCAGGCCGACATCCTGCTGGCGGTGGTCATGCTCCTGTCGGCGACGAGGGCCTGGCGGGCCCGCCGCCCGCTCCCCTCCGCCGTGACAGGCGCCACGCTCCTCTACGCCGTGATCGGCGCGCTGGTCTACCACCTGCTCCTGGACCACACGACGCCCCCGTTCTCCATGACCGGCGCGACGGCCCCTCCGGAGCGGTGGCACGCCGAGTGGGCGGCTCTCCAGGTGCTGCACGTCCTGGTCCCGGCGGCAGCGGTACTGGACTGGCTCCTGCTCACCCCCGCGGCCCGCCTGCACCTCCGCCAGGCCGCGGGGTGGCTCCTCTACCCGCTGGCCTACCTGGCCTTCTCCTTCATCCGGGCCGCCGTCGTCCCCCCGTCCGAGCCCTCGCGCCACCTCTACCCTTTCCTGGACGTGACGGCCCACGGCTACCGCAGCACCCTGGCGAACGCCCTCCTGCTGGGACTAGCGGTCTACGCCCTGGCAGTCCTCCTGGTGACCCTGGACCACGGCCGCCCGTCCCCGACCCGCCACCGCCTCTGAACCGGATTTCGTCTACGGCCCCCGGTGGGCTAAAGTAAACGACGTCGCCGCGAGAAGCAGCGACATCGGGGTGTAGCGCAGCTTGGCAGCGCGCTTCGTTCGGGACGAAGAGGTCGTGGGTTCAAATCCCGCCACCCCGACAGAGAAACACCAGGTGAGGCACCTACAAACGTTTGTAGGTGCCTCACCTGTTCTGTGTGCGTGTCTATCTGCGTGACTATCGCTCTCCGCGTGTCTACGGCCGCCGCTCCTGCGCCCCGAAGATGCCGTCCATGACCACGGCACCGGTCTGAATCACGGGCCGGATCTGCTTCCGGTAGACCTCCTCGGTCACGGCCGTCCCGGAGTGGCCGACGAGCCGGGAGATCTCCTCCAGCGGGACACCTCGGTCGGACAGCAGGGACACGAAGCTGTGCCGCAGCTCCCTCGGCGTCCACTCGTCAGGGTTGATCCCGTCGATGCCCCTTAGCGCCTGGCGGAAGGCACGGCGGACGTTGGCCGCGTCGAGCGGCTTGCCCACGGCCGAGGAGAAGACGAGGCCGTGTTCCTCCCACTTGTCCTCAGCGGCGAGCCGATCCCAGCCCTGATCCTCGAACTGCTGCCACAGGGCATCGACACAGCGCGCCGGCAGAGCGAGGGTGCGCCGGGACTTCCGGGTCTTGGTGTCCCCACCCCGCCGGACGGAGCGCCATACCGCGATGTGCAGAGCGTGACCGGGTCGGCCTTCCAGCCAGCGGGCGGCACGAAGTCCTCGGCGGTGCTCTCGACGAGCGGCAGTCGCGTGCCCCCGGGAGGGCTTCGAGCGCAGTGCCGACTCCGCCGCGGCGGCATGTCGGCGTCGATGGCGATGGCGATGGCGATGGCGATGGCGTCATCGAAGCGGCCGAGCAACGCCTCGACGACCAGTCCGGTGCCGGCACCGACGTCGCAAGCGTCGCAGACCGCCGCGGCGATGTCTTCGAGGATGCCAAGGCGGAACTGTCGGTAGTAGTTGGCGGTTCCGGTGTCGCGCTCATGCGGTCCCGTCCCGCGAAGTGCTCGTCGCAGTCGGCGGTAGCCACTGGTTCCCCGTGTTGGACGACCTCTCGCTGCTCCGCTGCTACGGTCGCGTGTATGACGCTCTCGGTCTCCACGAGTCAGGTTGTTGACCTACGCGTACAGCCGGTTGACGAGGTTCTGGACCGCGTCGCGCGATCTCTTCAGGTGCGTTTCCTCCCGGATACGGTCGTACGTAAGCGCCGGTCCGTGGGTGCCCGGACAGACCGCGAGACCTGGGTCCGCATCGAGCGACGCCTACTCGACAAGATCGCCGATCAAGGCTGGAACGGCGCGGAGTGCGCAGCTCGCCTGGATGGTGTCACCCAGCCGACATGGCGGGCATGCGTGGTCTGGCGGGACACGAACGAACCGGTGATGTGGCGAGCCGACGAAACTGACCTCCTGCCGGCCGCTCCCGTCGGAAACGCCATTCTTAGTGCGGCCCCCGAACTCCCGGACGAGTGGTGGGATGGGTTGAACGCCTCTCTGGACGCGCTGGCAGCGCACCGGACGAGGCGGGTGGCCACGCCCGATACCGACGCCATCACCCAGGCGTCGGTCACCGAGTCCCTCCGAGCCGTCTTCTCCGGCGACTTCGATCCGACCGTCCAGCGTTGGGTGCCGGCCCACGCCGACCTGAACTGGGCCAACGTGACAGCCCCGGTGTTCAGTCTCTTCGACTGGGAGGACTGGGGGAACGCCCCGCAGGGACTGGACTCGGCCTCACTGTGGGCGAGTTCACTTGCCGTCCCGTCTCTGGCCGATCGTGTACGGCAGGAGCGTCGGCGGGACTTCGAGAGCCGGGACGGCAAGCTGATGACGTTGTTCGTCTGTTCGAAGATCCTCGGGCCGTGCGCCCACCCGGAGGATCCTCGGTTGCAGCCCGCACGGCACATGGCGGAGCAGGTCATCGAAGAACTTCAGGCCGACTGATTACGCGAGCGGTCGCGGAGGAGCCTGCGGTACTCCTGGACGGTTCGCTCCTCCACCTGGCCTGCCAGGGCTCCGACGAGTTCCCCCAGGTGGGCCGGCTTGTCGGTGCCGACGGCGATGGAGTCGACCCGCGGAAGGTGGTATGCGGCTCTGAACGCTGCCTGGACGCGGGAGAGCCGGTCGCCGTCCTGGAGGAAAAGGCGCGGGTCGACCCTGTCCCACACCGAGGCACTGGTGCTGCCTCCGAAGGGGCTCATCCCCCGAACCTCGGCACCACCCGGATTCCACGCGTTGATGAGGGTCTCCGCCGCGTCCAGCGTCCTGGCACCGACCAGCAAGCCGACGCGGACCATGAACACTGATGGCCTCGGAACCGCCGGGGCGACCAGGCTCAGCAGCGGGGACGGATCCCACGACGCGACGCCCCAGGCGGCGCACAGCCCCTTCTCTGTTGCGTCATTCAGGGCGGTGCACGCCGCGGCGAGCAGATCCTTGTTGCGCGGCACGGCTTCCCGGAGCGAGCGTTCCGGGTTGTGCAGGAACACAAGGTCCGGCTCCCGTCCGAGGTCCTTGGCCACCTCTTTCACGGCCAAGGTCAGCCGCGTGGGATTCAGGGAGTGCACCTCCCCGTCGGGCCCCGGGAAGTAGCCCACCTTCGTGACGAGACCGTGAACTTCGGCAGCAGGTCGCCGGCTGTCCGGGCCAGGATCTGGTGCGAGCGGAAGCCGGCGTAGTTGGTGCTGGTGTCGAGCGCGGTGACGCCCAGATCCAGCGCGCCGGTCAGGAGCCGGCGTTCGTGACGAGACCGGTGTAGCCCGAGGACAACTCGGGGCTCAGAACCGCGCACAGCTCCTCCTTCACCAGAATCTCGGCGACCTCCACCACTTCGGCCCCTACGACGGCCACGGCCTGTTCCAACACGACCGGCCTGCCGCTCAACAGCAGACGCAGCGCCGGGAGGGCTTTGGCCGCGAGGGTCAGCTTCTTCCCCGAGGCCAAGACGTCGACGGTCTCCCCACCCTCCTGGATCCGGGGAGGGAAGTGGGTGGTGCACACCACGGCGTCGAGCGGCCCGAGGATGTCGAGGAACGGCACCTGCCGAGGCAGCATCGTCTTCTGCTCGTATGCGGCCAGGTAGTCGGCCGGGGAACGCTCGCCGAGCAGGGCCTCGGCGGCCTCGGTCAGAGCCGCGCTGTCGGGACCGTGCCAGCGGTCCAGATCGTGCCTGAAGATCTCGCGCTCGCGGCACCAGTCGGCAAGCCAGGCGAGCCAGCCGGCGCCGGTGCGTTTGGTGATGCCGAAGGTGACGTGGAGGCTCTTCCCCGAGCCGCTGCCGGTCCGGGTCGCCTGATGCCAGTGGCCTCGGGGAATGTGCATGATGTCGCCGGGCCTCATCACGCCGGACCAGATGATCTCGTCACTCGGGGTGCTGTTGGGGTCGGAGTCCCGGTACATGGGGACTTTGCGGGAAGCCGCGCGCACCTCCCACTCCTTCTCGCCCGCGAGCTGCACGATCACGACGTCGTGGTCGTCCCAGTGCAGAGGGAAGCCGGCGGCGTCGTTCGTCGTCAGATATGCGTTGACCTGCGCACGCTCATGGGACCACCACTGCAGCGCCCGGCACGCGACCTCCATCGTCGGGTCGAAGACGTTGGCCTGGTCGAGGATGAGCGTCGCGCCTTCTCGCAGGAGCCTCCCGAGGCTGCGCATGTCGACCATGGGGATGCTCTGGCCCCGGGGGCTGACGCTGTCGGTGTAGTAGACGGCCGGGTGCACCTCCACACCGTTTTGGAAGCACCGGAACTGCGGGCGGTTCAGGCTCCTGCGCATGGCGATGTCGAGCAGCCGGTTGGGGGTCAGGACGCGGGAGAGGAGCGCGGGGTCGTCCAGACTGCCCCGCGCGAAGCCCTTGCCCAGCTCCTCGGCCCCGCTCCACCCGAGTGCTGTCTCGATCGCGTCAATCAGCTGATGGTGCATCGCTGTGCCTCCAAGGGGTGTGGTCACCTGATGCGGACACGGCTGGGGCCGGCACGACCGGTCGTGCCGGCCCCAGCCGCTTGGTGCGTGCGTACCTACTCGCTGTCGTGCAGGTTGCCGTCGCCTCCGGGCCACGGAGCGTCACCGGAGCTTCCGGCGTTGTCGGACCGGAGGCTGTCGTACCGGTCGTGGACGGCGGTCAGCTCTTCGACCGCCATCAGCAGGCCGCTACGGGCCGGAGGCGGTGCCGTGCGCTCTTCCACCTCGTGCTCCTTCCTCTTCGGGTCTCCCGCCGGGGCTTCGACGGGAGGTCATAGCCGCCTCACGGCCGTGGCAGAGACGGAATTTCCGTGAGGCGGCGGTCATGGGGTGGCCCAGTGAGCCGCAGCTCTGCGCCTACGGCCGCATGGACCGGCCGCTCACCGGCAGAACGGCCGCGTCCTGACGCATGTCGGCCTCCAGGGCGCGCTGGTCCAGTTTGTACAGGCACGCACGGCATCCGAAGACGGCCGCGTGCATGCCGCTCGACCGGGCGGGCCCGCACCACGTCACCTCGACGTCGTCACGGCCACACCCCAGCCAGCAGTCGCCACGCGCCGGCCGCTCATGCCGGTCCCACAGCGCATAGGCCGTCGGCTCGCCGGTGACGAGGTAGATGTCGCGGTGGGTGGGGCGGAAGACCACATCGCGGTCCGGAGAAAGAGCCGCTCGTACTGCGTGCCTCCCCATCAATCGATCACCAAGCGACCGGGCCGGTTGCAGAGGTGACGGTGATCGGCTCCGCCCCGTGGACGACGGCGTTGGTGATGAGGAGCACTTCGGATTCGATACCCGCGAGCATGAACCGATGGACGAGCGTGGGCATGACGGACGCCTCCGAAGAGCTGGAGAGCGGCTCCATCCCCGATAGGGGACACGGAATGGAGCCGCCGATCTGAGGAACCGCTCCGCAAGCGTCCGACCGAGTTCGCTCGCTGGCGGCAGGTACTCAGTCAACGGCGCTGCCCCGGCTCACCGGAACGTTTCCAGGGGGTTTCTCCTGGGGACGCCCCTCCCCCTGCTCGGACACGAGAAGTAGCCTTCCCATCACGCCGTGACGGGATGACAGGAGTGATGACGTGCCGACCGAGCCGTTAGCAGTCCACCCGCTGACCTTCCTCCTCCAGACGCGCGGATGGGGCAAGGCCGAATTCGCCCGGCTCATGCAAGAACACGGGAGGAAGCTCGGGATTCCACTCGCGACCAACCGGACGACCGTGTGGAAGTGGGCACAGGGCCAGGCCCCGGACACGGACGCCCAGCGCGTCCTCGCAGGGCTGCTGGGCGTCCCGTACGCGCAGGCCCGTGCGGAGGGATGGCCCCGCTGGCTCCCTGTGTGGGAGGTGACCGGGCTCACCGCCCCGTGGACAGAGGCGGGTACCGTCGAGGCGTTGTCCGATCTGGTGGGGAGTGGACGGGTGGATCGCAGAGGCTTCCTCACCATCACAGGAGCCGCCCTGACCGGTCTCACGGCGAGCTGGGTGGACGCGCCCCCCGCCATGGCCGCGGCGCTCAACGGTGACCGGGTCACGAACACGACGGTCTCGATGATCGAGCGGCGCATCGGCACTCTCCGTACGCTCGACGACCAGCTTGGCGGCGCTCGACTGCTGGAACAGGCGCGAGGCGACCTGGCTCTGGTCACCGGTCTGCTCGGCGGTGGCCGCTACACGGACGAAGTCAGGCTCCGGCTGTACGCGCTGGCGGCCCGCGTGTCGCACCTGACCGGATGGATGGCCTACGACGCCGGTCTACGATCCGCAGGGCAGCGCTATTACGTCGGTGCCCTGCGCAGCGCCCGCACCGCCGCTGACGACGCCTTCGGCGCTTTCATCCTCGCGGAGATGGGCGTGCACGTCTCCGAGGCCGGGCGCACCGCCGAGCGCGTCGACCTCGTCTCGACCGCCATCGACAACGCACCACCTTCTCTGTCGCCCCGCACCCAGTCGTTCCTCTACCTCCACAAGGCGGAGGCTCTCTCACGGGACGGCGACCACCGCGAGGCAGGCACCGCCCTGAACCGTGCCATCTGCCTGTGGGAGCGCCAGGTGACGGACGACGACCCCGACTGGCTGGGCTGGTTCGGCGAGGCACAGCTGCGGTCGACCGAGGGAAAGGTCCTGTTGCGCTCGGGGCAGGTGGAACGCGCGACCAGTTCCCTGGAGACGTCTGTGACGAGAGCCGCCCCTCGGGACAAGGCGGTACGGTCCAGCCGTCTGGCCGAGGCGCGGCTCGCCGGCGGTGATCTGGAGGGTGCGTTGGACGCCGGGAACTACGGCGCCGGACTGCTGGAGGACTGCGTCGGATCCGTCCGGGCCCTCGACCGCCTCAAGGAGTTCTCCACACGGCTGGAGCCGCACAAGTCCGTTCCCTCCGTACAAGAGTTCCGCGAGCGTCTGCGGGAATTGTCCGTTGCCGTTTGATGTCGATCGCCTGACACCGGGGGCGAGCCCGTCTCGGTGACGAGGGCTGCAAGACTGCCAGGATGGCCGGCATGACGACGATCTACGGCGAGGTGGCACCGGGGTTCGAGCCGGTGCGGGCGGCGTTCATGGAGAACTTCACCCGGCACGGGGACCTCGGCGCGGCGGTGTGCGTGTACCGGAACGGTCGACCGGTGGTGGACCTGTGGGGTGGTGTGGCCGATGCCGACACCGGTCGTCCCTGGACGCGGGACACACTGCAACTGGTCTACTCGGCGACCAAAGGAGCGACCGCAACCGCCGTGCACATGCTGGCCGAGCGCGGAGCGCTCGACCTGGACGCGCCCGTCGCGACGTACTGGCCGGAGTTCGCTGCGAACGGCAAGGCGGACATCCCGCTGCGCTGGCTCCTGTCGCACCAGGCCGGCCTGGTCGCGCTGGATCAGCCGGTGCCGTTGAAGGAGGCGCTGGCCTGGCACCCGATGGCGGCGGCACTGGCCGCGCAGCACCCCCTCTGGACTCCGGGCACAGCGCACGGCTACCACGGCCGTACCTGGGGATGGCTGGTCGGCGAGGTGATCCGACGGGTGTCCGGCCGCTCACTGGGCCGCTTCTTCGCCGACGAGATCGCGGCCCCACTGGGCTTGGACTTCTTCATCGGCTTGCCCGCCGACGAACGCGACCGAGTCAGCCGCATGGTGTACCAGCGGCCGGACGTCGACCTCACTACCCTGCCCACCAAGTCGGTGCCCGAGGAGCTCCGCGAGCAGGTCGCCGCATGGCGGGACCCTAACTCATTCAGCAACAGGGCGTACGCCGTCACCGACCCGCCTGAGATCGACTTCGACTCACCGGAGGTGCAGGCCGCGGAGCTCCCGGCCTCCAACGGCATCGGCACCGCACGCGCTCTTGCGCGCATGTACGCCGCGCTGACCGGCGAGGTGGACGGCGTGCGCCTGCTCTCCCCGGATGCCCTGGCGGCGGCGGCCGAGGAGCAGGCCAGCGGGAAGGACCAGGTCATGCTGATCCCCAGCCGCTTCAGCGCCGGGTACATGCTGCCAACCAAGAGCAACCCGATGCTCGGGCCGAGCTCTTTCGGTCACACCGGCCGAGGAGGGTCACTCGCTTTCGCCGACCCGGAGCACGGTGTTGCATTCGCCTACGCGATGAACCGCGTCATCGGTGGCGGCGACGATGTGCGAGCGGCCACGCTGGCCGAGGCAGTGCGCCGATCTCTGGCGTAATGACCTGGCGCTCACACGGTGTGATCATTCGGCGAGTCATGTACTGCGTCACTTACCGGCGGCGACAAAACGTACGGGGTCGGCTGGTACTGCTGTTGCGGCTGTCAGGTCCGCCAGTCGGGCCGACAGCGTCGCCTCCGCCAGGCGTGGCGGCAGCGCATTCCCGAACTTCAGCCCTCGCACCGCCCGTTCAACGACTGCGGGAAGGCAGAGCCGGTCCGGCGCGGGTGTCTCCGCTCCTGATCCGCCACCATCCCGGGGCCCGGGCTTCTGGCGTCGCCCTGACCGGGCCCTACGGTGAACTGCACAGTGACCAGGGGTCGTCGGGTCGAAGCTCTCGCCGGATCGACGTCACCTGACGGACGGACACTCCTCAGCCGGCATCCCCCCAAACGGCTTGGAGGTCCGCAGCGCGGACGGTGATCGTCGCATCGGTGAGCGCGATCTCGTGCAGGAAACCACCGTCCTCCTCGGGAAGGATCTCGTCGAGGAGGACGGTGTCGACGCTCATCCAGTCGATGGAGTGTTCATAGTCGATGGAGAAATGCGTCACGCCCGAGTAGCTGATGCGCAGGCCGGAATCGTGCTTGAACTTGTTGGGTGCGAAGTCCAGCACCAGCCCGCCACTCTTGTCGGTGGCTAGGTGAATGCCGGCGAGTTCCAGATCCTTCACACAGCGGATGGCGCCCGCGATATCGTAGTGCCCGGGATCGATGGCGAAAGCTCGGGCGCCCGGGGGCAGGTCCGCACGCAAACGCGGCAGCTCGACCAGGTAAGCGTGCGCATCCAGACGGTACCCGGGCACCTCGGGATCCCAGACCGCCTTGACGTATTTCATGGACAACCTTCCTGTGAGAGGGGAGAGCGACGCCATTTGTCGCCGGAGATGTCCTCGGTTCCCTTGGGTCCGATACGCCCGACTTTGCGCATCGGGTCAATGGCTCGCCCTTTGAAGGCACGGCGCCAAGAACGCCCGGTGAGTTTGTCCTCGGACGTCCGCTCCGGTCAGCTCAGCAGGGCGGCCGTGAACGTCTTGCGGTGGTCCACCTGCCAGGTCTGCATGCGGTCCCAGCGTTCCCATCCACCGCGCTCGGCCAGCGCCTGGAGATAGGCGGGGTCACCGTCGGCCACGCGGCGGGCGACGAAGGCCCGGCAGACCTCCGTGGCCTGCTCGATGACGCCGGGCAACTCGGCGCGGTCCCCCGTCGAGAGGCCGTAGCTGTCGGCAAGGATCCGCAGCCGTGCAGGCACATCCAGCCCGGAGGGGTAGAGAGCGGCTGCGGATCCGGGATCCAGCACGGGCACCCAGTAGCGGGCGGTCATGGCGATGTCCCAGAGGGGGCGGCCAGGGGCCGCCAGGTCGAAATCGATCAGGGCAGCGGCACGGTCGTGGCGGAAGACGACGTTTTCCGGGCACACGTCGTTGTGGCACAGCATCGTTCCCCCCTCCGGGTCGGCCAGGTCTCGGGGCCACTCGGCATGGGTGTCGAACTCGACGGCCGCGCTGTTCTCATGCAGACGCCGCAGCAGGCTCCCCACCGATTCGAGGGCGGAACGCGTCATCGCCCAGTCCGGGAACGGTGGTAGAGCCACGTCGCCAGGGATGAAGGTCAGCTGTTCACGGCCATCTTCGGTGAGACCGATGAAGGTCGGCGCTGCGTCGAAGCCATGCTCCTTCAGCGCCAGGAGGTAGGCATGCAGGGCGCGCGCGTTGCGCGGCGCCGGGCGCTCCACCAGCGCACCACGGCGGAAGACCGCCCCTGCGTTCGCCATGCCGCCGGCCAGCGCCTCGCCCCCAGCCGTCATGACGATCACGCTACCGTCAGATCAACCCCGCGCGGGCCGGTCCCCGAACTCGCGCGAACAAGCACCCAAGGCTCACCCGCAGGACGAGGATCAGGTGGAGCGCCGAGCGCCTTGTCTTCGAACCGGGGAGGAGGTGCTCCTCGATGTGGCGCTTGTAGTTCTGCATGCTGGAGGCTGCCAGGTCCTGGGCCTCGTACCAGCGGTTCGCGTACTCGCCGAAGGTCTCCTGGCCGAGAGCCGGGTCGCGCCAGTCGCCGCGACGGTCCTTGTTCTCGGCCTCGGCCGCTGCCCGCTGAGCCTCGCCCCGAGAGTGATCAGGGTGAGTTGAGTTGCGGGCTCTACGCTATGAACCTTGACGGCGTTGCGTCAGCGGATCGTCGTGAAGCTCACGACCGGGCCGTCCTCCGTTTCGCTCGCGACGACCTGGAACGAGCGGTCCGGGAAGGTGTCGTGCAGACACCTGTGCCAAGAGCGAGCGATCTCCTCGGCCAGGGCTTGGGCGGCGGCCTCGGAGTCGGAATCCTCCGGGATGTCGATGTAGAGCGCCAGGCGGAACTGGTTCAACGTG
The DNA here is from genome assembly GCF_044332325.1 of Streptomyces sp. NPDC017095. NCBI lineage: Bacteria > Bacillati > Actinomycetota > Actinomycetes > Kitasatosporales > Streptomycetaceae > Streptomyces > Streptomyces sp. NPDC017095. The sequence goes on from NZ_JBIROU010000003.1 coordinate 147,598, forward strand.
GCCTCGATCGAGGTGGCGTCCCCACGCAGCCGCTCGTACCAGCTGCGGAAGTTGCCGGGCTCGTAGACGCGGTCCCACAGAACGCATCCCTCCACTTCCACGAAGCGGGGCATGAACGCGCGTGAGAAGGCCGCCCACTCGCCCAGTCCTGCCTGCTGCGACAGGTAGTCGAGGTAATCGGCGTCGTCACCGACCGCCTGTGTCCACTCCCGCACATCCCGGACTCTCAGCGGGTCCATCATTCCGTCCTTCACACTCACTGAGGGAGCTCGTCGGGGCGAGCGGGCCTGGGCATCTTCTTCCACGTGAGGAACGTCTGGCCGGTCTTCGGGTTCACGTTTCTGGTGGTCTCCAACACGTGAGGTGCCGGCACCCCGCCGTGCGGCTTGGAGTCCGGGTCGACGTCTACGCGTTTGATGGGTAGCCCCTGATCGTCGTACACAGCGTAGGCCGTCACGCTCCCGTCATCCTTCCGGCGTACCAGGACCTCGTCCGGTTTCGCGGAATTGGGGAAACGACCGCTGTGCGGAGTAGCACTGGAGAGGTCGATTCCGCACTTGGGGGCCAGCCCAAGCGGGTCCGTCCAGCCGAGGGCGTTGACCACGTACGCGTGGGGATTGCTGGAGGGCGCCAGGCCCAGCGGATCCGGGCTGATGTACCGGGCTGTCTCCGGGTCGTAGTAACGATGGAGGTTGTAGTGCAGCCCGGTCTCGTGGTCGGCGTACTGGCCCGGGAAGCGCAGCGGGCAGTCGACCGAGGCGGTATCGGGCTCCGGGGTCGAGAACCCGGTGCCCCAGAGAGTGGTGCGGTGCTGCCAGACGAGATCTCCCGCGCCGGAGACCAGTTCCATCGGGGCGCCGATGAGATCCGTCACCACGGCATGGAGCCGAGGCGCGTGTCCGGGATCCGTCTCCTCGGCCAGTCGGGCCAGGACCGAGGTGTTGCCTGATGCGTCCTGCGGCAGGTGATCGGTCTGGGCCACCGGGCGATGGGTGCCCGGTGCGTAGTCCCACGTGGTAACCCGTCCGTCCGGAGCGGACCGCTCGGCCAGGGCGAAGTCGTCCCAGGAGAATTCCGTGCGGTCGGTTTCCGTGCCGTCCATCGACACGCGGTGCTTGGAGACGCGGCGGCCGAGTGGGTCGTAGGCGTAGCGCCAGCGGTCACCGTCTGGGTCAACCACCTCCGTCAGCCGGTCCTCGGCGTTCCACACGTAGGTCCACGTGCGGCATTGGCCGTTCAGCAGCCTGCGGGTCCTGCGGATCAGACGGCCGTGCCCGTCGTGGGCGTACGAGGTCCGGCCGGCTGAGCGGACCAGTGTGCCCTCGAACTCACGGTCACCCGAGGCGGCGTGGCCGGGGGCGGTGGCGCGTACGACGTTTCCGGCCAGGTCGTAGGCGTAGTCCTCGCTCCAGCCGTGCGCTCGGACGCCGGTGACCCGACCGTTGGTGTCGAGGTCGAAGCGGCGCGTGCCCGAGGTCAGCTCGCGGATCTCGGTGATGTAGCCGTCGGCCCGATGGGTGTAGGTGCGGTGTTGCAGGAGGCGGTGGGCAGGGGCTTCCGCTCCCGCGGTCAGGGTCTGCGCGAGCAGCCGTCCTGTCCCACTCCAGGCCTGCGTCAATGTCACCTCGGCACCCATGTGGCGCGCTGTCTCACGACCCGCCGCGTCGTGGACGAAATGCAGCGAACCACTGGGCGAGCTCAGGGTGAGCGGACGTCCGGCCTCGTCGTACGACCAGGCCGAGGTCAGTCCCGAGGGGGTCGTCCGTCGGATCCGGCGCCCCACGGCGTCATAGCCGTAGGTGGTCGTATGCCCGTTCACCGTCTCGGACACCACGCGGCCGAGGGCGTCCCGTGCCAGGACGACCACGGCGTCGCCGTTGGCGGCTTGCTCCAGGCCGCCGTCCGGGCCGTAGGAGAACGTCGTGATGTCCTCCTCGCCGAACCGCTGCTCCACGACCCGGCCCACCGCGTCCCGCGTGAACTGCACTGTTTCCCCAGCGCCGTTGGTACGGGAATCCAGCCGTCCGGCCGCGTCGTGCGTGTACGTCAGCGCATGGCCGTTGAAGTCCGTCTCGGCGACCAGACGTCCGGCCTCGTCGTAGGTGTACGTCCAGGTGCGGCCCTGGGGGTTGGTGACCCCGGTCAGCCGAAGCTCACTGTCGTAGGCGAACTCGTATCGGCTTCCGTCGGGTTCGGTCTGGGTGGCGGGTACGTCGAAGTGGGTTGCCGTGTGGTGTGTCGTGCTGCCCACCGGGTCGCTGTGTGCGAGGAGGTTGCCCTCGGCGTCCCACGTCCACGACTCGCGGGTGCCGTCGGGTTGTTCCCGCCAGGACGGTTTGCCCTCGGTCGTCCAGCCAAAGCGGGTGCTGTGGCCGAGAGGGTCGGTCACCTCGATGACGCGGCCGAAGGTGTCGCGGCGGACCGTCGTCGTGTGGCCGAGTTCGTCCGTGAGGGAGACGGGCAGGCCTGCCGCGTCGTACGCCACCGTCCGGGTGTGACCGAGGGCGTCGGTGATCGCCGTCGGCCGGCCGGCGCTGTCCTGCGTGTACCGCGTCTCGGCGCCGAGCGGGTCCACGGTGGCGAGCAGGTTGCCCCGCTCGTCGTACGTGTGCCGCCAGACGGCGCCGCCCGGCTCGACCACCTCCGTGGGCAGGCCGAGCGCGTTGTACGCGGCCCGGGCGACCGAGCCGTCGGGCAGGGTGAGTTTCGTGACGTTGCCCGCGTCGTCGTAGGCGTACCGCGTCGTGTGGCCCAGGGCGTCGGTCACCGACAGTGGCTGGGCTCCGTGCTCGTCCCACTCCGTGCGCGTGACGTGGCCGAGTGGGTCCGTCTCCTCCACCACCAGGCCCTCGGCGTTGTACCGGTGGGCCGAGACATGGCCCTGCGAGTCCGTGTACGTCGTCGTGCGGGTGGTGTCGTCGTAGGTCAGCGTGCCGGAGAGGATGCCGTCGACGCCCTCGGTGCGGACCACCCGGCCGCGGTCGTCGTAGACGTACGAGAACCACGTGCCGTTGCGGTCGGTCCAGCGGGTGACGCGGCCCTCGGTGTCGTAGGTGAAACGCAGGGGCTGGCCGCTGGAGTTGACGACCTCGGTGAGGTTGCCGGCGGTGTCGTAGGCGTAGCGCATCACCACCGTGCCCTCGTCGGTCGAGGGGTTCGGGTGGTAGCGGGAGGGCGGCTCGTCCAGGAGGCGCAGGGCGGTGATGCGCGGGCCCTGGGTGTCGACGGCGACGTAGTAGCCGCCGGAGTGGCGGATGCCGGACGGGATGCCCTCGTCGTCGCGTTCGATGTCGATGCGGTTGCCGTTGCGGTCCGACCAGGAGTCCAGGGCCAGGTGGAAGACGCCGAAGGTGGGTGAGGGGACGGGGGCGGCGAAGGTGCGGGTCACGCCGGTCGCCGGGTCGGTGACCGTCATCGCGCCGTCCGGCTTGCCGTCCCACTCCAGCGGCCAGCGGGCGCCCTTGGCCGGCATCGTGGGAACGCCGGGTTCCGGTACCGGGTAGACCAGGCGCATGCCGTCGGCCGCCGCGAAGACGACGCCCTCGCCGTCGATCTGGAGGCACTCGTCCAGGGTGGAGATCCAGGTCGGGCCGAAGCAGACACCGCCGCGGTAGGAGGAGAGGTGGGTGCGGGTGAACTCCAGGGGCAGGCTGCCGGGCAGGGTCAGGTCCGTCTGGGTCATCAGCATGGCGCCGGTCGCCACGTCGATCGGCTCGCCGACACACGGGGTGCGCTCGGCGTTGCGGGCCGCCGGGCCCAGCTCCACCAGGTCGGGGCGGAGTGACGGCGGGCGCAGCAGCAGCGGCGTGGTGTCGGCGAGGCCGCCCTCCATGCTCGCCTTCAGCACGCCGCCGCCCGCTCCCAGCGCGCCGCCGAAGATCATGCCGTCCTTGGCGGCCTGGTTCACCTCGTCCAGGCTGAAGCCCTGCTGGAGACCGGTCGCCATCTTCAGCGGCTGGGCCACGGCGAGGTCGACCGCGACCGACTCGACACCGCCGAACGCGGCGGCGACGAGGGTGCCCGCTGCGATCTCGGCCACCGTCGTCGTGACGGCGATGCCCATGGTGGCGCCGAACTCGATGACCGCGTCGGCCGCCGCGACGGCGGCCCCGGAGGCGAGGCCCGCGGTGAGGAAGGCGAGCGTCACCCCGCCCGCGATGACGGCGGCGTCGATGCCGATCTGCGTCCAGAGTTTGTTGATCGCGTCGTCGATGGCGTCGGCGAACTTCTCCAGCGCCTTGGCCATCTCCCGCGAGGACTTCGCGAGGTCGCTCAGCCAGCCGCCGTCCTGGTCCTTCGCGTAGCGGCCCCAGAACGTGTCGAACGCCTCGATCGACTCACCGGTGTTGTTGTGGATGATCGACGACGCGCTGCGGTGCACCGGGGCGCGGACGTCGTCCACCGAGTCGGCGAAGGCACGCCAGGCCTTCGCCGCGTCCCGCAGCTTGCCGGAGTCGGCTTCCGGCCACCACAGGCCCAGCTTGAGCAGGATGTGGCGGGCCTTGTCCTCAACGCTCACCGGCACCGTCGCTCTGCTTGTCGGGCTTCACCCGCGTGAACATGCCGGCAATGAGCTGGTCGTTGTCCACATGACCGTCCGAGAGGTCCACCATGGCCTCGTGGATGCTCGTCAGACCGAGCACCAGGATGCCCGCCGCGCTCTCGATCTTCTTCTGCTGCGGCTTGTAGGCGCTGCCGAACTTGTCGCCCTGCTCGTCGTGGCCCCAGGGCTCGCCCAGGCCGTCCAGGGTCTGGATGAGCGTGGTCAGCGCCTTGCTCAGATCGATGGCGCCCTGGTGGAAGGCCGGTGCCGCCGCCTTGATGTCGGCGGTCTTGATGTCCAGGACCTTGCCGGGGACCTTGCCGTCGCCCATCGGTGTCGCCTCCCCCTTCGCAGCTGCGGCTCCGACCCTAGGGCAGACAGGTAAAGGAAGTTCCATGTCGACAGCCTCGCGCGTGATGCCGCCCGTCGAGTGTTCGTCTCAGAGTCCTGCTGCTGGCTGGCCGTGATGGCGTTCCCGGGAACGGGCGGTGATCGCCTCGCCAGCCGGGGGATGACCAAGGGGGCCGCGGTGATGCGGCCCTGTGCCTCACCAACCGAGCCCACCCACCCGACCTGCGGAACGCCATCGAAACTGGCAGACTCACCAACCGAACCTTGGTCGGGACGAAGAGGTCGTGGGTTCGCATCCCACCATGTCGACGCCGTAGTACCAGGTCGGGGGCCTGAGTGGTTTCCGAGGGTCTCTTGGGGGCCGGCTAGAGATCTGGCATCCGGACGGCTCCCCTTTACTCCCTCCGGAAGCCGCACCAGGGAAAGCCTCTTGCGCCGGATGAAGATGATGACGTGCTTCCTGTCCGCCGGGGCGACGATGAGCCGGTGCCCTGTAGACCGACGGTCTCGGTTGCCCCCTCAGCTCGCGTCCCCCCAAACGGCTTGCAGGTCCTCGCAGCGGACGGTGATCGACGCGTCAGTGAGGGCGATCTCGTGCACGCAGCCCCCGTCCTCGCCCGGGAGAATCTCGTCGAGGAGCACGGTGTCGACCAGCATCCAGTCGATGGAGTGCTCATAGTCGATGGAGAAGTGCGTCACTCCTGAGTAGCTGATGCGCAGCCCGGCGTCATGCTTCCACTGGTTCGGGGCGAATTCCAGGGTGAGCCCTCCACTTTTGTCGGTGGACACTTGAATACCAGACAATTCCAGATCCTTGACGCAGCGACTATTACCGTGCCCCAAAGCGTAATGCGCCGGATCCGACGCGAATTCTCTTGCCCCGCTTGGCAGTCGATCAAGAAATGCGGGGAGTTCGGCCAGGTAGTCCCTCGGATCGACGTAGAACCCACCATCATTCCAGACGGCCGTCACGTACTTCACTTACCACCTTCCGCGGCGGGAGGCGTGTCTGCTGTGCCGAACCGACACACCTTCGGCCTCCTCAGCCGCACGGACTGATGATCTGCCAGTCCTTTGCGGGGTCCCCGGTCAGCACGTACTGGCTCAGATACATGTCGGTGTCCTCGTGGAGGTCGTCCTCCAGTTCCCAGACGGACTCGCACTCGGGGCAGAGGAAGAACCTGTGTCCCGTGTCCTTGCGCTCGTAACAGCGCATCCAGCCCTGGCCGCAGTGCGCGCAGGCGACCTTGTCCATCGGTTCCTGCTCCTCGGTCGGCGCCCCTCGGTCGAACCCGGACCGTAGTCCAGTCCTTCGGGCGAGCGGTGCCAGCGCCCCCCTAGGTCCTCCAGCGCACAGCCGTACGGACCCAAGGGGGCCGGCCTGTGACCGGGTGCCGTCTGCTCGGCCAGTCGGGCGCGGAATGACGTGTTGCGTCCGACAGTTGATCGCCGGTGATCAGTCTGCGCGATCGGCCGGTGGGGGATCAGCAGGCGGGCGTCGGTGCCGATCTCCTCGACGGCCCGCTGCCCGCGTCCGGCGTCGCGGGCGCCCACGTACACGGTGAGACCCTCAGCGGCGGAGAGTGGGGCCCCTGCGGGACCGCCGGGCGAGCCTGCGTCCGCACGAGATGGGCCTGCCGGAGAGACGAACCTGGCCCGGTACCGCCTCCTGGGCCAGAGTCGGATGAACGAGAGTTCCGACGCTGAGGAGTCCGGGCACATCGTGGCGGTACGGCTGCACCAGGCCGCCGACCGGACGTGGGTCGCGGGCCGGATCTGCTTCCGGCGGACCCCCTCGGTCACAGTCGTGGCCGAGGGGCCGGCGAGGGGATCCGTCAGCCGAGGATCGATGACGACGTGCAGCCCAGTGCGGCGCGGGAGGCGACCGTGAAGGAGATGCTTCCGGTGTTCTCCCAGATGTTGTTGATGTTGGTGAACAGCCACCTCGTGGTCAGGCTGTGGTCGGCCGAGGAGAGGGTGGCCGTGCGGCCCTCCGTGCCGGGCCTGATCCGGAAGCGCACCACGGTGTCGCCCAGCTTCTGCGGCGGTGTCTCCTGAGCGCTCAGTGTCGTTCCGGAGAAGGTGCCCGGACCCGTCACCGACTCCGCGTCGGCCACCGCCAGCACCGAGGCCAGGTTGACCCGGTGGACGTGGTACTGCGCTCCCACGGGGTTGCGGGTGGTGTCCGGGCGCCAGCGGAACGTGAACGTCGAGCCCGGCGCGATCCGGCCGCCGAACGGGTTCGGTGACGAGGATTCGTTGATCGTGCCCTCGCCCAGCCGGGTGCCGAAGACGTTCCGCCAGTAGAACCGCGGGTTGAGCCACGCGTTGCCCGGCTGGACGCACTCCGGGTCGCGTGCCGCCGTGGTCCGCGCCGCCGGGGCGGGCCCGGCCTGCGCGGTGGCGGTGGTCGCGGGCAGTGACGATGCCAGCAGCGTCGTCGCGGCCAGCGTGCCCAGGGTCCACATGGCCCGGCGTCCCCGGCGCCGCGCGGGTGCCGGGGCGGCGGTGCTCCCGGTACGGCGCCCGGCGCGGTTTCCTGCTCCGCGCATGCTCCGTCCTTCCTTTCCGCGTGGCCCGTCGGTGGCTCCGGTCGTGCCGGCACGGCACCGACGGGCGGCTGGTGAGGGTCGCTCAGTCCTCGTCGGTGGCCAGGACGCGGCCCTTGAGCTTGATCGGGGTGGCGGCGCCCACCTTGAGCTGGCCGTCGGTGTAGCGGCCAGGCGTCGCGCCGTCGACGGCGGTGACCTGGGCGCCGTAGCCGAGGCACTCCTGGTTGGTGGACAGGTACGGGTTGTGGGTGAAGGTCAGGGTGCGGCCCCCGTCGCCGAGGGTGCCCTGGGTGGTCTCCAGGTTGCCCTTCGCCTGGAGCGTGTTGACGTCGTGGTAGGCCCAGGAGAGCCAGCCGGTGAAGGCGAAGCCGGTGGGCGCCTTCAGGGTGAAGGTGATGTCGCCGGGGTTCACCGGGTCGGGGACGGTGCTGAGGATGCCGAAGCTGAGGTGGGCCGGTACGCCGCCGGGCGCGTCCTCGACGATGCCCTGCTGGAGGATGTAGAGCTTGTTCTCGGAGCCCGGCTGGACGGGTGACTGGGTCTGCGTGGCCATGGGTGTCCCTTCTGTGGGTGGAGGGGTCCGCGTGAGCGGATCCGCCGGTGGCGGGCTTGGTGACCGGGCCCGCTCATGGACCGCCGGAAGCGGCGACGGGCTTCATGAGCTAGGCGGATGTCGCGGAGCCGGCCGGTGCGTGGCCGGCCAGGAGCGGGCCGAGGACGGCCAGGGCGCCGAGGGCGATGTCCTCGTAGAGGTAGAAACCCGCTTCCAGCGGCGGAAGTTCGGGATCGGTGCTCTCCGCAGCGGTGGTGTCTTCCGGGTCGTCGCCGTCGGGTCCGGTCCGGTGGGCGGGCGTGCCGAGCAGGTCGGTGAGGTCCTGCGCGGCGCCCAGGAGGGTGGTGCGGGCGGTGCCGGCCAGCAGGCGCAGCGGGAGGTCGAAGGCGGCGGCCGTGCGCTGGCCGGGCACCGCTCCCGTCGCTGCGGACGCCTCCTCGGTGGCGGCGGCGAGCAGTTGCACGGGGAGCGTGCAGGCGGAGACGATCCGCTCCGTGGGCAGGACGGGCGGAGGGTCGCCGTCGACCATGAGGTCCTCCCACTCCATCAGGTCGAAGAGGAACTGGCCGCCCTTGTAGAGGGGCCAGGGCCGGACGGTGTCGAGCAGGAGGCGGGCGCGGTCCGGGGCGTCGCGGCGCAGCGCCACGCCGTGTCTGGCCAGGGTGCACAGGGACCGGCGCAGACTGCTGTTGACGTGGCCGAGGAAGGCGAAGGCCCGGAGGTCGGTGGCGGTCAGCGGGCCGGTGCCGGCGGGGCCGGCCGGCGGGGGCGGGGGCATGGTGGTGGTCACAGTGGCCTTGAGGTGACGTAGTGGGCGATCTGCCGCAGGACGGCTTTGCCCTCGTTCTCGGGGATGAACCGGAGGTCTTCCTCGAAGCGGGCGATGCCTTCGGCGGCGAGCCGGTCGGCGAGGTCGGTGGCGTATTCGATGGAGCCGTGCCGCCGCATGGCGGCGAGGAGTTCCTCGGCGTGCTGCTGCGTCTTGTCGGTACGGCGCTGCCGCAGGACGTCGAGGAGGCGGGGGCGCTCGTGGGCGTACGCCGAGCGGAAGAGGTGGATCAGCATCACCGTGCGCTTGCCCTCGAGGAGGTCGCCGAGGGGCTCCTTGCCGTACAGGGCCTCCTCGCCGATCAGGTTGAGGATGTCGTCCTGGATCTGGAAGGCGATGCCGATCAGGCGGAACGCCTCGTCGAACCGGCCGAGCACGGAGGGGTCGGTGATGCCGGCGCAGACGGCACCGATGCGGCACGGGCTGATGCAGGTGTACCAGCCGGTCTTCTTGGTGCTCATCGTGAAGTAGGCGTCGTCGTGCCCGGGGACCACCTCGTGGCGGATCCAGCCCAGCTCCATGGCCTGGCCCTCGATGGACTCCCGGCACATGTGCACCGCCTCGTGGATGAGGCCGAGGGTGCGGACCAGGCCGAGCGTTTCCAGGTTGGACAGGACGGCGTCGACGGCGAGCAGGTTCAGCCCGTCGCCGACGTTGACGGCCAGGCCCAGGCCGTGTTCCTCGTGCATGGTCGGCAGACCGCGCCGGTGCGTGGACTCGTCGGCGATGTCGTCGTGGACGAGGAAGCCGTTGTGGAACAGCTCCAGTGCGGCGGCGGCGCGTACGGCGTCGTCGGGGCGCCCGCCGAAGGCGGCACAGGCGGCGATGGTCAGGGTGGGGCGCAGGCCCTTGCCCTGGCGGGCGGGGTAGGAGCGCATGAGGTCGTACAGCTCGGCGCGCGGTTCGCGGTCCGGGAGCAGCCGCTCGATCTCCTCGTTGGTGCGGGCCCGGCACCGGCGCATGGTCTCCAGGAGGTCCGCGTCCTGGACGGTGTCCTCCAGCGACCAGTCGGTGCTCGCGCGGCCGTCCCACAGCAGGCGCGGCGCGGTGACGGTGGTGTCGCCGATCAGCGCGGGCGGTGCGGGCGCGTCCTCGGGGGAGCGCCGGGCGAGGAAGTCCAGCGCCGTCCAGTCGACCGGGTCGGCGGCCGGTTCCCGGACCTGGGGCGGCACCCCGCCCCAGAGCTGGGGTGCCTGTTCGCGGTAGGACCCCCACAGTTCCTGCATGCTGCGCAGGCCCGCCGCGCGCTGGGCCAGCAGGGTGAAGGCCCGCCACACGGCGAGGGCGTCGTCGCGGGAGCCCCGGACGTCGAGGCTGTCGGGCAGGACCTGGTCGACGGGCGGGCGCTGGAGGTCGAACAGCAGGTTCATGGCCCGGTTGTCGAAGGCGACCTCGACATCGGGGTCCGGGCAGCGCTCCCGGCGTACGAGGAGACGGCTGTGCCGCGCGGTGAGCGTGGCGTGGCTGTCGTCGTTGAAGTGCAGGCCGAGCCGGATGCCGCGCAGCTGGCCGGCCGCGGCGGCGAGAACGGCCGGGGCCCGGTCCGACAGGGCGGTGACGGTCTCGTCCAGCAGCCGGGCCCCGGTGAACGCGGGGGCGGTCTCAGTCATGGGCACCCCCGGCGAACTCCACGATGCCCCCGGTGCAAAAGCCGATACGGCGTCCGCCGACACGGCCCTCCACGGTGCACGGGCCGAGGGTCTCGTGCACGCTGAACGGGTGCAGGCTGGTCTCGGACGGGTTGGCGATCCGGCCCGCCGTGTGCGAGCGGAAGTCGAGGACGAGACGGTCCTCGCCGAGCCGGGCGGTGATCAGCAGCCGGCCGGGCACCGCGGCCATCGGCGGGGTGCCCAGCAGGCCCGCCAGCGGCGGGACCACCGCCACCCGGTCGCGGTCCAGGCTGCCGCTGACCGCCACCCGCAGACTGCGCCGCGGGAAGTGGCGGATCATGCGCCCGTCGCGCCACAGCATCACCGACCCGTTGGCCGCGTCCGCCGGGTACGCGGGCTGGATCAGGGTGAAGACGACCGCCGAGGGCGGGGCCTGGCCGGCGGGGCCCGAGGGGTCGTTGACGAATCCGAACACCCAGCCGCCGAGCGTGGGCCACGACCATCGGCCGCGTACCCGCTCGTGGTAGCCCAGCAGGTCCGTCTCCGTGGCCGTGCCGTCGCCGTGCCGCAGGGTGCCGGTGCCCAGGACACCGGGCTCGGACTGCCAGCGCAGGTGCTCGTCCGCGCCGAACGGCGCGCACTGCGAGGTGCACGGCCTGCTGGTCCGGGTCAGCCGGACGTCCGCCGCCGGCGCCGCCGACCGGGCCGCCACCCGGAACGCGCCGGGCTCGCCGTGCGGGTGCGGCAGCCGGAAGGCCGACCAGGGCAGTTCGGGCTGTTCGGCGTTGAACTGCGTCGCGCTCCAGCCGTGGTCCTCCCCGTGGAGCAGCAGGATCGCCATGTGCTGTCCCTCGGCCGCGGTGCCGGTGCCGCTGCGGCGCCCGGTGGCCGGGGCGCCCGGATCCGCGTCGACCACGCCGCTGGCGGACCCCAGGACGGACAGGTTCGCGATGAGCGCGTGCCGACCGCACCGAGACAGGAACGCGTAGTGCAGCCACTTGCGGTCGAGCTGATGGGCAAGGGACGCGCGCGGAAAGGGACCCGGCGGGCCGAGCCTCGGGAGGGTGGGCGTGAACACGTATCGAACGCTAACCCACCGTGGTCGGCGACCTGCAATCCGTGACCATCAGGGGGGTGACGTGGGAGCACAGAAACGATTACCTGCCCCTTCAGGGTTTGAGGTCGCGCGGAGCCGTCCACGGTGAGTGGTCCGCCGTGGACGGCTCCGGACGCGACCGCGCCCCCGTCAGGCGTCATCGGCCGCCGTCGGTCCGCACCGATCCGTGTCGGTCGTCGTCGGTCGTCACCGGTCGTCGTCAGTCCTCGTCGTCTCCGAGAACGGTTGCCTTCAGGGGCGCTTCCGGGCCGCCTGCGATCACCGCGCGCCCGTCGGTGTACCGGCCCGGCTCGGCGTCGCCCAGGGCGTGGATGCCGAGCGTGTAGACCAGGGCCGCCGCCGGGTGGCCGGACGTGTTCAGGCGGGGCTCGTCGGTGACGGTCAGCGTCCTGCCGTCGTTCCCGGCCGTGCCGGCCGGGTCCCCGCCGGGGAGCACCGTCCGGTCGGCGCGGTAGTAGGCGCAGGTCACCCGCCCGTCGAAGACGAAACCCGTCGGAGCCGTGAAGCGGTGCTCCACCCGTCCCGGAGCCCAGGGGTCGGCGGAGGAGATCCGGACGTGCAGCAACTCGCTCGCCCCTCGGGGGATCTCGAGGCCGACCTCCTGCCGGACCAGCAGCTTGGCGGACGGCGGGGGCGCGGGGGCGGGCGACGGCGCGGGGGCAGGGGTGGGTGCCGGCGCGGGGGCGGGAGCGGGTGCCGGCGCGGGGGCGGGAGCGGGTGCCGGTTCTTCGTCCCGTACCGGCTCCGGTTCCCCGTCCCGTACCGGCTCGGTCTCCTGGAGGGGAGCGATGGTGACGGGTACGGCCGCGATCCGGTGGTGGAAGTTGTCCGCCACGAGCAGGCGCCCGGCCGGGTCCACGGCGAGACCGCACGGGTAGCGCAGCGCGGTGTGGACGGCGGCATCGGCCCCGTCACCGGCCGCGTCACCGGCCGGGCCGGCCTCCTTCCCCACCGCACCCGGCGGCCCCACGAGGATTCGGGCCGCTCCGCCGGCCAGCCGCCACACCCGGTGTCCGGTCTGGTCGGCGACGTAGAGCGTGCCCTCGCCGTCGGCCGCCACCGCGCACGGCGCGCCCCAGTCGACCGCCGTGGCGCCGGCGTCCCCGTCCGGCGGTCCCGCCAGTACCCGCAGCGCCCCGTCCGGGTCGAGCAGCAGCACCCGGCGGCCCACCGGGTCGGCGATGTACAGCCGGCCGGCCGCGTCGACCGCCAGGCCGGCGGGCAGGAACTCCTCGCCCGCGTCGGCCGCGGCACTGCCGCCGGAGCGTCCGGATGCCGCGACGACCGTGCTGATGACACCGTCGCCGCCGACCCTGCGCACCCGGGGCGTGCCGGCTTCCCCGACGTACAGCGTTCCGGCGCCGTCCACGGCCAGGGCGCACGGGGCGGCCAGCCGGGCGCGGCCGGCCGGGCCGCCGTCACCGTCGTCCCCGCCGCCGCCGCGCGAGCCGTCTCCCGCGACGGTGGCGATGACGCCCGAGGGATCGATCCGGCGGACCCGGTGGTTCATCTCGTCGGCGACGAACACGGCTCCGTCCGGGGCGGCCGCCAGCGCGGACGGGAAGCCGAGGCGGGCGCGCGCCGCGTCGGCGCCGTCCCCGGCGAACCCCCGCAGCCCGTCGCCGGCGACCGTCGTCAGGGTGCCGGTGCCGTCGATCCGGCGGACCCGGTGGTTGGCGTGGTCGGCGACGTAGACCGCGCCGCCTCCCACCGCCACATCCGCCGGGAAGGCCAACTGCCCGTCCGGCGCGGGCCCGCCGTCCCCGGAGAACCCGGCCGTGCCGTCGCCCGCCACGGTGACCGGGGGGCCGTCCGCGTCCGGCACGTCCGGTGCCTGCCGCGCCGCCGCCCCGGCCGTCACGCCGCCACCCCCCGGCCCGCACGCGGCCGGACCTCGCCGGCGCCCGGCACCTCCCGCGTCCACGGCCTCGTCTTGCGCATCTTCCGTCTCCTTCCGCTCCGCCATCGGCATTTCCCCTGCATACCGGCCCGGACGACACGGCGGGCGCCGCCACCGGGCGCTCCACCCGCACGGGGGAGGAACCGGGAGGCAGGGACGGGGACGGAGCGGCAGGACAGGGAGGCGGGGACGGAGGCGGGGCCGTACAGGAGGACTGCGGGCCGGCGCCCGCACCGGCGCACGCGACAGGGGGCGCGCTGACGCGCTCTTCTCCGCTCCCCTGCGCCGTAGTACGCCTCGATCTCACTCGCACAAGTGACGCGGAATCGATTCGGCATACCAAACGGGGGAATGACGGCATATCACCGGCAGGTCCGGGCTAACGATGGACCCGGAGGAAAGTCCGGTGCGTGCCGCGACACCCACGCGGACGCCCCGCCGGAAGCCGCGGGCAGCGCCCCGAGGTCCGTCTCGCGGACGCACCCTTCATAACGATCCGCGTCCGGCGAACCCGCGCGGTGTGCGGTGTCGGGCCTGCCCGCCTCCCGCACGCCGGGGCGACCCGCACCAGGACGTCCCTTCTTCCGTCGCACGCGTCGACCACAGCCCCAGGAGGCCCCGGAGATGAGTACCGATGTGCAGACCAAGAGGGAAGCGTACAAACGGGGGGAGGAGAAGGGACGCGCCGACGCGCTCGCCGGGAAGCCCTACGCCGACCCGCCGCGCGACGGTGCGCGCGGCGAGCAGGACCAGTACGCGAACGGTTACGACTGGGGCTACGAGCAGGGCCGGGCCCAGAAGCTCGACCTCGTGGTGTGGCAGGAGGGCGGAGTCGAGGACGCGCCCGGGGGCCTCGGCACCACCGTCAACATCTGCGTCCGCACGCCGAACTGGAACGAGACGGTCGACGCCGGCGAGCGCGAGCACGTGTTCACCGCCCCCACCGGCTTCCGCTGGAACGGCACGGTGGGCGCCCAGTACAAGCGCATCGACCAGACCACGGGCGGCGGCCTGCCCCCCGTCCAGGCGAAGGTCAGCGACGACGGACGCACGCTGACCTTCACCTCCCACGTGCACCTGAACACGGGCGACCAGGACAAGGACTGCATCGTCTACACCTGCGGACTGGAAGCCGTCGACGGGGCCGCACCCGGCCGCCACACCGACGGCACCGCCCAGATCGGCACCGCGCCGCCGGCCCGGCTCAAGGCCGAGGTCATCGAGGACGAGGACTGAGGAAGCGGGAACCAGACACCATGACCACCGTCGTCACCTCCGGCGTCTTCACGTCCACCAACCCGGGTATCTCGCCGGTCAGCGGCCTGGGCACCGACTACATCCAGTGGGGCAGCGCCGGCAGCCAGAGCGGGTACCAGTTCCGCGGTGCGGCCGCGGACGTCCAGCTCGACGGCACCGAGTTCGTCATCGGCACCTTCGTGCACCGCAACAAGCCCACGACCGTCACCCCGAGCCGGTTCGACGTCCAGCTCACCGTCACCGTCATGTTCGAGGACGGCACCACGACCGACCTCACCTTCAGCTTCCACCACGACGAGACGCCCAACACCACCGGCACCAGTCCCGCGGACGACGACCTGGTCGACCTGCAGACCTTCGTCCACCCGCAGCCCGTCACGGTCGACGGCAAGCAG
Organism: Streptomyces sp. NPDC017095; assembly: GCF_044332325.1. Lineage (NCBI taxonomy): Bacteria > Bacillati > Actinomycetota > Actinomycetes > Kitasatosporales > Streptomycetaceae > Streptomyces > Streptomyces sp. NPDC017095. Next base: position 162,705 of record NZ_JBIROU010000003.1, read on the forward strand.
TACCGTGCGGTGCTCAGCGGGTTCGAGCGCAACGGCCAGATCGTCCGGCAGTTCCGCAGCCCCGAGGGCGGCATCAACTTCGCCCACGTGGTCTGCATGTTCACGCTCGACGAGCCCGACGTGGTCATCTCCGGCCTGCGTTACCAGGGCACGGGCACGGGCCAGGCGGACGAATACGTCGAGATCCTCAACCAGGGCGGCGCACCGCAGGACCTGACCGGCTGGAAGGTGGAGGCCAAGCCCACCGGGTACTCCTTCGCCTTCCCGCCCGGTACGGTCGTCCAGCCCGGCCAGCGCTACCGCGTCTACACCAACGAGAACCACCCGGAGTACGGCGGCTTCTCCTTCGGCTCCTCCAGCGAGATCTGGCGGGACCAGGGCGGCATCGCCCGCCTCGTCGCGGACGACGGCTTCGTGGTCGACCAGTCCCCCTACCTGGACAAGGGCTTCAACAAGACCGGCGCCCCGTAAGCACAACCCGCGGTGGCGGGTGAGGCCGGGGTGCGGCGAGGCTCCGGGCCGGCCGGGTCCGCGTACGCCAAAGCGCCGCCGGGAACCGGGTGCGGTTTCCGGCGGCGCTCCGGCCACGCTCAGCCCTTGCGCCGGCGGCAGGCCAGCCAGACGACGGCCGCGGCGCCGGCGACCGCCAGCAGCACAGGGCGGTTCTGCCGGGCCAGCCGAACGCCCTGGACCGCCTTGTCCCTGATCGGTTCGGGCACGCTGTCCTGGGCCTTGGCCGCCGCCTCGGCGACCTTGGTCCGGGCCGTGCCCGCCCCGACGGCGGCCTGTTCCTTCAGCCCCTCCGCCTTGACGGCGGCCTGCTCCTTCAGCTCGCCCGCCTTCACGGCGGCCTGTCCCTTCAGCTCCTCCGCCTTCACGGCGGCCTGCTCCTTCAGTTCACCCGCCTTCGCCACCGCCTGTTCCTTCAGCTCACCGGCCTTCGCGGCGGCTTCGTTGGCCTTTTCCTGGGCGCGTGCCTTGACGTCGGTCTTGGCCGCGAGGGCTTCCACCGTCTTGCCGAGTTCCTGGCGGGTCTGCTCGACCTGCTCACGCAGTTCGCCGGGGTTCGCGGCGGTGGGCTCGTCGTGGGGCGGCTGGGTCATCGATGCGCACTCTCCTTGATCTCGGCCACGTCGGCCTTCACGTTCTCGATCGTCTGCTGCGGGGTCGGCGGCGCGGCCCGGGCGACCTGCTTCTTGCCGTTCAGCGCCAGCACCGCGGCGATCACACCGAGCACCGCGGTCACGATGAGGGCCGCGGCCCACACCGGAAGCGGCACCGCGAGCGCGGCGATCACCGTGGCCACCAGGGCCTGAAGCATCAGGAAGCCGACCACGCCGGCGCCGCCGAAGAGTCCGCCTCCCTTGCCGTACCGCTTGCCCTTCTCCGCCATCTCCGCCTGCGCCAGGCGCAGTTCACCGCGTACCAGCTCCGTCAGCTGCTGCGAGGCACGCTGCACCAGTTCCCCCACCGGCTCCGGAACCGGTGCGTGCCCGTCCGTTCCGGTGCGGGGCTGCGTACTCGACACGGCGCTCACCTCCCGTCTGTGCTTATGTCCGGTCAGCTCGCGAGTACCCCGGTGTCCGCCGTTCAGGTCACCGGTTTCGGCCCGGCCGCCACCGCGTTCACCACGGGGCGCGCCGCAGCAGCCGGCGCGGTGCCCGCCGTACCAGCCCGGCGCTGAGCAGACCGACGGCGGCGCCCGCCACGACGTCGCTCGGGTAGTGGGCGCCGGACTGCACGCGCTCCAGCGCGACCATCGCGGCCGGTACGGCGCACAGCGCGGCGGCCGCGGGCCAGGCCGGGGCGACCGCCGCCGTGAAGGCGGCCGCGGCGGCGGTGTGCCCGGAGGGGAACGAGGAGGAGTCCGGGCGGTCGTGGACCTCGTCGTGCGGGAACCACTCCTCGGGCGGCCGTTCACGGCCGGCCAGTTGCTTGCAGACACCGTTGGACAGCAGCTGTGCCACCGCCACCGCGGCCAGTCCCGCGGCCGCCGCCTTCCGGCCCCGCCGGCCGCCCGTGGCGGCCATCAGCACGGCGGCGCCGCACCACAGCTTCGTACTCTCCGCCGCCTCTTCGACCGCCGACAGCACCTTGGCCGGCTTCGGCGGGATACGGCGGGCGGCTGCCCGTGCCCCGGCACCATCAATGTCACGCAACTCCGTCGGCAACCTCATGACCTGCGGGTATCCCGCACTCGGCGACGTAGACGCCCCTGGGGCCCCCGGTTCAGGCGGCCCGGCGGTGCTCCTCTCCGGCTCCCGGCACTCGTCCGGTCACCGGCACCCGGCGCACGGACGGTTCACGGAGAACGGACGGTGCGCGGCGCACGGACGGTTCGCGGCGGCCGCCCTGGAGCAGGCGCAGAGGGCGCGCGCCGGCGTGGCGGGGCGGCCGGGCCGGACGCGTCAGCCAGTTCTCGACACGGTCCATGCCGTACAGCAGTACTCCCATGACGGGCAGCAGAAGGCAGGCGATGACGACCACGGCTCGGGCTCCTCCCCGGCAGACAGCCGTGAACGGGTGCCCGGGGCGCCTCCGGTCACCGGACCGTTGGTGTGAACATGTTGTGACGGGGGTCCCGCGAAAGGCTCTTGGCTACTCTGCACGCGTGACGACCGAGTTGATCCTGCTGTCCCGAGTCGCCTGTCGCGGACGGGAGATCACCGCGCCCCGGCTGCGCGGTCTGCTCGCGCTGCTCGGGGACGATCCGCGCACCGGGTGCAGCACCGCCCGGCTGGTGGAAGGGCTGTGGCCGGACGAGCTGCCGGAGCGGCCGGGCAAGGCGGTGCAGGTGCTGGTGTCGCGGCTCAGGGCGCAGGCCGGCGCCGACTTGGTCGTGAGCACCCCGGCCGGATACCGGCTGGGCCTGGACGAGACGCGGATCGACAGCTCCGCGCTGCTGCTGCACGAGGCCGCGAGCGCCGAGCGGGCCCGGGCGGGCGATCACGAGGGCGCCCTGGCCGAGGCCGAGGCGGGCCTGGCGCTGTGGGACGGGACCGTGGGCGCCGCGGTGGGCGAGGACCTGCACGACCCGGTGGTCGCGCTGCGCGCCGGCCGGGTCCGGGCGTTCCGTTCCCTGCTGCGGTCCCGGGCGCTCGCCCTCGCCCGGGTGGGCCGGCGGGCGGAGGCGGTCCAGCCGCTGGCCGGGCTGGCCCGGGAGCTGCCGCGGGACGAGGAGGTGCTCGCCGAGCTGCTGCGCTGCGAGGCCGGTACGGCCGGCCGGGCCACCGCGCTGAGCCGGTACGACGCCTACCGGCGCGCGCTGCGCGAGGAGTTGGGGACCGACCCGGGGCCGGGGCTGAAGGCCGTGTACCAGGAGCTGCTGAACGCGGACGCGCCACCGCTCCGCCACGGTGTGCCGCACGACCCGAACCCGCTGCTGGGCCGGGACGCCGACCTCGCCGCCGTGACCGGGCTGCTGCGCACGGCCCGGGTGGTGACCGTCCTGGGTCCGGGCGGGCTGGGCAAGACCCGCCTCGCGCACGCGGTGAGCCGGGCGGCCGCACAGCCGGTGGTGCACTTCGTGACGCTGGCCGGTGTCACCGCCGACGCGGACGTGGCCGGCGAGGTGGCCTCGGCCGTCGGGGCCGCCGAGGCCCGGCCGTTCACCGGCGGCGGCACGGACAAGCACGCCGTGAACGGCATCCTCGGCGCGCTGGGCCCCGGGCCGGCGCTGCTGGTGCTGGACAACTGCGAGCAGGTGATCGCCGGCGCGGCCGGACTCGTACAGGAGTTGGTGTCGCGGTCGAAGGAGCTGCGGGTCCTCGCCACCAGCAGGGCCGCGCTGGGGCTGACCTCGGAGTCCGTGTACGACCTGCCGGAGCTGTCCCTGGCCACCTCCGTCGAGCTGTTCGCGCAGCGGGCGCGGGCGGCCCGGCCCGGCGTGGAGCTGCCGGCCGGCGAGGTGGCCGGGATCTGCCGTCATCTGGACGGGCTGCCGCTGGCCGTGGAGCTGGCCGCGGCCCGGGTGCGGGTGCTGTCGGTGGCCGACATCGCGCGCCGCCTCCAGGACCGCTTCGCGCTGCTGCGCGGCGGCGCGCGCGACGCGCCGGAACGGCACCGGACCCTGCTGGCCGTGGTCGAGTGGAGCTGGAACCTGCTGGAACCCGACGGCCGGGCGGCGCTGCGCGCGCTGTCGGTGTTCCCCGGCGGGTTCTCCGCGGACGCGGCGGAGCGGGTGCTGGACGGGACCGGGGACGTGCTGGGCCTGCTGGAGCAGCTGGCCGGCCAGTCCCTGATCAAGGCCGGGGACAGTCCCGCCGGGATGCGCTTCCACATGCTGGAGACGCTGCGGGAGTTCGGCGCCGCCCGGCGCGCCGAGGCCGGGGAGGAGGAGCGGGTCGCCGGCCGGTTCCTCGCCTGGGCGCGGGACTTCGGCCGGGCCCACCACGACGCGCTGTTCCGCGCCCGGCCGCTGCCGGCCTGGAACCGGGTCCGGGCCGAGCAGGACAACCTCGTCCTGGCCCTGCGGTTCGCGCTGGCCCGCGGTGACGGGCCCGCCACCGCGGCGCTCACCGCCGTGCTGTCCACGCTGTGGGCCACCGACAGCAACTACGCCCGGCTCGCCGCGCTCGCCGCGGAGACCGCCGGGCCCCTGTCGCATTTCCGTCCCGGGCCCGGGGAGCCCGGGGATCTGGAGGCGGCCCGGAGCGCGGCGGCGGTGTGCGCGGCCAGCCTGTTCATGGGCCACGGCCCGCACGCCGTACGGCAGCTCGTCACGCTGCGCCGGCTGCCGCCCGCCCCGCCGGACACCCTGGTCCGGGCGCTGGCCGCCGTGCTGTGCGCCGTACCGGAGATATATCCGCCGCGGTTCACGCGGCTGCAGGAGCTGTGCGACGCCCCCGAGCCCCTGCTCGCGGGCGTCGCGTCGGGTGTCGCCAGCTACATGTGGCACTCCGAGCACGAGACGGAACGCGCCCTGGAGTGCGCCCGGCGCATGCTGGACGCGCTGGAACCGCTCGGCAATCCGGCGATGCTGCTGCTCGGGCACGGGCGGATCAGCGAGCTGTGCCTCCAGGCCGAGCGCGGCGACGAGGCGTACGGGCATCTGCGCGCCGCGCTGGAGGTGCTCGGTGAGATGGGCGACTGGGCGGACCCGATCGACGTCCGCTGGGGGCTGGTGCTCGCCTGTCTCCAGCGCGGGGAGATCGACGAGGCCGAGTACTGGCTCGGGCTCGCCGCCCTGGACCAGCGGCCGGACCCCGAGCAGGGCTACAGCCCCGACCTGCCGGCCCGGGCGGAGATCGCGCTGGCCCGGGGGCTGACCGAGGTCGGGCTCGGGCTGTGGCGCCGGGCGGTCGAACGGACCGGGGCGGCCGGCCCGGCGTACGCCGACGACCCGTTCCTGGACACCTGGGCGCTCCAGGTGCAGTCGGCCGCGCTGGCGGCGCACGCCCAGCACGGCCGGCCGGAACCGGTGGCCGGACTCGCCGGACGGCTGCGGACCCGGCTGCTGGCCATGCTGTCGGCGCCGGCCGGCGAGGGGGCGGCCCCGGTGGAACTGCCCGTGTACGGCACCGTCCTGCTCGGGCTCGGTTTCGCCGGTCTGGCGGCGGGCGATCCGTCGGCCGTACGCCTGGTGGCGCTGGCGGAACGCATGCCGGTGGTGCGGGAGTTCCCGACGCTGTCCTCGGCCCGCTGCCGGCAGGCAGCGGAGCAGGCCGACCGGGCGGCGTACGCCGCGGCGAAGTCGGCGTACGCCGCCCTGGGGCGGGAGGAGCTGTGGACCGCGGCGCTGCGCGAACTCACCGCCCAGACGCGCGGCTGAACCGGGCCGTGGACCACCAGAAGCCCAGCAGCGTCAGGCCCACGGGCCAGGCGACGGCCAGCACGGCGTCCGTGGTGCCGATGCCGGTGCCCAGCAGCAGCCCGCGCAGGGTCTCGATGGCCGGCGAGAACGGCTGGTACTCGGCGAACCAGCGGAACCAGCCCGGCATCAGGTCCACCGGCACGAAGGCGCTGCCGAGCAGGGGCAGCACCATCAGCGGCATGCCCAGGTTGCTGGCGCCCTCGGCGTTCGGGCTGACCAGGCCGATACCGACCGCGATCCAGGTCAGCGCGAGGCTGTCCAGGGCCAGCAGCCCGGCCGCCGCGAGCCACTCCGCCCAGGTCGCGTCGGGCCGGAAGCCGATGGCCACGCCGATGCCCAGGACCAGCGCGAGCGCCATCAGGGTCTGGATCACGCTGCCGAGCACATGGCCGACCAGCACGGAGGCGCGGGAGATCGCCATGGTGCGGAACCGGGCGATGATGCCCTCGGTCATGTCGGTGGCCACCGACACCGCGGTGCCGAGGGCGGTCCCGCCGACCGTCATGAGCAGGATGCCGGGGACCAGATAGGCGACGTAGCCGGCGCGGTCGGCGGGACCGCCGCTGATGCCGGAACTCATCACGTTGCCGAAGACGTAGACGAAGAGCAGCAGCAGGATGACCGGGGTGAGCAGGAGGTTCAGGGTCAGGGACGGGTAGCGGCGGGCGTGCAGGAGGTTGCGCCGCAGCATGGTCATGCTGTCGCGGACGGCGTGGGTGGCGGCGCTCATCGGGTGGTCTCCTTGCCGGCGGGGCGCGCGGACGGGGCGGGGTGCGCGGAGGCGGTGGGCCGTGCGGGGGCGGTGGGGTCCGGGGTGTCGGCGGGATCCGGGGAACCGGCGGGGTCCACGGGGCCGGTTCGGTCCGGGGAGCCGGTGGGCTGTGCGGGGACGGGGCTGCCGGTCAGGGCGAAGAACACGTCGTCCAGGTCGGGCGTGTGCACGGACAGCTCGTCGGCCTCGGTGCCGGTGGCGTCGAGCCAGTCGAGGATGGCCCGCAGCTCGCGCTGGCTGCCGTCGCTCGGGATCTGCAGGGTGAGCGCCTCGTCGTCGCGGTGCGTGCCGCGCAGCGCGGCCGCCGCCCGCTCGTACGCCACCGGGTCGGAGAAGCGCAGCCGGACGTGACCGCCGGGCACGCGCCGCTTGAGTTCCGCGGCGCTGCCCTCGGCGACCAGCCGGCCGCCGTTGAGCACCGCGATGCGGTCGGCGAGCTGGTCGGCCTCCTCCAGGTACTGGGTGGTGAGGAAGACCGTGGTGCCGGCGGCGACCAGCTCGCGGACGATCTGCCACATGGTGTGGCGGGAGCGCGGGTCCAGGCCCGTGGTCGGCTCGTCGAGGAAGATGATCCGCGGCCGGCCGACCAGGGTCATGGCGATGTCGAGCCGGCGCTTCATCCCGCCCGAGTAGGCGGACGCGGGCTTCTTCGCGGCCTCGGTCAGCTCGAAGCGCTCCAGCAGCTCGGCCGTCACACGCCGGCCCTCGGCACGCGGGAGGTGGTTCAGGTCGGCCATCAGGAGCATGTTCTCCTCGCCGGTGATCAGCCCGTCGACCGCGGAGAACTGGCCGGTGACCCCGATCGCGGCCCGCACCTGGTGGGCCTCGGCGGTGAGGTCGTGCCCGGCGATCCGCGCCTGTCCGGCGTCGGCGGGCACCAGCGTGGACAGGATGCCGACCACCGTGGTCTTGCCCGCGCCGTTCGGCCCGAGCAGGGAGTAGACGGTGCCGGCGGGCACGTGGAGGTCGATGCCGTCGAGGACGGTCTTGTCTCCGTAGGACTTGCGCAGCCCGGTGGCCGCGATCGCGAGTTCTCGGTCGGTCGTCGTCATGCCGCAGAGCGTGCGGCCCGGACGGTTCAGAACGGCTTCAGCCGGGTTTCAGCCCCCGGAGGACCGCGCGGCGCACTGAAACCGGCACGGCGGGCCGGGGACGCCGGGCCGGCGACGGCAGACCGGAGGCGCCGGGACGGCGACGCCGGACGGGGGACTCGCGGACCAGGGACCTGCCGTCGCCGCCCGCTCGGGATGCGGCTCCCCCGCCGGCACCGAATCTGTCGCGGCCGTACCAGATCTCCATGCTCGACGGGACTAGGGTTGGACCACGAGACAGATGGTGGCGAATCCTTCGGAGCACGGGGCGCCGCGCGCGCCCCGTCCGCCACCCCGCCCCTGAACGAAGGTGCCATGCCCGCCGAGAACCCGCCGGCCGCCGGCCTCCTCGACGATGACGACTACCCCGCCTACACCATGGGGCGGGCCGCCGCCGTCCTCGGCATCACGCCCGCCTTCCTGCGGGCGGTGGGCGAGACGGAGCTGATCAGCCCGCTGCGGTCGGAGGGCGGTCACCGCCGCTACTCCCGCCGGCAGCTGCGGATCGTCGCCCGCGCCCGGGTACTGGTCGACCGGAACACCCCCGTGGAGGCCGCCTGCCGGATCGTCGAACTGGAGGACCGGCTCGCCGACGCCCTGCGCCGCACCGAGGACCTGCGCCGGAAGCTGGCCGAGCACGGCCTGGAAATCTGACGCCACCGTTACAGATATACGGGCACCGGCGGGGCAAGAATATCCGGACGGCCGCGAAATGCCTGCAGTTTTCCGGTGACCTGTGTTAGCGTGATACCAGTTGCAGTTTTGGTTACCAGAGATCTCTTCAGGATCTTTTCTTTCGCAGAGCTTTCCGGATCTTTCCGGAGGGGTGATCATCGCGGCGACTCGGGATCCGTAAAGTGCGGACTCCGGCACTGCCCCCCAAGGGAGATTCAATATGGCATCTGGCACCGTGAAGTGGTTCAACGCGGAAAAGGGCTTCGGCTTCATCGAGCAGGACGGCGGCGGCGCTGACGTGTTCGCCCACTACTCGAACATCGCCACCTCCGGCTTCCGCGAGCTTCAGGAAGGCCAGAAGGTTACCTTCGACGTCACGCAGGGCCAGAAGGGCCCGCAGGCCGAGAACATCGTTCCCGCCTGACGCTGACGCGAACCCACGCAGGCGTACGGCTCCACGCCGTACGGCTCGTGCATCACGTGGCTGGGGCCCGCGCTCTTCGGGTGCGGGTTCCAGCCCGTTTGCTTTCCCCTCTTCCCGACAGGCCCGGCCCTGCCTCCGGCAGGCGCAGTCCGCAGACCCCGGCCGTCGGTTTTCACCCCGGCTCTTTTCTTGTGATTCCTCGTACGACTCGTGCGGTGTGCAACCCGCCGGAGGAATTCCTCGATACGTGCCGCATCGAGGAAGGTTCCCCTTGAACCGCACACAGTCCGCACGCTCCGGCCGCCCCCGCACACAGGAGACGCGCCGCCGCAGCCCCCGTCCGGCCACCGGGCGCACCGGCAACCGGGGGCCGCGCTCCGCCCCGCGCCAGCAGGAGTTCGCGCTGCCGGTCACGCTGACCGAGCCGCTGCCCGCCGTCGAGACGTTCGGCGAGCTGGACATGCCCGAACGGCTGCTCACCGCCCTCGGCGCCGAGGGCGTCACCACCCCCTTCCCCATCCAGGCGGCCACCCTGCCGAACGCCCTGGCCGGCCGGGACGTCCTGGGCCGCGGGCGCACCGGTTCGGGCAAGACGCTCGCGTTCGGACTGCCCCTGCTGGCCCGGCTGGACGGGCAGCGCGCCGAGCCCCGGCAGCCGCTCGCCCTGGTCCTCGTCCCCACCCGGGAACTGGCCCAGCAGGTCACCGACGCGCTCACGCCGTACGCCCGCGCGCTGCGGCTGCGGCTCGCCACCGTGGTGGGCGGCATGTCGATCGGCCGCCAGGCCAGCGCCCTGCGCGGCGGCGCCGAGGTCGTCGTCGCGACCCCCGGCCGGCTCAAGGACCTCATCGAGCGGCGGGACTGCCGCCTGGACCAGGTCGCCGTCACCGTCCTGGACGAGGCCGACCAGATGGCCGACATGGGCTTCATGCCCCAGGTGACCGCCCTGCTCGACCAGGTGCCCGCCGACGGCCAGCGGTTGCTGTTCTCGGCCACCCTGGACCGCAACATCGACCTCCTGGTGCGCCGTTACCTGCACGACCCGGTCGTGCACTCGGTCGACCCGTCCGCGGGCGCCGTCACCACGATGGAGCACCACCTGCTGCACGTGCACGACGACGACAAGCACGCCACCGCGACGGAGATCGCCGCCCGCGACGGCCGCGTGATCATGTTCCTGGACACCAAGCACGCCGCGGACAAGCTGGCCCGGCACCTGCTGTCCGTCGGAGTGCGCGCCTCCGCCCTGCACGGCGGCAAGTCCCAGCCGCAGCGCAACCGGACGCTCGCCCAGTTCAAGGACGGGCACGTCACGGTCCTGGTCGCGACGAACGTCGCCGCCCGCGGCATCCACGTCGACGACCTCGACCTGGTCGTCAACGTCGACCCGCCCGCCGACCACAAGGACTACCTGCACCGGGGCGGCCGTACGGCCCGGGCCGGCGAGTCCGGCACCGTCGTCACCCTCGTCCTGCCCCACCAGCGGCGCGCGATGGACCGGATGATGACCGACGCCGGCATCACCGCCAACAGCGCGCGGGTCCGCCCGGGCGAGGCCGAGCTGACCCGCATCACCGGTGCCCGGACGCCGTCCGGCGTGCCCGTCACGATCACCGTGCCCGCCGCCGAGCAGCGCGAGGAGCGCAAGAGCTCCGCCGGCCGCGGCCGCGGCGGCCGGGGAAGCAGCCGGGGCCGCCGCTCCGCCCCGCGCGCCAACCGCGGCCAGTAACAGCCGCCGGCCGGGCTGTCGGCTGCCCGACGGCCCGGCCCGCACGGCCGGCGCACCGCGCCCGCGACGGCCGCACGCCCCTCTCGTACGACGGAAAGACGCACCCCGCACGCCACCACCGACCGCCGGACCCGCCCCGCACGGCGAGACGCACCCGACCCGCACGACGCAACCGACGAGGAGAAGCCGTTGACGCAGTTCCCGCCGCGGACCCGGCAGGCCGGCCCCACCGGCGGCACGGACCTGACCGCCCGTGACGCCATGCACGCTCCCGGACCGCAGGTCGAGGACCACATGGCGGTCGACGTGGCGCTGTCGGTCCTCCTCGGCGCCCGGGTCCCGCACCTGCTCCTGCGGGACGAGGACGGCCGGTGCGCGGGACTGGTCACCCGGTCGCAGCTCGCCGCGCACCGCGGCGGCTCCTGGTACGCCGACCGGACGCGGCTGCGGGACCTCCCTCTCGACCGCGGTCCGTTCACCGCCTCCGCGGCCGTGCTCGGCGAGGCGGAGGCCGCGATGCGCCTGCGGACGCTGGACGCCTCGCCCGTCGTGGACGAGCAGGGCTACGCCCTGGGCGTCCTCGCGCTCACGCCCTGACCGACCGTCACACCCCGCCGCCCGACCGCTCGTCCTTGGAGGCATCATGCGCTGTGTCATCGCCCGTTTCCCCTTCGACCTGACCAAGAGCGAGGTCGAGGACTCGATGGAGGGCATCCCGCCCGAGCCCGCCACCGGGGTGTGCGTGACCATCGGCCGCCGCGTCTACCCGGTCAAGCAGGTCGGACAGGTGATCACCCGGCAGGACCGCCGCGACTTCACGGCGCACGAGGTGCGCAGGGCTCTGACCCGGCTCGGTTTCACCTGCCACGACGTCCCCGCGGCCGCTCCGGTCCCGGAGGTCCGGGCCGACGACCTGCCCTGGAGCCGGTGACCCGCACGCTCCCCTCCCCGGGCCGGCACCGCGGGCCACCGCGCCCGGGAGAGGGCCGCGCCGGGTCCCTCCGGCCGGACGTACCCTGGCCCTACCGGGAGCCCTCGCGCAGCGCGGCCACCGCGGTGCCGCTCCCGCGGACGACGAACGCGGACGGCCGCGAGCCGTTCGGGACGGGATCTGCTGATGGGCGACACCACAAGCTCCCCCGACGACGGCCCCGCGGGCGCAGCGCGCGTCTACCGGATGCCCGCGCCCCGGCTGACGCTCACCCCCGGTGTCAGCCACGGCCCGCTGGACGGAGCCTGGTGGCCCCGCTGCGACGCGCTGGAACTGGAACTGCCCGCGCTGGTCGACGCGTTGAACCCGGTACCGGGCAGCGTCACCCGGGTCATGGTCGACACGGCCGCCTGGCCCGCCGCCCCGCGTACGGTGCTGGCGCCGGGCCAGCTGATCGAGGTGGCCCTGTCGGACGTCGACGCCGAGGCGCACTCGATCACCCTGGACTGCGGCACGGTGGGCCGCTGGGCGCTGCTGGTCGTCCCGCCCGGACAGCCCGCCGCCGCGGCCGACTGGCTGCTGCGCACCGCCGCCGACCCGTGGAACGCCCTGACGGCCGCGCACATACTGGCCCTCGCCCAGGCGGACTTCGACGACAGCTGACCTTCCGGGGCGAGACCACCGACCCTGCAGGCCGGGACCGACGCCCTCCGGGCCGGGACCGCCGACCCTCCAGGCCGGGACCGCCGTCCCTTCAGGCCGGGACCGCCGACTCTCCAGGCCGGGACCGTCGGCCCTTCAGGCGGGGCCGCGCCGTGACCGCCGCCGTCGCTCGCGGCGCCGCAGCGCCCTGACCAGGGGACCGCACCCTCGCCACCCCTCCAGGCCGGGACCGCCGGCCCGCCGGGCGGGGCCGCCGGCCCTTCAGGCGGGACCGCGCCGTGGCCCCCGCCGTCGCCCGCGGCGCCGCAGCGCCCTGACCACGGGCCCGCACCACCGCCGTCCCTTCAGGCGGGACCGACGCCCTCCAGGCCGGGACCGCCGACTCTCCGGGCGGGGCCGCGCCGTGGCCCCCGCCGTCGCCCGCGGCGCCGCAGCGCCCTGACCACGGGCCCGCACCACCGCCGCTCCCGCCGGCCTACGCCGTGGCGGTGGCGCGGCGTGTGAAGCCGATGATCCCGCAGACGGCGGCGGTCGCGGCGAGGCTGCCGGCCAGCACCAGTCCCACACCGATCACGAAGAGCCCGCTGGAGTCGTCCGACCAGTCGTAGCAGGCGGCGGCCGTCAGGCCGGCGGAGGTGCCGAGGACGGCGCTCACGGGGTGGTGCCGGACCGTGGCCCAGTACACCGGCGGCAGCAGGGTCAGGACCAGCCCGATCACCTGCCAGCTCTCGTACGGCCCGGACACCGTGCCGTCCGGGGCCACATCCCGCTGCTGGTCCCAGCCCAGCCAGGCGGCCCACGCCAGGGACGCCACGACGGCGGGCGCGAGCAGCGGCAGCGTGCGGAGCAGAAGCCTTCTCGGATCTTGTCGCATGCCTCCACCGTCGCGCCGTACGCCGGCGGCGGCCAGAGCGCACGTACTCAGCCGTGTCCGGGTACCCGCCCGAGTACGCGGCCAGGACCGGGCCGCCGCGTGGCCGGGATCTAGGCTTTGTCCTGGAGGAGATCCGCCTCGTCCGCGCCGTCTGTTGAATCATGAAGGAAGCCCCGTTGAACTTCTGGTCGCTCTACAGCCACGGCTTCGCGCGCATCGCCGCGTGCACGGGCCACACCGTCATCGCCGATCCGCAGGCCAACGCGGAAACGGTCCTGCGCCAGGCCCGCCGGTGTGCGGACGAGGGCGTCGCCGTCGCCGTCTTCCCCGAGCTGGGCCTCACCGGCTACTCCATCGAGGACCTGCTGCTCCAGGACGCGCTGCTCGACCAGGTGGAGACGGCGCTGCGGACGGTCGTGGCCGGCTCGGCCGGCCTGCTGCCGGTGCTGGTCGTCGGCGCCCCGCTGCGCCACCGCCACCGGATCTACAACTGCGCGGTGATCATCCACCGGGGCCGCGTCCTCGGAGTCGTGCCGAAGTCGTACCCGCCGAACTACCGGGAGTTCTACGAGCGCCGGCAGATCGCCGACGGCCACGACGAGCGCGGCGGGACCCTCCGCGTCGCGGGCGCGGAGGTGCCGTTCGGCGTGGACCTGCTGTTCGAGGCCGCGGACGTGCCCGGGCTGGTGCTGCACACCGAGATCTGCGAGGACATGTGGGTGCCGGTGCCGCCCAGCGCGGAGGCCGCGCTCGCCGGGGCGACGGTGCTGGTCAACCTCTCCGGCAGCCCGATCACGGTCGGCCGGGCCGGGGACCGCGAACTGCTGTGCCGCTCGGCGTCCTCCCGCTGCCTCGCCGCCTACGTCTACGCGGCGGCCGGACTGGGCGAGTCCACCACCGACCTGTCCTGGGACGGACAGACCATGATCTACGAGAACGGGGTGCTGCTCGCCGAGTCCGAGCGCTTCCCGCTGGGCGACCAGTGCGCCGTCGCCGACGTCGATCTGGACCTGCTGCGGCAGGAGCGGCACCGGATGGGCACCTTCGACGACAACCGGCGGACGCACGCCGGCCGGACCGGGGACTTCCGGACGATCTCCTTCGAGCTGGACCCGCCGCTCACCGACCTCGGGCTGCGGCGGCGCGTCGAGCGGTACCCGTTCGTGCCCGCCGACGCCGAGCGGCTCGCCCTGGACTGCTACGAGGCGTACAACATCCAGGTCGCCGGGCTCCAGCAGCGGCTGGCGGCGATCGGCGGCCCCAAGGTCGTCATCGGCGTGTCCGGCGGCCTGGACTCCACCCACGCGCTGATCGTCGCCGCCCGGGCGATGGACCGCGCGGGCCGGCCGCGCAGCGACATCCTGGCCTTCACCCTGCCCGGCTTCGCCACCAGCGACCACACCAAGGACAACGCGCACAAGCTGATGCGCGCGCTCGGCGTCACCGCCGCCGAACTGGACATCACGCCGACCGCGCGGCTGATGCTGAAGGAGATCGACCACCCCTTCGCCTCCGGCGAGCCGGTGTACGACGTCACCTTCGAGAACGTGCAGGCCGGTCTGCGCACCGACTACCTGTTCCGGCTGGCCAACCAGCGCGGCGGCATCGTCCTGGGCACCGGCGACCTCTCGGAGCTGGCGCTCGGCTGGTCCACGTACGGCGTCGGCGACCAGATGAGCCACTACAACGTCAACGCCGGGGTGCCGAAGACCTTCATCCAGCACCTGATCCGCTGGGTGGTCGGCAGCGGCCAGTTCGACGACGAGACCGGCAAGGTGCTCACCGCGATCCTGGACACCGAGATCAGCCCGGAGCTGGTGCCCGGCGAGGAGATGCAGTCCACCGAGTCGAAGATCGGCCCGTACGCGCTGCACGACTTCACCCTCTTCCACGTGCTGCGCTACGGCTTCCGGCCCTCCAAGATCGCCTTCCTGGCCTGGCACGCCTGGCACGACCCGGAGGCCGGCGCCTGGCCGCCCGGCTTCCCGGAGGACAAGCGCGGGGCGTACGGCCTGCCCGAGATCCGGCACTGGCTGGAGGTGTTCTGCCGTCGCTTCTTCGCGTTCTCGCAGTTCAAGCGCTCGGCCATGCCGAACGGGCCCAAGGTCTCGGCGGGCGGCTCCCTCTCCCCGCGCGGCGACTGGCGGGCCCCGTCCGACGGCAACGCGGAGGCGTGGCTGCGGGACCTGGACCGCTTCGACTGGCCGTCGGAGCGGACGGACGGCTGAGCCGCTGACGCCCGGCGCCCTCCCGGCGGCGCGTCCGGTGTGGAACCGGGCGTCCGCCCGGGCCACTCTCTTCCCTTGTGGCGAGTGTTCCGTATCAAGGGGGGCCCGGGTCCCCGCAGGCGCACATGGTGGTGTGCGGTGACGACGGGCTCGCGCACCGGCTGGCGGCCGAGTTGCGCGGGGTCTACGGCGAACAGGTGACCCTCGTCGTCCCGCCGAACGAGCGCACCGCCCGGCCGCCGGTGGTCGGCCGGGCCCGGGCCGCGTCGGCGCTGCTGGACCGCATGGTCAGCGCGGCGGTGGGCACCGTCGGCCGGGCGGGCGGGACCACCGCGACCGGCGGACCCGCCGGGCGCGGCAGCGGGGCGGGCACGACAGCGGGGTCCGCCGGGCGCGGGAGCGGAGCCGGGGCGGCCGCAGGGGCCGGCCGGGGCAGTGGGGCGGGCGGGACCGGCGGGGCCGCCGGGCCGGCGGCCGGCCAGCGCACGGACGGCGAGGCGGTCATGGAGGCCGCCGAGCCCACCGAGGCGGTGCTCGCCGAGGCCGGGGTGGCCCGGGCTGCCGCGCTCGCCCTCGTCTACGACGACGACGAGACCAACATCCGCGCCGCGCTGACCGCCCGCCGGCTCAACCCGCGGCTGCGGCTGGTCCTGCGCCTCTACAACCGGCGGCTGGGCCAGCACATCGAGGAACTCCTCGACCAGGCCGCCGCGCTGGCCGCCGGGAGCGAGACCGACGGCCCGGGCACCGGCGCCGAGACCGCCACGACCGTGCTGTCCGACGCCGACACCGCCGCGCCCGCGCTGGCCGCGACCGCCGTCGCCGGCACCAGCAAGGTCGTCCAGACCGAGAGCCTGCTGCTGCGGGCCGTGGAACGGCCGCTGGCCGCGGACGGCACCGGCCCCGCCACCGGCCCCGGGCTGTGCACGCTCGCGCTGCTCACCGGCGGCGAACCGGACCTCGCCGGCGAACAGCCGCGCCTGCTCCCGGACGACGAGGAGGTACGGCAGGCGGCCGGCCGGCACGCCGTGGTGCTGGAGAACGTCTCCGCCGCGGCCGGCGCGGAGTCCGCCGCACCCGCCCGCCGGATCACCGGCGTCATGCCGCTCGCCTCCCTCTTCTCCCGGCGGCTGCGCTGGTCCCTGGCCGGCCTGTTCTGCTGCGTCGCCGCCCTCGCCGTCGCCCTGTGGCTGGTCACCGGCATCCACCCGCTGGGCGCCTTCTACCTCACCCTTCTCGACCTGTTCGCCATCGACGACCCGGCCCTCGGCGCGCCCCCGGGCCGCCAGTTGCTCCAGCTCCTGTCCGCCCTGGTCGGACTGCTCCTCCTGCCCGTGCTGCTGGCCACCGCGCTGGAGGCGCTCGGCACCTTCCGCACCGCCTCCGCCCTGCGCCGGCCGCCGCGCGGGCTGAGCGGCCATGTGGTGCTGCTCGGACTGGGCAAGATCGGCACCCGGGTGCTGACCCGGCTGCGGGAGCTGAACGTGCCCGTGGTCTGCGTCGAGTCCGACCCGGAGGCACGCGGCCTGGCCACCGCGCGCCGGCTGCGGGTGCCGGTGGTGCTCGGGGACGTCACCCAGGAAGGCGTCCTGGAAGCGGCGCAGATCCACCGGGCGCAGACACTGCTCGCGGTGACCAGCGCCGACACCACCAACCTGGAGGCCGTGCTGTACGCGCGGACCGTGCGCCCCGATCTCCGCGTGGTCCTGCGCCTCTACGACGACGACTTCGCCACCGCCGTCTACCGCACCCTGCGGGCCGCCCACCCGCACGCGCTGACCCGCAGCCGCAGCGTCACCCACCTGGCCGCGCCCGCGTTCGCCGGGGCCATGCTGGGCCGGCAGGTGCTGGGCGCGATCGCGGTCGAACGGCGGGTCCTGCTGTTCGCCGCCGTCGACGTGGACGGCCACCGCCAGCTGGAGGGCCGCACCGTGCGGGAGGCGTTCCGGGCCGGGGCGTGGCGGGTGCTGGCGCTGGAGGGCCGCACCGACACCTCGGCCGACCACGTGCTGGCTAAGGGAGACCGGGTCGTGATCGCCGCGACCCGCAGGGGCCTGGCGGAACTGCGCTGACCGGAGGGCCGGGTCGGCTCGGAGGCTGGGACGACCCGGCGGCCAGGACGATCCGGGGCCGGGCCGACCCGGGAGGCCAGAGCGACCCGGGAGGCCGGGGCGCCCCGGGGCCCGGGGCGGCTGCGCCGGCCCGGCCGGCGGGGGCCGGGCTCTACCGGCCCAGGTGGCGCTCCGCGAACTCCAGTTCCAGCCGCACCTGCTTGATGCGTTCGTCCACCACCAGGGAGCCGTGGCCCGCGTCGTAGCGGTAGACCTCGTGGGTGGCGCCGCGGGCCTCCAGGCGCTTGACGTAGTTGTCGATCTGGCGGATCGGGCAGCGGGGGTCGTTGACGCCCGCCGAGATGTAGACCGGGGCCTTGACCTGGTCGACGTAGGTGAGCGGGGAGGACGCCTCGAAGCGTTCCGGGACCTCCTCGGGGGTGCCGCCCAGCAGGGTGCGGTCCATGGCCTTCAGGGCCTCCATCTCGTCGTGGTACGCGGTGACGTAGTCCGCGACCGGCACCACCGCGATGCCCAGCGCCCAGGCGTCCGGCTGGGTGCCGATGCCCAGCAGGGTGAGGTAGCCGCCCCAGGAGCCGCCGGTGAGGACCAGGCGGGCGGGGTCGGCGAGACCGCTGGAGACGGCCCAGTCGCGGACCGCGGCCACGTCCTCCAGCTCGATCAGGCCCACCCGGTGCTTGAGGGCGTCGGTCCAGGCGCGGCCGTAGCCGGTGGAGCCGCGGTAGTTGACGCGGACCACCGCGTAGCCGTGGTCGACCCAGGCGGCCGGACCCGCCGCGAAGGAGTCGCTGTCGTGCCAGGTCGGGCCGCCGTGCAGGTCGAAGACGGTGGGCAGCGGGCCCGTGGCGCCGGCCGGCTTCTGGATCAGGGCGTGGATGCGGCCGCCGGGGCCGTCCACCCAGACGTCCTCCACGGCCACCGACGGCGGACACGCCATGCCGGGCGGGTCCAGCACCACACCGCCGGCCGTGGACCGCACCGCCGACGGCTCGGCGGCCGACGACCACAGGTACTCCACGCTGCCGTCGGGCCGGGCCGTGGCACCGGAGACCGTGCCGGGCGGGGTGGGGATGCGGGTCAGCTCGCGGGCCGCCAGGTCGTACCGGAACAACTCGCTGCGGGCCTCGAAGCCGTGGGCGACGAGCAGGGCCGAGCCGTCCGGATACCATTCCGCGCCCACGTCGCCCGGCAACTCAAGCGCCAGGTCCGTCTCCTCGCCGGTGGCCACGTCCCACACCAGCGGCTCCCAGCGGCCCCGGCGCTGGTGGCCGATGAGCAGCCGGGTGTCGCCGTCGACCGGGGCGAAGCCCAGCACCTCCAGGCCCAGCTCCTCGGTGCCCCCCTTGGTGTCGTCCAGCTCGGCGACCGTCGTGCCGTCCGGGCGGAGCACGCGCAGGGCCGCGTGCATGGCGTCGCCGTGCTCGGTGTGCTCGATCGCGATCAGGGAGCCGTCGTGCGAGAGGTCGCCGACGCCCGCCGACTCGCGGTGGCGGTAGATCTCCACCGGCTCCGCGCCCTGCCGGGCCAGGTGGATCGTCGTGCCGTCCTCGTCCGTGGACCGGCCGACGACCGCCGTGCGGCCGTCCCGGGACAGCGCCAGACCGGCCGGGTACGACGGGGCCAGACCGGGCACGGCCGGCTCGTCCGGGCCGCCCGTGAAGGGCTGGCGGCGCCAGACGCCGAACTCGTCGCCGTCCTTGTCGTCGAACCACCAGATCCACGCGCCGTCCGGGGACAGCACGCCGTCCGTCGTGCCGTTCGGCCGGTCCGTCGCCTGCCGCTGCTCGCCCGTGGCGCGGTCCCAGGCGTACAGCTCGTACGTCCCCGTCGCGTTCGACACGAACAGGGAGCGGTCCGGCGCGTCCTCCGCCCAGTCGGGCAGCGAGACCCGCGGCGCCCGGAAGCGCTTCTCCCAGTCCGGCATGTCCGGCGTGTCCGGTGTGCTGCTCTCACTCATGGCCCCAGTCATGCGCCCATACTGCCTGGCCGCGCCGACAAGTGGGGGACGGGTGTGCCCAGCCTGTGGATAACTTCCCGTCCGCGGCGCGTCCGGGCACCGGCAGGGGCCGACCCGCGGGCGGCGGCCCGCCGGCGGCGCCGTACCGTGGAGGGCGTGTACCGGTTTCTGCTGACACCACGCTGGTGGGGCATCAACGTCTTCGTGCTGCTCGCCATCCCGTTCTGCGTCTTCATGGGGTCCTGGCAGCTGGGCCGGTTCGAGGGCCGGGTGCAGGACCACCGCGCCGCGACCGAGCAGGCCGCCGCCGGCCGGCACGAGGCCGCGCGCCCGCTGGACTCGATGGTGCCCGTCGACAAGGGGACCGCGGGGCGGCGGGTCACGGCGAGCGGACGGTACGGCGAGCAGCTGCTGGTGCCCGGCCGGGAGCTGGACGGCAAGCCCGGCTTCTACGTCCTCGGCCTGCTGCGCACCGGTTCCGGCAAGGCGCTGCCCGTGGTGCGCGGCTGGCTGCCGGGGACGGCGGATCCGGCCAAGGCGCCCGCGCCGCCCGCCGGCGAGGTCACCGTCACCGGCGCGCTCCAGGCCCCGGAGACGCCCGGGGACAACGGGGTCGGCGCGCAGAGTGGACTGCCCGCCGGGCAGACGGCGGCGATCAGCCCGGCGTCACTGGTCAACCTGGTGCCGTACCGGCTGTACGACGCGTGGGTGACACTCGACCGGGGCGACGCCGGGATGAAGGCCGTGCCCGCGAGCGCGCCGAGCGGTACGGGACTGGACCTGAAGGCGTTCCAGAACCTCGGCTACACCGGGGAGTGGTTCGTGTTCGCGGGCTTCGTGGCGTTCATGTGGTTCCGGCTGCTGCGCCGGGAGCTGGAGTTCCAGCGGGACGCCGCGCTGGGGCTGGTCCCGCAGGAGCCGGAGCAGACCCCGGTGGCGAGCGGCTGAGCCCGCGGGCCGAGGCGCCGCCCGCGGTGCCTCAGGAGCCCGCCAGCAGCCCCGTGTAGTACACCGTGCCCGCGCACGCGCCCGGTACCACCGCCGTCGCCGCCGGTGCGCCGCCCTGCGCCGTGTGGGTGACCGCGACGCTGCCGTCGGCCGTGCCGTCCTCGGTGACGAGCTGGGGTGTGGTGCCCGCGGCCCCGGTGGTGTCGGTCGTCCCGCCGGTCGCGCTCGTCTCCTCGGTCGGCGTCGGGTCCGGTGACGGGTCGCCCGGGTCGGGGCTGCCCGTGGTGCCGGTGCCGCCGGTGGCGGGGCAGGTCTCGGAGGGCACGAAGGCGAACTGCTCCGCGTACGCCTCACCGGGCTGGAGGACCAGGGTGGCGACCTCCACGGACGGGTCGGGCAGAGCGGTGGCCGCGTCCCCGGCCGTGTGCCGGGCCGCGGAGATCTTGGCCGGATCGGCGGCGCCCTGTGCCAGGGGCGTGACGCTGCCGGGGCCGTCGACGGCGCAGGCGGTGCCGGAGACGTTGGCGACGCGGAAGGTGCCGTAGACGACGCCCGCGGAGTCGGGGGCGTTCACGCTGCCGGTGGCGGAGCCGAGCTGGGCCGGGGTGCACTGCGGGGTGCCGGCGGACGGGGTGGCGGACGGGCCGGTGCCGCCGGGCGCGGTGCCGCTGTGGCCGCCCCGCTCGGGCTCCTCGTCACGCTTGCCCGGTTCCCGGCCGGGTTTGACCGTCGTGCTCCCGGTGTCCGGGTGGCCGCCCTTGTCCGGGCTGCCCTTGTCCTTGCCCTGGCCGGTGCCGCCCTGGGCCTGGGAGGTCTGGCCGGCCATGGCGGTGTTGGGGTCGGTGCCGCCGGTCTGGGAGACGTGCACCAGGGCGGGGATGGCGGTGCCGATGAACAGGGCCGCGGCGGCCAGCCCGACGACCGCCTGCCGCTTGCGGGCGCGGCGCGCGGGGACGGCCCGGCGCAGATGGTCCAGGGTGCCCCGGCGCGGTTCGATGCCGTCGACCGCCGAGTGCAGCAGTTGGCGCAGGGCCAGTTCGTCCGGGGCGGATCCGGCGGGCCCGGCCGGCCCGTCGGTGTCCGGGCCGAGTCTGTCGGGGCCCTTGTCCTGGGGGCCGTGGTTCACAGTTGCGTTCCCAGCGTGCGTTGGCGTGTGCGGTTGCCCCTGGCCGTCTGTCGGCTCGTGCCAGGCGTAGGGCTCGTGACGTTCGTGGGAGTGGCGCTCGCCGGCGTGGCCGTCACGGGCGTCGCGCCCTTCGGCGTGGGCGCTCATACCGGTTGCTCCATGGCCACCCGCAGCGCGGCGATCCCCCGTGAGCCGTACGCCTTCACCGAACCCAGGGATATGCCGAGCGTCTCGGCGACCTGGGCCTCGGTCATGTCCGCGAAGTAGCGCAGCACCAGCACCTCGCGCTGGCGGCGCTGGAGGCCCTTCATCGCCTTGATCAGGTCCCGGCGCTCCAGCCGGTCATAGGCGCCCTCTTCCGCGCTCGCCATGTCGGGCATCGGCTTGGCCAGCAGCTTCAGGCCGAGGATGCGCCGGCGCAGCGTGGACCGGGAGAGGTTGACGACCGTCTGCCGCAGATAGGCGAGGGTCTTCTCGGGGTCGCGGACGCGCTTGCGGGCCGAGTGGACGCGGATGAAGGCCTCCTGGACGACGTCCTCGCAGGAGGCGGTGTCGTCGAGGAGCAGTGCGGCGAGGCCGAGCAGCGAGCGGTAGTGCGCCCGGTAGGTCTCGGTGAGGTGGTCGACGGTGGTTCCGGCGGCCTCAGCCGTCACGGCGCCCGCGACATCCTCGGCGCCGTCACGCTGACTGGGTATGCGGGCGGGCCGCGCTGCGGGCATGGGCGCGATCACCGGCATGCCGCCGGACGCACGGGGCCGGAGCGCCGCACGGGGCCGCAGGGCCGAGCCGCCGCGGGCCACACTGAGTTCGAGTACCTCTGCCACGCCAGTTGGACACGCATCCCCCCTCCGGGGTTGTACGTGCCGGGCGTCACATGTGCGACCACCGGCGGTACCTCAACTGCCGTCATGCGTCCCGCTCTTCCCTTATGTCCCATTTGAACGGGCGTCCCCACGCCCCGATCACGGCGTCCCCACGCCAGGATCATCACGTCCCCAGGTCCCGCAAGGGTGACCGCAAAGACGCTCCCCGCCCTCCGTACGGTTGCGGAAGGGCGGGGAGTGAAATCCTCTGCTGCCGAAGAGGGGCGGTTCAAGGGTTTTGGACCATGCTCCCGGCCACACTGCTTACGTAGATATTACAAAGTTCTACAAAGCTGCGGGGGCCTGACGGACATGCGGCCCCGGCCCGGTCAGCCGGAGGCCTCCGCCGCGACCAGCTCGGCGATCTGGGCGCAGTTCAGCGCCGCGCCCTTGCGCAGGTTGTCGCCGCACACGAACAGCTCCAGCGCGGCCGGATCGTCCAGGGCCCGGCGCAGCCGGCCCACCCAGGCCGGATCGGTGCCCGCCACGTCGGCGGGCGTCGGGAACTCGCCGGCGGCCGGGTCGTCGCACAGCACCACGCCCGGCGCGGTCGCGAGGATCTCCCGGGCGCCGTCGAGCGGGACCTCGCGCTGGAAGCGGGCGTGCACGGTCAGCGAGTGCGTGGTGACCACCGGCACCCGGACACAGGTCACGGCGACCGGCAGCCGCGGCAGGCCGAGGATCTTGCGGGACTCGTCGCGGACCGCCATCTCCGTCGACGACCAGCCGTCCTCGCGCAGCGAGCCGGCCCACGGGACGACATTGAGCGCGACCGGCTCCGGGAACGGACCGGTGTCGTCCCCGACGGCCCGCCGCAGGTCCCCGGGCGTGGTGCCCAGTTCGGTGCCGGCCACCAGCGAGAGCTGGGCCCGCAGCGTCTCCACGCCGGCCCGCCCAGCCCCGCTCACCGCCTGGTACGAGGACACCACCAGCTCGCGCAGGCCGAACTCGGCGTGCAGCGCGCCCAGGGCGACGATCATCGTCAGGGTCGTGCCGTCGGGGCTCGCGACGATCCCGCGCGGGCGGGTGCGCACCGCGTGCGGATTGACCTCGGGCACGACGAGCGGCACGTCCGGCTCCTGCCGGAAGGCGCCGGAGCCGTCGACGACGACCGCGCCGTGCGCGGCGGCGACCGGCGCCCAGACCGCGGCCACCTCCTCGGGCACCGCGAACAGCGCGATGCCGACCCCGGCGAAGGCGTCCTCCGTCAGGGCCGCCACCTCGACCTGCTCGCCCCGCACGGCCAGCTTGCGGCCGGCCGAGCGCGGCGAGGCGAACAGGCGGATCTCGCCCCAGACGTCCGCCCGCTGGGACAGGATCCGGAGCATGACCGAGCCGACCGCTCCGGTCGCCCCCACGACCGCGAGCGTCGGCCTGCCGGTCGGTGCCATCAGCGGCCCGTGCCTCCGTAGACGACGGCCTCGTCGGTGTCGGAGTCCAGCCCGAAGGCGGTGTGCACGGCGCGGACGGCCTCCGCCACGTCGTCGGCGCGCGTGACGACCGAGATGCGGATCTCGGAGGTCGAGATCAGCTCGATGTTCACGCCCGCGTCGCTCAGCGCCTCGAAGAAGGCGGCGGTGACCCCCGGGTTGGTCTTCATACCGGCGCCGACCAGGGAGATCTTGCCGATCTGGTCGTCGTAGCGCAGCGAGTCGAAGCCGATGCCGGGACGGTTCTTCTTCAGCGCGTCGATGGCCTTGCGGCCCTCGGTCTTCGGCAGGGTGAAGGAGATGTCCGTCAGGCCGGTGGCGGCGGCGGACACGTTCTGCACGACCATGTCGATGTTGATCTCGGCATCGGCGATGGTCCGGAAGATCGCGGCGGCCTCACCCGGCTTGTCCGGCACACCGACGACCGTGACCTTGGCCTCGGAGGTGTCGTGTGCGACACCGGAGATGATGGCCTGCTCCACCTTCTTGTCCCCAATCGGCTCACTGCTGACCCACGTGCCCTGCAGTCCGCTGAACGAGGACCGGACGTGGATCGGGATGTTGTAGCGGCGGGCGTACTCCACACACCGGTGGAGCAGCACCTTGGAACCGGACGAGGCCAGCTCCAGCATGTCCTCGAAGGAGATCCAGTCGATCTTCCGGGCCTTCTTGACCACCCGCGGGTCGGCCGTGAAGACGCCGTCGACGTCGGTGTAGATCTCGCAGACCTCGGCGTCGAGCGCGGCGGCCAGCGCCACGGCCGTCGTGTCGGACCCACCGCGGCCCAGCGTGGTGATGTCCTTCTTGTCCTGGCTGACGCCCTGGAAACCGGCGACGATCGCGATGTTGCCCTCGTCCAGCGCGGTGCGGATGCGGCCCGGCGTGACGTCGATGATCCGGGCTTTGTTGTGGACCGAGTCGGTGATGACGCCTGCCTGGCTGCCGGTGAAGGACTGCGCCTCGTGGCCCAGGTTTTTGATCGCCATCGCCAGCAGGGCCATGGAGATCCGCTCTCCGGCGGTCAGCAGCATGTCGAATTCCCGCCCGGCAGGCATCGGAGACACCTGCTCGGCGAGATCGATCAGCTCGTCCGTCGTGTCGCCCATCGCGGAAACGACGACGACAACCTGGTTGCCGTTCTTCTTCGCTTCCACGATCCGCTTGGCGACGCGCTTGATGCCCTCGGCATCGGCTACGGAGGAGCCTCCGTACTTCTGCACGACAAGGCCCACGTGCGCTCCTCGCTCGGTTCGTTGATGTCGGCTCAGTCTAACGAGCGCCCGAATTCCCCCACCCTGGTCCCGCATGGTGAGACATCCGGCGCGCCCGCGACCGGAACCTGCCCACCGTGCGCCCGGCCACGCGGAACGTGCCCCGGGTCACAGCGCCGCGGGACGCGGCCCCGGCGGGTACGGCGGGTACGACGGGTACGGCGGGTACGGCCTAGGAGCCCGGCCGGATCCCCAGCGGTCCGCCGATCTCCTCCGCCATCACCCGGCCCGCCTCGAACTCCAGCGTCTCGTCGCCGATGTCGGCCTGGTCGGTGTCCAGGCCGTCCAGCTCCTCCAGGGGCTGGTTCAGCCGGACGTGGATGAGCACGGACTGCAGGGCGCGCAGCACGGCGGAGGCCGTGGGGCCCCAGTTGGAGAAGTAGGAGAACTGCCACCACCACAGGGCCTCGGTGGTGCGGCCCGCCCGGTAGTGGACCATGCCGTGCCGCAGGTCGGTGATGATGTCGGCGAGGTCGTCGGAGATCCTCGCCGGCACGGGCGCCTTGCGGGGCTCGTACGGGTCGAAGACCTCGGAGTAGACGTCGACCGGGTCCAGCAGCCGGGCGAAGTTCATGCGCAGCTCGTCCAGGTCCGGCTCGGGGCCCGGGTCCGGCTCGTAGCGCTCCTCCGGGACGATGTCCTCGTGGGCGCCCAGCCGGCCGCCGGCCAGCAGGAGCTGGGAGACCTCGAGGAGGAGGAAGGGGACCGCCGACTCCGGCTCGTCGCCTCTCGCCACCTCCGTGACGGCCACCAGGAAGCTCTCCATCTGGTCCGCGATCTGGACCGCGAAGTCGTCCGGGTCCCGTGTCGTGGCATGCAGCGTGGCGTCAGACATCTAGCAGTCGTCTCCCCTCGAAGGCGCGGCCGAGGGTCACCTCGTCCGCGTACTCCAGGTCGCCACCCACCGGGAGGCCGCTGGCCAGGCGGGTGACCTTCAGGCCCATGGGCTTGATCATGCGGGCGAGGTACGTCGCCGTCGCCTCGCCCTCCAGGTTCGGATCCGTGGCCAGGATCAGCTCCGTGACCGTCCCGTCGGCCAACCGCGCGAGAAGTTCCCGTATACGCAGGTCGTCGGGTCCCACGCCCTCGATCGGGCTGATCGCGCCGCCGAGCACGTGGTACCGGCCCCGGAACTCACGGGTGCGCTCGATCGCCACGACGTCCTTCGGCTCCTCTACCACGCAGATGACGGAGACGTCCCGGCGCGGGTCGCGGCAGATGCCGCACAGCTCCTCCTGCGCCACGTTGCCGCAGGTCGCGCAGAATCGGACCTTCGCCTTCACCTCCAGGAGGGCGTGCGCGAGCCGCTTCACGTCGGCCGGCTCCGCCTGCAGCACGTGGAAGGCGATCCGCTGCGCGCTCTTGGGACCGACGCCGGGGAGCCGCCCCAGTTCGTCGATGAGGTCCTGGACCACGCCTTCGTACAACGGACTGCCCTTCCTGGAGACCTTTCGGTACGTACGGTAGTTGGCTTCCGCCTCCGCTCGGAAGGCGGAGTCCTCAGAACGGCAGGCCCGGGATGCCGGAGCCGCCGCCCAGCCCCTGCGCCAGCGGGCCCAGCTTCTGCTGCTGGAGCGACTGCGCGTTCTCGTTGGCCGCCTGGACGGCCGCCAGGATCAGGTCGGCGAGGGTCTCGGTGTCCTCCGGGTCCACCGCCTTCGGGTCGATCTTCAGCGCGCGCAGCTCACCGGCGCCGGTCACGGTGGCCTTCACCAGGCCGCCGCCCGCCTGCCCGTCGACCTCCGTGTTCGCCAGTTCCTCCTGCGCCCGCTGCAGGTCCTGCTGCATCTTCTGCGCCTGCTGGAGCAACTGCTGCATGTTGGGCTGGCCACCGGGGATCACGATCAGCTCCTCGCCGTCTTCCGTGTCGTCGTCTGCGATGCCCGCGGGCGTCCAGGACGTCCGCGGCATCTCCTCAGTCGTCAACGAGCCTACGTGGTCCACGCGGCCACTGCCCTGCCACTCTTTCGAGTGAGGATGCCCCCAGTCCTCTACCTGATCAAGACCCTCTTCCGAGCGGAAAAGGCGGCGAAGCTCCCTCTCCGCCACCCGTTGGGCGGTAGGAAGGTGGCCGCGCGTCGGCATGGAATGTCACGCAACGCGACCGGTCGTGATCAGTAGGGAGTGCCGGGTGGGTCAGCCGGAGATGCAGCCCGAGGGTCCGCCTCAGGACGGGCGGGGCGAGGGCGCGGCCGGGCTGCGGCCGGGCGATCTGACCGGGCGGGCCTTTCCGCTCGGGGACTGGGGCGAGCCCGCCGAACGGCTGGACGAGCTGTACCGGTGGGTGGAGCGCCGGGCGCTGGAGACGGCCGCCTGGTATCTGCGGGACCGGATCTGGAAGCGGCGCGGGGCACGCGCGCTGCGGGTCGCGGCGGCGTCCGGCGCGGTGGCCGGGGCGGCGCTGCCGCTGCTGGACCTCACCGGCGCGGCCGACGGCGTGGCGCCCTGGGGCTGTCTGGCCCTGCTGCTCGGGGTCGCCGGCGTGGGCACCGACCGGTTCTTCGGGTTCACCTCCGGCTGGATAAGGGACGTCGCCACGGCCCAGGCGGTGCAGCGGCGGCTCCAGGTGTTGCAGTTCGACTGGGCGTCGGAGAGCGTGCGGGAGGTGCTCGGGCCGGCGGAGGGCACGGCGAGCGAGGCGGCCGAGCGGTGCCTGGCGGTGCTGCGGCGCTTCTCGGAGGACGTCACGGAGCTGGTGCGCACGGAGACCACCGACTGGATGGTGGAGTTCCGCACGGGCTCGGCCCCGCTCGGCATCCAGACGGCGGTGGCGGCGGTGCCGCGGCAGGAGGCCGGGGGCGCGGGCGGCCGGCTGCCGCTGCCGCCGGTGAACGGGAACCGGCCGAACATGCCGCGGCAGCGGCCCCCGGAGCCGCGTTAGGGCCTCTCCGTCGGATCATGCCGGCCCCGGTCGCGCCGGGCCGTCGTCGGGCCGCCCGGTCACTCCTTGTCGTACGTCAGGCTCTCCGCGCCGGTCGCCTTGGCCCGCTTCAGCCGGCCGTCCGGCAACAGGCTGACCTCGGTGGCCTCGCCCGGGGCGCAGGAGGACGCGGGTTCCCCGGAGGTGACGGTGGACGGCCCGATCGCCAGCGGACCGTCGCCGGCGGGCCGTGCGGCCAGCTCCGCCTCGAAGACGCAGTGGTACGACCCGCCGCCCTCGGCCGGCCCCTCCGCGACCAGCGTCAGCACGGTGTCGCCCACCTCGCCCTGCCGGATGGTCAGTTCGCGGGTGTTGGTCCCGCTCGCGTTGCCGATGACCGTCCGCCAGGTGCCCAGATAGGCGTCCGGGACGGCCCCGGCGGCCGAGGGCGAGGCGGAGTCCTTCGAGGCGGTCGGTCCGGGTGAGGTGACCGGGGGCGCGGAGCGGCCGGTGGGCGCCGGGCCGGCCGTGCCGCCGTCCTTGTCCTCGCCGCCGTTCTTCATCAGCGCGTACACCGAGCCGCCCGCGCCCAGCGCCACGACCAGCGCGATCACCAGGAGCAGCGCGGTGGACCGGCCGCTGCGGCGCTCCTCCGCCGGCCCGCCGGCGTCCTGCGGGCCGTACGGCGCGGGGGCGCCGGGTCCGCCGGCATAGGGCTGGTACAGCGGCTGTCCCGTGCCCCAGGGCCCGGCGCCGGGCTGCTGCGGATAGCCGTAGGCGGAGGGCTGGTGCCCGGGGTGCGGGGCGCCGTACGGCGCGGAGGGCGCGGTCCCGAACCCGGGCGGCACCGGAGGTCTGGCGGGCGGCGGGGCCTGGCCGGGGGCGACACCGGGCGGATGGTCGCCCCCGCCGGGCCGGCCGTCCGACACGGCGGCATGCTCGGGCGACGCCCCGGCACCGCCCGGCACGCTCCCCGGCCCCGCACCGGCACCGGCGACCGGGACCGGCCGGTCACCGGGACCGCCCGCACGGGGCACCGGCCAGCCGTCGGCACCGGGCGCCTCCCACCCGCCGCCGAGGCCGCCCGCGCCGGCCGGGGGCACCGGCTGACCACCGGAGCCGTCCACACGCGGCGGAGGCACCGGCCAGTCATCGACACCACCCGCCTCGGCCGACGACACCTTGCCATCGCCGAGGCCGCCGGTATCGGCCGACGAAAGCGCCGGACCGCCGACGCCACCCGGGTGACCACCGAAGCCGTCCACGCGGGGAAGAGGCACCGGCCAGCCATCGGCGCCACCTACACCGGCCGACGAGACCGCCGGACCGCGGACGCCCGGCTGACCACCGGAACCGTCCACGTGCGGCGAAGGCGCCGGCCAGCCCTCGGAACCACCCGCACCCGCCGACGAGGCCGCCGTACCGTCGCCGACACCCGGGTGGCCACCCGAGCCGTCCACTCCCGGCGGCGGCACCAGCCGGGCGTCGGGGCCGCCGGACGCGGGTGCCGGGACGCCCTCCCGCTCCGGGTCCTCCACCTCCAGCAGCCGTACCGCGTGCCGGCCGAGCTGGGCGACCAGGGAGGCCGGCAGCCAGGGGTCCCGCGAGCGCCCGCCGGCCACGGTGTCCTCCGCGCCGGTCCGCTCCAGGACCGTGTCCAGCGACGGCCGCTGCGCCGGGTCCTTGCGCAGGCAGTCCCGGACCAGATCGGCGATGCCCTCCGGCACCCCCGTCAGGTCCGGCTCCTCCTGGGCGATCCGGAACATCAGCGCGTGGACCCCGCTGTCGGCGGTCCCGAAGGGCAGCGCGCCGGTCGCCGCGTAGGCCAGCACGGAGCCCAGGCAGAACACGTCGCAGGCGGGCGTGATCCGGTCCCCGCGCACCTGCTCGGGCGCCATGAACCCGGGCGACCCGACGAGCGCCCCGGTCCGGGTGAGCCCCGCCCCGTCCGCGGTCCCCGACTCCAGCGCCCGCGCGATCCCGAAGTCGATCACGCGCGGCCCGTCGATGGTGACCAGCACGTTCGACGGCTTGAGGTCCCGGTGCACGATCCCGGCCGCGTGGATGTCCTTGAGCGCGTACGCGAGCCCCGCCGCCATGATCCGCACCGACCGCTCGGGCAGCGCCCCGTGGTCGTGCCCGACGACCTGCTGGAGGCTCGGCCCGGCCACGTACCCGGTCGCCACCCACGGCACGGCCGCCTCGGTGTCCGCGTCCAGCACCGGCGCCGTCCAGTACCCGCCGACCCGCCGGGCGGCCACCACCTCCTGCCGGAACCGGGCCCGGAACTCCTCCCGCGCGGCCAGTTCCTCCCGGACGACCTTGACGGCGACCGTCCGGCCCCGGTCGGACCGGGCCAGGTACACCTGGCCCATACCGCCCGC
This sequence comes from Streptomyces sp. NPDC017095, assembly GCF_044332325.1. Lineage (NCBI taxonomy): Bacteria > Bacillati > Actinomycetota > Actinomycetes > Kitasatosporales > Streptomycetaceae > Streptomyces > Streptomyces sp. NPDC017095. The sequence goes on from NZ_JBIROU010000003.1 coordinate 192,815, forward strand.
GCCGAGCCGCGCCAGCAGCCGGTAGCTCCCCAGCCGCCCCCGGCCGCCGGCCGGGGGCTCCCCGAGCGGATCACCCGCTCCCAGCTTCTCCATCCCCGTGCCCGCCTTCCCCCCCATAGGTCTGCGACGACCGAGAATAGTGGCCGGGCTGGACGGCGGACCGGGCCGTCGACAACCTGTCGCGGAATCGCCGCGTCCACGGAACAAGACGCCGATGTCGTTTCCGCATCGCGGACATCTACCCTCACCGGCATGACCCCTCAGCCCAGCCCCGAAGCCGGTGCCGCAGTCAAGGCCGCGGACCGTGCGCACGTCTTCCACTCCTGGTCCGCGCAGGACCTCATCGACCCGCTCGCCGTGGCCGGCGCCGAGGGGTCGTACTTCTGGGACTACGACGGCACGCGGTACCTGGACTTCACCAGCGGGCTCGTCTTCACCAACATCGGCTACCAGCACCCCCGGGTCGTCGCCGCGATCCAGGAGCAGGCCGCGCGGCTGACCACGTTCGCGCCGGCCTTCGCGATCGAGGCGCGCTCGGAGGCGGCCCGGCTGATCGCCGAGCGGACCCCCGGCGACCTGGACAAGATCTTCTTCACCAACGGCGGCGCGGACGCCGTCGAGCACGCGGTGCGCATGGCCCGGCTGCACACGGGCCGGCCGAAGGTGCTCTCGGCGTACCGCTCGTACCACGGCGGCACCCAGCAGGCCGTCAACATCACCGGTGACCCGCGCCGCTGGGCGTCCGACGGCGGCACCGCCGGGGTCGTCCGGTTCTGGGCGCCGTTCCTCTACCGCTCCCGCTTCCACGCCGAGACCGAGGAGCAGGAGTGCGCCCGGGCGCTGGAGCACCTGGAGACGACGATCGAGTTCGAGGGCCCGGCGACGATCGCCGCGATCATCCTGGAGACCGTGCCGGGCACCGCCGGGATCATGGTCCCGCCGCCCGGCTACCTGGCCGGTGTGCGCGCGCTGTGCGACAAGTACGGCATCGTCTTCGTGCTGGACGAGGTGATGGCCGGGTTCGGCCGCACCGGCGAGTGGTTCGCGGCGGACCTGTTCGGCGTCGTACCGGACCTGATGACCTTCGCCAAGGGCGTGAACTCCGGTTACGTGCCGCTGGGCGGCGTGGCCGTGTCCGGGCGGATCGCGGAGACCTTCGGCAAGCGCCCCTACCCGGGCGGTCTCACCTACTCCGGTCACCCGCTGGCCTGCGCCGCCGCCGTCGCCACGATCAACGTGATGGCCGAGGAGGGCGTGGTGGAGAACGCCCGGCGCCTGGGCGAGACGGTCGTCGGACCCGGTCTCGCCGAGCTGGCCGCGCGGCACCCGAGCGTCGGCGAGGTGCGCGGCACCGGCATGTTCTGGGCGCTGGAGCTGGTGCGGGACCGGGAGACCCGCGAGCCGCTGGTGCCGTACAACGCCTCCGGGGAGGCGAACGCGCCGATGGCCGCGTTCACGGCCGCCGCCAAGCGGCACGGCCTGTGGCCGTTCGTGAACATGAACCGCACCCATGTCGTCCCGCCGTGCAACGCGACCGAGGCCGAGCTGAAGGAGGGCCTGGCCGCGCTCGACGCCGCGCTGAGCGTGGCGGACGAGCACACGGTGTGACGGTCGGCAGTCGAAAAGAGACGAACCACCGACGAACCACGACTGCCTTCGAACCGATTCGAACGCGTAAGGTGACGTGCTCGTAAGCAATGGGGACTCGTGTGATCACGAGTCGAACAAGTACGTAACCGGACGTGTGAGGAGAGGCACGGACCATGCCCGGCCACGGCACCGTGACGCGCAGCACCCTGCGCCAGCAGATCGCGGACGCGCTCCGTGACGAGGTGCTCGCGGGCCGGCTGCGCCCGGGCCGGGCGTTCACCGTGAAGGAGATCGCCGACCAGTACGGCGTCTCCGCCACTCCCGTCCGCGAGGCGCTGGTCGACCTGTCCGCGCAGGGCATCCTGGAGGCCGACCAGCACCGCGGCTTCCGCGTGCCCGACTACTCGGTCACCGACTACCGGAACATGATCGAGGCGCGCAGCCTGGTCACCGACGGCATGTTCCAGGCCCTCACCGCCGGCCACCCCGCCTTCCACTCCCCGCCCGGCGACCCGCGCACGGCCGCGGCCCTGACCACCGTGCGCCGCCGCGGCGAGGAGGCCCAGCGGGCCGCCGCGGCCGGTGACCTCACCATCCTCATCGGCTACGACCTGCGGTTCTGGCGCGAGCTGAGCGCCCTGTTCGGCAACCCCTACCTCGGCGACTTCCTGCACCGGCTGCGCGTGCAGTCCTGGGTCTGCGCCGTGCAGCACCTGCTGCGCCTGCCCGACCTGCGCGGCCGGCTGTGGGCCGGGCACACCGAGCTGGTCGACGCGCTGGCCCGCCGCGAGGCCGAGACCGCGCGGTCGGTCGTGGCCGCCTCCAACGCGCACTCGCTGGCACTGCTGGAACACCTGACCAACGGGTAGATGACCGATACGGCCCCCACGGTCCGTACGAGGGGCGCCTTTGCTGGGCCGTACGGACTACCCTTCCCTGAACCTGCTGCCGTGCGTGACCGCGCGCCCGCCGATGCGAGGAGCTCTCTTTGGCCTGTGATCTGTGGCTGGTACCGCTCGTGGACGTGTTGTGCCACACCCCGGACAACCCCTTCGCCGAGGAACTCGCGCAGTACGACAAGGCCCTGGCCGAGGCCGGCCTGCCCCCGGTGCCGGTGTACCAGTACATGCCGGGCCTGTCCGGCGACGTCGCCCCGGTCGCCGGTTTCGACTACGACGCCCTGCACTTCCTGCGCCGGGCCTACCTGCTCCAGGTCTGCGGCCTGCCGGTGACTCCGGTGGACGAACTGGGCGGGGACTACGAGCAGTTGCTGGAGATGTTCGAGTCGACCGCCCAGCAGTCGCACCTCGTCTGGCACTACGACCACGCGGGCGCGTACGTTCCCGTGGACTTCCCGCACCCGCTGTCGAACGACGAACTCCTCGCGGGCGGCGGCCCGCTGGGCTCCGCGCACGCCCTGCTGCGGGAACTGCAGTACGTGGCGCCGTCGATCGGCATCGACGCGGCCAACCCCCCGGCGGCCCCCGCCCCGCCGGCGGCCCCCACGGAACTGGAGGAACCGGCCGTCCCCGCCCCGTACGACCCCAGTCCCTTCGCCCGCGAACGCCACGTCTGGCTGGGTCTGCACGCGGCGGCGACCCGCTCCCTGGCCCAGGGCTCGATGATCGTGTTCAGCTAGGCCGGCCGGGCCGGAGACGCCGGCGCCCGCCGGCCCGCCCGGAGGCGGGACCGGCGGGCGCCGGCACCAGGGACCGCGCGGTGCCTACAGGAACGAGTTGATCTCGATCGTCTCGTTCCGGCCCGGGCCCACGCCGATCGCGGAGATCGGGGCGCCGGACATCTCCTCCAGCGCCTTGACGTAGTTCTGGGCGTTCTTCGGCAGGTCGGCGAACGTCTTCGCCTTGCTGATGTCCTCGCTCCAGCCCGGCAGGGTCTCGTAGACCGGCTTGGCGTGGTGGAAGTCGGTCTGCGAGTACGGCAGTTCCTCGACGCGCCTGCCGTCGATCTCGTAGGCCACGCAGACCGGGATCTCCTCCCAGCCGGTGAGGACGTCCAGCTTGGTGAGGAAGAAGTCGGTCAGGCCGTTGACGCGGGTGGCGTAGCGGGCGATGACCGCGTCGAACCAGCCGCAGCGGCGGTCCCGGCCGGTGGTGACGCCCCGCTCGCCGCCGATGCGCCGCAGCGCCTCGCCGTCCTCGTCGAACAGCTCGGTCGGGAACGGGCCGGCGCCGACACGGGTCGTGTACGCCTTGAGGATGCCGATGACCCGGCTGATCTTCGTCGGACCCACACCGGCGCCGGTGCAGGCACCGCCCGCGGTGGGGTTGGAGGAGGTGACGAAGGGGTAGGTGCCGTGGTCGATGTCCAGCAGGGTGCCCTGGCCGCCCTCGAACAGGACGACCTTGTCGTCCTCCAGCGCCTGGTTCAGGACCAGCACCGTGTCGGCGACGTACGGCCTGATCTGCTCGGCGTAGCCCAGCAGCTCCTCGACCACCTGGTCCGCGGCGATCGCGCGCCGGTTGTACAGCTTGGTGAGGATCTGGTTCTTGACGTCGAGGGCCGCCTCCACCTTCTGCTGGAGGATCGACTCGTCGTACAGGTCCTGGACCCGGATGCCCACGCGGTTGATCTTGTCCGCGTAGGTCGGGCCGATGCCGCGGCCGGTCGTGCCGATCTTGCGCTTGCCGAGGAAGCGTTCCGTCACCTTGTCGACGGTCACGTTGTACGGCGTGATGACGTGCGCGTTACCACTGATCAGGAGCTTGGACGTGTCGACGCCACGCTCGTTCAGACCGCTCAGCTCGGAGAGCAGGACCGACGGGTCGACGACGACACCGTTGCCGATGACCGGCGTACAGCCGGGCGACAGGATTCCGGAAGGGAGGAGGTGGAGTGCGTACTTCTGGTCGCCCACGACGACCGTGTGACCGGCGTTGTTGCCGCCTTGGTAACGCACCACGTAATCGACGGAACCACCGAGCAGGTCCGTCGCCTTTCCCTTGCCTTCGTCACCCCACTGAGCACCGAGCAGCACAAGTGCGGGCACGCGCGTACACCCCTTCCGGGCGGGGCATGTCCAAGGTCGGGGGCGTGGGCGTAAGGTTCACCGCCGCGTACCACCGCGACCGTCGTTGGTCGCACAACCGTCGGACCGGATGCCCCGGAATAGACGAAGCCCCTGGCGCAATAGCGCAAGGGGCTCTTGCACAAAGATGCTACCCGAGGAAGCGAGGCAGGACCGAGGTGGCGACTTCCGCGACGTCCGATCAGCTGCTGGTGATCATCGATTCGGCGGCACGGCAGACGGACGGGGAGTCCGTACGGATCGCGAAAGACGTGCTCAGCGCGGGTGCGGCGGCCAAACTGTGTCTGCCGGAGGGGCCGGAGGAGTTCGCCCGGGCACTGGGCCGGAGGGGTGCACGGCGGCCGGTCGTGATCGGGGACGGCCGGGCCCTGGCGCGGGCGGTCGCCGTGCTGCACCGACGGCGGGAGCTGGCCGGGTGCCCGTTGTCGGTGGTGCCGGTCGGGGACACCGCCCTCGCCGAGTCGCTCGGCGTGCCCGGTGGCGCGGTCGCGGCGGCGCGGGCGGTCCTGGACGGTGTCGAGCGGCGGCTCGACCTGCTGGTCGACGACAGCGACGGCGTGGTGCTGGGCATGCTCGGCATCCCGCCGGCGCCGGTGCGCGAGACCGCCGCCGAGCCGGTGCCGGCGGTCCCGGGCCGGCCCTGGTACCGCTCCCTGGTGCGCACCCTGGCCCCGCGGCCCGTGCGGCCCGCCACCGGTCCGGCCCGGCTCCGGGTGGAGGTGGACGGCGCGACGGTGATCGACCTGGACCAGCCCGTGCAGGCGGTGTCGGTGACGCCGGGCGCGGACGGGGTGGCCGCGGTGGAGGTGCGGCCGCTGTCGGTGGGCGCGGAGGCGACGCCGCTGCTGGCCACCGGCCGCACGGTGACGGTCACCGGGGCGGACTTCCGCTACCGGGCGGACGCGTCGGTGACCGGGCCGGTGCGCCGGCGGACCTGGCGGGTGGCGGAGGGCGCCTGGGGGCTCGTCCTGCCCGCCGACCGGTGACGGCACCCCCGGGCGGTCCGCGGCGGTGACGCCCGCGCCGGTGCGGGTGCCCCTCCGGGCGACCCGCCCGGGGCCGGGGTCAGCCCATCGCCACGCTCAGTCCGCGCAGTCCCCGCATCACGAAGTTCGGCCTGCGCTCCGGTTCCGCCGTCAGGGTGAGCGTGGGCGCCTGCTCCAGCAGGGCCGTCAGGGAGGCCGCGAGTTCCATGCGGGCCAGCGGGGCGCCGATGCAGTAGTGGATGCCCGCGCTGAACGACAGGTGCGGGTTGTCCGCGCGGGCGAGGTCCAGGCGGCCGGGGTCGGCGAAGACGGCCGGGTCGTGGTTGGCGGAGCCGAACAGCATGGCGATCTCGGAGCCCCGCGGGATCGTCGTGCCGTCGATCTCGATGTCGTCCAGCACCCAGCGTTCGAAGAGCTGGAGCGGGGTGTCGTAGCGCAGCAGCTCCTCCACCGCGGACGGCACCAGCCGGTGGTCGGCGCGCAGCGCGGCGAGCTGGCCGGGGTTGCGGAACAGGGCGTACCAGCCGTTCACCGTGGCGTTGACCGTCGCCTCGTGGCCCGCGTTGAGCAGCAGCACCGCCGTGGAGATCATCTCCTGTTCGGTGAGGCGCTCGCCCTCGTCGTGGGCCGCGATCAGGCCGGAGATCAGGTCATCGCCGGGCTCCCGGCGGCGGGCCGCGATCAGCTCGCGGAGGCAGTCGGAGAACTCCCGCGACGCCCGGACCGCCCTCGCCGCCGTCTCCTCGGACGGATTCAGCTCGTACATCCCGCAGATGTCCGCCGACCACGGCCGCAGCCGGGCCCGGTCCGTCCCGGGGATGCCGAGCATCTCGGCGATCACCGCCACCGGCAGCGGCTCCGCCACGTCCGTCAGCAGGTCACCGCCGCCCGCGCGGACCAGGGCCGCCACCAGGTCCCGGGCCAGCCCGTGGACGTAGGGCCGCAGCCGCTCCACCGTGCGCGGGGTGAACGCCTTCGCCACCAGGCGCCGGATCCGGGTGTGGTCCGGCGGCTCCAGGTCGAGCATCCCGTGGTCGTTCAGGGTGTGGAACGGCTCGTGCTCCGGCGGGGGCGGGGTACGGCCGAACTCCTCGTGCGTGAACCGGTGCCGGTAGGTGCGGCCGAGCCGGCGGTCCCGCAGCAGCGCCGAGACGTCCGCGTGGTGCGGGACGAGCCACTGGTCGGTCGGCTCGTACCGGATCACCCGGCCGCGGGCCCGCAGCTCGGCGTAGGCCGGACGGGGATCGGCGAGGAACGCCGGGTCCCACGGGTCGAAGGCGAGGTCCGCAGCAGCCATGCACGGACGCTAGCCCGCCTCACCCGGGTGTGACCAGCCTCGCCTCGTACGCGAACACCGCCGCCTGGGTGCGGTCGCGCAGGCCGAGTTTGACCAGCACGCGGCTCACATGGGTCTTTATCGTCGACTCCGCCACCACCAGCCGGGCGGCGATCTCCGCGTTCGACAGACCCCGGGCGATCAGCACCAGCACCTCCGTCTCGCGTTCCGTCAGCTCCCCGTACGCCGTCCGCGCCGCCGGTGTCAGCCGCGGGCTGTCCGCCAGCCGGGAGAACTCGGTGATCAGCCGCCGGGTGACCGAGGGAGCCAGCAGCGCCTCGCCGGCCGCCACCACCCGCACCCCGTCCGCCAGCCGGCGGGCCGAGGCGTCCTTGAGCAGGAACCCGGAGGCGCCCGCGCGCAGCGCCTGGTACACGTACTCGTCCAGGTCGAACGTGGTCAGCACCAGCACCTTGGCCGACGCGTCCGCGGCGACGATCTCCCGGGTCGCCTCGATGCCGTTCAGCTCCGGCATGCGGATGTCCATCAGCACCACGTCCGGAGTCAGCTCCCGGACCCGCTCGACCGCCTCCCGGCCGTTGACGGCCTCGCCCACGACCTCGATGTCCGGCATCGCGTTCAGCAGGACCGAGAAGCCCTCCCGGACCATCATCTGGTCGTCGGCGACCAGCACCCGGATCGTCATGCCCCGTCCCCGGCCGCCGGGACCGCGGCCGGCACCGGCAGGAACACCGTCACCTCGTAGCCGCCCGCGGCCGTGGCCTGTGCCGTCATCTCGCCGTCCAGCATGGAGACCCGCTCGCGCATGCCCGTGATGCCGTGCCCGGCGCCGGGGGACGCCTTGGACAGGTGCGGAGCCGGTGGCGGGCCGTTGACCACGCGCAGTCCCAGACCGCCGAGGACATAGCCGATCTCGACCCGGGCGCTCGCGCCGGGCGCGTGCCGCAGGGTGTTGCTGAGCGCCTCCTGCACGATCCGGTACGCCGACAGCTCCACGCCCTGCGGCAGCTCCCGCACCGCGCCGGTCACCGCCTTCTCCACCGCCACGCCGGCCTCCCGGACGTTGGCGAGCAGGCCGTCCAGATCGGCCAGGGTGGGCTGCGGGGTGTCCGGGGCCTCGTAGTCCTCGGCGCGGACCACGCCGAGGACGCGGCGCAGCTCGGTCAGGGCCGCCACCGCGTTCTCCCGGATGGTGACGAACGCCTGCTCCAGCTCCGGCGGCGGGTCCTGCACCCGGTAGGGCGCGGCCTCCGCCTGGATCGCGACGACCGACATGTGGTGGGCGACCACGTCGTGCAGCTCGCGGGCTATCGTCGTGCGCTCCTCCAGCAGCGTGCGGCGCGAGCGCTCGTGCTCGGTCACCGTCTGCTGGGCGGTCACCTCCTGCCGGGCCTGCCGGCGGATGTGCCGCACGGCGACGGCCAGCAGGAGCAGCGCGGACAGGAGGATCATCTGGGCCGCGTCGACCTGGTAGTGGTTCGCGCCCAGGACGGACACGCTCCACAGGCCGTAGACCGCGGACAGCAGCCACATCCAGGCCGCGGCGCGCGGCCGGGTGCGCAGCGCCACGACCGTGAGCACCACGACGTGGGCGAGGAAGCTGCCGGGCAGCCACGGCCAGCTGTCCCAGCTGTCGCCGGCCGCCGCGGTGACCGCGGTCGCCGCCAGCGACAGCCAGAACGCGCCGACCGGACGGACCAGGGTCAGCAGCACCGGGGCCAGCGCGAGGAACCCGTACAGGAGCCGCGGCACCTGGCCCTCGCGGAACGCGGCCGCGTTGGCGAACAGCGCGGCCACGCCGGCGCCGGCCACCAGCAGGTGCGGGGTCCAGGCCGCGTACTGCCGCGCGCGGGCGGACAGGTGGCGGGCGAGCGGGCCGTCGACGGCCGCGCGGGGCAGCGGGCGGTAGGCGAAGGCCCCCTGGAACAGGTCCTGCCGCAGTCCGCGCAGAGCGTCGGCGACCAGCCGGAGCTCCGGACTGCGGGGCCGTCCGGCCGCCCTCGGCGGTGTCGTCTGCGTATGCGTCGTCTCGGTCACGGGAAGACGGTAGGCGCGGGCCGGGGGCCCGGTCGTCCCCTTGGAGAGGGGTCTTCGGGCGTCCCTCTCAGGTACTACGGGCTGTCACCAGGCCGGTCAGGCACTACGGGCTGTCACCAGGCCAGTTGGGCGATCTCCTCGGCCACCACCGCGCAGGCGTCCGCCGCCGGGTCGATCAGCGGGAAGTGACCCACGTCCTCCAGCAGCGTCAGCCCCACCACCTCCCCCGCCCTCGCCGCCGCCTCCGCGTACGACTCGGCCACCGGATACGGCACCACCAGGTCGGCCCGGCCCTGGACCAGGGTCGTGGCGATACCGGTCGGCAGCAGCAGCGCCGGGTCCGCATAGGCCCGGCGCCCGGTGAACGCCTCGCGTCCGCCCAGCAGTTGCCGGGACGCGTGCGCGCACACCGCCAGCTTCTCCGCCACCTCCAGGTCCGCGATGGGCGCGAGCGCGACCACCCCGCGCAGCGGCGCCGGACCGCCGGTCCGCCAGGGAGCGTCCGCGGGCAGCATGTGCCGGGCCGCCGCCCACAGCGCGAGGTGGCCGCCCGCCGAGTGGCCGGTCAGCACCGTGCGGCGGGCGTCCGCCTGCGGCAGCGCCCGGCGGACCAGCGCGGGCAGGGCGTCCAGGGCCGCCGCCACGTCGTCGAAGGTGTCGGGCCAGCGCCCGGCGGGCGGCACGTCGTCCGCCTCCGACCCGGTGGGCTGCGCCGGGATCAGCGGCGTGCCTCCGCGCCGGTACTCGACGTTGGCCACCGCGAACCCCCGGCGGGCCAGGTAGTCCGCGAAGGGAGTGACGTGGCGGCGGTCGTGGCGGGCGCGCCAGGCCCCGCCGTGCAGGACGACGACCAGCGGGGCGGGGTACGCGGGAGCGGCGGTGCCCGGGCCGGAGCGGGGGGCGTAGAAGTCGATCACCTGGTCGGGGTGGTCGCCGTACGCGGCGGTGGCGTCCGGACCGACCGGCGCGTGCGAGAAGGCCGACTCCTCCTCGGCGGCGGCGCGGGCTGCTGCGGCGTCGTCCGGCATGCTCCAACCTCTCAGCGACGATGGGGTCCCTCCCGGGCTCGGGCCGCTGCGGGAAGGGACGGCGGACCGGGTGCGGGCCCGGCCGTTGGCGGGGACGGTACCAGGCCGGTGACATGCGGGGACACCGGAATGTCACGCACGGTGACGAGAGGGGCGGGCACGGGCGCGCCCTGCCTGTCCGGCGCCCGTGCCCGCCCGGTCCGCTCCCCTACGCCAGCTCCTCCGCCAGCACCCGCGCTGCCCGCTCCGTCTCGCGGAAGCCCAGGTAGAGCGGGGTGAAGCCGAAGCGGAGGATGTCGGGGTGGCGGAAGTCGCCGACCACCCCGCGGGCGATCAGGCGTTTCATCACCTCGCCCGCGTCCGGACAGCGCAGGGCGATCTGGCTGCCCCGCTCCGCATGCCGCTCGGGCGTCACGCACTCCACCCGGCCGGGCTCGGTGTACTCGGCCACGCACCGCAGGAAGAAGTCCGTCAGCGCCAGGGACTTGGCGCGGACGGCGGCGACGGACACCCCGTCCCAGACGTCGAGGGCGGCCTCCAGCGCGAGCAGCGAGAGGATGTCCGGCGTGCCGACCCGGCCGCGCGGGGCACCCGGCGCCGGGGCGTAGGCGGGGTTCATCCCGAACGGCTCGGAGTGCGAGTTCCAGCCCGGCAGCGGCGAGTCGAAGCGGTCCTGGAGTTCCCGGCGCACATACAGGTACGCCGGTGAACCCGGGCCGCCGTTCAGGTACTTGTAGGTGCAGCCCACCGCGAGGTCGACGCCGTGCTCGTCCAGGCCGACCGGCAGCGCGCCCGCGCTGTGGCACAGGTCCCACACCGCGAGGGCGCCCGCGGCGTGGACCGCGGCGGTGAGCGCCGGCAGGTCGTGCAGCCGGCCGGTGCGGTAGTCGACGTGGTTGAGCAGCACCGCGGCGGTGCGCCCGCTCAGCGCCCCCGGCACCTCGGCCGGGGTCACGGCGCGCAGAGTGCGGCCGGTCAGCCGGGCCGCCGACTCGGCGATGTAGCCGTCCGTGGGGAAGGTCGTGGCGTCGACCAGGATCTCGTCACGGCCGTCCCCCGCCATGCGGACCGCCGCGACCAGCGCCTTGAAGACGTTGACGCTGGTCGAGTCGCCGACGACGAGCTGGCCGGGCGCCGCGCCCACCAGCGGGGCGATCCGGTCGCCGACCCGCTCGGGCGCCGTCCACCAGCCGCTCTCCTCCCAAGAACGGATGCGCAGTTGGCCCCACTCGCGGCGCACCACGTCCGCCAGCCGGCCGGGGACGTGCGCGGGCAGGGCGCCCAGCGAGTTGCCGTCCAGATAGACCACGTCGTCCAGGACGAAGCGGTCCCGCAGCGGCGCGAGGTCGTCCGCCGCGTCCAGCTTCTCGGCGTGCAGGGACAGTTCAGACATGGGACCTCGCCGTCCACAGCTCGGGGAACACGTTCTTGCGGGCCCGCTTCTCCAGCCAGGCAACGCCGGCGGAGCCGCCCGTGCCTGACTTGGCGCCCATCGCGCGCCGGGTGGCCACCAGGTGGTCGTTGCGCCACCGCCACACCAGCTCCGCCACGTCCGTCAGCGCCTCGCCCAGCCGGGCCAGTTCGTCGTCCGGGTCGCCCGCGTAGACGGCGGCCCAGGCGTCCTCCACGGCGTCCGAGGGCTCGTACCGCGCGGAGACCTCCCGGTCCAGCACGGCGTCGGGGACGGCGTGGCCGCGGCGCGCGAGGAGCCGTACCGCCTCGTCGTACAGGCTCGGCTCGTGCAGTGCCTTCTCCAGCTCCGCGTGGACGCGCGGGGCGCCGCGGTGCGGGACGAGCATGGAGGCGGACTTCTCGCCGAGCAGGAACTCCAGGCGCCGGTACATCGCCGACTGGAAGCCGGATCCCTCGCCGAGCGCGCCGCGGTAGGCGTTGAACTGGGCCGGGGTCAGCTGTCCGAGCGGCTTCCAGGAGGCGTTCAGGGCCTCCAGTTCGCGCGTGGACCGCTTCAGCGCGGCGAGCGCGGCCGGCACGTCGTCCGAGCGGAGCGCCCGGGCGGCCGTCTCCCACTCGTGCACGATCACCGTGAACCACAGCTCCATGACCTGGGTGGTCACCAGGAAGACCATCTCCGCGGGGTCGTCGGAGAGGAGGTGCTGGAGGTGGGTGAGCACGTCGGCCTTGACGTAGTCCTCGTACGGCGTCGTCCCCGCGAAATCCAGGTTCGGGGTCTCGGGCTCAGCGGCCTGGTGAGGGGGGTGAGCCTGTTGGGACATCGCTGTCTCCTGTTGTTACTCCGGGTAGCGGTCCGCCCCTGCCGATGCCGGCACGGGGGCCCCGGTCCCCACCCCGCCATCCTGCGCAATGCCCCGGGGTACGGCAAGGCCCGCCTGTCGCCAGACGGGCCTTCACCGGTGTGATCACGGCGACTCCGGTGGCACCCGTGCGGGTCAGCCCAGGGTCTGGGCCGCCGCCGGCGAGGAGTCCTTCAGGAACTGCGCGCAGCGCTCGTACTCCTCCTGCTCGCCGATCGCCTGGGCGGCGCGGGCGAGGCCGTGCAGGGCGCGCAGGAAGCCGCGGTTCGGCTCGTGCTCCCAGGGCACCGGGCCGTGGCCCTTCCAGCCGTTGCGGCGCAGGGCGTCCAGACCGCGGTGGTAGCCCGTACGGGCGTAGGCGTACGACTCCACGACCGAGCCCCGCTCGAACGCCTCGTCGGCCAGCTGGGCCCAGGCGAGGGAGGAGGTGGGGTGCTTGGCGGCGACGTCCGCGGGCGGGGTGCCGGCCGCCAGGGCCTCGCGGGGCCCGGGGTCGTCGGGCAGCCGGGTCGGGGGCGGGCCGCCGAGGAGGTTCTCGTGAATCGTCATGGGTTCAGTGTGGCGTACGGGCACGGCGACGGACTCCCGCGGCCGGGTACGTCAGCGACCGTGGCCGGGTACGGAGGTGACCGCGGCCGGTACCGAGGTGACCGCAACCCGCGTCCGGGAAGTGACCGCAGCCGCGCCCGGAGCCATCCGTGCCCCGGGAAGCCCGGTCAGCCCTCGTCCGCCCGCTCCCCGCCCCGGCGCTCGCGCCCGCCCTCCGGCGGCTCCCCCTCCAGCGGCGGGGCGGTCACCTGGCCGTGGGTGCGGCACTCCGGGCGGGGGCGGTCCGCGGCCGGGCGGCGGACCAGGGCGAAGGCCAGGACGGCGCCCAGCACCAGCGCGCCCGCGCAGAGCGGCATCGCCCGGTCGTACGCCGCGTCGAACGCCGTGGGCGACCGGTACGCCTGCGGGCCCATTCCCGTCAGCAGCGGCAGCGCCGCCACGGCCAGCAGGCCCGCCGCGCGCGCCGCCGCGTTGTTGACCCCGCTGGCCAGGCCCGCCCGCGCGGTGTCCACGGAGGCGAGGACCGTGGCCGTCAGGGGGGCGACCAGGGTGACCATGCCGGCGCCCAGCACCAGCAGCGCGGGCAGGACGTCCCTCGGGTAGTCGGCGTCCTGCCCCACCCGCAGCATCAGCAACGTCCCCGCCGCGCACAGCAGCGGGCCGGCGGTCAGCGGCAGCCGGGGGCCGGTGCGGTCGGCCAGCGCACCCGAGCGGGCCGAGAACAGCAGCATCAGCGCGGTGGTGGGCAGCAGGGCCGTGCCGGCGGCCAGCGGCGAGTAGCCCGCCACCACCTGGAGCTGGAGCGCGGTGAGGAAGAAGAAGCCGCCGAAGGCCGCGTACACGCACACGGTGACCAGGTTGACCGCCGTGAACTGGCGGCCGGCGAAGATGTCCGGCGGCAGCATCGGGTCCGCGCGGTGCGTCTCGACGTACCCGAAGGCCACCGCGGCGGCCAGGCCCGCCGCCCCGGTCACGGCCACCGGCAGCAGGCCCGCGCGGGCCTCGATGAGGGCGTACGTCAGCAGGGCCAGGGCCAGCGCGCCCAGCACCGCGCCGAGGACGTCGAAGCGGCCGTGGGCCCGCCGGCCGGCGGACTCCGGCACGTGCCGGAGCGCGACCGGCACGCACAGCACCGCCAGCGGCACGTTCAGCAGGAACACCCAGCGCCAGCCGGGCCCGGACACCAGCCAGCCGCCCAGGAACGGGCCGACGGCCGCGCCGATCCCGCCGAAGCCGGACCACAGGCCGACCGCCCGCCCGCGGTCGTCGGGATGGAAGGACGCCTGGATGAGCGCGAGCGAGCCGGGCGTCAGCAGGGCGCCGCCGACGCCCTGCACCGCGCGCGCCGCGATCAGCACGCCGGGGGTCGGGGCCAGACCGCACAGCAGGGAGGCCGCGGCGAACGCGGCGACGCCGAGCACGAAGACCTTCCGGCGGCCGTACCGGTCGCCGAGCGAACCGCCGAGCAGGATCAGGCCGGCCAGCGTCACCAGGTACGCGTTGACCGTCCACTGGAGGGCGGCGAGGCTCGCGTGCAGATCGCGGCCGATGCGCGGCAGGGCGACGTTGACGACCGTGGAGTCCAGCATCACCATGCCGGACCCGAGGACCGTGGTGAACAGCAGCCACCGGCCCCGGGACGAGGCCAGCCGGACACCGGGCATGCCCCAGGTATACAGCGGGCCCGGCGGCTTGGACAGCCGCCGGGCCCGCCGGGTACCGCGCGTGCTTACTTGATCTTGTTGCCCGCCGAGCGCAGGTGCTGCGTGGCCTGGAGGACACGCGCGGCCATGCTCGCCTCGGCCAGCTTGCCCCAGGTGCGCGGGTCGTAGGCCTTCTTGTTGCCGACCTCGCCGTCGACCTTCAGGACGCCGTCGTAGTTCTGGAACATGTGCGCGGCGACCGGCCGGGTGAAGGCGTACTGGGTGTCGGTGTCGATGTTCATCTTCACCACGCCGTTCTCCAGCGCCGTCTGGATCTCCTGCTCGCTGGAGCCGGAGCCGCCGTGGAAGACGAAGTCGAACGGGGACACCTTGCCGAACTTGGCGGCGACGCCGTCGTTCAGCTCCTTCAGCAGCTCGGGGCGGAGCACGACGTTGCCCGGCTTGTACACGCCGTGCACGTTGCCGAAGGAGGCGGCCAGCAGATAACGGCCCTTCTCGCCCAGGCCCAGCGCCTCGGCGGTGCGGATCGCGTCGTCGACCGTGGTGTACAGCTCGTCGTTGATCTCGTGCGTGACACCGTCCTCCTCGCCGCCGGTCGGGGTGATCTCCACCTCGAGGATGATCTTGGCGGCGCGGGTGCGCTCCAGCAGCTCCTGGGCGATGGCGAGGTTGTCGGCGAGGGTCTCGGCCGAACCGTCCCACATGTGCGACTGGAACAGCGGGTTGCGGCCGGCCTTCACGCGCTCCTCGGAGACCGCGATCAGCGGACGCACGTACCCGTCCAGCTTGTCCTTCGGGCAGTGGTCGGTGTGCAGCGCGATGTTGACCGGGTACTTCTCGGCCAGGATGTGCGCGTACTCGGCGAGGGCGACCGCGCCCGTCACCATGTCCTTGCTGTACTGGCCGCCGAGGAACTCGGCCCCGCCGGTGGAGATCTGGACGATGCCGTCGCTCTCGGCCTCGGCGAAGCCGCGCAGCGCCGCGTTCAGGGTCTGCGACGAGGTCACGTTGATGGCCGGGTAGGCGAACTTGCCTGCCTTCGCCCGGTCGAGCATCTCGTTGTAGACCTCGGGGGTTGCGATGGGCATCTGTCCGCTCCTTGGGTGTGCGGGTTGGCGTTCTGCGTACTACGGCCCTGACCTAGACCTGGGGGGCGACGTCATCGTCGGCCCCATCTTCCCAGACCTGAGCCGATGGTCCACGCGCCGGTGGAAACCGGTGCTTGCGGGCGTCAGTCCAGACCCAGTTCGTCCTTCGAGAAGGCGAACCGGTAGGGAACACCCGCACCGGCCTCGATCTTCTGAGCGGCTCCGGTCGCCCGGTCCACGATGGTGGCGACGGCGACGACCTCGGCCCCGGCCTCCCGCACGGCCTCCACGGCGGTCAGCGGGGAACCGCCGGTGGTGGAGGTGTCCTCCACCACCAGGACCCGGCGGCCCGCGATGTCCGGGCCCTCCACGCGCCGCTGGAGCCCGTGCGCCTTGGCGGCCTTGCGGACGACGAAGGCGTCCAGCCGCCGGCCGCGCGCCGCGGCGGCGTGCAGCATGGCGGCGGCGACCGGGTCGGCACCCATGGTGAGCCCGCCGACCGCGTCGAACTCCAGGTCGGCGGTCAGGTCCAGCAGCACCTGGCCGACCAGCGGGGCGGCCTCGCCGTCGAGGGTCACGCGGCGCAGGTCGACGTAGTAGTCGGCCTCCAGACCGGAGGAGAGGGTCACCTTGCCGTGCACCACGGCCTTGTCCTTGATCTGCTGCAGCAGTGCGCCACGTACGTCCGTCATGGCGACCAGCTTAGAGGCGCCGCCAGGTCCAGGTGGTGCTCGCCTCCAGCGGGTCCAGCGGGGTGACCAGGCGCGGAAGGGTGTTCAGGCCGTTGGGCGGCCCGGTCTGCGGCTCGACGCAGACGGCCTCGGCCTGCTCGTCGTAGACCACCACCCACTCCTCCCGGCTGGCCACCTTCAGCTGGAGCCGGCCGGGCCAGGTCAGGGTGACGTCGACTCCGCCGGGCATGCCGAAGCAGTCGTCCCACGGGCCGGGTTCCGGGGCGATCCGGTTGCCGGTGGGCAGGTGGTCGGCGCCGCGCTCCTCCTGCCAGGCCGCCTTGAAGTCGAGCCGCACGTCCGCGCCGCCGAGGTTCCGCTGGAACCACGGGTGCCAGCCGAGCTGCGCCGGGAAGGAGTCCTCGTACGTCTCCACGGACATGGTCAGCGTCAGGCTGTCCTCGGCGAGCGCGACGACCTGGGTGACGCGGCCGGGGTGCGGCCAGGGCTCGGTCAGCTCGTACGTGATCACCGCCTCGTCCGCCGAGACGCGCGCGGTGCGCCAGGCGCCGTCGCGTGCGGTGCCGTGGATGGCGTGCGGCGGGGCGTTCAGCGGCATGCGGCGCACGGTGCCGCCGTCCAGGAAGCGGCCGTCCCGGGTCCGGCCGCACCAGGGCACCATCGGGAAGCAGCCGAAGCGGGGGCCCTGCCGCAGCAGTTCCAGGTCGCCGACCTTGAGCCCGCTGATCCGGCCGCCGCCTGCGGGACTGACGCGTACTTCCGCTTCACCCGCGGTCAGCGTGATGTCTTCGTTGCTCACCCGACCGACCCTAGCGGGCTGCCCGGGGCGGTGTACGCAGGACGTTCAGCGTCGTCTGCGTAGAGCGCGGGAGACCACGATCGCCGAGGCGAGGGCCACCGCGGCGGCGGGGGCCGCCCAGCGCAGGACCGGGTGGCCGCTGCCGGCCTGCGGGGCGGGCACGGGGGCGTACCGGCCGCGCGGCGGGGCGTGGTCGACCTCCTCGGCGCTGCGGCCGATCATCGTGCGGCGGGCGTGCGCGGCCTCGGCGGGCGGTTCGCCGGTGTCGGCGAAGTCCTCGGCGAGGCCGTCCGGGTGAGCGGGGCGGTGGCCGTCACCGCTGCGGACGCCGGTGCCGCTGCCGGTGGCGCCGCCGGTTCCGGTGGCGGCGGTGTCGGTGTCGGCGGTGTCGGTGTCGGCGGTGTCGTCGTCCGTCGCCGGATCGAGGGCGGGCGGGGGGACCTCGGTGTCGAAGACGGAGGGGCGGGGGGCGGCACCGGCGGGTGGGTGCGGCTGCTCGGCGGTGCCCGTGTCCGGGGCCCGGTCCGGCGGCTGGGCCACGTCCTCGCCGCCCGGACGGGACGCGTCCTCGCCGCCCGGACGGGAAGCGTCCCCGTCCGGGGCTCCGCCGTCCGCCGCGTTCTCGTCCGCGTCGGTCACGTGCTCACCGGCGGCCGGACCGTCGCCGGTTGCCGGGCCCTCGTGGGCGGCCGGACCCTCGCCCTCCGCCGAACCCCCGCCGTCCGCCGAGCCCTCGTCCTCCGCCGAGCCCTCGTCCTCCGACGGGTCCTCGGCCTCCGACGGGTCCTCGGCCGGGTCCTCCTCCGTGGCCAGCGCCTCCAGGAACCGGCTCAGCAGCCTGGCCGCCGCCGACGCGACCGTCTCCGCGGGCAGTTCCGTGATGCGGCCGGCCGTGTCCGCCGTGCCCTCGACCGTGACCGTGGAGCCGCCCTCGGCGCCCGCCAGGCGCAGAGTCAGGGCCAGCGAGACCGAGCCGGCGCCGCGGGCCTCCGTGGCCTCGGCCGTCACGGTGTACGCGCCGTCCTCGCGGCGGGTCACGCGGGCCGTGCCCCGGTAGGTGACGGAGTGGCCGCCGACGCGGAGCTTCAGCCGCCCGGCGACCGGTTCCGCACCGGCGTCCTGGTGCAGGCCGGGGACGGCGCGGGCCACGCGAGCGGGGTCGGTCAGCGCGGCGCCGAGCCTGTCGGTGGGGGCCGGGACGAAGACCTGGTGCTCCATGGTCGGGGAGCCTACCCACTCGGGGCCGGAACTCACCCGAACCCGGTCACCCGGAGGCAGCAGGCCGCGGCCGGTGCGCGCTCAGTACCGCGGGTGCGCCAGCGTGGACGCCGGCAGGCCGCCGATCCGGGTCCGTCCGGCCGCCCGGACGTCCGCCGCCAGCCCGGCCGGGGTGAGGGTGCCGGACCGCCAGGAGCCCAGCCGCGGGACCGGCGGGACCGGCCCCCGGCCCGCCAGCAGGAAACCCCAGGCCCGCGCGCCCGGCGAGCGGCCGGGGCCCGGGGCGGCGCCCGGGTCGTGGCCGGGGACGCGGTAGGGCGAGGCGGCGAGGCCGGCCGCGCGGAGGGTCGCGGCGACGGTCCAGAAGGCGCGGGGCCGGGCGGTGAGCGGACCGGCGTGCACCACCAGGCGGCCGTCCGGGGCCAGCACCCGGCGGACCAGGCCGTAGAACTCCTGGGAGTACAGCTTGGCGCCGGCCGTGATGCCGGGGTCGGGCAGGTCGCTGATCACGACGTCGTACGCGGGTCCGCGCGCCCGGCGCAGCCAGGCGAGCGCGTCGGCGGTGGTGACGCGGACGCGCGGGTCGGCGAAGGCGTGCGCGTTGGCGGCGGCCAGGCCGGGGTCGCGGCGGGCCAGGTCCACCAGGCCGGGGTCGAGTTCCACGACGTCCACGCGGCGCACCGTGCGGTGGCGCAGCACCTCGCGGGCGGCCAGCCCGTCGCCGCCGCCGAGGATCAGCACGCGGGCGTGCGGGCCGGTGAGGGCCGGGTGGACCAGGGCCTCGTGGTAGCGGCGCTCGTTCCGGCCGTCGACCCGTAACCGGCCGTCGAGGAAGAGGCCGAGGGGCCGGCCGCGGGTGCCGCCGGCCAGGACGACCTCCTGGACGTCGGTGCGCACCGCCACCCGGACGTCCGCGCCGTACACGGCGTGCCGGGCGGCGCGTTCGAAGTCGCCGGCGAGGAGGGCGGCGGCGGTGAGGACGCCGAGGACGGCGAGGCCGGTGACGAGGAGGGTCCGGCGGGCGCCGCGGGTGAGGTCGCGCCGGAACAGGCCGAGGACCAGCGTGCCGCCCGCGACCACGTTGACCGTGCCGGTCAGCAGCGCCCCGGTCAGCTGGCCGAGGCAGGGCAGCAGGAGGAAGGGGAAGGCGAGGCCGCCGACGAGGGCGCCCACGTAGTCCGCCGCGAACAGGTCGGCCACCGCGCCGCCCGCGTCCTGCCGGCGGATGCGCTGGATGAGCTCCATCAGCAGCGGGACCTCGGCACCGATGAGCAGGCCGATGACCAGGGCGAAGGCGACCAGCAGGCAGCGCGGTCCGGCGGCCCACGGCCCACCCCAGCCGGCGGTCCAGGCGAACACGGCGTACAGGGCCATGGCGCTGCACCCGCCGACCAGCGCGAGGACCGACTCGACCGCGCCGAACCCGGCCGCCGCGTGCCGGCGCAGCCGCTTGGCGCCGAGGGAGCCGAGGCCCATGGCGAACACCATCACGGACAGCACGACGGACGCCTGGGTGACCGAGTCGCCGGTCAGGTACGAGGCGAAGGCGACGAGTTCCAGTTCGTACACGAGTCCGCAGGCCGCGCAGACGAAGACGCACACGAGGACCAGGAACCGCCCGGTGCCGGGCCGGACGGGCAGCCGCGCGGGGCGGGTCCGGCAGGGCGGGGCGCCCGGCGGCGCGGGGGCGTGCGATGCGATCACGCTGTGACGTTACGTCACTTACCCGGCACACCACGTCACCCGCGGGTGTGAAATAAGGGGCGGTTGACGCACAACGGGTTTATGTCGCCGAAAAGCGGTCGGCCCGGGCCTGTCCGCCGGTCAGCCCGAGCGCGTCACCCGCGTCCGCGACCCGGCCCGGGACCGCGCCCCGACCCGGGTCCGGGTGGCCACGAGCTGCCCGTCCTGCGGGTAGGCGTGCCAGGTGCGCCAGTGCACCTGGCCCTCGCGCCGCTGGGCCAGCATCGCGGTGAAGGCGTGCGGGCTGCCCGGGAAGACGCCGGCGAGACCGTGCGGATGGTCGGAGACGAGGGCCAGCAGCTCCTGGGCGCGGCCGGCGAACGAGCCGGGAGTGAGCACCTCCACACGGGCGGCGAACTCGTACTCCCAGTCGTCGACGCGCTTGGCGACGCCCAGCGGCAGCGGGGTGCTGGAGCCGGGGATGCACGCGACCGTCTCCGAGCAGTTGCCGCGCTCCTCCTCCACGAGCACCTGGTGGGACGCGCCAAGCAGCCGCAACTGCAGCTTGGCGCCGGTGAGTTCGAGATCGAGGGTGGCCAGGGCGGGCAGCGGTTCGCGGCCCAGCGCCCAGGCGAGGTCGGCAGCGCGCGTATCGGTGTAGGAGGTGTTCAGGGTCGTGAGCATGGATCGGCTCCGCTAACACGCAAGAAGGGGGAGATCGGCCATGTCAGCCCGGCCGGCCCGGCCGGAGGGGGCAGTCAGGGGCATCCGAGGGGCTGCGTTGGCGAAGTAGAGGGAATCATGAACAGCGGTGACGCCACAGCGTTTTTACCCAACTCTGGGGGGTTTCCATCCCTCAGGGGGCTCCACAGCTCAACTGTTCCACCCCGGCGTGCGCCGGGCGCGGATGCGCGCCCGCCGGGCGCCCGCCGGATGGCGTACCCGGCGCACACCCGGCGCGATGCGGCCCGGACACGGCCCCCGTCTCCGGAAGCCCGGCTTCCCCCTGTCCGGAAGCGCGGCTGCCCGACTCCGGAAGCCCGGCCACCCCGTGTCCGGAAGCGCGGCTGCCCCCCCGTCAGCCACGCCCGGCTGCCCCCGTCAGCCGCCTCCCCCGCATCCGCCCCCGCCGCCGCACGACGACCCGCCGCCACAGGACGACCCGCCGCCACAGGAGTGGCCCCCGCCGCAGGAGTGACCCCCGTGGTGCCCGTGTCCGCCGTGGTGCCCGTGGTGGCCGCCGCCCGACGAGCCGGAGTCCCCGCCGCCGGCCCACCAGCTCCCCGCCCCCGCGCTGCCCGCGTACGACGACGATGACGACGACGACCAGCGCCGCCCCCGGTTCCGTCCGCCGCCCCCGCCGGACTGCCTGCCGCGCCGGCCGCGGCGGGTCCGGCCCACCGTGAACACCAGCAGCGCGAACACCGCCAGGATGATGCCCTCGGTCATGGCGTCACCCTCCTTCCGTTCCCCCGAAGCGGCCCCCCGTGGGCGCCTCGCCGTGTCACCGCGTCTCGCGGTGCCGAGGGGATGCCCGGCCCGGATCGTGCCCAAAGCAGAGTTGAGGAACTCCAGAGCTTGCGCGCAGGATGACCGGCATGACCTCCAGCGCACGCCCTCACCTCAACCGCCGGCTCGCCGAGTTCGGGACCACGATCTTCGCCGAGATGTCGGCGCTGGCCACGGCGACCGGTTCGATCAACCTGGGCCAGGGCTTCCCGGACACCGACGGCCCCGAGGAGATCCGGGAGGCGGCCGTCCGGGCCCTGCGCGACGGCCGCGGCAACCAGTACCCGCCGGGCCCCGGCATCCCCGAGCTGCGCACCGCGATCGCCGCGCACCAGCTGCGCCGCTACGGCCTGTCCTACGACCCCGACACCGAGGTGCTGGTCACGGCGGGCGCCACGGAGGCGATCGCGGCCACGCTGCTGGCCCTGGTCGAGCCGGGCGACGAGGTCGTCGCGCTGGAGCCGTACTACGACTCCTACGCGGCGAGCATCGCGATGGCGGGCGGCCGGCGGGTGCCGGTGACCCTCCGGCCGCACGAGGACGGCTTCCGGCTGGACCTGGACGAGCTGCGCGCGGCCGTCACCGACCGCACCCGGCTGCTGCTGATCAACACCCCGCACAACCCGACCGGCACCGTCCTCACCCGCGCGGAACTGGCCGCGATCGCCGAGCTGGCGGTGGAGCGTGACCTGCTGGTGATGACCGACGAGGTCTACGAGCACCTGGTCTTCGACGGCGCCGAGCACCTGCCGCTCGCCACCTTCCCGGGGATGCGCGAGCGCACGGTGAGCATCGGCTCGGCGGGCAAGACCTTCTCGTTCACGGGCTGGAAGGTCGGCTGGGTGACCGGGTCCCCGGAGCTGGTCGGCGCGGTCCGCTCGGTCAAGCAGTTCCTGACCTACGTCGCCTCGGGCCCCTTCCAGTACGCGGTCGCCGAGGCGCTCGCCCTGCCGGAGACGTACTTCGAGGAGTTCCGCCGGGGCATGCTGGCCCGCCGGGACATCCTGGCACGGGGGCTGACGGAGGCGGGGTTCACGGTGCTCCGGCCGGCCGGGACCTACTTCATCACCACCGACATCCGCTCCCTCGGCGAGAAGGACGGCTTCGCGTTCTGCCGCGCCCTGCCCGAGCGGGCGGGCGTGGTGGCCATCCCGAACGCGGTCTTCTACGACGACCGGGAGGCGGGGGCGCCGTTCGTGCGCTTCGCCTTCTGCAAGCGGGAAGAGGTGCTGCGGGAGGCGGCGGAGCGGCTGCGGCGGATGTGAGCGCGGCGGGACCGGCCCGGGGCGGGACCGCCCCCGGGCCGGCCGGGACGGCTGTTACTCGCCGTCTTCTTCCGGCGTGCCGGAGTCGTCGGCCTCCTGCTCCAGGCCCAGCTGCTCGGCCAGCCACTTGTCGAACTCGATCGCGGCCCGCACCCAGCTGACCGTGGAGGAGACGAAGTGGTTGATGTCGACGCCCGTGCCGATCAGCATCTGGGCCTCGCCGATCAGCCGGACGGTGCCGTCGTCGTGGGTGTGGGTGTACACCTTGGGCCACAGGGTGCGGCGGTTCCAGTCGTCGATGGACTCCAGGATCTGCGGCTTCTCGTCGATCTTGTGCGGCCGGTCGTAGAAGGTCCGCACCGAGAAGATGGCCTGTTCGTCCTCGCCACGGAACATGAAGTAGGTGCGGAACTGCTCCCACGGCGCGGCGAGGTCACCCTCCTCGTCCACGACGTACTTCAGTTCCATCTGGTCGAGAAGCTGCTTCACCAGGTCCTGATCCGGGAGGACGGGGCCCGCCGGTCCCTGGGGCTGCGGTTCGGGCTGGCCCCCGAAGTTCGGAATGGAGGACGGGTCGATGCTCACCGTGTTTTTCCCTTCATGCGGATGCCGCCATCCTCCCCCATGCGGGGAGGGGCGTGGCAAGCCCCGACCCGCCGGTCGGCCCTGAACCGGCGGGTCGGAGGGGGAAGGCGCGGTCAGAGTGTCTTGCCGGTGTCCGGTCCGACCAGCAGGCCGTCGCCGAAGCGGTCCACGCGGACCGTGTCGCCGTCCGTGATCTCCCCGGAGAGGATCTCGCGGGCCAGCCGGTCGCCGATGGCGGTCTGCACCAGCCGGCGCAGCGGCCGGGCGCCGTAGGCCGGGTCCAGGCCCTCCTCCGCCAGCCAGGCCAGCGCCGCGGGCGTGACGTCCAGCGTGAGCCGCCGCTCGGCCAGCCGCCGGGCCAGCCGGCCGATCTGCAGTCCGGCGATCCGCTCCAGCTCGGGCTTGGTCAGCGCGGAGAAGACCACCAGGTCGTCCAGCCGGTTGAGGAACTCGGGCTTGAAGGAGGCCCGGACCACCTCCAGCACCTGCTCCCGCTTCTGCTCCTCGCTGCTCAGCGGGTCCATCAGGAACTGGCTGCCCAGGTTGGAGGTGAGCACCAGGATCGTGTTGCGGAAGTCGACCGTGCGGCCCTGGCCGTCCGTCAGCCGGCCGTCGTCGAGCACCTGGAGCAGGATGTCGAAGACCTCCGGGTGGGCCTTCTCCACCTCGTCCAGGAGCACCACGCTGTACGGGCGCCGGCGCACCGCCTCGGTGAGCTGGCCGCCCTCCTCGTAGCCGATGTAGCCGGGAGGCGCGCCGACCAGGCGGGCCACGCTGTGCTTCTCGCCGTACTCCGACATGTCGACGCGGACCATGGCCCGCTCGTCGTCGAAGAGGAAGTCCGCGAGCGCCTTGGCCAGCTCGGTCTTGCCGACACCGGTCGGGCCGAGGAAGAGGAACGAGCCGGTGGGCCGGTCCGGGTCGGCGATTCCCGCCCGCGAGCGCCGTACGGCGTCCGAGACCGCCCGCACGGCCTCGCTCTGGCCGATGAGCCGCTTGCCCAGCTCCTCCTCCATGCGCAGCAGCTTCTGCGTCTCGCCCTCCAGCAGCCGCCCGGCCGGGATACCGGTCCAGGCGCCGACCACGTCGGCGATGTCGTCCGAGCCGACCTCCTCCTTGACCATGGTGTCCCGGGCGACCTCCTCCTCGGCGGCGGAGGCGGCCTCCAGCTCCTTCTCGAGCTGCGGGATCTCGCCGTACAGCAGCTTGGCCGCGGTGTCGAAGTCGCCGTCGCGCTGGGCGCGCTCGGCCTGGCCGCGCAGGTCGTCCAGCTTCTCCTTCAGCTCGCCGACCCGGTTGAGGGACTGCTTCTCCTTCTCCCAGCGGGCGGTGAGCCCGCGCAGCTCCTCCTCCTTGTCGGCGAGGTCGCGGCGCAGCTTCTCCAGGCGGGCGACGGAGGCCGGGTCGGTCTCCTTGGCGATCGCCAGCTCCTCCATCCGCAGCCGGTCGACGGCGCGCTGGAGTTCGTCGATCTCGACGGGCGAGGAGTCGATCTCCATGCGCAGCCGGGAGGCCGCCTCGTCGACGAGGTCGATGGCCTTGTCGGGCAGGAAGCGGGAGGTGATGTAGCGGTCGGACAGGGTGGCGGCGGCCACCAGCGCGCTGTCGGCGATCTGGACCTTGTGGTGGGCCTCGTAGCGGCCCTTGAGCCCGCGCAGGATGGCGATGGTGTCCTCGACGGTGGGCTCGGCGACCAGCACCTGCTGGAAGCGGCGTTCCAGCGCCGGGTCCTTCTCGATCCGCTCCCGGTACTCGTCCAGCGTGGTGGCGCCGACCATGCGCAGCTCACCGCGGGCGAGCATGGGCTTGAGCATGTTGCCCGCGTCCATGGCGGAGTCCCCGCCGGCGCCGGTGCCCACGACGGTGTGCAGCTCGTCGATGAAGGTGATGACCTGCCCGTCGGAGTCCTTGATCTCGGCGAGGACGGCCTTCAGGCGCTCCTCGAACTCGCCGCGGTACTTGGCGCCGGCCACCATCGCGCCGAGGTCGAGCGCGACGAGCCGCTTGTCCTTCAGCGACTCGGGCACGTCGCCCTTGACGATCCGCTGGGCCAGCCCCTCCACCACGGCGGTCTTGCCGACTCCGGGCTCGCCGATGAGGACGGGGTTGTTCTTGGTACGGCGGCTCAGCACCTGCACCACCCGCCGGATCTCCTGGTCCCGCCCGATGACGGGGTCCAGCCGGCCCTCGCGGGCCGCGGCGGTGAAGTCGGTGCCGAACTTCTCCAGGGCCTTGTACTGGCCCTCGGGATCGGCGGTGGTCACGCGGCGTCCTCCCCTGGCCTTGCGGAAGGCCTCCAGCAGTTTCTTCGCCTCGGCGCCCTGCCCCTTGAGCAGGTCGCCGGCCGCACCGCCCTTCGCGGCGATGCCGATCAGCAGGTGCTCGGTGGACAGGTACTCGTCGCCCAGCTCCCGGGCGCGCTCGCCGGCGTCGGCGATCACGGCCAGCAGGTCCCGGTTGGGCTGCGGCGGGGCGACGGTGGACCCGGTCACGCTGGGCAGGCCGGCCAGGACGCGCTCCGCGGCGGAGCGTACGGCCGCCTGGTCGGCGCCGACGGCCGCGAGCAGGTCGGTGATGTTCTCGTTGTCCTGTCCCTGGAGCAGGGCCAGCAGCAGGTGGGCGGGGGTCAGGTCCGGGTGCCCCTCGGTCACGGCGCGCTGACTCGCCGCGTTGATCGCGTCCCGGCTCCGGTTGGTCAGCTCGGCATCCACGGTGTCCGTTCTCCTCCTCGTCCTGGCACTTCCTGCGAGTGGCGCTGACTACATCAGCGTACACAAAGTTGAGTCTATTCCGCTCAAGGTTCGCCGGGGAGGGGTTCCGGGCTAGGTTGCGCGCATGACCAGGCATTCCATGGATCCGGCCGCTCCGGACGAGCCGTACCTCGCTTTCTGGCGCGAACGGCACCTGTGCACGCTCACGACCCTGCGTCCCGACGGCAGCCCGCACGTGGTGCCGGTGGGCGTGACCTACGACGCGGAGGCCCGGCTGGCCCGGGTGATCACCAGCGGCACCAGCGCGAAGGCCCGGCATGTGCGGGCGGCCGGGGAGGCGGGCGCCCGGGTCGCGGTGTGCCAGGTGGACGGCCGGCGCTGGGCGACGCTGGAGGGGCGGGCGCGGGTGCGCACCGAGCCGGACCGGGTGGCGGAGGCGGAGCGGCGCTACGCCGAGCGCTACGCGCGCGTGCCGCGCCCGAATCCGGCCCGCGTGGTGATCGAGATCGAGGTCGAGCGGACCCTGGGCCACGGCTGACACCCGGCCGCGCACGTGCCGGTCGCCGGCCAAAGGCGCGACAGCCCCAGCCGGAGAAGCGGGGACTCCCGGCCTGCACAGTCGATTTTCAGCCACCCTGGAAATGGCGGCATACCTCGAAATCTCCCCGCAAACTGCAGCGGCGTCACCGTGTTCAGGTCACGGTGACGCCGCTGCGGGGGGAAGCGCCTGAGCGATCTTTTACGACGGGGGAATCGCGTCAGGCACTGCGGGGGGTGGCCGAGATGGTCCTCAGGTCGGACTCCACCGGCTCGGTCAGCCGGTGGTCCCGCTGGTCCAGGTTCACAAAGATCATTCCGTACCGGATGGCACAGCGCACCGGCTGGGGCGCGCCGCGCGGCCTGCGCAGACACCGGAACGCCCGTACGTCTCCGTCGTCGTCCCGCGTGACGACGACCGGCTCGCCGAACACCGTCACCATCAACGAGTCACCACTGTGGGGGATGGCGGTGACCAGGTCGATGAAGTGCCAGCCGGAGCGGTAGGCGGTGGCCATCTCGCGCCGGAAGGACCGGTCGTCGGGTGGAGTGGTCATGACCGCACGGCCCAACTGCTGTCGGCGGGGGCGACCCAGGAACTGTCCGCGGGCGCGACCCAGGAGCTGTCGCCCGGGGCCCCGGCTGCCGCGATCACCCAGCTGCTGTCGCCGGCACCGGCGCCGGCAGCGGCCTGTACGCGCCAGCTGCTGTCCTGCGCGACAGCATCCTTCGCCTCCGCATGACCGGTCAGTGCGCCGAAGGCCAAGGCGGCGGAGAAGGCGGCGACAAGCGCCGAGCGAAGCATTGTCTTATGCATAGTCGGCTTCGTCCTCATGTGAAGGTCACCTCTCCCCCGTCCGGATACGACGATGGCCCATTCCGGCACGTCATGGCCACACAATCGATGCATCATGTTCCTGCACGTTCAGGACCCTGGGGGGTGGAGATTTGGCGATAAACGAGATTAAACGGACACATCCCCACGGGCTGACCGACCTGTGCGAGGAAGGGAGCCGACTCTACGGGAACGCTCTCCGGACGGGACGTATAGCTCGTGCGGACGTGGAACCGGCGCCGTGTCTGATGGAGTTCGCCCTCCTTCATCCCGACCCCGACGACCCGAACTGGCTGCGCCCGGTGCCCCCGTCGATCGCGCTGGCGCAGCGGCTGAACCCGATCGAGCGGGAGATCACGCAGCGCCGCCGGGAGTCCGTCGAACTCGCCGACGCATTCGAGCCGTTCATGCACATCAGTGCCCAGCCGACCGCGACCACGCACTCCATCACCGTGCTGGAGGGCCTGGACCGGATCAACGCGGCGCTCGATCTGGCCACCGCCCAGTGCCAGACCGAGATGCTCACCGTGCAGCCGAGCCGCAGGCGCCTGGAACACACCCTCGCCAAGGCGCTGGAGCGCGACCGGCCGCTGATCGAGCGGGGCTGCCGCATCCGCACCCTCTACCAGCACCCGGCCCGCTACAGCCCCGAGACGCTCGCCTACGTGGCCCAGTTCGCCGACGGCAAGGTGGAGTACCGCACCATCGACGAACTGGTCGAGCGGCTGATCATCTGCGACGAGACCGTGGCCTTCATCCCGACCCGGGACGACGGCGAGGTCGCGCTCGAACTCCGCCACCCGGGGCTCGTCCGCTATCTGATCAAGGTCTTCGAGTTCATGTGGGCCCGCGCCGTCCCGCTCAGCGCCGGCGCCCCGTACGAGACCGCCCCCGACGGCATCACCGAGGTCCAGCACTCCATCGCCAAGCTGCTGGTCGAGGGCCATGTGGACGAGGCCATCGCGCGCCGCCTCGGGATGAACGTCCGCACCTGCCGGGCCCACATCGCCAAGCTGGCCACCTCCCTCGGCAGCGGCAGCCGCGCCCAGCTCGGCTTCCTCATCGCGCAGTCCGGCATCCTGGAGCGGGACCACTGAGCCGGGGACGGCCGGGCGACGGCCGCCGGGGGCCGCTCAGCGCCCGGCAGGCGGGTCCTGGTCCGGTGCGGTGAGCGCGGTGGCCGGCCGGGCCGGGCGGTGGCCGTCCAGGCCCACCTGGGCGATCCTGACGCCGAGCTGGGTACGGCTGGCCGCGCCCAGCGTCTCCGACAGCCGGGCGATGTGGGCGCGGCAGGTGCGGACGCTGATGCCCAGGCGTTCGGCGATCACCGCGTCCTGGTGGCCTTCCGCCAGCAGCGCGGCGATGGACTGCTCGCGGTGCGAGATGCCCTCGATGCCGGTGTCGGGCAGCGGTGCCGTCAGCGGGATGGCCAGCCTCCACAGGCGCTCGAAGACCGTCACCAGATACTCGACCAGCGCCGGGTGGCGCAGCTCCAGCGCCATGGTGCGGTCGGTGTTGGCGGGGATGAAGGCCACCGTGCGGTCGAACAGGATCAGCCGGTCGATGACCTCGTCCAGGGTCCGGGCCTCCACCGTGTCGCCCATCAGCTCCAGGTAGGTGAGCAGGCCCTGCCCGTGCCGCGCCACGTGCGTGTAGAGGTCGCGCATGCGCACGCCCCGGCCGCGCAGCGCCAGCGCCCGGTGCAGGCCCTCGGTGAGTTCGGCCTCCCGCCGGATGCCGCCGGGCTGCACGGTGAGCACCTCGGTGGTGCACGCCTCGGTCGCCTCGTCCATCGCGGCCTGGATGCGGGCGAGTCCGTCCAGGACGCGGATCGCGCTGCCCTCGGCCGGTGCCGCCGGGGTGTCCGGCTGCCGGCCCAGGCCCGCGTACCACTCGAAGGCGGCCACCGCCGAGCCCACCCGGCGCTGGCTCGCGCTGACCTCGTCGTAGACGCCGCGCAGCAGCCGGGTCATGACCTCCTGCGGGGAGGTCGGCACCAGCCAGTCCATGTCGTCGGGGTCGGGGTGCAGCAGGGCCAGCTCCAGCAGGCAGGGCACGGGTCCGGCGTCCGCGCGCGGCACCCGTCCCCGGCGCACGGCACGGGAGTACACCCGATCGCCGGCCTCACACAGCCGGTCGGCACCGTGAGGGTGCTCCTCCGCCCCGCGCCCGGTCATCGCCCATTCCACCCCCGGTGTGCTGCCACTTCCGCAGCGCAACTATGCGCGGCGGCGACCGGGTCCGCAACACGGCTCATCCGGTGGCGGCGATGGAAAAGACCTGCTGTGTCCGGGTTTTGGCGATGCTCCGTCCTTCACCTTGCAACAAGCTGCGGTGACGCCGGGGCGGCGCGGCGGTTACTTCAGGCCGATCGCGGCGCAGGCCGCCTTGTACTTGGCGGTGCAGATGTCGTCCACCGAGTAGATGCCGTCCGCGACGACCGTGTCCTTGATGGTGCCCTTGGTCAGCGCGCTCACCTGGACCAGCTTCGACGGGATGTCCTTGGCGGTGGGGCTGTCCACCCGGTCCTGGGTCAGGGCGTCGAACTGGATGTCCTTGCCCTGCACCTTGGTGACGGCGATCTGCGCGGCGGTCTCGGCCTCGTCCGGGTAGGACTTGTAGACGCTCATGTACTGCTCGCCGTCCACGATCCGCTGCACCGCGGGGAGTTCGGCGTCCTGGCCGGTGACCGGGGGCAGCTCGGTGACGCCGGCCGCCTTCAGCGCCTTGATGACACCGCCCGCCATGCCGTCGTTGGCCGCGTACACGCCGGCGATGCCGTCCTTGCCGAGCGCGGCGATCGCCTTGGCCATGTTGGCCTCGGCGTTCTCCGGCTTCCAGCCCGTGGTGTCGAAGCTCTGGGCGATCGTCACCTTGCCGTTCAGCTCGGAGAGCGCGCCCTGCTTGAACTGCCTGGCGTTGGGGTCGGTGGGCGAGCCGTTCATCATGACGACCTTGGCGGAGGGGCCGGCGCCGGCGCCGAGGGCCTCCAGCAGGGTGCGGCCCTGCACCTCGCCGACCAGTTCGTTGTCGAAGGAGACGTAGGCGTCGATCGGGCCCTCGGCGAGCCGGTCGTAGGCGATGACCGGGATACCCGCGTCCTTGGCCTTCCGCACCTCGCCGGCGATGGCGTGCGCGTCCACCGCGTCGAGCAGGATGACGTCGACCTTGCCGTCGATCATGTCCTGCAACTGCCGGACCTGCCGGGTGGCGCTCGCGTCGGCGTTGGCGTACTCGACCTTGCCGTGCTTCTTGGTGAGTTCGGCGACCTTCCGCTCGACGATCGGATAGTCGAACTTGTTGTAACGGGTGTTCGCCTTCTCGGGCAGCAGCAGCCCCACGGTGATGTCGTTGCCCTTGGTCGGGCTCGCGCTCGCGCCGTCCCCCGTCGCGTTCAGCACCCCACAGCCGGCGAGCGAGAGGGTCATCGTGGACGCGGCCACGGCTATGGCGATACGACGCATGCGAAGCTCACTTCAGGTGTGTTCCGGACGTGGGTGCTGCTATACGACCCAGGTGTCTGAAAAGACAACGCGGAGCCCACACCCGGCGTCAAGGAGAATCACTTAACGAGTGCGCAACACCACGCTGGGCTGCACTTGTGGAGATTGCGCGAAACCTCCTTCAACGGCTCTTTACGGCCCGTCCATCCAAAGGGAGTTCACGGGACGGCAAAGATCCGTACAACCAACCCGGTTCGCCACGAGTCGTGATCTCCGGCGGCCCCGAGCCGCGCTCCGATTCGATCAGAGGAACGAATGAACCCAGCCAGACGTGCGACCGCCACGGCCGTCGTGCTCGCCGCCTCCGGCGCCCTGCTGAGCGCCGTCAGCCCGTCCGCGTCCGCCGCCGTGAGCTGCGCCTCACCCGTCTACCAGCGGCAGTTCTACGCGAACACCTCGTTCTCCGGCACGCCGAAGAAGACCGACTGCGACAGCGCCGTCGCCGAGAAGTGGGGCACCGGCGCCCCGGCCACGGGCCTGCCGAAGGACAACTTCGGCGTCCGCTGGACCGTGACCCGCGACTTCGGTTCCGGCGGCCCCTTCGCGCTGCCGGTCTCCGCCCAGGACGGCATCCGGGTGTACCTGGACGGCACCCGCAAGGTCGACCTGTGGAAGAACGTGTCGACCACCCAGACGAAGACCGTCAACGTCACCATCCCGTCCGGCAAGCACACGCTCCGCGTGGACTTCGTGAACTGGACCGGCGCCGCGAACGTCTCCTTCGCCTACACGCCCCGCACCACGGCCGACGTGGACAAGGTCAAGCCCCTGGTGCCCGCCGGGGCCTCGGTGACCTACGACGCGGCGACCGGCCGGGCCAAGGTCTCGTGGTCGAAGAGCAAGGAGATGGACCTCGCCGGCTACCGCGTCTACCGGCGCCTGAAGGGCTCCCCGTACGAGGCCGCGCCGCTGGTGAGGACCACCGCCACCAGCTACACCGACAGCACCCTGCCGGTGACCGGCGAGACGTACTACTACGAGGTCCGTGCCTACGACAAGGCCGGCAACGAGTCCACGGGCACCGCGGACCTGCCCGTCACCACCGCCGACCGGACCGCGCCCGGTGCCCCCGCCGGTCTGGAGATCACCGACGCCTCCGAGCAGAACGGCCTGCGCCTCGGCTGGAGCGCCCAGCCCGGCGCGGTCTCCTACCGGGTGTACCGGGCGACGAGCGCGAACGGCACCTACACCCGCCTCGGCACCGCCACGGACACCTCCTACCAGGACGCCACGGCGGCGGTGCGCACCACGTACTACTACCAAGTGACCGCGGTCGACGCGGCGGGCAACGAGTCCGCCCGGTCCGCCGCCCTCGACGGCACGCGCCGGGACGACACCCCGCCGCCCCCCGTCACCGGACTGACGGCCACCCCGACCGACTACGGCTTCGAGCTGGCCTGGGACCCGAACCCGGCGCCCGACCTGTACCGGTACTCCGTCTACACCGGCCGCATCCTGAGCGACGGCGGGGACCGGGTCTGCTCGGCCTCCGAGACCGCCTGGCTGATGCCCGACCAGACCTCCTACCGGTACGAGACGACGCCGGACGGCGAGGAGCGCTGCTTCTTCGTGGAGGCCGTCGACGACTCCTGGAACTCCCGCTACCGGCAGACCGGCGAGGCCGACGTGGTGGTCGCCACCGAGCTGGGCACGCCCCCGGCCGAGGACGGCACCGAACCGGCCTCCGAGGGCGGCACCGAACCCGCCTCCGCCGGCGGCCCGGTGACCCCGGCGGCCTGACCGGGACGCGCCGGAAAAGCGAGAGGGGCCCGGTCTCCGGGCCCCTCGTCGTACCGTGCCGCGCGCGTCGGTCAGTCCTGCTGCTGCCGCTTCGGCCGCCACACCACCAGCGCGCTGGTCTGCTGGACCTCCTGGTACGGCACCAGGTCGCGCCGGTAGGAGGCGTGCACCGCGGCCTCGCGCTGCCGCATCGCCGCCGCCGCGCCGTCCAGGGCCGCCTCCAGCTCCACGACCCGGGACTGGAGCGCGGCGACCTGGTTCTCCAGTTCGATGATCCGCTTGATGCCGGCCAGGTTGATGCCCTCGTCCTGCGACAACTGCTGCACCTGGCGGAGCAGTTCGATGTCACGGGCCGAGTAGCGCCGGCCCCGGCCCGCGGTGCGGTCCGGGGAGACCAGGCCCAGGCGGTCGTACTGGCGCAGCGTCTGCGGGTGGAGGCCGGAGAGCTGGGCCGCCACCGAGATGACGTAGACCGGGGTCTCATCGGTCAGTTCGTACGGCGAGAAACCCCCGCGCTGACGGGGACGACGGCCGTCCATCCTCTCAAGCTCCCTTCGCGGCCTCGAACAGCTCCGCCCGCGGGTCCTCCCCCGCGGTCGCCTCGCGATACGCCTCCAGCGCGTCACGAGCCTTCCCCGACAGGTCCGCGGGCACCCGCACCTCGACGGTGACCAGCAGATCGCCGCGGGTGCCGTCCTTGCGGACCGCGCCCTTGCCCCGGGCCCGCATCGTACGGCCGTTCGGGGTGCCGGGGGGCAGCTTCAGAGTGACGGCCGGGCCGCCGAGGGTCGGCACCCGCACCTCGCCGCCGAGCGCGGCCTCGGCGAACGTCACCGGCACGGTGACGGTGAGGTTGTCGCCCTTGCGGCCGAACACCGGGTGCTCCCCGACGTGCACCACCACGTACAGATCGCCGGCCGGGCCGCCCCGCTCGCCGGGCGCGCCCTTGCCGCGCAGCCGGATGCGCTGGCCGTCGGTCACCCCTGCCGGGATGCGGACCTGCATGGTCCGCGACGACTTGGCGCGCCCGCTGCCCTTGCACTCCAGGCACGGGTGCTCGGCGATCAGACCGCGGCCCTTGCAGTCGGGGCAGGGATCGGTCAGCGAGAAGCCGCCGCCGGAGCCCCGGGCGACCTGCCCGGTGCCGACGCAGGTCGGGCACACGCGCGGCGTGCCGTTCTTGTCGCCGGTGCCCGAACAGGCCTTGCAGGGCGCCTGGGAGGACATCCGCAGCGGCACCGTGGCGCCCTCGATGGCCTCCGTGAAGCTCAGCGTGACCTCGGACTCGACGTCCTGGCCGCGCCGGGGCTGGGTCCGCGTGCCCGTGGCGCCGCCGCGGTTGAACAGGCCCCCGAAGACGTCACCGATGCCGCCGCCGAAGCCTCCGCCCTGGGCGGCGCCCCCGAAGAGGTCGCCCAGGTCGAAGTTGAAGGAGCCGCCGCCGGCCGCGCCCGGTCCGGGGCGGAAGCCGCCGTTGCCGAACAGCGCGCGCGCCTCGTCGTACTCCTTGCGCTTCTTGGGGTCGCCGAGGATGTCGTTCGCCTCGGAGATCTCCTTGAAGCGCTCCTCCGCCTTGGTGTTGCCCTTGTTGGCGTCCGGGTGGAACTCGCGCGCCAGCTTCCGGTACGCCTTCTTGATCTCGGCCTCGGTGGCGTCCTTGGGGACGCCGAGGACCTTGTAGTAGTCCTTCTCGATGAAGTCCTTGGTGCTCATCCCCGACGTCCCTCCTTCCTGCCGGTGATGACGTCAGCCCTCCTCCGGGCCACCGTTCTCCTTGTCGTCGGCCGCCGCGTTCTCCTCGGCCTCCTCCGCCTTGACGGTCTGCGCGCCGGGCTGCGGCTCGGCGACGGCCACCCGCGCGGGGCGGATGGTGCGCTCGCCGATGCGATACCCCGGCTGGAGGATCGCCACGCAGGTCGTCTCGGTGACGTCCGGCGCGTAACTGTGCATCAGGGCCTCGTGGATCGTCGGGTCGAAGGGCTCGCCCTCCTTGCCGAACTGCTGCAGGCCCAGCTTGGCCGCGACGGTCTCCAGCGATTCGGCCACCGACTTGAAGCCGCCGACCAGTTCGCCGTGTTCGCGCGCCCGGCCGATGTCGTCGAGCACGGGCAGCAGCTCGGTCAGGAGGTTCGCGACGGCGATCTCCTTGACCGCGGCGCGGTCCCGCTCGACGCGGCGGCGGTAGTTCTGGTACTCGGCCTGCAGCCGCTGGAGGTCCGCGGTGCGCTCGCCCAGCGCGGTGCGCACCTGGTCCAGCTGGGCCACCAGGCCGGCGTTCTCTTCGGGTGCGTCCCCGGCCGGGGCCGCCGCCTCCTCCGCGGAGGGGGTGGCGGCCTTCGGCTCGGCGTCGTCGGAGGTGGCGCCGGAGGGGACGTCGGGCTTCTCCTCGAAGCCCGGGGTCTCCTCCGTCACGCGGCACCGTCCTTGCGCTCGTCGTCCACGATCTCGGCGTCCACGACGTCGTCGTCGGCCTTGGCCTCACCGGTGGCGGCACCGCCGGCGGCCTGCGCGCCCTGGGCGTCGGCGTACATGGCCTGGCCCAGCTTCTGCGAGACGGCCGCGACCTTCTCGGTGGCGGTGCGGATCTCGGCGGTGTCCTCGCCCTTGAGCTTCTCCTTCAGCTCGGCGACGGCGGACTCCACCTCGGTCTTGACCTCGCCGGGGACCTTGTCCTCGTTGTCCTTGAGGAACTTCTCGGTCTGGTAGACGAGCTGCTCGCCCTGGTTGCGGGTCTCGGCGGCCTCGCGGCGCTTGTGGTCCTCCTCCGCGTACCGCTCGGCCTCCTCGCGCATGCGGTCGACCTCGTCCTTCGGCAGCGAGGAGCCGCCGGTGACGGTCATCTTCTGCTCCTTGCCGGTGCCGAGGTCCTTCGCCGTGACGTGCATGATGCCGTTGGCGTCGATGTCGAAGGAGACCTCGATCTGCGGGACGCCGCGCGGCGCCGGCGGCAGACCGGTCAGCTCGAACATGCCCAGCTTCTTGTTGTACGCCGCGATCTCGCGCTCGCCCTGGTAGACCTGGATCTGCACCGACGGCTGGTTGTCCTCGGCCGTGGTGAAGATCTCCGAGCGCTTGGTCGGGATCGTGGTGTTGCGCTCGATCAGCTTGGTCATGATGCCGCCCTTGGTCTCGATGCCGAGGGACAGCGGGGTGACGTCGAGCAGCAGGACGTCCTTGACCTCGCCCTTGAGGACACCGGCCTGGAGCGAGGCGCCGATGGCGACGACCTCGTCCGGGTTCACACCCTTGTTGGCCTCCTTGCCGCCGGTCAGCTCCTTGACCAGTTCGGCGACGGCGGGCATACGGGTGGAGCCACCGACGAGGACGACGTGGTCGAT
This sequence comes from Streptomyces sp. NPDC017095, assembly GCF_044332325.1. Lineage (NCBI taxonomy): Bacteria > Bacillati > Actinomycetota > Actinomycetes > Kitasatosporales > Streptomycetaceae > Streptomyces > Streptomyces sp. NPDC017095. Next base: position 228,788 of record NZ_JBIROU010000003.1, read on the forward strand.
CTCGTTGATGGAGATGCCGGCGTCCTTGATGACGTTGTGGAACGGCGTCTTGCAGCGCTCCAGCAGGTCGGCCGTCAGCTGCTGGAACTGGGCGCGGGTGAGCTTCTCGTCCAGGTGCAGCGGGCCCTCGGCGGAGGCCGTGATGTACGGCAGGTTGATCGAGGTCTCCGTGGAGGACGACAGCTCGATCTTGGCCTTCTCGGCGGCCTCGCGGAGGCGCTGGAGGGCCATCTTGTCCTTGGACAGGTCCACGCCGTGACCGGACTGGAACTGCTTGACCAGGTAGTCCACGACGCGCTGGTCCCAGTCGTCACCACCGAGGTGGTTGTCGCCGTTGGTGGCCTTCACCTCGACGACGCCGTCGCCGATCTCCAGCAGGGACACGTCGAAGGTGCCGCCGCCGAGGTCGAAGACGAGGATCGTCTGGTCGTCCTTGTCGAGGCCGTACGCGAGCGCCGCCGCGGTCGGCTCGTTGACGATGCGCAGGACGTTCAGACCGGCGATCTCGCCGGCCTCCTTCGTCGCCTGGCGCTCGGAGTCGTTGAAGTAGGCCGGGACGGTGATGACCGCGTCCGTGACCTTCTCGCCCAGGTAGGCCTCGGCGTCCCGCTTCAGCTTCTGCAGGATGAACGCGGAGATCTGCTGCGGGTTGAAGTCCTTCCCGTCCAGCGCGATCTTCCAGTCGGTGCCCATGTGGCGCTTCACCGAGCGGATGGTCCGGTCCACGTTCGTGACCGCCTGGCGCTTGGCGACCTCGCCGACCAGCACCTCGCCGTTCTTGGCGAAGGCGACGACGGACGGCGTGGTCCTGGCACCCTCGGCGTTGGTGATGACGGTGGGCTCGCCGCCCTCCAGAACGCTGACGACGGAGTTAGTCGTGCCCAGGTCGATGCCGACCGCACGTGCCATGGTTGATTCCTCCAGCTGACTTGAGTGGAACAGGCTCAAGTGTGCCTGAGGAGAACCGCTGGGTCAACAGACCTGAGCCAGCCAGGCTCAAGTCTTATCCGTTCCTTACGCGCAAGTGGCCGCTGACCTGCGTGGACGTCGTATGCCGGGCCTGCTGTTGGACGGGCGTGCGAAGGAGTACGAGCACGAACACGCCCAGGACCATCGCGCCGGCCACCCAGAGCGCGGCCTCGTCCCCCGTCCACCCCGCGTGCACCAGTACCCCGACGAGCACGGAAGAAAAGGACCCGGCCCCCAGCAGCACGACCGACCCCTGGGTGGTGAGCCCGAGCCGGCGCAGCCGGTGCCCGAGGTGGTCCGGGCCGCGCCTGAGCAGCGGGCGCCGGGCCGTGCTCCGGGCGAGGACCACCAGCAGCGCGTCGGCGACGGCGACCGCGCCGAGGCAGAACACCACCGCCGCGCTCGGCCCGAGCGCGTACCCCGCGCGCGTGAAGACGACGGCGGAGGACAGCACGAACCCGGTGAAGAGCGAGCCGCACGCGCCGAGGCCGATCCGCGCGGGATGCCAGTTGTGCATCAGGAAGCCGGTGAGGGCGGCGGCGACCACGCTCAGCAGCACGGCCAGCCCGTCCATCACCTCCGCCGCGGCGCAGGCGCCCACCCCGAAGGCGGTGACCACGCCGACCGTCCCGGCCAGCCCGTCGGCGTGGTCGAGCCCCTTGAAGGCGAGGGAGGACAGGACGATCCAGCCGACGGCCAGCAGCCCGCCCGGCAGACCCGTGTCGTCGTACGGGACCACCCAGGCCGCCGCCACGGCCGTACCGGCGACGAGCACCCGCGCGCGCAGCCGCCACACGTCGGCGACCAGCCCCAGCGCGGCGACCGCGGCGGCGGCCACCAGCAGGGTCCCGACCCCTTCCCCGAGCGGCGCGACCCGGCTCCACTGCCCGACCCCGGCGACCAGGCAGGTGACGGCCACGACCGCGAACCCGCCGAGGAGCGGCATAGGGCGCTGCCGGCGCCGGTCGAGGATGCCGGCCCGCAGGGCGGGCGCCCGGAGCGCCGCCGCGAGCACGGCGGTGAGGAGCAGGGCGGCGGTGGCGGCGGCGATCCCGTAGAGCACGGCTCTAAGGTAGGGGCGAAAGTATCAATTCGGTACGAATAACACGATCTGATTGCCGGGCGGCGACCCAGATCACCCCGCGCTCTGCTGCATCCCGGCGGAAGATAAGGGTAGTCTCAGACGGACTGCATAAGTTACCGCTTAGTAATGTCGATCAGCTCGGACAGCTCGTCTCAGAGCGAGGCCGCCTCAGGAGCCCCAATGCAACTCGCCGCGATCATCGTGTCGCTGGTCCTGATCGTGGTCGGCGTGGCACTGTTCGGCCGCGCCGTCCTCCGGATCTACCACCACATGCGGCTGGGCCAGCCGGTGCCGGCCGGCGCGCGGACCAATGATCCCGCACAGCGCACCGTCACCGTGGTCAAGGAGTTCCTCGGCCACACCCGGATGAACCGCTGGGGCATCGTGGGCGTGGCGCACTGGTTCGTCGCGGTGGGCTTCTTCACGCTGCTGCTGACGATCGTCAACGCGTTCGGGCAGCTGTTCAAGGCGGAGTGGCTCCTGCCGGTCCTCGGCGAGTGGACGCCGTACAACGTCTACGTCGAGTTCATCGGCACCATGACGGTGCTCGGCATCCTCGTCCTGATCGGCATCCGCCAGCTGAGCCACCCGCGCAAGCCGGGCCGCAAGTCCCGCTTCGCCGGCTCCAACTTCGGCCAGGCGTACTTCGTCGAGGCCGTCATCCTCATCGTCGGCGTCTGCATCTTCATGCTGCACGCCCTCGAAGGCGCCCAGCACCACGTGGACGGCTACGAGGCCTCCTTCTTCATCTCGTACCCGGTCGTCGCCTGGCTGCGGGGCATGGACCTCTCCACGCTCCAGAACCTGACGTACTTCTTCGCCGGCCTGAAGATCGCGACCAGCTTCATCTGGATGATCACGGTCTCGCTGAAGACCGACATGGGTGTGGCCTGGCACCGGTTCCTGGCGTTCCCGAACATCTGGTTCAAGCGCAACGCCACCGGTGAGACCTCCCTCGGCGCGCTGCTGCCGATGACGAGCGGCGGCAAGGCGATCGACTTCACCGACCCGGGCGACGACGACGTCTTCGGCGTCTCCCAGGTCGAGCAGTTCTCCTGGAAGGGCCTGCTGGACTTCTCCACCTGCACCGAGTGCGGCCGCTGCCAGTCGCAGTGCCCCGCCTGGAACACCGGCAAGCCGCTCTCCCCGAAGCTGCTGATCATGTCCCTGCGCGACCACGCGCACGCCAAGGCGCCGTACCTGCTGGCCGGCGGCGGCAAGACCATGGAGGGCGAGGAGAAGGCCTCCGCGGAGCAGCTGGCCGCAGTGCCCGCCGCCGCGCTCGCCGAGGCCGGGCGCCCGCTGGTCGGCACCGCCGAGGAGAACGGCGTCATCGACCCCGACGTGCTGTGGTCCTGCACCACCTGCGGCGCCTGCGTCGAGCAGTGCCCGGTGGACATCGAGCACGTCGACCACATCGTCGACATGCGCCGCTACCAGGTCATGATCGAGTCCGCGTTCCCGTCCGAGGCGGGCACGATGCTCAAGAACCTGGAGAAGAAGGGCAACCCCTGGGGCCTGGCCAAGAAGCAGCGCCTGGAGTGGACCAAGGAGGTCGACTTCGACGTCCCGGTCGTCGGCAAGGACATCGAGGACCTGAGCGAGGTCGAGTACCTGTACTGGGTCGGCTGCGCCGGCGCCCTGGAGGACCGCGCCAAGAAGACCACCAAGGCCTTCGCCGAGCTGCTGCACATCGCGGGCGTCAAGTTCGCGATCATGGGCGGCGACGAGAAGTGCACCGGTGACTCCGCCCGCCGCCTGGGCAACGAGCCCCTGTTCCAGGAACTGGGCATGGAGAACGTCGCCGCGCTGAACACGGCCTTCGGCGAGTCCCTCGACGAGGACGGCGAGGTGGACCCGGCGAGCAGGAAGCCGAAGTCCGCGAAGAAGATCGTCGCGACCTGCCCGCACTGCCTGAACACCCTCGGCAACGAGTACCCGCAGCTCGGCGGCGACTACGAGGTCATCCACCACACCCAGCTGCTCCAGCACCTGGTGGACGAGGGCAAGCTGGTCCCGGTCACCCCGGTCGAGGGCATCATCACCTACCACGACCCCTGCTACCTGGGCCGCCACAACAAGATCTACACGCCTCCGCGCGAGATCATCGGCAAGGTCCCGGGCCTGCGGAACGAGGAGATGCACCGCCACAAGGAGCGCGGCTTCTGCTGCGGCGCCGGCGGTGCCCGGATGTGGATGGAGGAACGGATCGGCAAGCGCATCAACAACGAGCGCGTCGACGAGGCCCTCTCCCTCAACCCCGACATCGTCTCCACCGCCTGCCCGTTCTGCCTCGTCATGCTCACCGACTCGGTGAACGGCAAGAAGAACGAGGGCAAGGCCAAGGAATCCATCCAGGTGGTCGACGTGGCCCAGCTCCTGCTCGACTCCGTCAGGACGCCGGTCGACCCGGCGGGCGAGGCGGAGTCGGAGAGCGCGCCGGAGCCGGAACCGGTGAAGTAACCGCCGGCGGGGCGACAGCGGCCCCCGTACGACGACGCCCCCTGCTTCGTAGAGGCAGGGGGCGTCGTGGTGTGTCCGGCGGGTGCGGGGGGGCGATTCCGCTAGTACGGGGCCGGTGCGGGAGCCGGTGTGGGCTGGTGCCAGCCCACCCCTGGGCCCGTGAGCGGGCCCAGGGGTGGGGACTCAGGCGCCCTTGGGGGCGGCCTGCTGGACCACGTCGAAGGACCAGAGGGTGGACCCGGAGGCGGCGGGCTTCGGCCGCTCCTCGCCGCCCTGAGGACCGCCTTCGCCGCCCTGGGGACCGGACGCGCCGCCCTGGTGGGCGGCCTTCATCGGCCCCTCCATCCACGCCTGGAAGGACTCCTCGTCCCGCCACCGGGTGTAGACGAGGTACTGGTCGGTGCCCTCGACCGGCCGCAGCAGCTCGAACCACTCGAAACCGTCGGAGTTCTCCACCGCGTGGGCCCGCGAGGCGAACCGCTTCTCCAGCGTCTCCCGCTGCTCGGCGGGCACGGTCAGCACGTTGATCTTCACTACGCTCATGCCCCCATCCTGGACCATGCCCCGCCGGGCACGGCGCTCTCCGGCCGTTTCCGCGCGCACGCGCAACCCGTGCGCACCACCCACGCGCCGGCCGGCCCGCCGGCGCGTCCCGGCAAACCCCGGTGCGCCCCTGAGACACCCCGGGTGCGCTGCCTGACGGCCCCTTAGGGGATGTCACAGGTCGGCCGCAAAGCCGGGCCCGGGACACGGGGGCGGGTACACCGGCCGCCGGGACCGGGTACGTTCGATGACGTGGCTGGATTCAGGATCGGACGAGGGGGCCGGGACAACCGCACCCCCCAAGGACAGCAGGCGTCCCAGGGACCGTCGTACGGGCACGGGCACGGCCCCGCTCAGCCCGGGGGACCGTCGTACGGTCAGCCGGCTTACGGGCAGCCGTCGCACGGTCAGCCGCCGTACGGTCAGCCCTCACGCGGGCGCCCGGGGCCGTCGGGTCCCGCGGGCCCCTCGTACGGCTACCCGTCGGCGCAGCAGCCGCCGTACCCGCGGCAGGGACAGGGCCAGGGGCAGGGCCAGCCGTACGGCTATCCGCAGCCGGCCGACGACGGCCCGGAGTACTTCGGCGACGGCGGCTACGCGGCCCCCAATCCCGGCGCGCACGACCCCTACGCGGCCGACAACCCGGGCCACACCCAGGCGTTCTCCCTCGACGAGGCCGCCGGCTACACCCAGGGCGCGACCTACCACGCCGGCTCGGCCCCCGCGCCGGCCGCCCCACTCGGCCCGCCGCTGCACTGGAAGGACCTGCTGAAGGGGATCGTCCTCTCCCCCGACGACACGTTCCTGCGCATGCGGGACTACACGATGTGGGCGCCCGCCCTCATCGTGACCTTCCTCTACGGCCTGCTCGCCGTCTTCGGCTTCGACGGCGCCCGCCAGGACGCGATCAGCGCGACGCTGTCCAACGCGGTCCCGATCGTGCTGCTGACGGCGGTCGTGATGGTGCTCGGCCTGTTCGTCCTGGGCGTGGTCACCCACACCCTGGCCCGCCAGCTCGGCGGCGACGGGGCCTGGCAGCCGACGGTGGGCCTGTCCATGCTGATCACGGCCCTGACGGACGCGCCCCGCCTGATCGTCGCCATGTTCTTCGGCGGCGACGCCGGCTTCGTCCAGATCCTCGGCTGGGCCACCTGGCTGGGCGCGGGCGCCCTGCTGACCCTGATGGTCTCCCGCTCCCACGACCTGCCCTGGCCGAAGGCGCTGGGCGCGTCGGCGATCCAGCTGATCGCGCTGCTGTCGATAGTGAAGCTGGGCACGTTCTGACCCACCGGAACACGGAAGGGCCCCCGGCAGCCGGGGGCCCTTTTCCCTACGCGCTTGGCTCGCCGGTACGGCTAGGCGTCGAGAACCTGACCGGCGCGCTGAACGACGGGCGGCTCGACGCTCCACGGGAAGTTGATCCAGTCGTCGGTGCGCTTCCAGACGTACTCGCACTTCACGAGGGAGTGGGACTTCTCGTAGACCACCGCGGAGCGCACCTCGGCGACGGTGTCCAGGCAGAAGTCGCGGACCAGCTTCAGGGTCTTTCCGGTGTCGGCGACGTCGTCGGTGATCAGGACCTTCTTGTCGGAGAAGTCGATCACGTTCGGCACCGGGGCGAGCATGACCGGCATCTCCAGCGTCGTACCGACGCCCGTGTAGAACTCCACGTTCACCAGGTGGATGTTCTTGCAGTCCAGGGCGTAGGCGAGGCCGCCGGCGACGAACACACCGCCCCGGGCGATGCTCAGCACGACATCGGGCTCGTACCCGTCGTCGGCGATGGTCTGCGCCAGCTCCCGGATCGCGGTCCCGAACCGCTCGTAGGTCAGGTTCTCCCGCACGTCTGCGCTGCTCATGCTGTCGTCGCCCTCACACCTGGGTCCGATGGAAATTGAGGAAGGACCGCGAGGCGGTCGGCCCGCGCTGCCCCTGGTACCGGGAGCCGTAGCGCTCACTGCCGTACGGGGACTCGGCGGGCGAGGTCAGCCGGAACATGCACAGCTGGCCGATCTTCATGCCCGGCCACAGCTTGATGGGGAGCGTGGCGAGATTGGACAGCTCCAGGGTGACGTGCCCGCTGAAGCCGGGGTCGATGAACCCGGCCGTGGAGTGCGTGACCAGCCCGAGCCGCCCGAGCGAACTCTTCCCCTCCAGCCGCGAGGCCAGGTCGTCGGGGAGCGTGATGACCTCGTAGGTGGAGGCGAGCACGAACTCCCCGGGATGCAGGATGAACGGCTCGTCGCCTTCCGGCTCGACCAGCCGCGTCAGATCCGCCTGCTCGACGGAGGGGTCGATGTGCGGGTAGCGGTGATTCTCGAACACCCGGAAGTAACGGTCCAGCCGTACATCGATGCTCGACGGCTGCACCATGGATTCGTCATACGGATCGATCCGCACCCGCCCGGCGTCGATCTCGGCCCGGATGTCCTTGTCTGAGAGAAGCACGTAGCGAGGATACGCAAGGCGCGCGGAACCATGGCAATCAAGACCACTCCACGCGCCTGCCGTGACCATGCCGCTACGGCGGGTATCCACCCTCCGTCCCGCCCGCCGCACCCGGGAGACCGGCGGCGCCACCTCAACGGGGCGCCACCGCGCCGCTCCCGCGATCACGGGATCACGGGATCACGGGATCACGGGATCACGGGATCACGCTACGGCGTACCGCTCCCGCGCCCTGTCACTGCTTCTGCAGGACGACGGGCACCGCGCTGCGGAGCCGGGCACACCGCGGGCACCGCACGAGCCGGCCGGGTCCGAGCCGCCCGGCCTGCTGCATCGGGAACGAAGTGGTGCTGAAGACGTGCCCGTCCGCACAGCGGACGACGGTGCGTTCCATCAAGTCCCTCAAGTCCCTTCCCCAAGAGCCGCGTCCGGGGTTCTGCCCGGACGCCAAAAGCCACATTACGGGATCAAAGAGACGAGTCTCCAGGCGGCACTCCGCCCCCACGCTACGCCCCAACTACACGCCACCCGCAGCCGGATCCCCCACGCCCGGAACACGGGAAGTCGGAGATGATGTACAGTAAGCGAGCGTCCGGACAAGGGACTCACCGAGCACCATGTCCGTACATACGCGGGTGTAGTTTAATGGTAGAACATCAGCTTCCCAAGCTGAGAGCGCGAGTTCGATTCTCGTCACCCGCTCCATGAGAAACCCCCAGGTCAGAGACCTGGGGGTTGTTTGTTGTCTGGACCAGTGGGCGGGCCGCGCACCACATCCGCACCATAAGCGGCGGCTAGCTGCCCGTGGGCTTCTCCTTGTGGTGCGCGCTCTTGCCGATGTGGTGCTTCGCACGCTCCGCGCGGACCATGTCGTCCAGGCCGGCGACAACATCACGCTGCCGCTCCTCGTCGGAGTGCTGGTAGACCAGCGCGGCCTTCTCGGAGGACTGCCCGGCGCGGACCATCGTGTCCTTGAGAGTGGCGCCGGAACGGGTCGACAGCGTGTGTCCGGTGTGACGAAGGTCGTAGAAACGGAAGCCGTCATCGTGGCGAGCGTTGGGGGCTCCCATCCCGACCACCATCGACCCAGGCAAGCCGAGCAGACGCGGCCCATGGCGTCCAGGTCGTTCGTCCAGCGGGGCGCTCCACCTGGACGCCATGAACTACGCCCGCTCCGCAGACGTGTGGGTCGACGGCGGACGGGATGGGAGCAGGGGTGAGTGGTGGGTTGAGGCATATGCATGGCTTAAGCCACTACCGAGAGCAATCCATAGGTTTGACGCAACCGTCCGGTGCGCCAGCGTGTACAAGCTTTAGTAGGTTCTGCGGCGCAGGCTCCGCACGAAGAGCGGCACCGACAGCAGGAGCAGGGCTCCCTCGACGGCCAGGCTGACCAGCCCGAGTGGTTCCGTCCAATTGCCGATGTCATCGCGGAAGTCGGGCAGTCCCGGCCCCCTGGAGAGGATGTAGCCCAGCAGGGGGCCGGCGGCGACCCCGGCTGCCAGCAGCCATCCCGGTCGGACGAAGCCGATGAGGAGCAGAACGGCGGTGACTACAGCCGCGATCTCCAGGACGTGGTAGGCGATCCCGATGTAATTGGGATCCCTCGTCGCCGTGATGCCGCCTTGGTCCACGACATGGATGGCGGCCACCGCGAGGCACAGCAGAGCTCCCGCCCACCTGGCCACCCAGGCAGACTCCGGCACCGTCGCGGCGTGGTGTGGCATGCGGAGGTACCTTCGCCCTTCTTCAGCAGCATGTGCCTGCCGCGCCGCGATCCCATTCGCCCGGTTGGCTCCTGAACAGGCAGCGCGCCGCACCTGCGTCAGGTCCCAGCCTCAGCGGACGGCTGTTCGCTGTCGCCCCCGACAGTGCAGACGAGTGACAGTGGCCCCACTCATGTCTGACATCAGTGCCTGACACCAACAGCGGCGGACGAACCCGGATCGAGGCGGAAACCAGTGGCCCATCCAACGCCGCGAGGTTTTTGGACGTCAGAGTCAGCAGACAGAGACGCCGCCTATTAGTGCCGCATCAGGCAACGTCTCCGGTTGGGCCAGGAACTGTTGCGGGGAGCAGGAGCATCTCCCGGGAACTCAGCGCAGACGGAAAGGCGGTCCTTGGGCGCAGCCGGACGGCGTGTTATTGCCACTCTCGTTGAAGTCTGCACACGTAAGGAAAAGATAGTTGAATTTACCGAGCAGGAAGGCCAGAACCCCGATGGCTACGGTGATGCCGACGGCTTCGAATCGCCGCATCGCAGGAAGTTCGTCGTAGTCGGACAGCAGGATTTTCGTCAGCAGCCAGGTCAGATATGGGGCACTTACCACCGTAATCACTACTTCGAAATAGTGGATGTAATGAAAACTACTTCCCGTTGGCGCGACCATGCCCACAACGATCCAGAGTGTGGGCAGCAGCAATGCGATCCTGTTGCTCCAGGGCACGGCCGATCTCCTGTCCGACACCAGGCCCGAGAGCAGTACGGCCGTAGCCACCGCCCAAAGAGCCATCACGTTGTCGAAGAAGATGGCGTTATACGCGCCCAACGTAAACGCTGGCCACCAGATGACGAGCGTCCCACCCGCTGCTGCGGTCGCGATGCGCCGTGAAGCGGAGTTGATCTCAGGCAGGCGGCGCTTATTCTTCCGGCTCGAACTGCTGGGCTCCCCATTTTCCATTCCCGCTCCACCTATTCGCCGCAATAGTCAGTAGGATGAGCCCTTCTACTCACTTCTTTGCGCAACATGCCATCAGCCTGTTTGACGATATACGGGTAAGGCTCCCGGATTATGGCAACACGCCGTCGCGACAGTGGGCCTCGCGCCGCTTCGCCGTGGTCACAAGGTGGGCGGAGAGGTGGTTGCTCCCCCAATCCCGCTTGCCAAGCATCAGGTCAGCAGGGCCCCGACGAGCTGGGAGTGAGTGTCTAACTGCGTGACAACGCCGACGCACAGCAGCGGACAAGCGCGAACGCCTGCGGACCGCCCGGACCATGAGCGCAGGTGAGAGCCGCACCAGCCCAAGGCGGCGCTCCTACCCGAGTTGCTTCGGGACGAAGAAGTCGCCGCGCAATGCCTCATCTCCGCGGTTCCGCCGTCGCAGCTTGCTCTGACAGACGCCGATCGAGCAGCGTGGCTGGGGGCGGTGGGGGCAGCGCTACACACGCGCGCCTGATCGGTTGACGCACCCGCCATCGTGGCTGACTGTCGTCGGCCGAGGTTCAGACCTGGAGCCGCCGCACGCCAGTGCACGCGATCAGCCTGCTGCCCTCATCGGCGACGGCGATGAACAGCATGAACGTCCAGGATCCATCGGCGGCCCTGATCTGTCCCGGGCGAACCGGCTGCTGATGCCGGCCGAGCAGATGCACGGCGCGTTCCAGGTTCACGGTCGATGCCCCGAACGCGAGTTCGGTTCTCACCGCGAGACGGTGCCACCCTCCACCGGCACCGCAGTGAAAGGACGCAGGATGCCATAGACCACATGCTTGCGCGACGAAACGGCCAAAAATGGCGAGGCATCAGCAGTCTGCGCTAGGTTTCGAAGCAATCTCAGGTGTGCCTCGGCGTCACCTGTCCGCGCCCTGGGCGGCCCGGCTTCGCGCTGGGGTGCCAGGAAGAGCAGACGCCTGCAGGAGCAGTGGCCGGCACCACTCCCTGTCGGGCCCTGTTGGCTCCTCGGAGCCGCCCCCTTTTGCAGTACCCGCAATACCACGTGGGGCCGTAGCCCCGAACTGCATTCTTGTGCCGGCGGGAAGCCAGTTCGACCATCGCAGACATGGTCGGACTGCTCCCGCCGGGAGGTCCGACCGCTCTCAGAGAGGCCGGAACCTTGGGCGACAGCTTGACCCTCGCCATCCTGACGATCTCCAGCGTGATCACTGTTGCGCTGTTCGCCATCAAGGGCACGCTGGATCAGCTACCTGCTGTCCTGGACTCATGGCGTCGGGCTGTCCAGGCGATGCGTGGACAAGCCGAGCGTCAGGGTGAGGACGAGCCTGCGAGCCCCGACGACCGAGGCACAGCAGAGCGATAGCAACGGACCGTCCGGACTCCGACGGCCTTGGAAAGCGTGTTCGCCAGGCGATGAGGGGGGTGGGGTCTGCGGCCTGCAACATAGTCCCGAGGTGGCTCCCGGGGACCTTTGTGCCCACCCCCCTTGACCGCGGACCTCGAAGGTTCTCTGACCGGTCTCATCCCGTCAGGCAAGCTAACAGGGGGGACTGACAACGGGATGACGGCGGGGAGTTGCGGTACAGCAGCCAGGTACAGCAACCCGAGCAACCGGCAGCACCCCGCACCGGCCGTCATGGGCCGCCAAGCAACCTGCATGACCGTCTCCGACCCATCTCTTTATAGCTACGGATCAGAAGGCCATGCCCTCGGCGTCAGTGATGCCGAGGGCAGCGCCGACTTGGCGCCGAGTTGGGCCAGCGGCCCACCCATGGCGGCAAGACGTGATCAGCTTGAGGCGTGGATTCCATCATCGCCAGCGCCATAGCTGTTCTCGGAACCCTGCTGGGGTCGGGGATCACTCTGGCGTTTCAGCAGCGCACCACCGACAGGAGCCATCAGTTCACCCGCCGCGAGAAGCTCCGGCAGGAGCGACTCGATGCCTACTCCGCCTACGCCGGCGCGTTGGTCAACTATCGCCGCTGCCTGGTCCATCTGTGGTTCTGTGAGCATGAGCAGCCACCACCGGAGGACCCAGACGCGGTGCGCATCCGCGCCTACGACTTGCGCTCCAGCGCCCAGGAGGCCCTCTTCCGGGTGCAGATGCTGACGGATGACGACCGTCTGAGTCGGGCCGCGGAAGGCGTGCTTGCGGACATCACAGAGCTGCCCAAGGCGGACGCCAGGGCTGAGTTGGACGAGCTGAGAGCACGGACCCGTGACAACATCAGCCGACTCGTCGGCTCAGCGAAGCAGCACCTTTGAGCTACTTGCACAGGCCCCTGGGCTGATTCCGAACGCCGACAGACCGCACCACAAGCGCACCAGATCGAGCGGGGAACAGCGGGGAATCACGGTGAAAGCGGCCCAACACGAGGAGCTGCAATCCACACATTCGCCCAGATCAGCGCCCGAACCGACCGCAAAGGCCCGCAGCTTCCCAAGCTGAGAGCGCGAGTTCGATTCTCGTCACCCGCTCCATGCTGAAGGCCCAGGTCAGAGACCTGGGCCTTGTTGTTGTGTCCGGTGATCCGTCGCCGCGTGCCAGATGCGTGCCAGAAGGTGCGGCAGCCGTCTTCTTGGCTGCCTCAGCCCGGGCCTTCCCTACCGTGGCGTCGAGGCCGGCGGTGACCTCTTCCTGCCGTTCATCGTCGGAGTGCTGGTAGACCAGCGCGGCCTTCTCGGAGGACTGCCCGGCGCGGACCATCGTGTCCTTGAGGGTGGCCCTGGACCGGGTGGAGAGAGTGTGTCCGGTGTGACGAAGGTCGTAGACACGGAAGTCGTCGGGGAGACCGGCGGCGGCTCGGGCACGCCGCCACTTCCGTCCGAAGGAGGTACGGCGGAACGGTGCGCCCTTCTCGCCGACGAAGACCAGGCCGTCAGGTCCCTTCTCGGCGAACCACGCGAGGTGCTGCCTCAGCTCCTTGTGGAGGAAGGCCGGGAGTACGACGACCCGGGCACCCGCGTCCGACTTGGCCGGCCCGGGGCGCGCTTGCCGTTGGTCCGCTCGGGCTCGGCGCGGCGGACGCGGATGACGAGGTTGTCGGCATCGACGTTCCGGCGGCGGAGGCCGGCCAGCTCTTCCGGGCGCATCGGGCCGTACGCGCCGAGGTAGACCATGAGCCGCCAGCGGATACCGATCGCGTCGGCGAGGGCGTCGGCCTGGGCGACGGTGGCAATGCGCCGCTCGGTGGCCGACTCCTTGCCCGCCCCCTTGATCCGGCCCGACCGCCTGAAGCTCACGGCAGCGTGATGCCTAGTCAGTCAGGCCCGGCGGGCGGAGCGGGCAGCGAGCCAGTCGGCGCCTTCTCCCGAGCTACGGATCACAAGGTTGCGGCCGTGGTGTGCGCGCCACGGCCGCAACCACCAGCGCACCGGATCGAGCGGGGAGCAGCGGGGTCTGTTCGCCGGCTGGGCAGTCACGCGCCGGAGCGCCCCCGCTCCACTCCATGGGATGAGTTTGCCGCTGTTGCTCCGGCCTGTCGCGTTATGGCCGGGATGGTCGTCCCATGAGTGAGACACGAGTACCGCGTGAGGGGACTCCGGCGGAGGTCCGGTCGGACCGTGTGCCCCGGTTGCCGGGGGGAGGCCGGGACATCCCGCGCTTCCGGGCCCGCCGGACGCGACGCCCGCTCCTCCCCTTACTGGCCCTGTGGGTCCTCGCGGGGCTGCTCGCCCTGACCGCGACCACCGTCCCCGCCCAACGTGCCCACGCCGTCAACGGGAGCACCTCGCCGTGTGCCCTGCAGGGGCGGGGGACCACGGTCGACGAGGGCCAGAACACCGACTACACCCAATTCCTGGATCCCCTGGGGGTCAAGAACGTCGGCGTGGTCTACGTGGACTTCCCCGACGTGGCCGGCGCCGGCGGCGTCGCCGACTACTACAACCTCCTGACACCGGCCGCCGACTGGGTGTGGAACGCCTCGTACGGCAAGACCGGGCTGAGCATGCGGCCGGTCGTGAACCGCTGGATCCGGATGCCGTCGCCCTCCAACGCCTACGGCACCTCCAGCCCCACCTACCAACAGCACACCCGGTACGTGACCGACGCGCTGCGCGCGGCGGCCGACGCCGGCGCCGATCTGGCCAGGTACGACCTGTACTACATCGTCTCCACCGCCCACTCCCAGGTCAGCGGCTCCCACGCGTGGTACTGGACGCCCACCCAGCCGATCGTCATCAAGGGCACGACGATCCGTTGGGCGGTGACGTTCGGCACCGACATGTGGCACTGGGGGTACAAGGTGGCCGCCCACGAGACCGCTCACGTCTTCGGAGCACCGGACCTGTACGCCTTCAGCGGTGATCAGCACCGGTACGTCGGCGGCTGGGACGTGATGGGCCACATCGCCGGAGCCGCACCGCAGTACTTCGGCTGGCTCTCCTGGAAGTTCGGCTGGACGGGGGACGGCCAGACCGTGTGCGTGTGGCAGAACAGGACCCAGAACACCGCCACTTTGAACGGTGTGGAGTACGTCGGCGGCACCAAACTGCTGGTGGTCAAGACCGGCGCCACCACCGCCTACGTCGCCGAGGCCCGCAGGAAGGCCCACAACGACTCCGGGGCCTGCTCCTCGGGCGTCGTCATCTACAAGGTCGACACCTCCGTCACGAACGGCCAGGGGCCGATCCGGGTGGTGCCCAATCCCGCCGCCGCGGCGCCACCGGCAGGCTGCGGCACGCTGGACATGGCCACCTGGCAGCCCGGCCAGACCTTCTTCGACCGAGCCGCCAACGTCCAGTTCACCGTCCGGTCCGCCGACGCCCACACCAGCACGGTGAACACCGTCAAGTGGTGACGGCCAGGCGTCGCCCGGGCCGACCGGCGGTCCGCACGGGCCCGGCCGCCCACGATCACCGCGTTCGTGGGCGGCTCCGTGGCGGTGAGGAAGAACGGTGCCTTGACGTTCACGCCGTGGACCATGACGGCCGCCGCGCTGCTGGCGGGCGTCCAGGGAGGCGTGGCCCTCATGATGTCGGCGGGTGACTCGGCCCGCCGCGAGGCGGCGCTGGACGCCGGGATCGGGCATCTCCGCGTGCGGGGTCAGCCAGTAGGGGACGGGGTTTTCTTCCGGGCCCGGTATGCGGCTGCCTTGATTCTGTTGCCGCAGGACTCCATCCCGCACCACTGCCGGCGCATGCCGCGCGAGCGGTCGATGTAGGTGCGGGTGCACTCCGGGTTGCCGCACTCCTTGAGCAGGGGTACGTCCGGCCCGCTCAGGAGCTCGATGGCGCGGCGGGCCACCACGGAGAGGGCTTCTTCCGGTGTCGCCTGCGTCCACCGCCCCGCCGGAGTGAGCTGCGGCACCGCGGGCGGCTTCCGTGCCGCGTTGTTCACCACGGTCAGCGCCGCCCCGTCGTACCGCTCGCCGAGCCGGCGGGCGGTGACCAGTCGGTATATCGCTTCCCGTACGGTCGTCGCCTGCTCGACGTCGGCCTCCTGACCGGGCGAGACCGCGTCGACGATGCCGGACTCCACGTACCAGGCGTTCAGCCTGTCCGGCGTCACGAACATCTCGAAGCGCGCCGAACGGCGTGCTCGCAGCGTCGCGACGAAATCGAGTGCCGGGTCTCCGCAGACAAAGACGTGATCGAGGTTCACGTCACCATCCTGACAGGTGACTGTTCACCGGGCAAGAATCCGGATCAGAGGCCCAGGTCGGCGGCCAGACACGAGAAGGACCTCCAGGTGGCCTCCGGGTCGTAGGCGTAGCGCGCCGGGTCCTTCGGCGCGACCGGCCGCTCCTGGACCATGTCCCGGGGGCGGACCCGCTCGGGCAGCGTGCCGAACCGAGCTCGGCGTGCCGCAGCGGCGCCGTCCCCGGCATCCCGGATCTCCATGACCGGACTCCCTTCGGTGTACGGCGGTCGGATCACCCGTCCAGTGGGTGAGTCCGGGGGGTGCGTCGTGCCGTCAGAGGCGGTCCGCGTCGATGACGGCCTGGGCGAAGGCTGCGGGTGCCTCCTGCGGCACGTTGTGGCCGGTCTCCGGCAGGGTTCGGTGCGCGTACGCGCCGACGAACCGGTCCCGGTACGCGGTCCCGTCGCCCGGAGCGGTGAAGGGGTCGCGCCCGGCGTCGAGCGTGACGGCGGGCACCCCGATCACCGGGCGCGCGGCGAGCTGCTTTTCGAGTCCGTCGTAGCCGCGCTCGCCGTCCGCGAGGCTCAGCCGCCAGCGGTAGTTGTGGATGACGACGGCCGCGTAGTCGGGG
The DNA here is from genome assembly GCF_044332325.1 of Streptomyces sp. NPDC017095. Lineage (NCBI taxonomy): Bacteria > Bacillati > Actinomycetota > Actinomycetes > Kitasatosporales > Streptomycetaceae > Streptomyces > Streptomyces sp. NPDC017095. The sequence goes on from NZ_JBIROU010000003.1 coordinate 245,185, forward strand.
TTGTCGAAGGCCGCCGCGGTGCGCTCGAAAGTGGCGTCGTCGAACTCCCAGGTCGGGGAGACCGTGTCCCAGACGAGCCTGGTCAGGTCGTGCCGCAGGCTCTTGTCCTCCAGGGCGAGCCGGCCACGCTCGGTGGCGAAGTAGTACTGGTACCACCAGGCGTGTTCGGCTTCCGGTGCCAGCGGCTTCAGGTTTGCCTCGCGATCGGTGATCAGATATCCGCCCACCGACACCAGGGCCTTGCAGCGACGAGGCCAGAGCGCGGCGATGATGCCCGCGGTGCGGGCGCCCCAGTCGAAGCCGGCCAGTACGGCCTTCTCGATCTTCAGCGCGTCCATCAGGGCGATGATGTCGAGCGCGATGACCGACTGCTGGGCGTTGCGGAACGTCCGGTCGGACAGGAAGCGCGTCGTGCCGTGACCGCGCAGGTACGGGACGATCACCCGGTAGCCCTCCTCGGCCAGCAGCGGAGCGACATCGGCGTAGCTGTGGATGTCGTACGGCCAGCCGTGCAGGCAGATGACGGCGGGGCCGTGGGCCGGGCCCAGTTCGGCATAGCCGACGTTCAGCAGTCCGGCCTTGATCTGCTTCAGCCGCGGGAAGGCGGGGTGTGCGCCGGGAACGGTCGCGGGAACGGCCGGCGCGGTGGATGTGGTCGGGGTGGCAGCGGACGCGGTGGATGCGCTCCGCGTGGTGGCCGACGCGGTGTGCAGGCCGGCCAGTGAAGCGGCGGCCGCGCCTGTGCCCACGCCCAGGACCTTGCCGAAACTGCGCCTGTCGATCATGCGCATCCTCCGTGTGCTGTTGTCACCGGCCTGCGGGTGACCGACTGTTCCACACGTGGCGTCACCGGTCAAGGCGGTGACATCCATCCTACCTACGGCGAGGGATTGACTCCCAAAAGGAGCGGAATTTCTACCTATGCCACCTAATGACATCCGACCGGACGCGCACGATCACCGCTTAGATCGGTGACGGACAGCAGCGACCTCTCAGCCGGACCAGCGACACCGCGGGGCATACGGGCCCCGTCATCCGGCGTCGGCCCGGCTCCGCAGCAGAACAGGGGCGTGCTCGGCGTCCGCCGGAAGGGGGCCGTCGGCGCAGTGCGGACGCGGTGCGGTGAACAGTTCCCGGGCCCCGATGAGGGTGAGCAGTCTGTCGACCGCGGGGCTGACGGCGTGGAGGGCGACGGTCTTGCCCTGACCCAGGGCCTGCCGGCGTAGGTCCAGCAGGAAGTTGAACCCGGCGCAGTCACAGAAGTCGACACCGCCGAGATCGAAGTCGAGGCCGGCGGACGCACCGGCGAGCGCCTCCTGGAGACCGGGCCACAGGGCGCGGGCGGAGTCGAAATCGAGTTCCCCCAGGACCGTCACCCGGGTCCGGCTACCGCACGGCGTGTACGCGGCGGTCACCAGGCTGGGCGGCGTACGGCGTTGCGTGCCGCCAGGGCCGGTGAGGCCGGGCGTCGCGGTCGTACCGCCGTGGGCAAGGCCGTGCATGGTTCGCTCCCGCGTCTGGTCGACGACGTCTACGGCCACGTCTCCCCGTACGCCCGGGGCACGTCCGCCGATACATGAAATGTAATACGTGTTTCCGGATGCGTGAAAGTAGGGTTGGGTAAACTCGCAGCATGGACGGAGTGCCCGAGACACACACTGGTTGGACCTTCCTGACGAACCACGCCCGCGTCCTCGCTGCCATCGCGGACAACCAGAACGCGCGGATCCGCGACATCGCCGCGTACTGCCGGCTCACCGAGCGCGCCGTTCAGAAAATCATCTCTGACCTCGAACGGGACGGTTACCTCTCGCACAGGCGGGAGGGGCGCGGGAACACGTACCAGATCGACCCCACGAAGGTGCTCCGCCATCCCGCCGAGGCGGACCAGGGGCTGACGGTGGCCTCGCTGCTCTCCCTGCTCGTCGCGGACGAGGCGGACCGCAGCGACCAGCCCGGCCGGCAGCCCGCGACGGCCTGACCGCCGGCCAGTCCCCTCCTCCGGCGGCCCCGGCGGCGAGCCCGCGGCCGGCGACCGGCCGCTGATGCGCTGGGGCCACTGCGTGGGATCGGCTCTCGCTCTCACGGTGGAGGCCGCACGGCCCACTGGAGGCCGGGGGCACGGCCGTGACGGAGCTGTGCGTCGGCGGCAGGCTGCCGCACGGCGCCGCGACCACGCGGCAGACCGTCGCCCGCCCGGGCGCCACGCTGCACAACGCGGCCGAGGCGGCCGCGGCCATCGCCCGCGTGGCGGACGCCGGGGTCCGGGTCGTCCAGTTCCCCGCACTCTTCCTCACCGGGTGCGAGCCCGGATGGCTCACGACCCACCTGCCCGGCGGCGCCCTGGCCCTGGACGGCCCCGCACCGACCGCGGTCCGCGAGGCGTGCCGGGCCACCGGCTGTGCGGCGGCGCGTTCGTCCGGGGCGACTCCGACCACCGCCGTTCGGTGTACTTCCCGGCCCGCGCACTGGAGAACACCTTCTACGTGCTGTGCGCCAACTTCGTCGGTCCGCAGGGGCCGTGGGACTTCTGCGGCCGTGGCGCCGTGTACGGACCGGACGGGCGCACCCTGGCGGAAGCCGGTGACCGGGCGGCGGAACTGGTGGTGACCGACCTCGACGAGGCGGCGCCGGCCGGGACCCGCCGCGGCCTGACCATGCTCCGGAACCTGGACCGCGCCGCCGCGCTCCCGGCGAAGGGTTCGTTCATGGTGTGACGCCGGTGGCCGACGCGAACATCTCGATGAACGCGCGCGGGCTGCGCGCCTCGGGGAGCGCGTCCGGTTCCCGGCGTTCGGCACCGTACCGCCGGCCCGCCTCGGTGAGGGGCCGTCGCCGCGTCAGCGGCGTGCTGTCTCCGGGTGGTACGTGGCGAGGGCCCAGATGATGAACACGTCGATGGCCATCGTGATCAGCGACCACACGGGCGCGTACGGCAGGAAGAGGAACTGGGCCAGCAGACTCAGCGAGGCGAGCACGATGCCGGCCACGCGGGCCCAGGTCGCGCGGGCGAGTATGCCTCCGCCGACGAGGGCGGCGATGATGCCGAGGATCAGCAGGATCCAGCCCCAGCCGGTGAGGTTGATCTTGTAGACGTAGTGGTCGATCCGGGCGTACACGTCGTCCGCGGCGAGCGCGGAGATGCCCTGGAGGATGGCCAGGATGCCGTTCAGCAGCAACAGCACGCCGGCGAAGACGGCGCCGCCGGCGGCCAAGGGGCTGTTCCGGGTGTGACCGCCGGAGGGGGACCCGGCGTGGGGCTGTGCGGTCATGGGACGCTCCGTTCTCGAACGGCGGACGCCGTGCGGGACGTACGTCCGACTGCTTCGACTATCCGTTCGGTGCACCCGTTCCGGCCACAGGCGTTAGCCCGACCGGGTGACGTGCGCCCAGGCCGGGCGCGAGCCCCTCGCCCGGTTCCGACCCTCGGGGCCCGCCGGGGCCGGGGGCGGGGCGGGGGTGGAATGGGTGGGGTTGGGCTGGTCGGGGATGGGTGCGGGGTGTTCGCCGGTGGGCCGGGCGCGGGGGTCGGATACAGTCGGCGAAGGAGATCTGCGGTCGATTTTTGCCGGACCGGATCTCGTAAGCGCAGGTCAGAGACGTGGCGCGGGTGCCGCCGTGGCGATCTGTGCCCACGGCCACAGCAAGCGGGCCGCAGATAGGCTCATACTGAACCATGACAAAGCCTGCTGCACCGAAGCGTCACTTGGCCACCAGCCCCTTCAAGGCCCCGGTCGCACCGGCGCCCAAGCACTTCGCCGTGGGCGACCAGGTGAACCATGACGTGTACGGCCTCGGCCGGGTCGTCGGCATCGAGGACGGAATCGCGGCTCTCGTGGATTTCGGCTCGGCGCAGATGCGGATCCTGAGCCCGTACAACAAGATGACCAAGCTGTAGGACCGCCGTACCCGGTCACGGCACACCCCCAGCCCCTCCGGGGGGACCGCCTCGTCGGGCCCGGTTCACTCTCGTCCGGCCCGGTGCACCCTCGCCCAGGCGAGATCGTGTGCCGGGCCTTTTTCGTGCCCGCGCGCCCGTGAACCCTGGTTTCGGTTTCCTGCCGGGCGCCCGTGCACACCGGCTTCGGTTTCCTGCCCGTGCACCCGTGCACCCGTGCACACCGGCTCCGGCGGCGCCATGGCCGCGTGGGGGCACCGTCGGACTCGCCCGAAACGCCCTGTGGGCTTCGTCTCCTCGCCGGGTTTCGGCTGACTTGTCCCCCGTCGCGGCCGGCGGGGCGGCAGCGGGGCCGTACGGGGCGTCGCAGGAGGTCACAGCGCCGCCGGGCAAACACCGGTACGGCAATACCGCGCCCCCGGGAACCAATATCTGTGGTCGCCGTGTAAGAAATCGATACGGCGCTCCGTTCATATTCCTGCGGGACCGAGCGGCGCCGAATTAGTTGCCGTGCAGGGCCGGTGCCGGCGTGCTAGTGTCGTCATCAGTTGCAGGTGTGGTTGCCAGAAGGTTTTTCCGACGGCAGATCATCACGGCGACACGGAATACACACAGGGTGTTTTCCTGGCACCGTCTCCGAAGGAGAAACAAAATGGCTACTGGTACCGTGAAGTGGTTCAACGCGGAAAAGGGCTTCGGCTTCATCGAGCAGGACGGCGGCGGCCCCGACGTCTTCGCCCACTACTCGAACATCGCCGCCCAGGGCTTCCGTGAGCTCCAGGAAGGCCAGAAGGTGAAGTTCGACATCGCGCAGGGCCAGAAGGGCCCGACGGCCGAGAACATCGTTCCCGCCTGACGCACCGGCACTGACGCATTCTTCGCAGCTGGGGCCCGCACCTTGGGGTGCGGGCCCCAGCTCGCTTTATTCCCGGGGCGTTTCGGCCCCGACATTTTCGGCTCGTTCTCGCGATTCTCTGCGCCGCTCGTTCTGCTGCGGAATTTCCTTGATACGTGCCCGCATCGAGGAAGGTTCTGCATGAACCGCACGCGTACCGATCGCACACGCTCCACTCGCACGTACGACCGTTTCGGGGGAAGCTCCGCCCCGAAGCGCTCCGGTGGCCCGCGCCGCTCCGGCGGCTACGGGAACCGGCAGTCCGCGCAGGGCGAGTTCGCGCTGCCGAAGACGGTCACGCCCGCGTTGCCCGCGGTCGAGTCGTTCGCCGCGCTCGACATGCCGGCGCCCCTGCTCAGCACGCTCGCCCGGGAGGGCGTGACCGTGCCGTTCCCGATCCAGGGCGCGACCCTGCCGAACTCGCTGGCCGGCCGTGACGTGCTCGGCCGCGGCCGCACCGGGTCGGGCAAGACCCTCGCCTTCGGTCTCGCGGTCCTGGCCCGTACGGCGGGCCGCCGTGCCGAGCCGCGCCGGCCGCTGGCACTGGTCCTCGTCCCCACCCGTGAGCTGGCCCAGCAGGTGACCGACGCGCTCGCTCCCTACGCCCGCTCCGTGGGCCTGCGGCTCGCCACCGTCGTCGGCGGGATGTCCCTCGGCAGGCAGGCCGGTGCGCTGCGCAGCGGCGCCGAGGTGGTCGTCGCCACGCCCGGCCGGCTCAAGGACCTCATCGACCGCGGCGACTGCCGGCTCGTCGACGTCGGCATCACGGTGCTCGACGAGGCCGACCAGATGACCGACATGGGCTTCATGCCCCAGGTCACCGCCCTGCTCGACCAGGTGGGCCCCGATGGCCAGCGGATGCTGTTCTCGGCCACCCTGGACCGCAACGTGGACCTGCTGGTCCGCCGCTACCTGACCGATCCGGTGGTGCACTCCGTCGACCCGTCCGCCGGTGCCGTCACCACGATGGAGCACCACGTGCTGCACGTGCACGACGCGGACAAGCACCGCACGACCACGGAGATCGCGGCGCGGGACGGCCGGGTCATCATGTTCCTGGACACCAAGCACGCCGTGGACCGGCTGACCAAGCACCTGCTGAGCAGCGGTGTCCGCGCCGGGGCCCTGCACGGCGGCCGGTCCCAGCCGCAGCGCACCCGGACGCTGGCGCAGTTCAAGGACGGTCACGTCACCGTCCTGGTGGCCACCAACGTCGCGGCCCGCGGCATCCACGTCGACAGCCTCGACCTGGTCGTCAACGTGGACCCGCCCAGCGACCACAAGGACTACCTGCACCGTGGCGGCCGTACGGCCCGCGCCGGCGAGTCCGGCAGCGTCGTCACCCTCGTGACCCCGGACCAGCGCCGCGGCATGACCCGGCTGATGGCGTCCGCCGGCATCACCCCGCAGGTCACCCCGGTCCGCTCGGGCGAGGCCGAGCTGAGCCGCATCACGGGCGCCCAGGCGCCCTCCGGTGTCCCGGTGGTCATCACCGTGCCCGTCGCCGAGAGCGTCCGCCGCACGTCCTCGCCGTCCCGGAGCCGCCGGGGCCGCGGTGGCTCGGGCCGGCCCGCCGGCGCGGCAGGCGGCCGCAGGGCCCCGCGACGGACCGGCAACGAGTCGGCCGCGTAGGACCGCCGGACCGGGGGCCCGTGGGGCCCCAGGGGCCCCTGGAAGCCGCTGCGGTGCGGGCGTATCGCCCGCCGCAGCGGTACGGGTCTGCCGCCCCCGCTGTGGCACGGACCTATCGCCGCCGCCGTGGTACGGGCGTATCGCCGCCGTTGTGGTACGCGGCTCGCCGTCTCGCACCGGTCCGTCCCGCCCCGGGCGGCCGGTGCCCCTCCCCCCACTTCTCCTTTGTGAGGCACCATGCGCTGTGTCATCGCCCGGTACCCGTTCGACCTGACCAAGTTCGAGGTCGTTGCCTCGATGAAGGGCATCAGACCCGAGCTGGTCACAGGCGGCTGCGAGTCCGTGACCATCGGCCGCCGCCGCTACCCCGTCAAGCAGGTGGGCGAGGTCATCACGCGGCAGGACCGCCGTGACTTCACCGCCGGCGAGATCACCCGGGCCATGAAGCGCCTCGGCTTCACCTGTCACGAGCGGCCCGAGACCACGCCCGTGAGCGGCTCCACCCCGGTCCAGACGGCGTCCGCGCTGCTCGGCGGAGCCACGTCGCTCCCGACGGCGCCCGCGCTGCTCGACGGACCCACTCGGCTCCAGGCCGCGTCCGCGCTGCTCGGCGGCGCCGGTTCCGTGGCCGTCTGAGGACGGCGGGCAAGCGCCCGCGGAAACCTTTCGGGGCCCTGCCGACCCACGTCGGCAGGGCCCCGTCGCCATGTCACCGTCCGGTCAGGGCCCGTCGGCCGGGGAACGCGGTGCGGACGGCGTCCCGCCCGTCACCGGTCGAAGTAGCTCACGTCGCCCACGGTCCACGCGCTGACGTCCTTGATCGCGACCCGGTACATACCGCCCGTCTCCGGGATCCCCAGGTTGCCCTGAAGGATCCGGGCGAGGTGGAAGTGCAGATGCGTGGGCGCTTCGCCGCGTCCGGTCCGGTGCTCCCGTGGTGTCCGCGCGAAGACGTCGGAGAACGGGCCGAGGCGGTCCGAGTCCTTCAGGACCTCGGCCACCCGCTCCCGCCAGACGGCCTCCGGAGCCAGCCGGCCGGTGATGACGGCACCGCCGACGACCACGGTCAGCGCCATCTGATTGCTTCGCTCGGACTCCACTGCGGCGGAAATGGCGACGAGCAGCTCATCAGGGTTCGACATGACAGCAGAGCCTATTAGCCCTTCCGGTCCCCGAACCTCCCGCCGGGCGGTAAACCGGCCCGCGGACGGGGCGGGAGACCTTCCGGGCCGGGTGCTGCGACCCCAGCGCGGCAGGCTTCTTCCGCCGCCGGAAGAGTGAAAACTTATCTGACGAGTAGAGAATTTCCGTCCGGCATGGGTATGCTTCTGCTCGTAGACACGGTCGGAGAAGGACCGCCAGACATGAACTGGTGGTCGGCTGGACAGGAAGTACGCAGGTCACCGTCGGCAGTGCCGGGTCGGCACAGCAGTCGGACCGGCGGATGGTGTTGAATTCCCCTCAGGGCCCCGGTGCCACACGGCACCGGGGCCCTCGACGCGTTGCACAGCGAGGTGACATGACATCGGACAACCCCCTGAATGATCGTCTGGACGACGACGACTACCCGGCGTACACGATGGGCCGGGCGGCCGAGATGCTCGGCACCACCCCGGCCTTCCTCCGGGCCATCGGCGAGGCCCGGCTGATCACACCGCTGCGCTCGGAGGGGGGACACCGCCGGTACTCCCGCTACCAGCTGCGGATCGCCGCCCGCGCCCGCGAACTCGTCGACCAGGGGACCCCGATCGAGGCCGCGTGCCGCATCGTCATCCTGGAGGACCAGCTGGAGGAGGCCCAGCGCATCAACGCCGAGTACCGCCGGGCCGCCGGCGAGACGGCGGGCGGCCCGGGCCCCGGTGCCGGCCGTGGCCCCGGTGCCGGCCCCGGTTCCGACTTCCGCTGAAGCAGCCGAAGAGGACGTCGTCCGGCCCGGCCCGCGTCGCGGTGACCCGGGCCGGGCGCGGGCACCGGTTCAGCTCCGTTCGAAGAACTCCACCTCGGCCAGGGCCAGATGACGGCCCGCGGTCAGGTCCACGGCCGAGCGCAGGACCAGCCGCACCTCCGTGACGTCGCTGATCCCGGTGGCGATCGTCTGCGGACCGGGTTTGTCGCTGAGCGTGATGTCCTTGTGGTGCCGCTCGCCGTCCCGCGTCGTCACCTCCAGGTCCATCCGGAGCGCGCGGGCCTCGCGGGCGTACGCCTCCGGAGTCTTGGAAGCGCCGTTGACGATGATCAGGTCGACCAGCCGGAACGGCTTGCCGAAGGTGTACGTCACCGACGCGCCCGGCGCGGGAGCGCCCCAGTAGTGGTTGCTCAGCCCGTCCGTGGTGTTGGTCGCCGGGTGTCCCGGCACCGCGGCGCTCGCCCTGGTGGACGTGGGCGTCACGGGCCTGGGCTTGCCCAGCTTGTCCCGGGTGTCCTCGAACAGGGCGCGGCCGGCCGGCAGGAGCAGGAAGCCGCCCGCGCACAGCGCCGCCACCACGGCCAGGATCACCATGAGCCGCACCGCCCGGCCCGAACCCGCCCGCACCCGGCGGCGCAGCGGCCACACGGTCCGCCACCAGGGCAGCGGGGCGGGCTTCTCGGCGGGGGTCAGCTCCGCCGCGCAGCGCCGGCAGAACCGGCGCCCCGGGGGGTTGGCCGTACCGCAGGCGGGGCAGGGCACGCCCGTCACCTCGTCGTCCGGCACCGCCACGGGGCGTACGACGGGACGCTGGGCCACCGGCTTCGCGGGCTGGACGGGCATGACCGGCGGTACGGCGGAGGCCGGCGGGGCCGGCGCTACGGGAGGTACGGCGGATACCGGAGGTGCCGGCGATACCGGACGTGCCGGGGATGCCGGGGGTACCGGCGGTACCGGCGGTACCGAGGGCGCGCGGTCCTGGGTCGGTTCCTTGGGAGCGGGGGCCCTCGGAGGCCGCGGGGGCGGCGAGGATTCCGCGGGCTTCGGTGTCTGCCGGGACCCCGGGGACTCCTGGCGCTTCGGTGTCTGCCGGGACTCCGGGGACTCACGGCGCTTCGGCGCGGCCGGGGTTGCCGGTGCGCGGGTTCCCCTTCCGGCGGGCTTGTCCTCGGGCGCCGGGGGCGTCGTCTCCCGGCGCCGGGCGGGAGCCGCGTCGGCCGCGGGGCGGGCGCCCGCGGTCTCCCGGGTGTCCGGCACAACCGGAGCATCCGGGGTGTCCTGACCACCCCGCGAGTCCCGGGAGTTCGTCCGGGCCGGACCCGACGCAACCGGAGGCTCGGTGGACGTAGACGCCGAAGTTGACGGGGTCGGAGGAGGCGGCGGAGGCTCGGCAGCCGGGCCCGGGGAATCCGCGCCCGGAGCCGGCGGGTCGGCGGCCGGGGCCGGGCTGGTGTCCGACCAGCCCAGGTACGCGCCGCAGTTGCCGCAGAAGTCGTCCGTCAGACCGTTGGACGCCCCGCACGAGGGACACGCGCGCACGACGTCACCTCCCTTCGCCGGCGGGCGGGCCGGGCAGGATCTCCACCCGGCAGACGGTGTGCGCCGGGCACATGGCCCGGACGATCTCGTGGACCCTGTCCGGGTCCACCTCGGCCGCGCGCTCCGGCCACACCCGGACCACGGGCCCGGCGGGCGACGCCGGCGGCAGATCGGCGCCGGGCGTGCTCGACCAGGCGGCGCCGCCGTCCCCGGTCACCTCGGCGCCCACGCCGAGCACGAGCCGCAGGCCCTCGACCAGGCCGCGCGCGGTGCCGCGCCACCGGTGCAGCTCCATCGCGCGCACGACCGCCTCGCGGCGCAGCTCCGCCGGCCACCGCGGGTCGTCGGCGGCGCCCACCCAGGACGCCAGCCAGGCCAGGAAGTCGACCGGCGTCACCCGCGGGTCGAGGTAGGCGGACAGGTTGTCGAGCGTGGTGAACACCGGCGCGAGGACGGTGTCGAGGCCGGCGGTGAACCGCTGCGCGAAGTCGTCGTCGGCGTACAGGGCCGGCAGTTGCGCACCGATCGGGTACCGGCTGGGCAGGCCGGGTACGGCGGCGCGGCTCATGCCCGTCCTCCCGGCTCGGCCGCCGTGACGACCACCTGGTGCTGGTAGGAGAAGACCAGCGCGCCCGGGGCCACGTCGATGCGGTCCGTGGGCGCGCCGCGCCGGCCGGTGATCGGGTCGGCGGGGAACAGCCGGATCTCCTCCACCAGCGCGTCGCGGGCCGCGCGCTGCAGCACGCCGAACACCTCGCCGTACTGCACCGGCCGGCCGAACGGCCACCCGGTGCCGTCCGGGCCGCCGTGCAGCGGGTTGAGGTGCCGGAACAGCGCGGCGAGCGCCGCGTCGCGCACCCGGTCGGTGGCGCCCGGTGCCGCCACGAGCCGGGCCACCACGGTGACGCCCTGGTAGACCGGCGGTTCCACCACCAGGCGGGTGCCGATCAGACGCCGCTCGTCCAGGCTCGCGGTGATCGCCTGGAGCACCTGGTCGGAGGGGATCAGCTGCTCGAAGCGGAGCCGGTCGTCGCCCTCGTCGGCCACCGCGTCCGGCACCACCAGGACCCGTACCGCGCCCGCGCCGTCCGCGGCGGGCAGGCACCGCACCCGGCGCACCGAGGGCGCGGCCTGCCGGCTGATGATCTCGTAGTCCTCGGCGGTCACCGCGCGCTCCTGCATCCGCAGCGCCTCGGGTGCCCGCAGCTTGGCGTTCTCGACGGTCTCCCCGGCGACCCCGCCGCGCGCCGCCTCCCGGTTGGTGACCCGGGCGACGTACGGGACGGAGCTGCGCAGCACGGAGATCGCGCCGCGGGCGACGTTGCCTTCCGGGCCGCCGCCGGTGCGGTAGCGGGCCACCCGCACCTGGGCGCCCTTGGGCGGCACGGCGCCGCACTGGCGCAGCGTGCCGTCCGGTTCGCGCAGCGCCGGCGGGAAGCTGAACTCGCCGGTGGTGGCGTCGACCCGGACGTGCCGGTCGGCGGGCCCGGAGCGGCCGAAGTGCTCGACCAGCTCCCAGCGCTGCCAGCCCTCGGCCGCGGAGACCTCCACGACCGGGGGCTCGCGGTCCAGGAGGACCGGCGGGCGGCCGAGCCGGAACGTCTGCCCGGGCACTCCCTCGGAGGTGCCGAGCGGTACGTCGGTCACGGTCTCGGCGTGCTCGACGGTCATGGTGCCGCCCACGGTGAACACCGACGCCTCACGGACCGTCGGGGACTCGGAGTAGAACGGCTGGCCCGGCTCCGGTGCGGTGACGCGGCAGCGCAGCCAGCCGGCCCGGGTGCCGCCGATCACCGACGCCGTGTGCCCGGCCGGCACGTACACGATGATCTCGCCGGGCCGGTTCAGGCCACCGGTGGTGTCCGTGCCGGTCTCGCACACCCGCCAGCCGCCGCCGTCCCACGCCTCCCAGGCCAGCGGGGGCTGGCGCGGGTCCACGCCGACGCCCTCCACGCGGCTGTCCAGGCGGACCGCGACGATACAGCCGGGCACCGCCGTCGGCAGGCCGAACAGCAGCGCGTCGCCCGGTTCCGGCGCGGCCTGGAAGCAGGGGATGTCGCGGCCCTCGGCGAGCGTCCCGGTCCGGTCGGTCTGCTCGCCGCTGCGGTACGCGGTCACCAGGCGGGTCAGCTCGCTGGGCACGATGTTCAGGTGCTCGGTGGTCGTGAACACCACGGCCTCGTCGGTCTCACCGGGCGTGGTGGTCACCTCGGTGCCCGCGGGCAGCGCCACCGTGTCGGGCTGCGGCGCCGACAGCCAGAAGTCCGCCTCGGCCACGGCCGCGGCCGGCGGGAACAGGCGGATGCCCAGCAGGTCGAGGAAGGCGGTGTAGTTCTTGTCCGGGACGCGGTTCAGCCGGTACAGCAACTGGTCCACGAGGTAGGCGAACGTCTCGATCAGGGTGACGCCGGGGTCGGAGACGTTGTGGTCGGTCCACTCCGGGGCGCGCTGCTGCACGTACCGCTTCGCCTCGTCGACGAGTTGCTGGAACCGCCGGTCGTCCAGGTTCGGGGAGGGCAGGGCCATCAGTCCGCGAGCACATCCTCGGCCCCCTCCTCGGAGGGGATGGTGTAGAAGGGAAAGACCAGATTGCGCCGGTCGTTGGTGGAACGCACCGTGTAGTGCACGTCGATGTAGAGGGTGCCGTCCTCGACGGCGTCGAAGGCGACCGCCACGTCCTCCACGGCGATGCGCGGCTCCCAGCGTTCGAGGGCCTCGCGCACCTGCTGCGCGATCCGGCCGGCGGTGGCGCCGTCGCCGGGCGCGAAGACGTAGTCGTGGATGCCGCAGCCGAACTCGGGGCGCATGGGGCGCTCGCCGGGCGCGGTGCCGAGCACCAGGCGGATCGCCTCCTCGATCTCCCGGTCCCGTTCGACCATGGCGATGCCGCCGGTCGGCCCGACCCGCAGCGGGAAGGCCCAGCCGCGGCCGATGAACCGCTCGCTCATCACACACCTCCGATCAGGACGTTCAGGGCGCCGGTCAGGACCGTCGCGCCGCACGCGGTCCGGTCGCGCGCCCGCGCGGCCGGCAGCCCGCCGATGAGGACCGCGCCCGCGACCATGGCGGCCGGGTTGGGCAGGATCACGTTGGCCGGGCCGGTGGCCGCGTGCGGCGGCATCGGGCAGGTGTGCAGGCTGCCCACGACGGCGGCGGGCCGGCCGCCGATCAGCACGCGGGCCACGGACGCGGCGGCGCCGGGCGGCGGGGTGGCGATCACCCCACCGTGGTCGGTGGGGTCACCGGTACGGGCTGCGGCCGGCATGGGCGCTCCTCGGGAGTCGGACGGGTCGGGGGACGGGGGCGGGGGTCAGTTGATCCGGATGAGCCTGGCCTTCAGGACGCCCAGCAGGCCGCCGTCGACGGTGACGTCCGAGCTGCCGGTGACGCTCACCGAGCGGCCGCCGACCTTCACCCCGACCCGGCCCTGGATGTCCACGTTGCGGCCCGACACGCTCACATCGCCCCGTCCCGCGTCCAGGGTGATGCCGTCGCGGTCGAGCAGGACGGAGGTGAGGGCCTGCCGTCCCTTCCCGGAGTACACGGTCAGCTCGATCCGGTCCCGCCGGTCGTCGAGGAAGACTTCGAGGCGCTCGTCACCGGTCCGGAGCCGGAGACCGGACGGACCCGGCGCCCGCGCGTCCAGCAGCTCCACCCGGTGCCCCGAACGGGACACGATGGAACGGCGGTTGACCCGGCCGGTGGTCTGGTCGACCAGCGGCACGTCGTGCGGGGACGGCTTGTCCACGCCGTTGTAGAGCCCGCCGATGACGTACGGGCTGTCCAGCAGGCCCTGTTCGAAGCCGACCAGGACCTCGTCGTTGACCTCGGGGCTCACCACGCCGCCGCCACCCTTGCCGCCCCACTGCACGCTGCGCACCCAGTCGGTGGTGTACGTGTCGTCCAGCCAGGGGAACTTCAGCTTCACCGCGCCGCTCTCGGCGCCGCCCGGCTCCCGTACGTCCGTCACCACGCCGATCGCCAGCCCCGGCATGCGCGGCCCCCGGCTCGGCGCGTTGGCACCGGTCACCAGACCGGCCAGCGAGCGGTCCGGGCTGGCGCTCACCCACACCGTCGTCCGGTACCCGCCGTGCGGCTCCAGGACGTGCTGCACGGCCGTCGCCGTGTACTTGCCCGAGAACGCCTGCCCGACGTTGCCGAGCGCCACCGGCTTGCCCGCCCGCAGCCGCGGGTTGCCCTCGGCCACCGCCTCCAGGTCGCCGAACCCCGCGCTGACCTGGGCGGCCACGGCGTCCGCGACCGCCGTCGTCTCCGCCTGCGTGCGGTACGGCGTGTCCGTGACGGTCAGTTTCACCGACTTCCCGAAGCGGGCGGCGAACGCCGGGCTCAGGCCCGGCACCACCGTGTCGCTGTCCACCGACGGCTGGCGGGCCACCAGCGGACGCTTCGTGGTGACGTCCCAGCCGCGCACCTCGACCTGCGACGCGCCGTCCGCGGCCGACAGCGAGGCCCGCAGCGCCAGCAGGTTCCGCCCGTACTCCAGCACCATGGGGTTGCGGGTGGCCGGGGTCGACGGCGCGGGCGCCCCGGATGCCTTCCGCGGCCGGGTGAACTGGAGCAGCCCCTCGTCGTCGACGCGCACCTGGGCGCCGCTCTCGGCCGCCAGGTACTGCAGGAAGTCCCAGTCGGACACGTTCGCCTGCGACAGCTGCCGGTAGGTGACCGGCGCCGCCTCCACGGTCCCGCAGGCCAGCCCGGCCCCGGCGGCCACCTTGCGGACGATCGCCGCGGCCGTCATGTTCCGGTACGCCACCACCTTCCGGCCCCGCTGGAGGCGGTGCGCCTTGGAGTAGGCGCGCACCACCGTGAACGAGCCGGTGCGGTCCCGGTCCACCTCCAGGGCCGTCACCTCGCCGTTGAACAGCCGCTCGCGGGCCTGCCCGGACACGGTCACCACCGACACCCGCAGCGGGGTGCCGATGGTGATGCCGACCGCCCGCAGGAACTCGTGGTCGGGGTCGCGGAAGGTGAGCTGGGCCGTGTCCGGCAGACCCACGTTCTCGTCCACCACGCAGCTGACCAGCTGGGCGGCCCAGACCGGTGGAAGCTCGCCGGGCGTCTCGATGACGGGGTCCGCCGCGAACGACCGGCCGCCCCGTGCCTCGGGTGTGGTCACCGCTCCTCCTCACCGCCCGCGTCCCGCAGCCCCGGCACCACCAGTTCGGTGCCGGGCACGAGCGCCATCGGGTCGTCGATTCCGTTCGCCTCCGCGATGACCCGCCAGGCCGTCGCGTCGCCGTACTCCCGCCAGGCCAGCATGGCCAGGCTGTCGCCCGCCACCACGGTGTGCGTGCTGCGTGCGGTGCGCGCGCCGGAGGTCGGGTTCTGGCCCGGCGGGTCGACGCTCGCCTCCTCGATGGACAGCGCGCAGGTGGCCCGCAGCGGCTTGCCGTCCACGTCGAACAGGGTGTACGTCACCGACAGGCTGGAGAGCACGCCGTCGAACGAGGTCGTCCGCGCGGTGCCCCACTCGAACCGCACCCACGGGCTGGCCGGCTTCTTGCGGCCCAGGCTGGCCGGGGTCGGCACGCACGCCTTCATCAGCTTCTCCACCGCCTGCTCCACGGAGTTGTCGTGGGTGGCGGTGGCGTCCAGGAACACCTCCAGGCTCAGTTCGCGCGGACCGCTGCCGACGAACTCGGGCAGCGCCGACTGCCCCGCCATCCGGGACGGGGTGCGCCGCCACTCGGTGGTCTTGCGCAGTTCCAGGGTGGAGGGGTTGAACTGGAGGTCGAGCCGGGCGATCGTGCCGCCGGGCTTGGCGCCGACGGAGGCCGGGGGCTCCTTCAGGGTGAGCTGGGCCCGGGCCCGGCTGGAGCGGACGCCTGGAGCCATGCCGGAACCTCCTTTCCGTGCGGCGGGTGCGGGGTGGAACGGTCGTCGTGGGCGGTGCGGGGCGGGGAGCGGTCGTGGGCGGTGCGGGGCGGGAGCGGCCGGGGGCGGCGGGTCAGGACCAGCGCAGACCCTCGTGGGCGATCTCCAGGGTCTCCACGGCCGGTTCGGAGCTGCTCGGGTCGAAGGACGGCCCCTGCCAGCGCACCGGGACGATACCGGCCACCTGCCAGCTCATGATCGGGGTCCTGTCCGGTCGCAGCGCCACGATCTCGCCGTCCTTGGGCTCCACCCGCTTCAGCGTCTCGTCGAGCCAGCGGCCGATCTTCGCCGTGTCGGCGGTGACCGGCCGGGTGAGCGTGATGTTCGACCAGGTCACCCGCCCCGGGAGCTGCCAGGTGAAACCGTTGTTGCCGCCCTCGGCGTAGGTCTCCATCTCGACCTCGGCGCCCATGCCCGAGCAGGTGTTGAAAGCACCCAGGTCGTTGCCGCCGATCGCGAGCCGGAAGAACACGCTCGTCGCGAAGATGCTGTCCGTCATCCGTCCGTCATCCGTTCCCTGACCTCATTGGTTCCTGTTGCCGTCCGTCGCGTGGCCTTCAGCGGCGCCCGTCGTGGGGGCGCCCCGTGCGTTCCCGGCCGCGCCGCAGTTCGGCGCGCAGCAGCCGGGCCACCGGGTCGAGCAGACGGCGCGCCAGGTCGTCCAGGTCGAGACCGGGATCCGGTGCGGGTGCCGGTTCGGTGTGCCGGGCCGCGGTCTTGCGGGTGGCGGACGCGCTGCCGGGTCCGGTGCCGGACACGGACGCCGACCGGGGGCGGTTGCGGCCCGGCGCGGTCCCGGCCGACGTGTCCGGGCGTACGGCGTCACCGGCGCCGGTGCGCTGTACCGGGGGCGCCGTCCGGCCGTTCGGACCGGCGCTCGTGCGCCGGACCACGGGCACGGTCACCGCCGGTGCCGGCACGACCGGCGGGCGGTCGGCGAGCGGCGGCGCCTGCGGGGCGGTCACCGGCAGCGGCCGCGCCGGTACGGCACCGGACGGGGCGGGCGCCCCGAACGCGGGTGCCGGCGCCCGGGGCGGGGCGGGCCGGACGACCGGGACCCGCTGGACGGAGGGCGCGGACGCGGGAACGGCGGCCCGCGCCTCCCGGACCGCCGGGGCGTGGGCCGCGGAAGCCGTCTGGCCGTGGGCGACGGAGCCCGCGGGACCGTGGGCCACCGGACCCGTCTGACCGTATGTCACGGGGCCTGCCGGGACATGGGCGTGGGCCACGGGGCCCGCCGGGCCGTGGGGCGCCGGGTCCGCCGGGCCGGGGGCTCGCCGGGTCTCCGCTCCGTGGGACCTCGGGCTGCCCGGTCCGGGGGCGGCCGGGTTCCCCGGCGCGGGGTGTGCGGCCGCGGCCCGCTGGACGGGAGGCGGCACCGGGGCGCCCGTGGACCGGCGCGGCACCGGGTGCGCGGACCCGGGGCCCGGCTGCGGGGCGCCCGGGGCGGGGGCAGGGTCCGGCCGGGCCGGGCCGGTGGCGCGGGCGACGGCCGGTGTGCCGGGCCAGCGCGCCGCCACCACGGGGCGGGCGGGGCGGGCGGCGGCCGGTGCGGCGCCTTCCGGGAGCCGGGTGCTCAGGGTGAGCGGGCGCGCGGCGAGCAGCGAGAGGGTACGGGACGCCGTCGCGGCGGGGCGCGCCGCGGAGCGGGTCACGGTGAGCGGGGGCGCGTCGGCCGCGCCCGGGGCCCGGACACCCGGGGTTCCGCCGGTTCCCGTGGTCCCCGGCGTGCCGCCGGCCACGGACCGGGCGACGACGACCGGGACCGGGGCGGTGGTGCCCCGCTCGGGCCGTCCGCCGGGCACCGGGCCGGCGCCGGACGCCGTGCCGGGCCGCCGCGCGTGGCCCGCCCCGGCCGCCGTGCCGGCGGCGGGCGCCGGTTCGGCTGCCCGGGACGCGGTGGCCGGGGCCGGTGTCACCAGCGGCGTGGCGGGGCCGTCCGTGTGCCGCACGGGATCCGCAGGCGCCGGGGTGTCGGCCGCGAGACGGCGCTGTACGCCGGCCGTCCCCAGCAAGGGGGCGTCCGGCCCGCTCCCTCCCGTCGCGGGGGACGCGGGCCCGGACGGCGTCCGGCCGGGAGGTGCCGTGGCCGGCGACGCCGCCGGAGCGGCACCGGAGGGCCGGTCCTCGCGTCGTACCGGAGCGGTCCGGTCGCCCGGACCGGACGCGGCGGCATCCGGCGGGCCGGCGGTCGGCGGCAGCGCGGGCAGCGGCGCGCCCAGGCCGCCGCGCGCGCGGGCCCCGGCGCGCCGGCCGGTACCGGACGGTGGAGCCGCAGGGGCCGGTGCGGCCGGGCCGTTCGCGGTGCCGCGCGCCGGGGACGGCGTCCCGCCGCCGTGCGGTCCCGAGGTGCCGGCCGGGTCGTCGGCGCGACGCTGGACGACGGGGAGCGCGGGGCCGGACGCGGCACCGGTCGCGGGAGTGCGCTGCGCCACGGGGGCGTCCTGGGCCAACGGCACGGCCGTGGACGGCAGTTCGCTCAGCGGAGCACCGAGCGGCGCACGGCTGGGCGCGCCCTGCGCCGGGACGGCCGGGGGCGTGCTCGTCCCGGACGGCGCGGTCGGGGCGGCGGGCGCGGTCGCTGCGGGGCGGCCGGGTGCGTCGGGGGCCACGCCGGGAGCCGGGGTGGTGGCGGGCGCGGAGGCGGGTGCGGGCGGAGCTGCGGGCCGCAGGGCGGTGACGCGGCGCACGGGTGCCGGGCGCCGGGCGACGGTCAGCGACGGCCCTGCCGGGCGGGGCCGGACGGCCGGGCGGGACGCGCCGGCGTCCGGGGTTTCCGGCGCGGTCTGCCGGGCGGCCGGGCCGGACGGGGTCCGCCCGCCGCTGCCGGCCGGGGGCCGGGCGCCGGGTCCGGCCACGGTCCGCTCGGCGGCGGGCCGGGCCACGGCTGTGCCGGCGACCGTGCCGGGGACCACCGCCACCCGCCGTACCAGCGGGATCGCGGGTGCGGCCGGCCGGTGACCGGGGCCGGCGGACGCGGGCGTGACGACCGGGCCGGCGCCCGGCTCGGCCGCCCGCTGGACGGCGGGGGACGAGGCGGACAGCACGGCGGGAGAGTCCGCGGACGTGATGCCGCGGCTGGGCGGAGCCTCGCCCTGGCGGCCCTGCTCTCCGCTGCCGCCGGGACGCGCCACCACGGGCCGCGCACCGGAGTCCGCGCCCGCACCGGCAAAACCGGCACGGGACGGCCGTACGACCGGAGCGGCCGGACCGGACGACGCCGGACCGGGCGATGACTGGACGGACGGCGCGCGCTCTGCCGGAGCGGCCCGGCGCGAGGACGTGGGCGTGGACGCGCGGGCGCCCGACGGCCGGCCGGAGCCGCCCGCCGCCCCGGCGACCGGTGCGCCGCCCTGCGGTCCGCCCGCCGCCTCGGGGACCTCGGCGCCCGCCGGCCGCAGCGCCCGCAGCAGCAGCGGGCCGCCGCCGGCCGGGGCGGCCTGCGGCGTGGCGGGCCGGGCGACGCCGCGCACCAGGCCGGGCGGGGCCGTGGGCAGCAGGGCGTGGCCGAGGCCGGCGTCGAACGACGGGTTCTGCCAGGAGGCGAGGCGCGCGCGGAAGGCGAGGCCGTCGCTGACGCCGAGCGGAGCGCGGGAGACGGTGAGGTCCGGCGCTGCCGTACGGCGCCAGCCGCCGTCCCAGTCACCGGGCACGGTCGCGGCCGGGACGCCGGACACGCCGTGGTCCGGGCCCGTGCCGTCCCCGCCGCCGGCCGCGGACGCGCCGGGGGTGCCGGCCGTACCGTCGGCGGCGGACGGTACGGCGGCCCGGCGGCGCAGCCTGTCCCGCCATGCCATGTGCTCAGCCGCCTTCGTTCACGCGGATGTTGATACGGGCGATCTCGGCCACCCATTGCCGCCGCTCGTCGTGGGTCAGATCGAGGATCTCCTCACGCGCCCAGTGGAAGTGGTAGGCGATGTACGCGATCTCCTCCCGGAGCCGGGGAAGGGCGTACGTCACGATTCCCCCAGGCGCCCACCCGAGAGGTCGACCTCGAAGCCGCCCTCGCAGTGCGGGCAGGTCACCGCGGCCCGGGTGTGGCCCTCGCTGTTGACGCGGCGGTAGAAGTCCTGGAGGAAGGCCACGTCGGTGGCGTACATCCGCTCCACGATCCCGGCGTGCACGTCGGTGATGGAGCCGAGCCGGGTGATCACCTGGCTCAGCAGCACCACGCTCAGGTACGCCGGGTTCTCCTTGACCCGCAGGTCGATCTGGGGCCGCAGCTCGTCCCGGGCCGTCGCCAGGCGCATCGTGCCGTGCCGGTGCACGGTGCCCGCCTCGTCGACGTAGCCGCGCGGCAGCTCGAACTCGAACTCGGTGCGCAGCCCGCCCTCCTCCCGGGGCGGCGGGACGGGCGCGGGGGCGGGAGCAGGCGCGGCGGCAGCAGAAGGTGCCGCCGGCTGCTCGGTTCCCTGGGCGGGCGTCGTGAGCTGGAGGATCTCGTCCAGGTTGCCCGCCGTCACCGTACGGCGCCTCATTCGACGACGATCTCCTCGAACACGATCGTGACGGACTCGGTGGCCGCCGCCGACTCGCCCGCCTTCAGGGACGGGCCCTCCCACTTGGAGGCCCAGCCCTGCATGAGCTGGATACGGCGGACCGTGTTGCCCTCGGTGTCCTTGATCTCGATGGTGAGGTTCTGGCGCGCGGTGTTCACGGCGCCGTTGTTCAGCGTCTCCTTGATCCACTTGGTGAACTCGCTGCTCTGGTCGAGTCCCCGGGTGATCGTGATCTCGCCTGCCTGCCGGCCGCCGGGCTGCTTGCGGATGATCTGCTTGCCCTCGGCGGTGACCTGCTTGACCTCGACGACGTCCTCCTCGACGGTCAGTCCGCTGATCTCCTGGATCGACTCGACCAGGTAGCCACCGAGCTGCACGCCGAAGACGTGGGTGGAAAGAGCATCGCCCGTTGCCATGACTGTCTGTCACCTTCCGTTGCTGACCCGCGGGTCACTGGTCTGGCTCGTCTCACTCGTCGATGAGACTGGTGCTGTCGGAGAACTGGGCCAGCCGGAACACCACGAACTCCGCGGGCTTGACCGGGGAGACACCGATCTCGCAGACGACCCGGCCCTGGTCGATGGACTCCTGCGGGTTGTTGTCGCGGTCGCACTTGACGTAGAACGCCTCTTCGGCGGTGCGGCCGAACAGCGCGCCCCGGCGCCACTCCTCGGTGAGGAACGCCGTGACGTTGCGCCGGATGCTCGACCAGAGCCGGTCGTCGTTCGGCTCGAAGACCACCCACTGGGTGCCCAGGAGGATCGACTCCTCCAGGTAGTTGAACAGCCGGCGCACGTTCAGGTAGCGCCAGGCCGGGTCGGAGGAGAGGGTGCGGGCGCCCCACACCCGGATGCCCCGGCCGGGGAAGGCCCGTACGCAGTTCACGCCGATCGGGTTGAGCAGGTCCTGCTCGCCCTTGCTGAGCCGCAGCTCCAGGTCGACCGCGCCGCGGATCACCTCGTTGGCGGGCGCCTTGTGCACACCGCGCTCGGCGTCGCTGCGCGCCCACACGCCGGCGATGTGACCGCTCGGCGGGACGGTGACGTTGCGTCCGACGGCCGGGTCGAAGACCCGCACCCACGGGTAGTAGAGGGTCGCGTACCGCGAGTCGTAGCCCGCCTCGTCGTTGCGCCAGGTGCGCGCCTGCTGGGCGGTGAGCCCGGGCGGGGTGTCCAGGACCGCGACCCGGTCGCCCATCTGCTCGCAGTGCGAGATGACGGCGAGCTGTACGGTGCGCACGCCCTCGGCGTCGATGTCGCCGCGCTGGTAGGCGCTCATCAGGTCCGGCACCGCGACCATGGTGATCTCGTCGATGGTCTCCAGGCCGCCGAACCCGGTGCGGGCGCCGGCGTCGCCGACGTACTCGGCCGGGTCCAGCCGGGACACCTCGCCGGACGCGGGAGCCGCGGGCACGGCCGGCGCGTCGGCCAGCGCCACGGTCTGGTTGGCGGGCCTGCTCTGCGCGGCGCCCTGCTGCTCGGCGACCTCGATCAGCCGGGAGGCACGGACCTGGGTGACCAGGTAGCCCTTGACGTTCTTGCGGGTGGAGGCCTCGTACGTCTCCGCGACCTGGTCGCCCTGGCGGACCAGCAGCTTGAAGCGGTCCTCCGGCGGGTTCTCGCCGTCCGCGTCGGCGATCTCCACCGACACGCCGGACGCGCCCGGCCGGGCCGTGACCAGGAAGCCGCCCAGCTCCAGGGGCTGCGCCGCCTTGGCCTCCCGTCGCCGGTCGGTGCCGGCCGCCGGGGCGGAGGCGTCCTCGGCGGAACCGCCGATGCGCACCACGTACGCGGCGCCGCCGCCGTTGGCGAAGTAGCCGTAGACCGCGTGGGCGAGGTAGGTGCCCTCGGTGAAGTTGCCGAACAGCTGGGTGTACTGGTCCCAGCTGGTGACCAGGGTCGGCGTGTGGAACGGCCCGGTCGCGGCGAACCCGACGAACGCGGCGACGGCGGTGCCCACCCCCTCGATGGGCCGGGCACCGGACTGCACCTCCTCCACGTACACGCCCGGGGTGAGGTACGTCGGCATGCTCGCTCCTTCGGGGTTCTTGCTGGTGGGTCACGTGTGTCCAGGGCGAGTCTCACCGGCGGCCCGCCCGCCCGGAAAGGGACGCGCGGCCCCGACCGGGGGCAGGAACGCTGCCTTTCCCTGCCCGCGCGGACCGCCCGGTCGCCACCTCGACTTGCCCCCGTCCTGCCCATAGGGACCTGGACGCCCCGTCCGGCCCCAAGATCCACTGGGGCCGCAGCGGGTATGTGCGACGAGGAGGCAGCAGATGCGGACGTCCAGGCCGCGCGCCGAGCAGGCCGGTGACGAGCCGGCGGCCCACCGCGCCGCGACCGGCCGCAAGGCGCCCGCCGGCGGCGCCGCCGCACCTCCCCCGCTCACCGCCGAGGCCCTGCGCGCGGCCCAGAGCAGCGCGGGCAACGCGGCGGTCACCGGCATGATCGCCCGCCGCGCGCGCTCCGCACCCGCCCCGGAGCAGCAGGACACCGGCGTGCACGAGGTGCTGCGCTCGGCCGGCAAACCCCTCGCGGCCCCGGTGCGCCACGACATGGAGTCCCGCTTCGGCACGGACTTCTCCGATGTGCGCCTGCACACCGGCGCGGCCGCCGCCCGCTCGGCCCGGTCCATCGGAGCGCGCGCCTACACCTCGGGCAGCCATGTCGTCATCGGCGACGGCGGCGGCGACAAGCACACCCTGGCCCACGAACTCACCCATGTCGTCCAGCAGCGCCAGGGCCCGGTCTCGGGCACCGACCACGGCGACGGACTGCGGATCAGCGACCCCGGCGACCGTTTCGAACGCGAGGCGGAGGCCAACGCCTTCCGGGTGATGCGCGCCCCGGCCGGACCGCGGCAGGCGGCTCCCCTGGCCGCACAGCGGACGGCGGCGGCGGACGGACCGGTCCAGCGGGCCGGCGGGGCACCGGAGTTCGGCAAGAGTTTCGCCGGCCCCTCCATCGGTGTGGAGAGCGAGCTGGGCGGATTCGTCTGCGCCCTCCCGGAGACGGCGAGCCGGACCTTCGCCTATGTGAAGTCGGCTGCCACGGGCGATCCGCTGGTGATGGTCACCAAGGACATGGCCCAGGGCCCCTACCGCAATCCGGTGCCCGGCGCGACGGCCCCGCGGGGCAGGTGGCTGGTGCACACGGTGGAGCTGGTCACCTACCCCTCGCTCATGAGCGACGACGCGCAGACCGCCGGCCGGAACCTCGCCGTGCAGTTCCTCCTCGATCACTTCAGGTCCCACCTCGCCACCCGCAATCACCAGCCGCTGGAGACCGCGACCAGCCCGGACGGCCAGTTCGTGCTGGAGGTGACGAGTCCGGTCCACATCCTGGCGAGCGGGAACGGCTCCCAGGCCGACGCACCGCCCTCGGTCTCCATGCCGGCCGGCGGGCAGCAGGCCACCATGGGCATCAAGGCGAAGGACTTCGGCACCGGTGCCACGGACGAGGTGCGGCTGCTGGAATCCGCGCCCTGGTACCAGCCCGAGCGCAGGAACTACGCGCTGGAGCGGCTCCAGGGCGGCAAGCCGGCCGCGCAGGACGCCGACAGCGTGGCCAACGTGTACGCGTATCTCGCCTCGGTCATCGCGTTCACCGCGAACCTGATCGTCCGGTTCGCCCTGCCCATGGACGGCTACGAGCCCGAGGGCGCGCAGCAGGCCCAGGGACTGACCGATCCGCAGGTCAAGAACCAGTGGAAGATCCTGCCGCGGACCAAGCCCAGCCTCATGCTCGGCACCCTGCAGCCGCAGGACAAGAGCGCGGCCCAGGCACTCCTCCGCGAGACCGCCCCCGCCGGGGACGCGGCCGCCTGGACCGCCGCCAGGAACTACATCCTCTACGGCAACGAGGTGGCGGGTCACGGCATCAACGACGCGACCGTCGGCGGGGAGAGCGCCGCCCTCTTCGAATTCCGGGAGATCCCGGACCAGCTGAAGAAGTACGCGCCGAAGGAGCCGGAGAACGCGGTCGCGGTGAGCGACCCGCTGGCGGAACTCGGCACCGGCCGCGCCGCCGGCGTCCGGGAGATCAACGCCTTCCTCCAGGACGCGGCCCACCAGGCCGCCTTCAAGGAGTGGTACTGCGAGACCTTCGACAAGCACCGCGACAAGCCGCCGGCGCGGGTCGTCACCCTCGCGGCGGCGAATCAGAAAGCCATGTGGATCATGGTGCAGCACCCCGACAAGTGGCAGCAGATCAAGCGGAACGCCACGGGCTGAGGCAGACGGGCGGCACCCGGCCGCGCCGCCCGCCCCTCACGCGCCGACCGCCTCCGCCAGGTACGGCCCGAACTCGCTCTCCAGGACCAGCCGGCCCAGCTTGCGGTACTCCTGCGCCACGGCCGTGACCACCTGCCGCATGGTGAGCGGCGCCCCGGACTCCGCCGCGAGGTAGGCCGCGGTCACCGCGCAGGCGCGGATCGAGCCGCCGGCCAGTTCGAAGCGGTCCGCGCAGAAGGCGAGGTCGAGGTCGCCGGCGCGCGGCAGCCGGTCGCCCAGGCAGCGTTCCCACAGGGCGAGGCGCTGGGTGGCGTCGGGCACGGGGAAGTCCGCCACCACGTCCAGCCGGCGGGTGAACGCCTCGTCCAGGTTGGCCCGCAGGTTGGTGGTCAGCACCGCGATGCCGTCGAACGACTCCATGCGCTGGAGCAGGTACGCCGACTCGATGTTGGCGTGCCGGTCGTGGGCGTCCTTCACCTCGGAGCGCTTGCCGAAGATCGCGTCGGCCTCGTCGAAGAGCAGCACGGCGTTGACCGCCGACGCCTCGGTGAAGATCCGCTCCAGGTTCTTCTCGGTCTCCCCCACGTACTTGTCGACCACCGTCGACAGGTCCACCACGTACAGGTCCATGCCCAGATCCGCGGCGACGACCTCGGCGGACATGGTCTTGCCGGTGCCCGACTCGCCCGCGAACAGCGCGATCACGCCCCGCCCCCGCCCGCCGCCGGGCCGCATCCCCCACTGCCCGAGCACCTGGTCGCGGTGGCGGGCCCGCAGCGCCAGTTCGCGCAGCCGCCGGTGGGTGAGCGGCGGGAGCACCAGGTCGTCCCAGCCGACCGCCGCCTCCACCCGGCGGGCGAGCCGGTCGAGCCCCGCGCCGTTCTGCGCCCGTACGGCGGTGCGCAGGTCGTCGGGCCGCACCGGGCGGCCCTCCAGGGCGGCCGTGCGCACCGCCACGTCGGCGGCGCGGCGCAACTGGCCCGCGTCCAGGCGGTGCGCGGCCACCGCCAGGGCCAGCGCCCCGGCGTCACCGGTCGCCGCGCCGTCGCCGGCGGCCCGCTCCAGGGCGTGCCGCCAGCGCGCGGCCTGCCGCTCGGCGGAGGGCGCGGGCACGGTCAGGACGACGGGTGTGTCGGCTGCCCAGGCCGGGTCCCAGCCGACGCCGCCGTGGGTCAGCAGCGGGACGCCGCGCAGCGCCGTGTGCACGGCCCGCAGGGTGCGGGCCCGTTCGCCGGGTTCCCCGGGCAGCGCCTCCAGCGGGCCGAGCACCACGCCCGCACCGGTCAGCCGGGCCTCGAGCGCGGCCACCCGCGCCAGCTCGGTCACGTCGGCCGGGCGCCGGGCGAGGGCCGCCGCGTCCAGGGCGAGCGGGCGCAGTCCGGCCGCGCGCAGGGCCGCGGTGGCCAGGCCCTCGGCGTCGCCGCCCCGGCCGCGCAGATGGACCAGGCCGGTGCCGGCCGCGGCCGCCGCCCGGCTGACCTCCGCCGCCTCGGCGGTCGGGTCCTCGCGGGCCTCGTCGAGCACACCGGCGAGCCGGGCGTCCGGCCGGGTGTCGCCCAGCAGGTGCGCGGTGACCCGGTCGGGGACCACCAGCACCCGGGACAGCGGCGGGCGTTCCGGCTCGGTGACCTCCAGCAGGCCGCCCGCGAGCAGCGGCGCTCCGGGAGCGAGCCGGAACCGGGCGGGTGCCGCACCGGTGAGCCCGCACAGCTCCAGGGCGAGGCCGACCGTGGGACGGCGGCGCGTCAGGTCGTCGTTGAGGTAGCCGTAGAGCTGCTCGAACCGCGCGTCCAGGTCGGGGGCGACCGCGATCAGCAGCAGGTCCAGGTCCAGCGCCGACAGCCCGAACCGCGCGGCGAGCGTGCCGAGCACGGAACCGGGCGGCGGCTGCCAGGGGTCGTGGGCGGGTACGTCGAGTCCGCCCGGCGCCCCGAGGATGCGGGCCGCCGCCTCCGGGGTGAGGTACTGGCCCCGGTACGGGTCGTCGGGGTCGGGATCGACGGCCTGCCGTCCGGCCACCGCCCGCCGCACCCGCTCCTCGACCGCCCGCAGCCGCGCCCACAGATGCTCGGCATGGGCACCGCCGGGAGCGGCGGAGGGATCGGTGCCGGTGTCAGGCTCGGCCTCGGTTGTGGGCTCGGCCTCGGAGGACGGGGTGGCCTCGGTGGCGGGTTCGGCCTCGGTCATCGTGCGTCGTCCGGTGATGTGCTGCTCGGTCCGTTCGGTGGTGCGGGTCACGGCTGGCGGTCTCCCCGGTGGCGGCGGCGGGCCGGGGCCGGACGCCGGTCGCGGGGACCGGCGAAGCCCTCCGGGCCCGGGTCCCCGACCTCCGTGTAGCGCAGCCGGCGCCCCGGTTCCGCTTCCGCGCCCTCGCGCCGGACGGCGGAGCGTACGACGAGTCCTTCGGTGACCGGCGGCGCGACGGCCGTGACCACCCCGGCGAGCGGCGCCCGCACCCGCACCGCGAGCGACGCCTTCAGCTCCCCGCCGAGCGCCGACCACACATCGGCGGGCGCCGGCAGGTCGCCCTCGGTCCCGGCGATGTCCAGCGCCACGGTCAGGCCCAGCTCGGCGAGCGTGCCGGTGAGCAGCCGCGCGGGCAGGGTGTCGGCGGCCACCAAACAGGCGAGCGCCTGGGAAAGCAACCGGTGTTCGTCCTGCGGGCGGTTCGCCCACGCCGTGACCAGGTACGTCAGGTCGAACCAGCGGGGCGGGGTGCGCCGCGCCACGAGCTGCCCCTCCGCGTCGTACACCTCCCCGGCGCCGCTGCCGCGCCGGGTCGCGTCCTCCCGGATGTCGTAGAGGAAGACGCAGACCGTCGGGCCGCTGCGGCGCGCGGCCCAGTCCCGGGTGGGCGCGTCGAAGACCACCTCGACGCCCGACGCCTCCAGACCGGACTCGCCGAGCAGCCGGCGCAGTCCCTCGTCGACCTCGTGGATCACCGGCGGGTCACCTCGTCGGGCGGCTGCACGCTGCCGCTGACCACCAGGAAGTCCGTCTTCACCGGGGAGAAGCCGGGGCCCCTGGCGGTGATGGTGCGCGGCCCGGTCTGGTCCTTGGCGAGGATGAGGAGCTGGCCGATGAACGTGCCGTCCGGCTTGGGCACGGTCGGCGCCGCCGCCGCGGTGATCCCCGGCTTCCAGACGAACCGCACCGGCACGCCCGGCGGGAAGTCCTTGCCGCGCACGGAGGTGACGAACCCGGGCCGGCCGATCTCCGGCACGGCGATGATGCGCGGCTGGAGGATCCGCAGCCGCTGCCGGGCGGTGTTGTCGGCGCGGTCGGCGTCCGTCCCGGTGGTGGTGAGGACGCCGGTCACCCGGCCGGTCAGCGCCTTGTCGGGGCTGAGGACGACCCGTACGACGGTGCTCGCGCCCGGCGCCAGGTCCGGCAGCGCGCACACCCAGGAGGCGTCGCAGCCCGGCGGCGGCCCGTTGTTCGGGATCCGCGCGGGCAGTCCGATGCGCAGCCGCAGCCCGGTGGCCAGCGCGTTGCGGCCGTTGCGCACGGTGTACGTCACCACGACCCGCCCGCCGACGTAGCCGGGGTTCGGCTGGGCCGTGACGCGCACGCCGGGTCCGGCCTCGGGGGCCGGCGGCTGCGGCGGCACGGTGGGCGGCGGGGTCGGGGCCGGCGGGGTCGGCACCGGCGGAGGCGTGGGCGTCGGCGTGGGGGTCGGCGTCGGAGTCGGGGCCGGCGGGGCCGTGCGCACCGGCACCACGGTCCGGCCCGCGTTGTCGTTGGGGTGCGGGTCGAGGACCGTACCGGTGACCGACCAGTCGACCGGCGCGTCACCCGCGACGTCGCCCGTGAGGGTGACCTTCACGGGAACGGACGTGCCGGGCGGCACCACTCCGACGTCGCACTGGAGGGCGGTGGCGTCACAGGTGCCGCCGGGCCAGGTGATCCGGGTGACGCGCACGCCGGGCGGCGGGGCGATGGTCAGGCGGGTGCCGGGCGAGGCCGCGGGGCCGTTGTTCACGACGTCGACGCGGACCGTGGCGGAGCCGCCGACGGTCAGCTCGGGCAGGGTGCCCGGCGCCCGGACGGCGAGGTCCACGGACTGCTGGACGCTCGGCTCCTTCTGCCGGCCCGGCAGGTCGTTCGTGAGCTTGGTCAGCTTGCCGGAGGCGATGTCCAGCAGCTTCAGCTTCTCGGGGGAGTTGACCGGACGGTTCGGGCGCGTGCTGATCACCAGCGCCTTGCCGTCGGCCGTCCAGGCGGCGTCCCGCGGCTGGAACGGACCGGTGGCCTCCGGGACCTCCCGGCGGCAGGCGTTGGGCACGTCACGGCCGGTGGCGGGCATCAGCACCCGGCAGTCGGCGCCGGACAGGGACGTCAGCAGAATGCCGGCGTGCTCGTCGATCCGGCCGCCGCCGTTCTTGCGGTTGAAGGCGATGTTCCGGCCGTCCGGGGAGAACGCCGGGCTGTCGTCGATGACCTGGCAGTCGCCCGGGCAGATCGCGGCGCTCAGGTCACGCTGCCGGGCCAGGTCGCGCACGGGCACGGTCCAGATGTGCTTGTTGCCGCCGCCCCCGCCGATCACCTGGTTGCGGGTGAAGGCCAGGGTGGTGCCGTCGGCGGACCAGGTGGGCTGGGCGTCCTGGCCCTGGAGCTGCCCGGCCGGCGGGACGACCTCGCCGGTGATCGCGCCGGTGGCGGCGTCGGCGATGAGGATGCGGCTGGCTCCCGCGTTCTCCCCCGTGCCGCCCGGCGACGTCCGGGTGAAGGCGAGGTACCTGCCGTCCGGGGAGAGCGCCGGGTCGGTGTCCCAGTCACGCGGGCCGCGGCCGGCGAGCGGCAGGGCCACCTCGTGGCTGCCGTCGGCGTCCGCCATCCAGATCCGCTCGATCCGGTTGCCCTTGGTGCCCTCGAAGCGGGTCACGACGATCCGGCGGCCGTCCGGGGTGTAGCTCTGCCGCTCGGTCCACGGGTCGTAGTCGGCCCGGGGCCTGAACAGCGGGTCCTTCGCGGCATCGGTGTTGGTGTCGGCCTCGGGGTCCTCGTTCAGGATCGTCAGCCCCAGGTCGCGGGGGTCGGAGCCGTCCGTGCGGATGTCCTGCAGCGTCACCTCGTGCGGGCCGGCCGCCGAGATGTGCTCCACCACCGCGCGGCCGCCGTCGAGCGGGCCGAGCCAGGTGGCCGAGCCGACCTCGCGGTCCTCGTTGAGTACCAGCCCCGGGGTCCCGGTGGCGTGCGCGGTCGTCCGGAACACGTGGTCCCAGTCGCCCTCGCACTGGCAGGTGATCTCCGGGCTCAGGAACAGCAGTTGGTTCCCGTCGGGCAGCCAGGACGCCGTGTGGGCGCGCCACTGCTCCCGGTCGCCGCCGAGCAGCGGCCCGTCGGTGGCCCCGGTGGTCCCGTCCGTCACGCGCAGCCGGGGCCCGCCCGTTCCGGTCGCGGTGTACGCGATGAGGTCCCGGTGCTCGGTGTCGCCGACCGGGTTCCACACCGGCTCGGTGGCGGCGCCGTTCACGGGGTGGGTGACCTGGGTCGGGGTGCCGCCGTCCAGGGGCCGTACGTAGACCTGCGCACCGCCCGGCGCACCGGTGTCGCAGGAGTACGCCAGGCGCGTGCCGTCCGGTGAGACGGTCGGGTGCTCCTCGTCGTCCGGGGTGTCGGTCAGCGGGGTCAGACCGGTGCCGTCGGTGTGGACCAGCCACAGGTCGCGCTGCGTGCCGCCGTCCCGGCCGCCGGGCGCGGCGGCGTCGAAGACCACGGACAGGCCGTCCGGGGTCAGCCGGGGGTTCGCCGCGTCCATTCCCCAGGTCAGGCGGCTCACGGAACCGTCGGCGGACCGCAGGTACACCTGCGGCTTCGGCTCGTCGCGGCGGCTCGCGAAGACCATCTGCTCGTCGAGGGCGGCCGGCTGGACGTCGAAGTGGGCCAGCCGCCCGCCGAACAGCGGCGCGCTGGTGGTGGTGCCGGTGACCGCGCCGAGACTGCGGTGCCGGGTGCCGGCGTACGCGACCCGGGTCTCCGTGGCGCCGGTCACCCGCGCCACGGGAGCGGAGCTGTCCTGCCGGGCGGCCGCGGTCGCCCCCAGCAGCGGGATCAGCAGCAGCGCGGACGCGCCGAGCCGCCCCAGGCGGTACCGTCCGCCGGGGCCAGCGGTTCCGATCACGGTTTCCCTCGCAGTCTGGTGCGGCATCGGATGTGTCGCCCGCGCTCTGGTGCGGCATCCGGATGTGCCCCCGCCACCCTGCTACGGCCGCGCGCGGCGGGGCAGGGCGGCGGGGCCATGTCCGGGGGAAGCGCGGGGTGCGCTTTCGGGCAGTGCCCGTTCCCGGACGGGGCCGGGAACGGGTCCGTCAGATCAGCCCGTTGCGCAGCGCGTAGCCCACCGCGTGCGCCCGGTTGCGCAGTTGCAGCCGCGTGATGATCTCGTGCAGCACGTTCTTCACGGTCCGTTCGGAGTACGAGGTCTTGCGCGCGATCTCCGCGGTGTCCAGGCCCTCCGACACCATGCGCAGCATGTCCGCCTCGCGCGTGGAGAGCGTGGACAGGGACAGGCTGCGCGGGTCCAGCGCCGAACGCTGGAGGCTGCCCACGTGCGACAGCAGCTTGCCGAGCAGATCGCCGGGGAGCACGCCCTCGCCGTTGGCTATGGCCAGGACCAGCCGCAGGAGTTGGTCCTGGTCGGCCTCGGCGCGCCGCAGCACCGCGGCGACACCGCACTCGATGACGCGTTGCAGCGAGCCGGCGCCCAGGGTGGCGACCACGAGTCCCGTGCGGGTGCCGGTGTTGTGCCGCAGCCGGTGCAGCAGGGTGGCCACGTCGTCGTCGACGTGGTCCACGACCACCAGCGACACCTCGGCCCGCTCCGCGTCGGCGTCGGCGAGCAGGTCGACCTCGGGGCGCTGGCGCAACTGCTGCACGACACCCAGACGCAGGACCGGATCGGCGGCGTAGACGGCGACGGTGACCCGGGCGGGCCGGTCGGACGAAGAAGTTCTGTGCATGGCCCAAGCCGCGGTGGGCACCCGTGCTGAGACAGCCGGCGTCGCCGGCCCGCTTTCCTCTGCGCTGGACATAGGGGCTTACCTCTCATGAGTGGAGCGAGCGCCGGAAGGCGGCGCGCCAGGGACGGCGGCCGGTCTCGCCATCGAGCCGGCGCGAGCGTGATGGTGCGTAACCGCCAGGGCACCGCGACTGCCCGGGCGTTGCCCTCGCGCTCCTCGCGGTGGCTCCGGGCGCGGTCCTACCGTGCTGGCGTGACGCCTTCTGCAGCCTCTTCCCGTCCCGGTGCGCCCGGTCTCGACATCCCGGAAGTGACGGTGGCGCCCGGGGACATCGCTACGACCAGCCTGACCGTGCGCAACGACAGCGACATCGTCGAGGCGTACAGCCTGGAGGTCGTCGGGGACTGCGCCGCCTGGACCACGGTGGAACCCGCGCGGGTCTCCCTGTATCCCGGCACCTCCGAGACCGTGACGATCCGCCTGGAGCCACCGCGTTCCCCGGAGGTCCGGGCCGGTGAAATGCCGCTCGGCGTACGGGTCCTGCCGGCCGAGCACCCCGAGTCGGTGCGCGTGCTGGAAACCACCGTGCACATCACGCGGTTCCGCGAGCTGCACACCGAACTGGCCCCGCGCCGCCGGCGCGGCTGGCTGCGCGGCCGCTACCGCCTTGCGGTGCGCAACCAGGGCAACGCGCCGGTCGAGGTGGGCTTCACTCCCGGTCAGCCGGGCGAGGAACTGGCCTTCGCCTTCACTCCGGCGCAGCAGAAGCTGGAGCCGGGCGAGTCGGCGGAGATCGGGCTGCGGGTCCGCACGGGCAAGCCGGTGTGGTTCGGCAAGCCCGCGGTGTGGCCGTTCACCGTGGCCACCGCCGAGACCGGTGAGCAGCAGGAGACCCGGCCGGAGGACTTCATCGTCCAGGCGCCGCTGGACGCGGAGTTCGTCCAGATCCCCATCTTCCCCAAGTGGCTGATCGCCCTGCTCGCGGCGCTGCTGGCGCTGCTGATCGCCTGGTTCGCGCTGGTCCGCCCGGCGGTGCGCAGCGCGGCCAAGGAAGCGGCCACCGAGGCGGTCCAGCCGCGTCCCACGCCCGCCGGGGAAGAGGCCGGCCAGGTCCCGGGCGCCGGGGGCGACACCGGTACGGGCACCGGCACCGGCAGCAAGCCCGGGGGCAAGGGGACGGGCGGTTCGGCCGCGCCGGGTGCGGGTGGTGACGGCACCTCGGCCGACGGCGGTACGGCGGCCGGCGGCGGCCAGCAGACCTCGCAGACCATCGACGTGCAGACGTCCGCCGGGGAGACGAAGACCGGCACCTATCAGGTGCCCAAGGACAACGTGTTCGGTGTGACGGACATCGTTGTCGCCAACTTCCAGGGCGATGAGGGTCTGTTGACCATCACGTTCGGCGACCGCAAGATCACCACCATCGCGCTGGAGACCTTCCGCAACCAGGACTACCACTGGGTGACCCCCATCAAGATCCCCGAGAACGACACCGTGACCGTCGAAGTGACCTGCGAGAAGCCCGGTACACCGGCGACCGGCCGCCGGGCGCAGGGGTGCCACGAGGTCCTGAACGTCAGTGGCGTACTCAGCCGTACCACCCAGTAACTACAAGCTCACACCCACGCATTGTCGAGTGACCTTGGGTGTACCTGCCAAGGGTTACCCACGCCTTCGTCCAAAAAATTACCACCAGATGACCGAAAACCGACACCGCCCCCCACTGATGCCGAAAAGGCCGGCCACCGAGCACGCTGCGTGACACATCAGCGAGTTCGGGGCCGGCGCGCTGGATCGGCCGGGGGCGGGCCGGGGCGGGCCGTGGGTGTCGGTCAGTCGGTGAAGAAGTGCGGGTCCAGGGCGATGTCGTGCAGCCGGGCCATGGTCAGTGCGGGGCGGGGACGGGTCGTCGGGGCGCTCTCGGCATAGGAGTTGATCTCGCGGGCCACCACCCGGCGGCCGTCCGGGTAGAGGGCGTCGACCTGCCAGACCTGGGCGGAGCCGCCCTTCTCCGAGTGGCCCCGGACCTGCTT
Organism: Streptomyces sp. NPDC017095; assembly: GCF_044332325.1. Classification (NCBI taxonomy): domain Bacteria; kingdom Bacillati; phylum Actinomycetota; class Actinomycetes; order Kitasatosporales; family Streptomycetaceae; genus Streptomyces; species Streptomyces sp. NPDC017095. The sequence continues at coordinate 278,675 of NZ_JBIROU010000003.1, forward strand.
GACCCGGGTTCCGTCGTCGAGTGTCGTGGCCTCGCAGTCGCCGGGTACGCCGGTGCAGCCCATGTGGCCGGCGAGCGCGTCGGTCATGTCGTACTGCACGTCGACCTCCACCATGTTCCTGCCGTGGCCGTCGTCGTAGACGAGCTGGACGAGGCCGTCGGCGGCGTTCAGGTCGGAGAGGGTGCCGCCCGGGGGCAGGTGGGTCTTCAGGACGCGGGTCAGGCGGGCGCCGGGTGCCCGCTGCCCCTCGGTGGAGGGCCTGGTCCGGGGGGCCGGCAGCGCGGCGAGCGCCCCGTTCCAGCGGGGGCTGCGCGCGATCGCGGCCAGCCGGTCCATGGGCAGCAGCGGATCTGCCCCGTCCGAGGTCTCCTTCTCACCGCCGCCGCCGAACTCCTCCACCGCCACCTGGGCGCCGTCGGCGGTGGTCAGCACGGCGTACCAGCGCTTCTGGCCGCTGTCGCTGTTGGGGTAGGTGAACGACTCGGTGGTGTCGAGCACCGCTCCGCCGGCGAGTCTCCGGCTGGTGCACGTGTCGTAGGGGCGGACCTCCACCGGCAGGCAGCCGCCGGCGCCCTGCTGGTTCCTCGGGAGGCCGGGGTCGAGCCGGGCGAGGGTGACGTCGACGCGGGTGGAGCCCCGGGCGGTGGAGTAGGTGAGCGCGGCCGTCGGCGAGACGGCGCCGTCCTCCCCCTGCGTCCCCCGGCCCGACGCCCCGGAGACCGTGCCGCCGGGCGGCAGCAGGCTCTTCAGGATGCGGACCAGCTCCTCGCCGCCGACCGGCGCCGCCGTGGCGGACGGCCGCGGCGCGGCGCTGTCCCGGCTGCCGGGGAGCAGCCGCTCGGACGTGCCGCCGTGGCCGTCGAACCCGCCCACGGCGAGCAGGCCGCCGCCCGCCGTGACCACCGCCACGGCCGCCACGGCGGTCCGCGCGGCGGCCAGCAGCCGCTTGCGGCGGCCCCGGCCGACGGAGCGTCCTACCAGGTCGGCGGAGTGCGGCGGGAACCCGCCGGCGGTGCGGCCCAGGGCGCGGGCCAGCCGCTTCTCGTACTCCTCGTCGGACATGCTGGGTCTCCGTTTCTCGCGCCGGCCCGCGGCGCGGGACGCCGCCGGGCCGCGCTCGTCATGCGGTCAGGTCGGCCAGCTCGGTACCGAGCACGGCGCGCAGCCGTTGCAGGGCGCGCAGGCTCCGGGCCCGCACGGCGCCCGGTGACAGCCGCAGCGCCTGCGCGGTCTCCTCCACGGAGCGGTCCTCCCAGTAGCGCAGCACCAGCACGGCGCGGTCCCGGGCCGCCAGCCGCGCCAGGCCGTCCAGCAGGGCCAGCCGCAGCTCGGCGTCCGGTGCCGGCCCGGCGGCCGTGTCGGGCATCCGGTCACTGGGGCGCTCGGTCGAACTGCGGCGCCGGCGCTGGGAGATGTACGTGCGCACCAGCACGGTGTCGGCGTAGGCCACCGGGGACTGCGCGCGGTTGATCCGCCGCCAGGAGCGGTACATCTTGGCGAGGGTCTCCTGCACCAGGTCCTCCGCGAGGTGCCAGTCGCCCGTGAGCAGGCAGGCCGTCCGGAACAGCGGCCCGCTGCGGGCGGCTGCGAACTCCAGGTAGTCCGCGGGTGCTTCCCTCACCGTGTGTCCTCTCGTGCCGAGCGTCGACTCTTACACGCGGTGGGAGTGCGGGCGCGTTACGGCGGCCGGCCTCGATTCCGCAGCGGGGCGTGCGCCCGGTGCCGCTCTCCCGCAGCGGGACGAACCCTCGGTGCCGCCCTCCCGCAGCGGGACGAGCCCTCGGTGCCGCCCCTCCGGCACCGGCGCGGCGCCGCGTCCGCGCGGGGCGTGCGGCGGGCGGTGAGGCTGATCGCCGTGGCCGCGAGGGCCGCAGCGAACGGCACCAGCAGGCCCGCCCGGTACCCGCCCAGCCGGCCGGTGTCCGCGTCGGCGTGGGCGGCGACCGCGGTGACGGCGGCGAGGCCGAGCGCGGCGCCGAACTGGAACGAGGTGTAGAGCAGGCCGCCCGCGAGTCCCTGCTCCTCCTGCGCGACTCCTTCCGTGGCCACGATCGTCAGCGGCCCGTACGCCAGCGCCGTCAGCGGCTTCGAGGAGGCGCTGACGCTCGTGGCCGGCGGCCTGGGCGCCATGCTGACGGCCGCTCACAGCGCGCTCTACCACGGCCGGCCCGGTGTGTCGTACGTCGCGGTCGAGGAGGACGAGCCGCTGCGCTACGCCCTGATGTGGCGCTCCGGCGACGCGAACGAGGCACTGCGGCACTTCGCGGCCCTCACCCGCGAGGTCATACGGGAGACGGCCCCCGGGATACGGCCGGCTTCCGCCCCACGGGCGGCGGAAGCTGCATAAGCACGGCCGAAGCGGCGCAAGCGCGCCGAGTACGGCTCAGACGCCCGGCGGATACGGCGCAAGCGCGCCGGGTACGGCTCAGACGCCCGGCCGATACGCATGAGCGCCCGGCGGATACGGCGTGAGCGCCCGGCGCGGACCGGTCCGGCCCTGCCTCCCCGCCGCGCCCCGGTCGCCGCCCGTCACCCCGCGCCGCCCGCGTCGCCACCCTCCGTGTCCCCGCCCCGCTGCTGCATCCGGGTGTATCCCTCACCCGTACGGCCGCACCTCGGCCGCTCAGAGGCCCTGGGCCGCCCTCGTGCGGTGAGGATGGCCGGTGACTGACGTCATGTCGTGGGCGGACGCGAACATCGGGAGACGGACCACTTGTGAGCATCCTGAACGAACCTGAGGGCGGTGCCACGCCAGCCGAGGACTCGTACGAGAACGAGCTGCCGGTCCGGCGCAAGCAGCCCGGCAATGTGGTGGTGAAGTGGCTGACCACCACCGACCACAAGACGATCGGCACGCTGTACCTGTCGACGTCGTTCGCGTTCTTCCTGTTCGGCGGGGTGATGGCGCTGATCATCCGGGCCGAGCTGGCCCGCCCCGGTCTGCAGATGATCTCGAACGAGCAGTACAACCAGCTGTTCACGATGCACGGCACCGTGATGCTGCTGATGTTCGCCACTCCGCTGTTCGCCGGCTTCACCAACTGGATCATGCCGCTCCAGATCGGCGCGCCGGACGTGGCGTTCCCGCGGCTGAACATGCTCGCCTACTGGCTGTACCTGTTCGGCTCGCTCATCGCGGTCGGCGGCTTCCTCACCCCGCAGGGCGCGGCCGACTTCGGCTGGTTCGCCTACACCCCGCTGTCCGACGCGATCCGCACGCCCGGGTTCGGCGCGAACATGTGGATCCTGGGCCTGGCGTTCTCCGGTTTCGGCACCATCCTCGGCGCCGTCAACTTCATCACCACGATCATCTGCATGCGCGCGCCCGGCATGACCATGTTCCGCATGCCGATCTTCACCTGGAACGTGCTGCTGACCGGTGTGCTGGTCCTGTTCGCCTTCCCGGTGCTGGCCGCCGCGCTGTTCGCGCTCGCCGCCGACCGCATCTTCGGCGCCCACGTGTACGACGCGGCCAACGGCGGACCGATCCTGTGGCAGCACCTCTTCTGGTTCTTCGGCCATCCCGAGGTGTACATCATCGCGCTGCCGTTCTTCGGCATCGTCACCGAGATCCTGCCGGTGTTCTCCCGCAAGCCGATCTTCGGCTACATGGGCCTGGTGGCCGCGACCATCGCCATCGCCGGCCTGTCGGTCACGGTGTGGGCGCACCACATGTTCGTCACCGGCGCCGTGCTGCTGCCGTTCTTCTCCTTCATGACCTTCCTGATCGCCGTGCCGACCGGGGTGAAGTTCTTCAACTGGATCGGCACCATGTGGAAGGGCAGCGTCTCCTTCGAGACGCCGATGCTGTGGGCGACCGGCTTCCTCGTGACGTTCCTCTTCGGCGGGCTGACCGGCATCATCCTGGCCTCGCCGCCCATGGACTTCCACGTCTCCGACACCTACTTCGTGGTGGCCCACTTCCACTACGTGGTCTTCGGCACGGTCGTCTTCGCGATGTTCGCCGGATTCCACTTCTGGTGGCCCAAGTTCACCGGCAAAATGCTCGACGAACGCCTGGGCAAGATCACCTTCTGGACGCTGTTCGTCGGCTTCCACGGCACCTTCCTGGTCCAGCACTGGCTGGGCGCCGAGGGCATGCCCCGCCGGTACGCCGACTATCTGGCCTCGGACGGCTTCACGGCGCTGAACACGCTGTCGACCGTCAGCTCCTTCCTGCTCGGCCTGTCGATGCTGCCGTTCCTCTACAACGTGTGGAAGACCGCCCGCTACGGCACACCGGTCGGCCTGGACGACCCGTGGGGCTACGGCCGTTCGCTGGAGTGGGCGACGTCCTGCCCGCCGCCCCGGCACAACTTCGTCACCCTGCCGCGGATCCGCAGCGAGTCCCCGGCCTTCGACCTGCACCACCCGGACATCGCGATGCGGGAGCAGGAGGGCTACGAGATCCCCACCAGCGACCGGAGCCGCGGATGAGCGGTCTGCCCCAGCGGGACACCGGCGCGGGCGGCGACCTCGGCAACGAGGTGGAGGGCTACCTGCTGTGGCAGGCCAGGATCGCGGAGGCGGAGCAGCGGGCGCGGGAGTTCACCGGCCCGCTGGACTGGCTGACGACGGCCCAGCGCGAGGAGATCGAGCGGTGCTACGTCACCGACAGCCTGCGCCGGGCCCGGGCGGACCTGGAGCGGATCGCGGCCCGGTGCGTGTCGCTGCGGGCCGAGTACGAGCAGCGCTACGCGGCCCTGCGCCGGCGCTGTGTGGCCGTGACGCTCGCGGTGTGCGCCGGCTGCACGGCCCTGGCCACGCTCCTGCTCGCGCTCTGACCCCCGGGACCGGCTCGCCGCCCGTCCGCCGCCCGGGGCTCTGACCCCCGGACCGGCGTCGCCGGTCCGTCCGCCCTCCGATGTCAGTCCTCGTCGCTCGTGCGGACCGGGGTCGAGCGTCCCGGCGGGGGCAGTTCGGCGAGCTGGGAGCGGACGACCAGGACGTCGCCGATGAACAGGTCGTAGACCAGGATGCCGATCGCCCCGCCGATCAGCGGGCCGACGATGGGGATCCACCAATAGGCGCTGAAGGAACCGGACACGCTGCCGGGGAACGCCAGACTGCCCCAGCCGGCCGCGTAGGTGAACAGGCGCGGGCCGAAGTCGCGGGCCGGGTTGATCGCGTAGCCCGCGTTGGCGCCGTAGGACATGCCGATGGCGGCCACGGCGAAGCCGATGACCAGCGGCCCGAGGTTGGCCCGTACGGCCTGGTTGCGCAGGTCGATGACGGCGGCGATCAGCATGAGCAGCAGGGCCGTGCCGACGATCTGGTCGATCAGCGGGCCCCAGATGCCGCCGTGGAAGTACGGGGCCGGGAAGGTCGCGAAGATCGAGAACGTGGTGTTCGTGTGCCCGTCGACCTTCGGTGCCGTGACCGTGCGGTCGAAGGTGTTGATCGCGTCGTGGTAGACGAGGTAGACCAGCGCCGCCCCGGTGAGCGCGCCGACGACCTGGGCGAACCAGTAGGGCAGGACCTTGGCCCAGGCGAAGCCCCGGCGCAGGGCCATGGCGAGGGTCACCGCCGGGTTGAGGTGGGCGCCGCTGACGCCGCCTGCGACGTAGACGCCGAACATGACGGCCAGGGCCCAGCCCCAGGTGACGAGCAGCCAGTCGCCGGCGGCCAGGAAGATCGTGGTGGGGGTGGCGGCCCGGCCGGAACCGGGCAGTGCGGCGACCGCCATCGCGACCACACCGCAGCCGAAGCAGATGAGGACGAAGGTCCCGAGGAACTCCGCCAGGCACTCGCCCAGCAGGCCGCCCCGGCTTCTGAGACGGGACGGCTTGACGAGCGCGGGGATGTCGACAGCCATGGAGGCCCCCTTTGAAGAGAGCAGTGCGGCCAATGTCCCTATATTGAGGCATAAAGCCACGCCGTGCAGGGTGAACGTCCCGCATCACCCGTACAGGAGCCCGCTCCGGCGGTCCGGAAGAGGACCGCCGCGGTTCCGCGGGAGCCGTCGGCCTCCGGTCAGCGGACCCGGAGGATTCTTTGCCCGCGCCGCTGATACGGACGGCCCCCGCGTCCGTACTGCTGTGCGTCTGAACGCCGGACGCGACCCCAGCAGGAGGAACGGTGCGCTTTTCGCGGAACGCGACGGGAACTGCGTTCGTGGGCGGTGCGATGGCCCTCACCCTCGCGGCGCTCGCCTACCCGGGCATGCTCGGCCTGAGCACGGTCTCCACCGCGCAGGACCGCGTCATCGCCGACACCCAGTGGGGGCCGCTCACCGAGCAGGACCGGGACTTCGTGGTGAAGGTCCGGGCGGCCGGGCTGTGGGAGTACCCGGTCGGGCGGATCGGGCTGCGCAAGGGCGCCTCCGAGGGCGTGCGCACGGCCAGCCGGCACCTGATCGACGGGCACGCCGCGCTGGACACCACCTGCCGGAAGATCGCGCCGATGCTGGACATCACGCTGCCCGACGTGGCCAGCCCGCAGCAGCAGGGCTTCGTGCGCCAGTTGGAGGCGGAGAGCGGCCGGCGGTTCGACACCGACTTCGCGAACATCCTGCGGATGACGCACGGCTCGATCTTCAACACGATCGCCAAGATCCGCTCCACCACCAAGAACGCGCTGGTGCGGGCCCTCGCCGACCAGGCCAACGACACCGTCCTGGACCACATCACCGTGATGGAGAAGACGGGTCTGGTCGACTTCGACCAGACCCTCTTCCAGCAGACCACCCCGCCCAAGCTGCCCGACTCCGACCTCACCCCGCCGCCCCCGTCCGCCGGCCGGCCCCAGGTGGTGCTCACCCCGCCGCCGACGGCCACCGCCACACCGGTGGACATCGACGGCATCGCGGGCGGCACCCCCGGGGCGGCGCCGGCCCCGGGCCGGACGCCCTAGGCCAGCCAGACGGTGGTGTCCGGGGGCAGCGTGCCGGCGGCCGGCAGCGGCGCGCTGGACAGCAGGACCTCGCCGGCCGGCAGCGGCACCGGTGCGGCACCCAGGTTGGTGACGCAGCGCCAGGCGTCGGTGCGGCGGAAGTCCAGCACGTCGGCGGGCGCGTCCGGCGCCCAGTCCAGCGTCTCGCCGGCCAGCAGTTTGCGGCGCAGCCGCAGGGCCGTGCGGTACAGCTCCAGCGTGGAGCCCTCGGTGCCGGCCTGCGCCTCGACCGCGTAGCCGGCGAAGGACGCCGGCTGCGGCAGCCAGCCGGCCCCGGGCCCGAAGCCGTACGACGGTCCGGTCGTCGTCCACGGCAGCGGCACCCGGCAGCCGTCGCGGCCCTTGCGGACATGACCGGTCTGCTCCCAGATCGGGTCCTGGAGCACCTCCGTGGGCAGATCGGCGACCTCGGGCAGCCCGAGTTCCTCGCCCTGGTAGAGATAGGCCGAGCCGGGCAGCGCCAGCATCAGCAGGGTCGCCGAGCGGGCCCGGCGCAGCCCCGCCGCCGGGTCGACCGCGGGCGCCGTGCCGCCGGAGAGCAGCCAGGCGGCCGGGTCGGTGCCGGGCGGCAGCATCAGCCGGGAGGCGTGCCGTACGACGTCGTGGTTGGACAGCACCCAGGTCGCGGAGGCCCCGGCGGAGCGGGCGGTGGCCAGGGAGCCGGTGATGACCTCGCGCAGCTCCGCCGCGTCCCAGCCCGCCTCCAGGTACTCGAAGTTGAACGCCTGGCCGAGTTCGTCCGGGCGGGCGTACAGCGCGCGGCGCGGGCCCGGCACCCAGGCCTCGGCGACGGCCGTGCGCGGCGGGCTGTAGGCGTCGAAGACCTTGCGCCAGTCGCGGTAGATCTCGTGCACCTCGTCGCGGTCCCAGTAGGGGTGGCTGCCCGGTGCCATCCGGGGCAGGGCGGCCTCGCCGGTCGCGCCGATGTCGCCGAGGTCGCGCAGCGGCTCGGTGAGGTCCTTGGCCAGGCCGTGGGCGACGTCCACCCGGAAGCCGTCGACGCCCCGGTCGGACCAGAAGCGCAAGGTGGCGCGGAAGTCGGCGCGGACCTCCTCGTGGTCCCAGGCGAGGTCGGGCTGTTCGGGGGCGAAGAGGTGGAGGTACCACTCGCCGTCGGGCACCCGGCGCCAGGCGCTGCCGCCGAAGACGGACTGCCAGTCGGTCGGCGGGTGTTCGCCGTGCGCGCCCCGGCCGGGCCGGAAGACGTACCGGTCCCGGGCGGGCGAGCCGGGGCCGGCCCGCAGCGCCTCCTGGAACCAGCGGTGCAGGTGGGAGGTGTGGTTGGGGACGATGTCCACGACGACCTTCAGGCCGAGCCGGTGCGCCTCGGCGACCAGGGCGTCGAAGTCGTCCAGGGTGCCGAGGCGTTCGTCGACCCCGCGCGGGTCGACGACGTCGTAGCCGCCGTCGGCGAGTTCGGACGGGTAGAACGGGCTCAGCCACAGGGCGTCCACGCCGAGCGCGGCGAGGTGGTGCAGCCGCTCGGTGACACCCCGCAGGTCGCCGAGGCCGTCGCCGTCGGCGTCGGCGAAGCTGCGCGGATAGACCTGGTAGACGACGGCCTGCCGCCACCAGTCGGGGTTCCTGGACGAGAGGTCCGGCGAGAGGTCGGCCATACGGGCTCCCAAGGGGCGGACGACGGTACAGAACCTGTATCTGTCCACCTTGCCCGGAAAGGGAACCTTCGCGCGCGCGGTCAGGCGGTGCAGTGCTCCAACAAGCCCTGTACCTCCGCGTCCACCACCCGGTAGCGCACCACGCGCCCCTCTTTCTCGCCCGCCACCACGCCGGCCGCCCGCAGCAGCCGCAGGGCCTGGGAGACGGCCGGGTCGTTCATGCCCGTGGCGATCGCGAGGTCGGAGACGGCCAGCGGGCCGGTGCGGTGCAGGGCGAGCAGCAGCGCGAGCCGGTTGGCGTCGGCCAGGAGCGAGAAGCGGTCGGCCCAGCCACGCAGACGGCCGGCGTCACCGATGGCGGCGATCGCCTCGCACACCCGGTGACCGTCGATGGTCCGGCGGCCGGCACGGTCGGCAGGCACGAGATGCATGCCCCCCATCCTCCCAGGCCGCGGTGTGATCTTGAATACCTGCGCAGGTACGCAGCTATGCAGGAAACCGCGTGCCCCTCTACGGTGGGCGGGCCGTGGTGTTCGGGAAGTCGATGCAAGGTCGACGCGGCCCTCGCCACTGTGATCGGGGAGTTCCCGTTCCGTCCGGCACGCGCCGGGCCACTGGTCCTACGACCGGGAAGGCAGGAACGGCGGACGCACGACCCGTAAGCCAGGAGACCGGCCACGGCACTCACGAAGTGATCCACGAGGTGCTGGAGCGTGAACCTATGGCCAATGCTGCTGTCTTCCGCTGGCGACGCGAGGACACCGTCAAGACGGCGGGACTGCTGGCGGTGATCGTCGCCTTGCACGCCGTCGCCTTCGGCATCCTCTTCCTGCTCGTCACCCCCGAGCACTACACGGTCGGCGGTGACGTCTTCGGGGTCGGGCTCGGCATCACCGCCTACACGCTCGGCATGCGGCACGCCTTCGACGCCGACCACATCGCGGCGATCGACAACACCACCCGCAAGCTGATGGCCGACGGCAAGCGGCCGGTGTCGGTGGGCTTCTGGTTCGCGCTCGGCCACTCCAGCGTCGTGGTGCTGCTGGCCCTGCTGATCGCGGGCGGCACCTCGCTGGCCGGCAAGGTGATGAACGAGGGCTCGGCCACCCACCAGGTGCTCGGCTTCCTCGGCACGACGGTCTCCGGCACGTTCCTGTACCTGATCGCCGCGCTGAACCTGGTCGCGCTGGCGGGCATCCTCAAGGTGTTCCGGTCGATGCGCGCGGGCACCTACGACGAGAAGGAGCTGGAGGCGCACCTGGACTCGCGCGGTTTCATGAACCGAGTCCTCGGCCGGCTGACGAAGTCGGTCTCCCGGCCCGGCCAGATGTACCCGCTGGGCTTCCTCTTCGGCCTCGGCTTCGACACGGCCACGGAGGTCACGCTGATGGTGATGGCGGGCTCGGGTGCGGCGGCCGGCCTGCCCTGGTACGCGATCCTGTGCCTGCCGCTGCTGTTCGCCGCCGGGATGAGCCTGTTCGACACCCTCGACGGCACGTTCATGAACTTCGCCTACCAGTGGGCCTTCTCCAACCCCGTCCGCAAGGTGTTCTACAACCTCGCCATCACCGGCCTGTCCATCGCGGTCGCCTTCTTCATCGGCACCATCGAGCTGGTCGGCGTCCTGCACGAGAAGTTCGGCCTGCACGACGAGGTCACCGGCTGGATCGCCGGCCTGGACCTGGACAACGTCGGCTATCTCATCGTCGGCCTGTTCGTGGTGGTGTGGGCGGCGGCGCTGGCGTACTGGAAGGTGGCCAAGGTCGAGCAGCGCTGGACCCCCCGCCCCGCCGACTCCGGCTGACCGCCGCCCCGGACGCTACGGCCGGGCCACCGTCTCCAGGTACAGCCGCACGTACCGGTCGACGTCCACGTCCAGCGCCACGTCCACGAGGGCCCGTTCGCGGCCGCCCTCGTGGAGTTCGGACTCGCCGGGGCGCAGGCGGCGGTCGACGACGGTCTGGCCCCGGGTGGGGCCGGGTGCGAGGGAGATCTCGACCGGCAGGCGCCGGGTGGTGAGGCCGGCCGGGTCGGCGACCGCGCACACCGCGCCCGCGTCGCCGAGACCGCCCGCCTCCTCGGCCTCCGGCGCCTCGCCCTGGGCGGTGGGCCGGTGGGCGAGGAGTTCGCCGGCCAGCCGGGTGCCGGGCTCGGCGCTCGCGCGCAGCCGGTGCACCTCCTCGGCGGGGACCACGACCCGGGTGAACACGTCCAGGCCGTACATCGTGACCGGCACACCGGCCGTGAGCAGGATGGCCGCCGCCTCCGGGTCGTGCCAGACGTTGAACTCCGCGACCGGGGTCGCGTTGCCGGTGGTCACGGCGCCACCCATGAACACGATCCGCTCGATGTTCCGGGTCACCTCGGGGTGGGTGCGCAGCAGCAGCGCGATGTTGGTCAGCGGGGCGGTCGGGATCAGGGTGACGGGGCGCGGGGAGGCGAGGATCTCCCGGTGCAGCAAGGTCACCGCGTCCACGTCGGCGGCGGTCCGGGCGGGCGCGGGCAGCCCCAGGTCGCCCATGCCGTCGACGCCGTGCACCGGCGCCGTACGGGCCGGCTCGATCAGCGGCCGCTCGGCGCCCCGGGCCACCGGGACCCGGGGGGCGCCGGCCTGTTCCAGCACGGTCAGGGTGTTGCGGACCACGCCGTCCACGTCGGTGTTCCCGGCCACGCAGGTCACCGCCCTGAGGTCGAGCCCGGGGTGGCGTACGGCGAAGAGCAGGGCCAGGGCGTCGTCGACCCCGGTGTCGCAGTCGATGATCACGGGAATGGGCTGACCGGTCACGGCGGACTCCTTCCGTCGAGCCGACGATAGATCACCCCGGCGCGCCGGGACCGGCCGTCCCCGGCATCCACGGTTCCGGGCCACCCGCAGCCGGCCCGCGCCGCGCTCCCCGGCTTCTCCCGCGGCGGCCGTGCGGCCACGGCCCGCTCACCCGTACGGACCGGAGCGCTGGTGGGGCCGGGGCGGCGGTGGTGCCGTGAGAGCAGGAGTTTTCGCCGGCCGCGCGCAGCCAGGAGGCCTCGATGTCCCCCGCGATACGCCCCCGCATACCCCGTGCCGTGCAGCGCCCCCTCCTCGCCACGGCCCTGCTGCTCGGCGGCGGCTGCGCGGCCCTGAGCCTCGACCACCCGGCGAGCGCACCGCACCCGCTGCCCACGGTCGAGCCGCCGAGCCGGACCCCCAGGGCGTCGGCGCGGGCCGACGGTTCCACGCTCAGCGACGAGCAGGCGCAGGCGGCACTGCTCACCCAGACCGACCTGGGCGCCCCCTGGACCGCCACGCGCGGCGCGGCCACCTGGCGCGACGGGCTGCTCAAGAGCCGCACCTCGGCCGGCGAGTGCCAGCCGCTGCTGGACGCCCTCTACGGCGACGAACTCCTCGGCGCCCCGGCCCGCGTCGCCGTGGGCCTGGACGACGCCGACACCGAGGCCCAGCTCCGCTTCCAGATCGCCGGGCGCCGGCCGGCGGACGTGGACGCGGCACTGGCCTGGCTGGGCACGCTGCCGGTGCGCTGCGCCCGGTTCACGGCCGTCACCGAGCAGGGCCTCGTGGAGGACGTGCAGGTCGTGGACGCGCCGCTGCCGGAGGTCGGGGACGCGCGGCAGGGCCTGCGTGTCACCGTCGCCGGGACGGCACCGGACGACCAGCGCTTCCTGCTCACCCTGGACGTGGCCGCCGTCCGGGTCGGCGAGGACGCCTTCGCCCTCACCAACGGCGGTCTCGGCGACGTGCCCAACGACGCCACCCAGGCCGCCGTCCAGATCGGCGCCCTGCGCCTGGCCGACATCCGCCGGCAGGGCCTGGCCCAGGTGTGAGGCTCACAGCGGCGGCTGGGCCGGGGCCGGGCCCAGGGTGGTGGTGCCGGGCGCGGCACGATGGCGCAGACCGGTGCGGTAGGCGTCCAGGGCGGCCTCGGTACGGCCCGTGCGGCGCAGCAGATCGCCCAGCAGACGGCACAGGTCGGCCAGGTCACCGGCGGCGCCCGCGCGTTCCAGCAGGCTCAGGGCGCGGACGTAGTGCTCCTCGGCGGCCTCGGTGTCCCGGGCGTCCTCGGCGATGATGCCGAGCAGACGGTGCGCGGCGGCGGCGTGGACGGCGCCGCGCTCGGAGGAGAAGTCCCCGAGGACGCCCTCCAGCAGCCCGGCCGCCTCCCCGGACTTGCCCCGGCGGTGCAGGACGTCGGCCAGCTCCACGGCCGCCTGGCTGCGGTACAGCGCGGCGCGGCTCTCCGACAGCATGGCGTACGCCTGCCGCAACTCCTCCTCCGCGCGCTCCAGTTCGCCGTTCTGCGCGCAGACGTAACCGCGCATCCAGTGGCAGTTGGCCAGCTCGGTGCGCAGCCGCAGCTGCCGGTACAGCTCGGCCGCCTTGGCCAGAGCGGCGTCGGCCTGCGCGATCCGGCCCTCGGCGAGCAGCGTCCGGGCCACCGACCGGTGCATCCGGGCGATCAGCGCGGGATCACCGGCCCGCGGCGCGAGCGCGAGCGCGAACTCGGCGGCCTGCGCGGCGCGCGCGTGGGCGCCCATGTCCATGTACGGGCCGATGACACTGGCGTAGAGCAGCAGCAGCGCGTCCGGGTCGTGCAGCCCGCCGCGGTTCAGCTCGTCCAGCGCGGTCTCCAGGAGGTAGACCGCGTACCGGAGTTCGCCCGCCAGGTAGTGGGCCACGGCCCGGCCGCGGAGGGCGGGCACCCGGGCCGGCAGCGGCTGGCCGGACAGCCGTTCCTCGGCCTGCTCGAAGTACTCGCGCGCCCGGGTCAGCTCGCCGGTCTCCAGCGCGCACTCGCCCAGTCCGAGCAGCGCGGCGGCCTGCTCGCCCGCCAGCTCGTGGGCCGCGGCCTCTGCGCGCAGCACGCCGTACTGGGCGGCGGCCTCCTCGGCCCGCCCGTCGGCGAGGACGCGCTGCGCCTCGGTGAGCCGCAGCCGCAGCTCGGTGGCGAGGTGGGCGGGCCGGCCCACGGCCAGCTCCTCGAAGGCCACGCCGAGCCGGCCGGCGATATGGCGCAGCGCCTCGTCCGAGGCCCGCACCCGGCCGGCCTCCAGCGTGGAGATGTAGGCCGGCGTGTACGCCGGTTCCGCCACCTGCCGCTGCGTCAGGCCCCGCTGGCCGCGCAGCCGCTGCACCCGCCGGCCGATGACCTCCGGTTCGTCCCGTTCCCGCATCCGCGCCCCCTGGCCGCTCTTGCCGTCACCGTCCGGCAGCGCCTAGGTTAAACGGCGTATTAAACATGCTTGACAGGCCGCTGTCGTGTTGCGAGGTCGCCGTGTCCGGACGTACATCCGCACCCTACGCACGCCCCACCGCGCGCAGGGCCGTAACGGCCGCGGTGATCGCCACCACGACTCTGCTCCTCGCGGCGAACGCCGGCCCGGCCCGCGCGGCGTCCAGCGCCCCGGCGGTGCACCGCGCGCACGCGGCGGACGCCCCCGGCGAGGGAGCGCGCGCGCCTTTCCTCCCGGATCAGCCGCCGCGTTGATCACGAGGCCGTACCGGAATTCCGGAAAAGCCCTGAGCGCCGCCCTTGTTGTCGGGGGCATGACCTAATCTGTGCCGCACTTTCCATTCGTTCCGGGGGGTTCGACATCAGCGTGCGCAAGCGCTCTCTCACGGCTGCCGCCATCCTGGCAGCCCTCATCGGCCCGACGGCCCTCGCGGTGCCGTCGTACGCCGACACCGACCGGCCCATTCCGCTCTCGGACGCCGGCGACACCGTGGCGGACGGCCACCACCTGTACCTGGCCGACCGGTACCAGCACCAGGTCGTGGTCACCGACACCACGGGCAAGGTGACCGGCCGGATCCCGGGTCTGCCCCAGGTCAGGGACCTGGAGCTGAGCCCGGACGGCGCCACCCTGTACGCGGCGCTGTACGGCGCCGACAAGATCGTGGCGATCGACACCACACGGCTCACGGTGACCGCCGAGTACCCGACCGGCGCCGGCACCGCGCCCTCCAGCGTCGCCTACGCCGACGGCAGGCTCTGGTTCGGCTACGGCGACCAGTGGGAGTCCGGGCTCGGCGTGGTCGACCTGACCACCGAGACGCCGACGGTCACCCTGGACCTGGCCGGCGGGCACGACTTCGCCGGCCCGCCCAAGCTGTACACCGACCCGGACAACCCCGGCACACTGGTCGCCCTGGACGCGAGCATCAGCTCCGGCCCGGTCGTCGTGTACGACGTGTCCACCGCCACCCCGGCGATCCGGGTCAGCGCGGACAAGGGCGGCTTCTACAAGGACGCGGCGCTCACCCCCGACGGCCAGGACATCGTGGTCGCCGGCCCCGGCACCCGCGCGCTCACCGAGTACCGGCTCTCCGACCTGGCCGAGGTGCGCACCTACCCGGTCAAGGACCAGCCGGAGACGGTGAGCATCGCCCCGGACGGCACCGTCGCGGCCACCGTGCTGGACACCGACGACATCGGCGACACCTACGTCTTCACCAACGGCCCGGCCAGGCCCAGCGTCCGCAACGTCTCGCACGACTGGATGCCGTGGGGCGCGCACGCGATCAGCTGGTCGGCGGACGGCGCGAAGCTGTTCGTGCAGAAGGACCCGGGCTCGTCCGCCAAGCTGCACCGGATCGACCGGCCCCGCGCCTACGAGACGAAGCTGACCGTCGACGCCCCGGCGTCCGCCCCGCGCGCCAAGTCCCTGAAGGTCACCGGCAAGCTCACCTCGGGCCTGGCGCTGCCCGCCGGCACTCCGCTGAAGGTGACCCGGACCGACATGGAGTCGCCCGACGGCAAGTCGCTCGGCACCAAGCCGCTCGGCACCGGCGGGACGTTCGCCTTCACCGACTCGCCTCCGTCCGGCGGCCGGGTCACGTACACGGTGACCTACGAGGGCGACGCCGCCCACACCGGCGCCAAGGCCGCCGACTCCGTCGCGGTCTCCCGCGCCAAGCCGTCACTGACGATCAACAACAACGGCAAGGTGTACGCGTACGGCAAGGACGTCAAGTTCACCGCGCACCTCGGTACGACGTACAAGAACCGCACGGTGGAGATCTGGGCCGACCCGTTCGGCTCCGACAAGCCGAACAAGCGGGTCAAGACCGGCAAGGTCGACTCCCACGGCAACCTGTCGGTCACCCTGGACCTGAAGCGGGACGCCAAGGTCACCGCGAAGTTCTCGGGCGACTCCCGGTACACCTCGGCCTCCGCCGCCAGCACGGTCGGCGCCAAGGTCAGCGTGTCCACGTCGGTCGGCAACCACTACAAGACGAAGTCGGTGTGGAATCACACCTACTACTTCTTCCACAAGACGAAGAACCCGCTGATCGCGACGAAGATGTCGTACTACTGGGGGCGGGCGCAGAAGTTCGAGTACCAGGTGTACTACCAGGGCCGCTGGTACCCGGGCGACCCCGCGTACTTCAAGCTGGGCTCCGACGGCGTGTCCCGGGTCAGCATCACCGGTGACCACGGCCAGGACGTCGGCTGGCGGTTCCGGGTCCGCTCGTCGTACATCAACGGCTCCTCCGGTGACAGCGTGAACTCCACGACGCACGGCGCCTGGAAGTACTTCACCTTCACCAAGTAGGCGCGCTACCGGGCCGCCTCCAGCCGGACCAGCTGCCGCCGGATGTCCTCCAGCGCGCCGTGCCGGCGGCCCGGCACCCGGTGCCGCAGCTCCGCGAGCGCGGGCCCGAGTTCCCGGGCCCGCGCCGTGTCCTCGATCCGGGCCCACTGGTGGTGGGCCCGGTCCACGGCCGACTCCACGGCGGGCGCGTCGGCCGCCTGCCCCGCCGCGAGCCGGTCCTCGGCCACCGCCAGCCAGGCCCGGCAGCTCGCCACCGGGTCGCCCGCGAACATCGCCAGGTCCGCCCGGACCTCCCGCCAGTGCAGCGCCTGCTCGGAGGCGGCGCCGTGCGCCCGCACGGCCTCCTCCTCATGCCGCGCCGCGATCCCGTCGGCCTCCCCATGCCGCCCACCCCGCACAGCAGCACTGACGAGCGCGTGCGGATCCTCTACGGCGGCACGGGGGCCGGGGGCGTGGGGGCCGGGGGCCGGGGGCCGGGATTCGGGGGGCCGGGGTCCGGGGGCCGGGGCGTCCGCCGGGGTGCCCGTGGGCACCGGAGCCGGGCCGGCGGGGGCGGGGGCGGGTACGTGCGGTCCGCCGGGAGGCGGTCCGCTGCGGGCCGCTCCCGCGCCGCCCTGCGCGGGAACCCCCGCCACGGGCGCCCCCGTCACGGGGGACCCCGCCACCAGGCCTCCCACCACCGGCGCGCCCGTCATCGGGCCTCCCGTGTGGGCCAGGAGCAGGTTGCCGTGGGTCTCCTCGGTGATCCGGGCCAGCGCCTGCCCGTGCAGGATGTCCAGCCGGGGCCGGTGGCCGCTGCGCAGCAGGGTCGCCACCGTCTTCATGTACGCCGGCTCGGCCAGGCCGCGCCGGCCGGCGGGCGGGGCGACACGGCCGTACACGGCGGTGTGCGGGCCGCAGTCCAGGCCGCGTTCGCCGATGTACCGCCAGGCCTCGGCGTCCGCGTGCAGGTCGACGACCAGGGCGGTGTCCGCGGCCGAGCGCAGGCGCAGCTCCTCGCGGATCCACTGCCAGGGCAGCGCGGTGTAGCGCAGGGTGGCCGGCGTGGTGCGGGCCAGCGCCAGATGCGGCTGGTGCTGGCGCCGGTCCAGGTGCAGCTGCCCGGTGAGGTACACGGTGAGCGGTCCGGGCGCGGCCGCGGCGGCCCGGAGCCGGGTGAGCACGGCCTGCGGCTGCACGGGGTCGGCGAGCTCCACGATGTTCGCGGTGTCGGTGCCGGACAGCACGGCGGGTGCGACGGCGGCCAGCACCGGCAGCACACCGCCCGCGTCCACCAGGCGGTTCCGGCCCAGCGGCGCGGCCGCGAGCAGCAGCACGGTTCCGGGCATCGCGCGTCCCCCTGTCACCCTGTGGACCCATGGACCCGCCGGGCCCGGGGATCCCGTAGATCCGCTCTCCAGCCAGCACCGTAGCCGCTGGCACCGCGAACCGGAGCCTCAGGACCGCGAACGTCCCTCTTCGGGGTCTTCGTCCGGGGTGTCCGCGGCGCTCCTCAGCGGGCGCAGCGCGAAGATCGTCGTGTCGTCGTGCAGCCGGTTCCGGCTGTGCCGCAGCACGCCGTCGCGGACCAGGCGGACCAGGCGGTGCGGCTCGGTGCGCTCCGGGTCGGCGCGGACCGCGCGGTCCACCTCGCGGGCCAGCTCGTAGAAGGCGCCGGACCGGTCCCGGGCCTCGGTCACCCCGTCGGTGACCAGCAGCAGCGTCTCGTCCCCGGCCAGCGGCACCCGGTGCACGGGCGGCAGACCGGCCAGGTCGCCGAGGCCGAGCGGCGCCCCGTCGCCGCTGGGCAGCTCGCGGACCCCGGCCGGGCCCACGGCGAGCGGCGGCTCGTGGCCGAAGTTCGCGATCTCCACCGTGTCCGGCGAGTCCGCCGGGAAGCCGAGCAGGACGGCGGTGGCGAACCGGTCGCCGTCGTTGTGGCCGAGCGCGGCGGTGTGGCAGCGGTGCCGCAGCATCCGGATCTCCAGGCGCTCGGCGACGGTCGCGAGGTCCTTCTCGTGGTAACCGGCCTCGCGGAAGGTGCCGAGCAGCGCCGCGGCGGCCTCCACCGCGCCGAGCCCCTTGCCCTGCACGTCGCCGACGAGCACCCGGGCGCCGTGCGGGCCGGGCTGGATGTCGTAGAAGTCGCCGCCGACCCGGGCGTCGACGTCGGCGGCCAGGTACACGCCCGCGTGCGACAGGCCGGCCCAGTCCGGCGGCAGCGGCCGCAGCACGGTGCGCCCGGTGGTGTCGGCGATGTCCTGCATGTGCAGGACCTGCCGTTCCTGGCGGCCGCGCACGAGGGCGCCGAGCGTGGCCAGGAAACCGCCGAGGGCGACCAGGATGAAGTCCGCGAGCCCGGCCTGGTACTGGTCGGGCCAGGCACTGTCCACGAGGACGTACGTCAGCACCGACACCGCTCCGTAGACGGCCGTCAGCCAGGGCCCGCAGATCGCGGCGGCGATGCCCGGGACGAGGACGATCCAGGAGACGATCCGGAACCGCTCGCCGGTGTTGAAGTCCAGCAGGATGATGCCGACGAGCAGCAGCATGGGCGGCAGCCACGCGACGCCCCGCCCGCAGATGCGCAGCAATGGGCGCCGCCGCCCGAACTCCATCTGCGTCACGGCCGGCAGCCCTCCATCAGCCCTCCATTCCCTCAGCGAAGCACGGCGGCCCGCCGCGCGCATCCGGGCACCGGCACCTCCGGCCGCCTCCCGGGGCCGCGCCCGGCCGAGTTGCCGGGCCGGGTGCCCCGGTGTGCCCTGGAAGCCGGGGGCGGATCGGGGACGAGGAGCGACGAGGAGAGAGGAGTGCCCTCATGACGCACGCGGCACCCACGTCCGGCGGGATGTTCCGGCCCGATCACACGCCCGGGGCGGAGGGCCGGAAGACCGGCGCACCCGCCCGCCCGCCCGATGTCTTCGACGAGCGCGCCCACCGGATGGCCCGGCGCGCCGCCCCGGTCGTGCTCGGCCTGCTCTACGGCTACTGGGCCGCGGCCAACCGGCGCTTCGGCGGCCCCGTCACCGGCTGGAACCTGCTGTTCGGGTTCGTCACCGCGCTGGTGTTCGGCGTGCTGCTGGCGGCGCTGCTGACCCTGGCCCCGCGGCTGCGGCGGGAGGTGCACGCGCTGGCGTGGTCGGCGTTCACCGGCGCGGCCTTCGGGTTCCTCTACATCCAGTCCACGCCTCCGGTGTGGCTGGCGGTGCTGATCGCGCTCGTGCTGGCCGCGGGCACCTTCGTCGCGCTCTTCTACCGCTACTACACCCACGAGGACGCGGCGGGGCGGCGCGTCCGCTGAGCAGACGCGTGGCCGGGCGGCGCGTCCGCTGAGCCGGGCAGGACACGCGTGGGCCCCGGCCGGTCCGGCCGGGGCCCACGCGCTCCCCTGTCCCCATCAATCCCACCAGCACCAGGAAACACCCGTCCGGGCGAACCCTCCACCGGAACACCGCCCACCCCGGAGCACCGGGGCGCGGGGCCCCGGTTGCGCTGAAAGGGTTCTTCCGCCGCCCGAACGCGGGCGGCCCGCTCGCGCGGCCGGGTCCGGGGCCGTTGCCTGGAGACGTGCCCCCACGACGCCTCCGGAGCGACCTGTCGGCCGTACTGATCACCCTGTCCTGCCTCCTCGTCCCGTTCGGCGCGCTGGCGGCCTGGGCGGCGTACGGGCTGGCCGACACGGGCCGGTACGTCACCGCCATGGCGCCGCTCGCCACCGACCCGGCCGTGCGGGAGGCCGTCGCGGACACGGTCGGCGACGGCATCCTGCGCGCCGTGGACGCGCACCTGGACGTCCGCCCGGCGGGGGGCCCGGTCCGCCCGTTCGTGCACGACGCGGTGCGCTCCTTCACCCAGACCCGGGCGTTCCGGCTGGCCTGGGACACCGGCAACCAGGTCACCCACGACACCGTGCTGCGCGCCCTGCGCGCGCGGGACGCGCACCCCGTCACCGTCGACCTGGCCCCCGTCACCGCCCAGGTCAAACGCCAGCTCGCCCGCGACCACGTGCCGCTCGCCGCGCGCATCCCGGTGGAGCACACGGCCCTCGCCGTGCTTCCGGCGAGCCGGCTGGCCACGCTCCGGAGGGGATTCCACGTGCTCGAGATCGCCGGTTTCTGGCTGCCGGTGGCGTCCGTCGCGTTCGCCGCCGGCGGGATCGCGCTCGCCGTCCGCCGGCGCCGGGCCGTCGCCGCCACCGCCCTGGGCACGGCCCTCGGCGGCGCCCTGCTCGTCCTCGCCCTCGCCCTCGGCCGGGGCCTGACCCTGGCGGACCTGCCCGCCGGGGTCTCCCACGCGGCGGCGGGCGCGGTCTACGACGCCCTGACCGGCTCCCTGCGCACCACCGCCTGGCTGCTGCTCGGCCTCGGCCTCGCCGTGGCGCTGACCGCCTGGCTCACCCGCCGGCTGCGGCTGCCGCGTCCCGCGCGACACCGGCGAGGACCGTCAGCGCCCGCGCCAGCTCCCGCTCCGGCACCGACCCGAGCCCGAGCCTGACCGCGTCCGGGGTGCGGCCGGGGCCCACGCTGAAGGCCGTACCCGGCGTGACGGCGATCCCGCGCGCCCGCGCGGCGGCCGTAAAAGTGTCGGCACGCCACGGCGCCGGCAGCTCCCACCAGGCGAAACAGGCGGCCGGGTCGGACCGTACGGCGAAGTCGGACAGCTTCTCGGCGACCAGCCGCTGCCGCCGCCGGGCGTCCTGCCGCTTGGCGGCGACCAGCCGGTCCACGGTGCCGTCGCCGAGCCAGCGCACCACCGCCTCCAGCGCGAACCCGCCCGCGCTCCAGCCGCCGGACCTGACCGCCCGCGCCACCGCCTCGACGCGGTCGCCGGGGACGACGGCGAAACCGGCGGTGAGCCCGGGCGCGACCCGCTTGGACAGGCTGTCGACCAGATACGTGAGGCCGGGCGCGAGCGCGGCGAGCGGCGGGGCCCCGCCCTGGTCGAGGAAGGCCCAGATCCGGTCCTCCACCACCGGTATCCCCAGCCTGTGGACACAGTCGGCCAGCCGCCGCAGCCGCCCGGCGCCCAGGGTCAGCGAGGTCGGGTTGTGCAGGGCCGGCTGGAGGTAGAGCGCGGACAGCGGCGTGCCCCGGTGGGCGTCGGCCACCGACTCGGGCACGAGCCCCTCCGCGTCCGTGACGAGCGGGACCAGGGTCAGGCCGAGACGTGCCGCGATCTCCTTGACCAGCGGATACGTCAGCGGCTCCACGCCGACCCGGCCACCCGGCCGGACCAGCGAGGCGAGGGAGGCGGCGATCGCCTGGCGGGCGTTGCCGGTGAACACGATCCGCTCCGGGCCGGTGCGCAGCCCGCCCTGGGCCAGCAGGGCCGCGACCGCCTCCCGGGCCGCGGGGGTGCCGGTGGCGGCGGCCGGCCGCAGCGCCTGGCCGAGCGCGTCCGGCCGCAGCAGCGACGCCAGGGCCGGGGCCAGCAATTCGGCCTGGCCGGGCGCGGCCGGGTAGTTCAGCTCCAGGTTCACCAGCGGGGCCGCGGCCGCCGCCTCGGTGAGGGCGTGCCCCGGCTGTCCGTCCGGCGCGGCGGCCCGCACGAACGTGCCCCGCCCGACCTCGCCCACCACCAGCCCCCGGCGCACCAGTTCGGCGTAGACACGGCCCGCCGTCGACGGCGCGATGCCGTGCCGACGGGCGAACGCGCGCTGCGGCGGCAGCCGTTGGCCCGGGCGGAGCCGGCCGTCGGCGATGGCGGCGGCGATCCGGTCGGCGATGCGCCGGTAGTCGTCCACAAGTCCCCCGTTCCCCGGGTGCGTTGGGATTGCACCGAGAGCAAAGATTTTATTGCACCGACTGCCGGGGCGGCCTAGGGTCGGGGCCATGCCCCCCTTCCTCGCATACGCTGACAAAGGTCCCGAAAACTCCGCACGCGTCCCGCTCGTCCTGGTCCACGGCCACCCCTTCGACCACACGATGTGGCACCCGCAGCTGACGGAGTTCTCCGCCGGCCGCCGGGTGATCGCCCCCGACCTGCGCGGCTACGGCGCCTCGCCCGTGACCCCCGGCTCCGTCCCGCTCTCCCGCCACGCCGAGGACCTCGCCGGCCTCCTGGACCACCTGGGCGTGGACAGCTTCGTCCTCGCCGGCCTGTCCATGGGCGGCCAGATCGTCATGGAGTGCCACGACCGCCTCGGCGACCGGATCCGCGGCCTGGTCCTCGCCGACACCTTTCCCGCCGCCGAGACACCCGAGGGCCGCCGGCTGCGCGACGCCATGGCCGACCGGCTGCTCGCCGAGGGCATGCGGGGCTACGCCGACGAGGTTCTGGAGAAGATGGTCGCGCCGTACGCCGACCCGGAAGTCAAGGCCCATGTGCACCACATGATGACCGCCACCTCCCCGGCGGGCGCCGCGGCGGCCCTGCGCGGCCGGGCCGAACGCCCCGACTACCGCGCGCTGCTGACCCGGGTCACCGTGCCCGCCCTGGTCCTCGTCGGCGCCGACGACACCTACACGCCCGTCGCCGACGCCGAGGCGATGCACGCCGCCCTGCCCGACTCCGTCCTGCACGTCGTCGACGGCGCCGCCCACCTGCCCAACCTGGAGCGCCCCGCGGAGTTCAACCGGGCCCTGGGCGACTTCCTGACCCGGCTGGACGGCCGGCCGTAGCCCCCGGCGGCCGGGAGAGGCACCGCCCCACGGCCCCGCCGGCCGGCGGCAACGCCCCCGAACCCGACCGGAACCACCCCGACCACCCATAATGGGCGCATGCCCCGAGAGTTCCCCATCGGCCTCACCCCTCCCGACTGGCTGGTCCGGAACCTCACCCCCCAGCAGGCGCCCGTCAACCGGGCCGCCGTGGTCCGCGCCGCCGTCGCCATGGCCCTGCCCCTGGCCGCCGGTCTGGCCGCCGGCCGCCCGGCCTACGGCGCCCTCGCCGCCATGGGCGCCCTGTCCGGCGTCATCGGCGACACCGCCGACGCCTACCGCATGCGCATCCTCAACATCGCCGTCCCGCAGCTCTTCGGCGCGCTCGGCGTCACCCTGGGCACCCTGGTGTACGGCCACGGCTGGTACGCGGTGGCCGGCGTCACCGGCGTCGCGCTGGTCTCCGGCATGATCTCCACGATCGGCGCGGTGGCCTCGGTCTCGGGCCTGCTGCTGCTCCTGAACTGCGTGATCGGCGCCGGCCTCCCGTTGCCCGCCCCCTGGTGGCTCGCCCCGGCCCTGATGACCGGCGGCGGCCTCCTCGTCCTGCTGCTGGCCCTGCTGTCCTGGCCGCTGCGCGCCGGCGTCCCCGAACGGACCGCCGTCGCCGCCGCCTACCGCGCCGTCGCCGACCTGCTCGCCACCGCCGGCACCGCCCGCGCCGAGGCGTACGAGGAGGCCCGCCGCGCCGCCACCCACGCCCTGAACGAGTCCTACGACCTGATTCTGGCCCGGCGCGCCCGCCACCACGGCCGCAGCCCGGAACTCACGCGGCTGCTCGCCCAGTTGAACGCCATCACCCCGGTGATCGAGGCCGCGCCCGCCGCCCACCTCGCGGCCCGCCCGCTGCCGCCGCAGTTCCCCGACGCGCTCCGCCGGCTGGCCCGCGCCGTGGAGGCGGACGACAGGACCCTCCCGCCCCCGCGCCTGCCCCTGGCCCTGGCCCTGGCCCTCACCGAGACCGCCCGCGCCGTGGACCACGCCCTGCGGCACACCGCCGAGGTCGTCACCGCGCCCGACGTGGACCCGCGGGGCATCGACGACCGCCTGGGCCGGCCGGCCGCGCTCGGCGTCCGCACGGCGCGCGCCGCGCGCGGCGTCGTCCTCTCCGCCAACTCCTGGCGCTACGGCGTACGCCTGGCCGTCTGCATCGGCACCGCCCAGGCCCTGGTCTCCCTGGTCCCCGTGCCCCGCTCCTACTGGGTCGCGCTGACCGTCACCTTCGTCCTCAAGCCGGACTTCGGCTCGGTCTTCTCCCGCGCCCTGCTGCGCGCCCTGGGCACGGTGGCCGGGCTGGTGATCGCGGCGGTGGTCCTGGCCGAGGTGCCGCTGGGCTGGTGGGACGTGCCCGTGCTGTTCCTGCTGGCCCCGCTCGTCCCGGCGCTCACGCCCCGGGGCTACGGCTACCAGACCGCCGCCATCACCCCGGTGATCCTCCTGCTCTCCGACGTCCTCAACCACCAGGGCACGGCCCTGCTGCTGCCCCGGCTGAACGACTCCCTGCTGGGCTGCGCGATCACCCTGACCGCCGGGTACCTGTTCTGGCCCGAGAGCTGGCACACCCGCGTGGGCGACCGGCTGGCCGACGCGGTGGCCGACACGGCGGCCTACGTCGAGGCGGCGTTCGGCGCCGCCGCGGACCCCTCCGCACGGGCCCGGATGCGCCGCCGGCTCTACCGCGACCTGTCCGTCATCCGCACGGAGTTCCAGCGGGCGTTGACCGAACCGCCGCCGACCGGCCGGCGCGCCGCCGCGTGGTGGCCGCTCGTCGTCGCCGTGGAACGCATCGTGGACGCCACGACGGCGGCCCGCGTCCGCGTCCGCCACGGGGCCCCGCCCCCGTCCGCCGCCGAGATCACGCAGGTGACCCTGCAACTGCGGGAGCTGTCCGACGGCGTACGGCGGGCGCGGACCCTGACCGCCGTACGCACCGACCTCACCGGGCCGGCGGGCAGCGTCCTGGAGCCGCTGCGGCAGGAGGTGGCGGCGGCCCGCTCGATCGCGTCCCCGCATTGACCGTCCGGTACCGCGGGGCCGCTAACCTTACGTGTCCGTCCTGGCCAGCGATCGACGGGCTACAACTCACTGAAGGGTTGCGCACATGGGCATTCTCACTCTCCTGCGGAACGCGTTCGGCCGCTCACGCAAGTCCCGAGCCACCGACCCGGAGGGTGCGAACGAGACCCCCGCACAGTCCCCCGCCCCCGTCCCGGAGCCCCGCCGCTCTCCTGCGGAGCCCGAAACGGAACACGAGTTGGTGGCAGCGGCCTTCGACAAGGTCAAGGCCCCCGGGGACGCAACCACCCCGGTGATCACCCTCGCCCCGAGGACAGACCCGGCCCCGGACGCCGAGGCCCCGAAGCCAGAGGCGGAACCGGAACCGGAACCGCCGGCGGCGGCAGCGGAACCCGAGCCCGAGACGGCGAAGGCGACCCCGGAGCCGGAAACGGCCCCTGCGGAAGCAGAACCCGAGCCCGAGACGGCGAGGACGACCGAAGCCGAGGCGGAAACGACCTCGGAAACGGCGCAGCCCGACGCGGAGCCGGAAACGGCGGAAGCGAAGTCGGACACGGCAGCCGAGGCCGAGCCGAAGACGGCCGAGCCCAAGGCCGAAGCCGACACGGAGCCGGAGGCGACCGACCCCGTGCCCGACGCGAAGCCGGAGACGGCGGAGCCGGCCGAGGCTGTGGCCGGGGCCGTCGCGGACGGTGATGCGGCAGCCGACCCGCAGGCCGCCGACGGCGGGGACACCCCACAGGGGCCACCCGCACCCGACGACGAAACCCGCACGGGTGGTGCGGGTGGGAACACCGACGCCGAAGGCGAAGCCGAGGCGGACACGGCAGCCGAGGCCGAGCCGAAGACGGCCGAGCCGAAGGCCGAAGCCGACACGGAGCCGGAGGCGACCGACCCCGTGCCCGACGCGAAGCCGGAGACGGCGGAGCCCGCCGACGCCGTGGCCGGGGCCGTCGCGGACGGTGATGCGGCAGCCGACCCGCAGGCCGCCGACGGCGAGGACACCCCACAGGGGCCGCCCGCACCCGACGACGAAACCCGCACGGGTGGTGCGGGTGGGAACACCCGCGCCGAAGGCGAAGCCGAGGCGGACGCGCGCACCGACACCCGCGCCGAAGACGACGCCGAGGCCCCCGAGCCCGCCGGCGAGGCGAAGCCCGCCACCACCCTCGCCAAGGTCAAGTCCCGCACTCCCGCCCTCACCGCCGCCTACAAGGCCGCCACGGCCACGCTGGCGAAGACCGGCCTCACCGGCACCCGCGCCAAGCTGTACCTCGTACTGGACCGCTCCGCGAGCATGCGCCCGTACTACAAGGACGGCTCCGCCCAGGCCCTCGCCGACCAGACCCTCGCCCTCGCCGCCCACCTCGACCCCGAGGCCACGGTCCACGTCGTCTTCTTCTCCACGGAGGTCGACGGCACCACCGACCTCACCCTCGCCCCCGGCCACGAGACCGGCATCGACGACGCGCACGCCGGCCTCGGCCGGATGGGCCGTACCAGCTACCACGCCGCCGTGGCCGCCGTACGCGAGCACTACGACCGGCACCACACCCCCGGCACCCCCGCCCTCGTCGTCTTCCAGACCGACGGCGCCCCGGACGCCAAGACCCCCGCCACCCAGGCCCTCACCGAGGCCGCCGGGAGCCACCCCGCGCTGTTCTTCTCCTTCGTCGCCTTCGGGGAGCACGACAACAAGGCGTTCGACTACCTCCGCAAACTGAAGAGCGGCAACACGTCGTTCTTCCACGCGGGCCCGGCCCCCCGCGAGCTGACGGACACCGAGCTGTACGAGGGCGTACTCGCCGCCTGGCGCCCCTAGCACGCCCCTGGCACACCACCCGTCACCGACGGTAGTCACCCGGCCGCCCCTTCCCAGCCAGCGAAACGGGAAGCGGGCGGCCCACCCGTGTCGGCTACGATTTCAAGGTTCGAAACCGCGAAAAAGCAGCGACCTGGGAGCAGCCACGATGGCTCGACACCTCATCACCAGCGCCCTTCCCTACATCAACGGGATCAAGCACCTGGGCAACATGGTGGGGTCCATGCTCCCGGCGGACGTCTACTCCCGCTACCTGCGCCAGCGCGGCCACGATGTCCTGTACATCTGCGCGACGGACGAGCACGGCACGCCCGCGGAGCTGGCCGCCAAGGAGCAGGGCCTGCCGGTGGCCGAGTTCTGCGCGCAGGCGCACGACGCCCAGAAGGCGGTCTACGACGGCTTCGCGCTCGCGTTCGACTACTTCGGCCGCAGCTCCAGCGCGCAGAACGTGGAGATCACCCAGCACTTCGCCCGGAAGCTGAACGAGAACGGCTTCATCGAGGAGCGGGCGATCCGCCAGGTCTACAGCCCGGCCGACGGCCGCTTCCTGCCCGACCGCTACGTCGAGGGCACCTGCCCGCACTGCGGCTACGACAAGGCCCGCGGCGACCAGTGCGAGAACTGCACCCGCGTGCTGGACCCGACCGACCTGATCGACCCGCGCTCGGCGATCTCCGGCTCCACGGACCTGGAGGTCCGCGAGACCAAGCACCTCTTCCTGCTCCAGTCCAAGCTGCAGCACGAGGTCGAGCAGTGGGTCGCCCGGCACGAGGACGCCTGGCCGCAGCTCGCCTCCTCCATCGCCCGCAAGTGGCTGACCGAGGGCCTGCACGACCGGGCGATCACCCGTGACCTGGACTGGGGCATCCCGGTCCCGGCGGACACCTGGCCGGAGCTGGCGGCCGAGGGCAAGGTCTTCTACGTCTGGTTCGACGCCCCGATCGAGTACATCGGCGCGACGAAGGAGTGGGCCGACCAGGACCCGGAGAACCGCGACTGGAAGGCGTGGTGGTACGACGCCGACGAGACCGTCCGCTACACCGAGTTCATGGCCAAGGACAACGTCCCCTTCCACACGGTCATGTTCCCGGCCACCGAGCTGGGCGTGCGCGAGCCGTGGAAGAAGGTCGACTTCGTCAAGGCGTTCAACTGGCTGACGTACTACGGCGGCAAGTTCTCCACCTCGCAGAAGCGCGGCGTCTTCACCGACCAGGCCCTGGACGTCCTGCCCGCCGACTACTGGCGCTACTTCCTGATCGCCAACGCCCCGGAGTCGGACGACTCGTCCTTCACCTGGGAGCACTTCACCGCCACGGTGAACAAGGACCTCGCCGACACCCTCGGCAACTTCGTCAACCGCGTGCTGTCCTTCAGCAAGAAGCGCTTCGGCGAGGAGGTCCCGGCCGGCGGGACGCCCGGCGAGGCGGAGACCCGGCTCGGCGAGGAGATCGCCCGCCTGCTCGCGGAGTACGAGGGGCAGATGGAGGCCCTCCAGTTCCGCAAGGCCACCGCCGCGCTGCGCGCCCTGTGGTCGGCCGGCAACTCCTACCTGGAGGAGAAGGCCCCCTGGCTGGAGATCAAGACCGACAAGGACGCCGCCGCCCTCACCCTGCGCACGGCGATGAACCTCATCCGGCTGTACGCGGTGGTCTCCGAGCCGCTGATCCCGGCCACCTCGGCGGCGATGCGCGGCGCCTTCGCGCTGCCGGACGACACCGCCCGCTGGATCACCGCCGACGAGGCCAGGGCCCTGACCGCCGTCCCGGCCGGCACCCCGTTCACGGTCCCGCCGGTGCTGTTCGCCAAGCTGACGGACGAGGACCTGGAGACGTACAAGGAGCGCTTCGGCGGCGAGGAGGGCTGACCGGGCCCGTTCCTCTCGTGCGGTGAGGGCGCCGGGCCGGCCGGGCCGGCGCCCTCACCCGTCCGCCGGCGGGCCTACTTCAGCACGCCGGCGCCCGTGGTGCCCGCCAGCTCCACCGGCAGGTTCTTCGCGCTGGTCTCCAGGCCCGCGGTGAGCGCCGGGGTCCAGTTCACCGTCGTTTTGATCTTCTTGGAGCTCGCGGCGTTGTACGCGGCGACCAGGTCGGTGGCCGTGCCGTTGACCAGGTTGCCGCCGCCCGCGACCGCGCCGGTGCCGTCGCCGCTGAGCAGCTTGGCGACCTTGCCGCCGGACGGCACCGTCCAGTAGTTGGACTCCGCGACGACCTGCGCGTTCGCGCGGGAGTTGATGCTGTACGCGGGCGCGTAGCCGTCGACGGGCGTCGTGTCGTACCAGTTGTTGTAGATGTGGACCTGGCCGATGCGGGTCAGCGGGGCGCGCTGCACGATGCCCTTCCACACGTTGTGGTGGATGGACACCCGCAGCCTGCCGGTGCTGTCCTTGTCGCTGGAGCCGATCAGCATCGTCTTGTCGTGGTCGGTGAAGCGGTTGCGCTCCACGGTCACCAGGTCGGAGCCCTTGGTGATGTCGAGGGCGCCGTCGTGGATCTGGTACTCGCGGCCGTAGTACTTCGGGTTCGCCTTGTCGAGGTGCGGCGCGTCGGTGAACGTGTTGTGGTCCGCCCAGACGTGGGTCGCGCCGCGCAGGGTGACCGCGTCGTAGTCCGAGTTCCAGTTGCCGTCGTCGCCGTCGGTCGGGTCCCACTGCGGGAAGCAGTCCTCGGTGGCGGAGAAGGCCAGGTTGCGGACGATGACGTTGTCCACGTTCTGGATCTGGAGCATGCCGCCGGTGATCCCGGCGCCGGTGCCGGGCACGCCCACGATCGTGGTGTTCGCCGGCACCTTGAACACGATGTTCTTCGCCTGCTTGGCCTGGGCGGCGGCGCGGGCCTTCTCCTGGGTGCCGGAGGGCAGCTTGGAGCGGCCGTAGACGGCGGGGTCGTAGGCCTTGAGGTAGGCCGGCAGCGAGTAGCCGGTGCCGGCCGCGTAGTCGGCGCAGGTCAGCTTCTTGCCGCTGTCGTCGGTGTTGGCGTCGATCGTGCCCTTGATCTTGATGATGCGGGGCGTGGTGTCGGAGGCCGAGCCCAGCGCCTTCACGAGCTGGGCGCGGGTGGAGACGGTGAAAGTGTGCGCGGAGTCGGCCTTCGCGCCGCCGGTGGTCCCCGTGCCGGAGGCGGCCCAGCCGTCCTTGGCGGGAAGCGTCTGGTGGTACAGGTCGACGGCGTCGGCGTTCGCGTGCATCACGAACACCCCGGCGCCGGCACCCGCGGCCACGACGGCGGCGGACACGGCGAGGAGGCGCCGCCTGCGGAGGGACCGGCGGTGGGAGGGAGCTGCCACGGAGGAAGTCCTTACGGGTCTGTCGAACGTGCCTTACGTTCCCTCAGTGGCCGCCGTGCCGCCGGAGGTTGCCGCGCGCCGCGAGAATAATCGTCCCGTGGACATCCCCGAACCCCATCGCCGGCTCCTCGCGGACGCCGCCTTTGCGGGCGGACCCTTCGGCCTGGTGCTGGCCGGCGGCTACGCCCTCCAGGCGCACGGGCTGCTGTGCCGGCCGCACGCCGACCTGGATCTGGCCACCGAGAGCGCCGACGCCATGGAGCGGATCGCCGCCGCCGTCGGCGCGGCCCTGGAGGCGCGGGGACGGCGGGTGCGCACCGGCGCGGTGACCGCGCGCACCGCGCAGCTGACGGTCACCGACCCGCCGACCGGCGAGCCGCAGGTGCTCGCGCTGCACAAGGAGGCGTTCTGGCAGCCGCCGGAGCTCACCGCGTACGGCCCGGCGCTCTCCCTCGCGGACGCCGTCGGCACCAAGATCCGCGCCCTGTACGACCGGGGCGCGGCCGTCGACCTCGTCGACGCGCGCGCGTGCGCGGCCCGGTTCACCCTGCCCGCCCTGGAGGAACTCGGCCGCCGGCACGCCCACGACCCGTTCGACCTGCCCACCCTCCAGTCCCGGCTGACGGGCACGGACTTCTACGCCGACCGGGACTTCCTGCGCTACGGCCTGGCCGAGGACCGCATCGCCGCCCTGCGCGCCTGGGCCCAGCACTGGTCCGACGACATCGCCGAACGGCTGCTGGAGGACGGCGCCTGTCCGGACACCGACGGCGGCGGACAGGACGGCTGAACGGTCCTACGGCACGGCCCGCCGCCTACTTCGGCTGCGGCTTGCGGATGTCGAGGTGCAGCTCGCGCAGGCGGGACTCCTCCAGCTCGGTCGGGGCGCCCATCATCAGGTCCTGGGCGTTGCCGTTGAGCGGGAAGGCGATCGTCTCGCGGATGTTGGGCTCGTCGGCGAGGAGCATGACGATGCGGTCCACACCCGGGGCGATACCGCCGTGCGGCGGGGCGCCGAAGCGGAACGCGCGGAGCATGCCCGCGAACTCCCGCTCGGTGGTCTCGCGGTCGTAGCCCGCGATCTCGAACGCCTTGAGCATGATTTCCGGCTCGTGGTTCCGGATCGCGCCCGAGGACAGCTCCACACCGTTGCAGACGATGTCGTACTGCCACGCGAGGATGTCCAGCGGGTCCTGTGTCTCCAGCGCCTCCATGCCGCCCTGCGGCATCGAGAACGGGTTGTGCGAGAAGTCGATCCTGCCCGTCTCCTCGTCCTTCTCGAACATCGGGAAGTCGACGATCCAGCAGAAGCGGAAGACGTCGTCCTCGAAGTGACCGGCGCGCTTGGCGGCCTCGACCCGCACCGCGCCCATGATCTTGGAGACCTCGTCGAACTCGCCCGCGCCGAAGAACACCGCGTGGCCGGGCGCCAGGGAGAGCCGCTTGGTCAGCTCGGCGACGTTCTCCTCGGTGAGGAACTTCGCGATCGGACCGGACAGCGCGCCGTCCTCGCCGACCCGGACCCAGGCCAGGCCCTTGGCGCCCAGCGAGACGGCGAAGTCGCCGAGCTGGTCGAAGAACTTGCGCGGCTGGTCCTGGACGGCCGGCACGGGCAGGGCGCGCACGTGCTTGCCGGCGAACGCCTTGAACTGCGAGCCCTCGAAGACGTCGGTGAGGTCCACCAGCTCCAGCTTGGCGCGCAGGTCCGGCTTGTCGGAGCCGTACTTGAGCATCGCCTCGCGGAACGGGATGCGCGGGAACGGAGAGGTGACGTGGCGACCGCCGCCGAACTCCTCGAACAGCTCGGTCATCAGCCGCTCGATCGGCTGGAAGACGTCCTCCTGCTCGACGAAGCTCATCTCGACGTCGAGCTGGTAGAACTCGCCCGGCGACCGGTCGGCGCGGGCGTCCTCGTCACGGAAGCAGGGCGCGATCTGGAAGTAGCGGTCGAAGCCGGAGATCATCAGCAGCTGCTTGAACTGCTGCGGGGCCTGCGGCAGGGCGTAGAACCGGCCCGGGTGCAGCCGGGAGGGGACGACGAAGTCACGGGCGCCCTCGGGCGAGGTCGCCGTCAGGATCGGCGTGGCCATCTCGTTGAAGCCGAGCGCGGTCATCTTCTGGCGGATGGCGCCGATGACCGCCGTACGCAGCATGATGTTGCGGTGCATGCGCTCGCGGCGCAGGTCCAGGAAGCGGTACTCCAGGCGCCGCTCCTCGTTGACCCCGTCCTCGGTGTTGATGGTGAAGGGCAGCGGCTGAGCCGCGCCGAGCAGTTCGACCTCGGCGACCTCGACCTCGATCTCACCGGTGGGCAGGTCGGGGTTCACGTTCTCGGTTCCACGTGAAACCACGCGGCCGTCGACGCGGACCGTGGACTCCTTGGAGATCGTGTCCAGGGCCTCGTACGCGGGGGTGCCGGGGCGGGCGACCAGCTGGGTGATGCCGTAGTGGTCGCGCAGGTCGATGAAGAGGATGCCGCCCAGGTCGCGCCGATTGTGCAGCCAGCCACTCAGCCGGACGTCGGTGCCGACGTCAGAGGCGCGGAGCTGGCCGCAGGTGTGGGACCTGTACCGATGCATCGTCGTTCATCCAGTCTGTGCGGATCGGGTGTCGCCTGGCGGGTACGGCCCAGGCCATCCCCAGGGTACCGGGGACCCCAAGATCGGCTCCCCACCATTACCGCCCGGCGGCCTACGGTGGCAGGCATCGGTCACCTGTTCTTAAAGTGGGGCAATGCGCACAGGCGAGCCCCTGCCGTCCGTCGGGGACGTCCTCGCCGCCCTCGCGACCGGGCTGTGGCACTGGGACACCGCCGCCGGGCTGGTCACCGTGGACGCGGAGGCGGCGCGGCTGCTCGGGCTGCCCGCCGAGCCCGTCACCCTCACCGAGGCCCAGACCCGCGCCCGGCTGCACCCGGTCGACTGGAACGAGATCACCGGCGTGGTACGGCTGGCGGTCGCCGAGGGCACCCTCGCCGAGGTCCGCATCCGGGTCATGGACGCGGACGGCAGCATCCTGCGGGTCGTCCGCAGCCGGTCCAAGCCGTCCTTCGACCCCGAGCGGCGCACGTATGAGCTGATCGGCACCCTCCAGGAGGTGACCGAGCCGACCCCGGGCACCGCGGCGGCCCGCAGCGCGGTCACCGGCGACTGGCGGCGCTCCCGGGAGGCGTTCCTGCTGGACGCCGGCCGGGCGCTGGCCGAGGCGCGGTCCACCGCCGAGGTGCTGCGGGTGGCCGGCGGGCTGTCGATGCCGGGCTTCTCCCCGGACGGGCTCGTGGTCTACGGCGTGGAGGGCGACCGGCTGACCATCACCGGCCAGCACGGACACCATCCCGGCGACATGAACCCGTTCTCCCACATGCCGCTGGACACCGACTACCCGGCCGCCGAGGTGGTCCGCACCGGCCAGGCCGTCTATCTGTCCTCCCCGGAGGAGTACCGGGACCGCTACCCGGCCACCTGGCCGCTCGCCCGGCACTTCGGCCGCCGCTCCTGGGCGTTCCTGCCGCTGACGGCCGCCGGGCGCACCAGGGGCGCCTGGATGGCCGCGTTCACCTATCCGGTGGCGTTCACGCCCGACGAGCGCGCCGTGCTGACCACGGTCGCCCGGATGCTCGCCCAGGCGCTGTCCCGGGCCGGCGCCGCCGAGTCCGAACGGGAGCTGACGGAGGGCCTCCAGCGCTCCATGCTGCCCTCGCTGGTCCCGGAGATCCCGGGGATGCGGGTGGCCGCCCGGTACATCCCGACCGGCGGCGGACTCCAGGTCGGCGGCGACTGGTACGACATGATCCCGCTGCCCTCCGGCCGTATCGCGCTGGTCATCGGGGACGTCCAGGGCCACGACGTACGGGCCGCCGGGCTCATGGGCCAGCTCCGCATCGCGCTGCGGGCCTACGCCGCCGAGGGCCACCGCCCCGACGCCGTCCTCTCCCGCGCCTCCCGCTTCCTGCACGGCATCACCCACGCCCGCGGCTACGACGCCCTGACCGACCTGCGCTTCGCGACCTGTCTGTACGTGGAGGCCGATCCGGCGACCGGGATGCTGGAGATCGCCCGCGCCGGACACCCGGACCCGGTGATCCGGATGGCGGACGGCACGGTGATGCTGCGGCCCACGACGGGCGGGCTGCCGCTGGGCATCGACCCGGACGCCGACTATCCGAGGACCCGGTTCACGCTCGAACCCGACGAGACGCTGATGCTGTGCACCGACGGCCTGATCGAGACCGGCGGACACGACCTGGAGAGCGGCTGGCGCCGGCTGCGCGCGATCCTGGAGGACCACCAGGACGACCTGGAGTCGCTGGCCGACACCCTGGTGCAGGCGGTGCACGGGCCGTCCTCGCACCACAGCACCGGCCCGCTGACCGACCGCCGCGAGGACGACATCGCGCTGCTGCTGCTGTGCCGGCCGGGAGGAGGCTGCGGCTGCGGCGACACCGTCGCGGTGCGGCGGCCGGTGCGGCGCACCCTGCTGTCGGTGGGGCAGGACGAGCCCGAGCGGATCGCCGAGGCCCGCCGGCACCTGCGCGAGCTGCTGCACGACTGGGCCTCGGCCGAGCAGGTGGACGCGGCGGTGCTGCTGGTCTCCGAGATGGTCACCAACGTGCTGGTGCACACCGACGCCGACGCGCTGCTGCTCGCCGAGGTGACCTGCGAGGGGGACGGCAGGAGGCTGCGCGTGGAGGTCTTCGACACCGGCGACGACCTCCCGCACAAGCGCCGCCCCGGCGAGCTGGCCTCCTCCGGGCGCGGTCTGATGCTGATCGAACTCCTCGCGGACACCTGGGGAGTGGAGCCGCGGGGCGAGGGCAAGAGCATCTGGTTCGCGCTGCACGAGCCGGCGGGGGCGCCGGTGGGCTGAGGGCCGGGAGGCGGGTAACGCCGGGGAGCGCTACCGATCGCGCGGTGCGCCCGGAGGCTCGCCGGCCGGCGGCTCGGCCGGCTCGCCCGCGCGGCTCCGCAGCTCCGCCACGACCCCGAAGGCCGCCGCGGTCAGCGGGACGGCGAGGAGCATGCCGAGGATGCCCGCGACGGAGGCGCCCGCGGTGATCGCCAGCAGCACCACGGCCGGGTGCATCTGCACGGTCCGGCTCTGGATCACCGGCTGGAGCACGTGTCCCTCCAGCACCTGCACCGCGAGCACCACCCCGAGCGCCCACAGCGCGATCACCACACCCCGGTCGGCGAGGGCGACCAGCACCGCCACCGCCCCGGAGATGAAGGCGCCCAGATAGGGGATGTAGGCGCCGACGAAGACCAGCGCGCCGAGCCCCACCGCGCCGGGCACCCGCAGGACCAGCAGGCCGACGGTGATGCACAGGGCGTCGATGAGGGCGATGAGGGTCGTCCCCCGCATGAATCCCTCCACCGCGGCGAAGGCCCGCCGGGCGATGGCCTCCAGGGTGTCGGCGGTGCCGCCGGGCGCGAGGGAGCGCAGACCCGCCATGGCCCGCTGGGAGTCGCGCAGGAAGAAGAAGACGAGCAGCAGCGCGAGTACGGCCATGGCGATGTACTCGGCGACCATGCTGACCCCGCCGACGACGTTGGACGCGGCCGTCCCGCCGAACTTCCCGAGCAGGTGCCGGGCGTTCCCGGCGAGGTCGTCCAGTCCGGTCCCGGGGGAGCCGAAGTGCCGCGAGACGGCCTTGGCGGCGTCCCGCAGCGAGGCGAGGATCTGCCCGCCGGTGTCGACGAGCGCGGCGACGACGATGTACACGGCACCGCCGACCACGGCCACGACGACGACACAGGTGAGCCCGGCCGCGACGGAGGCCTGCACGCCCGCCCGTACCAGCCGCCGGTACAGCGGCCCGAGCAGCGCGGTGCCGAGCAGGGCGAGCAGCACCGGGATGACGGCCGTGCGCAGCTCCCCGCACAGCAGCACCCCGACCCAGCCCACGGCGGCGACGAGCAGCAGGACGACGCACCAGGCGGCGAGCCGGCGGACGGGATCGGGCAGCGGAGGCACGAGCCCAGCCGACCACACCGGCCGCGGCCTGTCCCGCCGGCCGGCGCCGAACGGCCGCACCCCTCACCCGCCTGCCGCCGTCTCCGGCCCGGGGACCGTACGGGTCACGGTGACCTCGACGGTGACCCGTTCCACCGCGTCGTGCGCCGTGAGGTGGGCGAGGACGGCGGCCGCCACCCGGTCGTGGACGTCCCGGGCGGTGTCCAGCACCCGCCGGCCCTCGGCCAGGACGCAGCGCACCTCGACGCGCCACCCGCCGCCGTCCGGCGCGCGCCCGGCGCGGACGCCCGCCTCGGGTGCCGCGCGGTGCGGTACGGCGCCCGTCCGGGCGGGCGCGGCGGCCACCGCCAGGCGGTGGGAGAAGCGGGGGTGCAGGGCCGCCACGCCGGGCACCGCGAGGGCCGCCTCCGCCGCGACGCCGAGGAGCGCGGCCGGCCGGACGGCGCTCATCGCACACCGCCGTCGCTCGCCGGACCGGGGCGCGGGGCCGGCTCGGGCACCAGGAGGTCGACGACGGTGATGTCGACGGCCGTCAGCGCGAGTCCGAGGTCCTGTCCGGCCGAGCGGAGGACCGACCGGCGCACCTCGCCGGCCCGGTCGGGCAGCGGGCGGTCCGCGGCGGCGGCCAGGGTCATGGTCACCCGCACACCGGTGCCTTCGTCCGCGGGCGCGAGCCGGCAGGACGCGGTGTGCGCGCCGGGCACCGCGTCCGCCGCCTGCCGCAGCACCCTGGCGGCGGCGTTCTCGGTGATCCGGAGGTCCCGGTCCGGGTCGGCCAGGGGCAGCAGCCGGCCCAGCCGCACCTCCGCCCTGACGATCTCCATGACGCGGCCGGTGAGCGCGTGCTGGGCGGCGGCGTCCTCGGCGCGCAGCGCCCGGGTGGCCGCGTCCACCGTGGCCAGTCCCTCCACGGCCTCGCGGCAGTGCGGACAGGAGACGGTGTGCGGGTCGGCGGCGGGCGCCGCGTCCCGCGCCTGCTCCCAGACCCGGCTGAGCAGCCGGCCGCAGGGCAGCACCTCGTCACCCGCGAACGACGGCACGCCGACGGCCGGGCCCGCGGGAGGTCCGGCGGAGGGTCCACCGGCCCCGGCGGGTCCGGCGGGACCAGCAGGTCCGGCGGGTCGCGCCCGCGCGTCGTCTAGCGCCATGGGCCCATCGCCTCCTGGAGGGATCGGCGTGCCCGGAAGAGTCTGCCGCGCACGGTCTGTTCGCTGGTCCGCGTCATCTGGGCGATCTCCCGGTAGGACAGGCCCTGCACCTCGCGCAGGATCCAGCAGAGCCGCTGCCCGCTCTGCAGATCGCCCAGCGCGCGGGACAGGGCGGCGACGGCCGCGTCCTGCTCGGCGCAGCGGGCGGGCTGGCTCCGGGCGTCCCGCGCCGCGGGTTCGGCGGCCGTGTCCAGCGGGAGGGCCGGCGGCCGGCGCCGGCGCATGGCCAGGCAGCGGTTGACGGTGATCCGGTACATCCAGGTGCGGAACTCCGCGGCGCGGCGGAATTCCGGCAGCCGCCGCCAGGCGCTGACGAAGGCGTCCTGAACGGCCTCCTCGGCGTCCTGCGGGTTGCCGAGCATGCCGCGGGCCAGGGCGAGGAGGGACCGGCCGTGCCGCTGGACGAGGACGGCGAAGGCGTCCTCGTCCCCCTCGGCCGCCCGTACGGCCAGGAAGCCGTCCGGCAGGTCGTATGCCGGGGCTGGGAAAGCAGTGCGTTCGGTCATGGCGCTCCCGCGCGGGGCTCGGACCGCCCGGGTACCCGGCCACCCCTCTGTGATGCAGGTCACATTGGATACGCGTGAGACCTGTCCCGCCCGTTGTGTCCAACCTTGCGAGGGCGTCACACCGGCGTCCGACCGACCGATCGAGGCGACCGCCATGACGGAGAACATCACCAGCGTCGGCGGGGGCAGCCGGCCCGACGCGGGCGTGAGCGCACTGAAGGGCCGTACCGGGGCCGGGGCCCCGGCCGAGACCCGGGGGAGGACCACCATCGCGGACGGCGTGGTGGCCAAGATCGCGGGCATGGCCGCCCGCGAGGTACCGGGCATCCACAGCCTCGGGGCGGGCATGGCCCGCGCCTTCGGCGCCGTGCGCGACCGCGTGCCCGGCGGGGGCGGCGGCACGGGCGTCACCCGCGGGGTGAAGGTCGAGGTCGGCGAGCGGCAGGCCGCCGTGGACCTGGACGTCGTCGTCGAGTACGGCGTCTCCATCGTCGACGTGGCCGGTGACGTGCGGACCAACGTGATCGGCGCCCTGGAGCGGATGACGGGCCTGGAGGTCGTCGAGGTGAACATCGCCGTCGACGACGTCCACCTGCCCGACGAGGAAGAACCGGCCGAACCGGACGAGAGCCGCGTGCGGTGATCCACCTCCGCGTCCCGGGCGGGCGCGGGCGAGACGGGTGAGTGCGAGATGAACGCAGCGACGACGGGCCTCGTGGCCGGCATGGCCCTGGGTTTCGCCGGCTTCTTCGGCGGCTTCTGGGCCTTCCTGCTGGTCCTGGTCCTCGGTGCGGCGGGGCTGATCGCCGGCCTCGCCGTGCAGGGCGACCTCGGCCTCGGAACGCGGAGGCAGCGGTGAGGAGCCGGACCGGTTCCGCCGGCCCGGGCCCGGCGCCCGCCACCGGGCTGCCGCCCCCGGCCGAGCGGGGCGCCACCGTCATCCCGGACCGGGTGGTCGCGCGCATCGCCGCCCGGGCCGCCCGCACGGCGCAGGCGCGGCACGCGGCCGTACCGCCCGGCCCGGGTACGGCGGCGGCGCCGAGCGCCACCGCCGCGGTCCGCGCGGGTTCGGTGCGCGTGCACCTGGCCATGGACCTGCCCTACCCCGCCGACCTCGCCTACGTCTGCGAGCGCATCCAGCGGGACGTCGCCGAACGGGTGGCCCGGCTGACCGGTTTCCAGGTGGGCGAGGTCACCCTCACCGTCCGGCGGCTGGTGACCGCCGCCGACCCGGGCCGGGGGCGGGTCCGGTGAACGGCCGCGCGCCCCGGACCTCCCGGCCCGCCGCACGGGAAGGCAGCCCGCGATGACACCCGCCCCCGGCCGGCCCGGCCACGACACCGCACCCGACCCAGACCGGCCCGGCCACGACACCGCACCCGACCCCACCCCGCCCGGCCACGACACCGCGCCCGACCCCACCTCGCCCGGCCACGGTCTCACCCCGTCCGCGCGTCCCACCGTGCCGCTGGCGAAGGAACCCGGTCCGCCCGGGCGTGCCATGCCCGAGCCGGAGGACCCCACGGCCATGGCAGGGGGCGGGGGGCGCCGGACCCACCGCCCGTGGTCCGCGCGCCGCGTACCGGCGGCGCTGACCGCCGCGGTGATCCTGGTGGCGGCCGTCGCGGCGCTGGCCGACGTCGTCGCCGTACGGGCCGGACGCCCGTCGGCGGCCTGGCGGCGGCACCTGACCGACGCGCTGGCCACCCGGCCGGTGGACGACGTGTGGATGCTCACCGGAGCCGCCGTGGCCGCCGCCGCCGGCCTCTGGCTGATCGCCCTGGCCCTCACCCCCGGGCTGCGGCACTGGCTGCCGCTGCGCTCCCCCGCCGGCTGCCCCCGGCTGCGGGCCTCGCTGGACCGCGACGGCGCCGCCGGCCTGCTGCGGGACGCCGCGCTGCGGGTCCCCGGCGTCGGCGCGGCGCACGTCCGGGTCCGCCGGCACCGCGTCAAAGCCCGCGCGGACGTCCGGTTCCGCGATCCCCGCCAGGTGAAGGACGACCTCACCGCCGTCCTCGGCGAGGAACGCGACCGGCTCGCCCTCGCGGCCCCTGCCCGCATCGTCGTACGGGTGCGGCGACGCACCGGCTGACGCAGAACCCGGAGCACGCGCCATGACCCCGCGATCCGCACTCAACCGCACTCTGCTGGCCCTCGCCGGACTGGTCCTGCTCGGCGGCGGACTGCTGATCCTCTTCGCCGGCTTCGACGTCTACCGGCGGCACGGCCTGGGCCCGCCCGCCGGCTGGCCCCTGACCGCCCCGGACGACGTCCTGCTCGGCACCGCCGACCGGATCCGCTGGAGCGGCCAGGGCTGGTGGTGGTGGCCGGCGGTCATCGCCGCGCTCGCCGTCGCCGCCCTGCTCGCCCTGTGGTGGCTGCTCACCCAGCTGAGCCGGCGCCGTCCCGGAGCGCTGCCGGTCGGCGGCACGCCCCCGCCGGAGGGCGTCGAACTGAGCGACCGCGCGCTCGGCGACGCCATCGCCACCGAGGCCGGCGCCCTGCCGGAGGTCCGGGACGCGGCCGTACGCATCACCGGCCGGGCCGCCCGGCCGCGCACCCGCGTCGGGCTCACCCTCACCCCGCACGGCGCTCCCGGCGCCGCTCTCGGTGCCCTGTGCGAAGGCCCGCTGCGGACCGCTCACCGGTCCACCGGCCTGCCCGACATGCCCACCGAGGTCCGCCTGAAGGTCGCCCGCCACCCGCCGCACCGCGCGCAGTGAGCCGCCGCGCTCCGGACGCGGCGAGGCTCCGCCCCGGGTTGGGGGCGGAGCCTCGCCGACGGGCGGCCGGGGCCTACAGGCCGCCCTCGGTCATCCCGTGCACCGCCGGGACGGTGCCGAAGCGTCCCTTCTTGAAGTCCTCGAACGCCTGCACCAGCTCGTCCTGGGTGTTCATGACGAACGGGCCGTAGTGGGCCATCGGCTCCCGGATGGGCCGGCCGCCGAGCAGCACGACCTCCAGGTCCGGGG
This sequence comes from Streptomyces sp. NPDC017095, assembly GCF_044332325.1. NCBI lineage: Bacteria > Bacillati > Actinomycetota > Actinomycetes > Kitasatosporales > Streptomycetaceae > Streptomyces > Streptomyces sp. NPDC017095. Next base: position 319,150 of record NZ_JBIROU010000003.1, read on the forward strand.
TGTGCCCGTCCTGCCGCTCGTCCGCGCGGACGGTCAGCGAGGAGCCGGACCCGAAGACGGCGGTCTGGCCCAGGTGGACCGGGCGGCGCTCGGCGCCGACCGTGCCCCGGCCCGCGAGGACGTACGCGAGACCGTTGAAGTCCTCCCGCCACGGCAGGGTGATCTCCGCGCCCGGCGCGAGGGTCGCGTGGATCATCGTGATCGGCGTGTGGGTGGCACCGGGGCCCTGGTGGCCGTCCAGCTCGCCGGCGATGACGCGCAGCAGCGCGCCGCCGTCGGGGGAGGTGAGCAGCTGGACGCTGCCGCCGCGGATGTCCTGGTAGCGCGGGGCCATCAGCTTGTCCTTGGCGGGCAGGTTCACCCACAGCTGGAGGCCGTGGAAGAGACCGCCGGACACCACGAGGTGCTCCGGCGGGGCCTCGATGTGCAGCAGGCCCGAACCCGCCGTCATCCACTGGGTGTCGCCGTTGGTGATGGTGCCGCCGCCACCGTGCGAGTCCTGGTGGTCGAAGACGCCGTCGATGATGTAGGTGACGGTCTCGAAGCCGCGGTGCGGGTGCCAGGGCGTGCCCTTCGGCTCGCCGGGCTGATAGTCCACCTCACCCATCTGGTCCATCATGATGAACGGGTCGAGATGGCGGTAGTTGATCCCCGCGAACGCCCGGCGCACCGGGAAGCCCTCGCCCTCGAAACCGCTGGGAGCGGTCGTGACGGTGAGCACGGGACGTGCCACGGCGTCGGCGGGAGCGGTCACACGGGGCAGCGTCAACGGGTTCTCGACGGTCACTGCGGGCATGGTCGGTACCTCCTTGGTACGCCCACTTTAGTTGAGCGTTGAACTTCTTGCCACCCCCAACGGAAAAGGCCCGGAGGGAATTCCCTCCGGGCCCCGCCGCGGTCACGGCGCACTCACACGCCGCCGTACATCCGGCGCATCGCGAAGTCGACCATCTGCTCGACCGCCTTGGCGTCGAAGACCATCCGGTGCTCGCCCTCCATGTCCAGGACGAAGCCGTAGCCGGTCGGCAGCAGGTCGATGACCTCGGCGCCGGTGATCACGAAGTACTTGGACTCCTTGCCCGCGTACCGGCGCAGCTCCTTCAGCGAGGTGAACATCGGGATCACCGGCTGCTGGGTGTTGTGCAGGGCGAGGAAGCCGGGGGTGTCGCCGCGCGGGCAGTACACCTTGGAGGTGGCGAAGATCTGCTGGAAGTCCTCGGCGGACATCTGACCGGTGGTGAAGGCGCGCACCGCGTCGGCCAGCGAGGGCGGGGACGGCTCCGGATACAGCGGCGGCTGCTGGCCGTACCCGCCGACACCGCCCGGCATCTGCTGCTGCGGCGGGGCGTACTGCTGCTGGGCGCCCGCGTTCTGGTCGTAGCCGTACATGCGGAGAAGCGTACCGAGCCGCCCCGCCGCCCGGACGGGTTACGGCGCCGGAACCCCGCGGAGCAGGGACTTGAGACGGGTCACAGATGCCCGGACTGGGGTTGCGTCTTATTACCGACGGGTAGCATCATCGTAGACAGTTGCTGGTACGTGAACTTAGGTGCGAGGAGCCAGTGCCTCGCCGATCTCTCTCAACGGAGCCGTCGCCATGGGGCACTACAAGTCGAATCTCCGCGACATCGAGTTCAACCTCTTCGAAGTACTCGGGCGCGACAAGGTGTACGGCACCGGCCCGTTCGAGGAGATGGACGTCGACACCGCCAAGAGCGTCCTGGAGGAGCTGACCCGCCTCTCCGAGAACGAGCTGGCCGAGTCCTTCGCGGACGCCGACCGCAACCCGCCCGTCTTCGACCCGGAGACCAACACCGCGCCCGTCCCGGCGTCCTTCAAGAAGAGCTACCAGGCCTTCATGGACTCCGAGTACTGGCGGCTCGGGCTGCCCGAGGAGATCGGCGGCACCACCGCGCCGCGCTCCCTCATCTGGGCCTACGCCGAACTGATCCTGGGCGCCAACCCGGCCGTGTGGATGTACTCCTCCGGCCCAGCGTTCGCCGGCATCCTCTTCGAAGAGGGCAACGACGTCCAGAAGCACATCGCCGGCATCGCGGTCGAGAAGCAGTGGGGCTCCACCATGGTCCTCACCGAGCCCGACGCGGGCTCGGACGTGGGCGCCGGCCGCACCAAGGCGGTCCAGCAGGAGGACGGCTCCTGGCACATCGAGGGCGTGAAGCGCTTCATCACCTCCGGTGAGCACGACATGTCGGAGAACATCCTCCACTACGTGCTCGCGCGTCCCGAGGGCGCCGGCCCCGGCACCAAGGGCCTGTCCCTCTTCCTCGTCCCGAAGTACCTCTTCGACTTCGAGACCGGCGAGCTGGGCGAGCGCAACGGCGTCTACGCCACCAACGTCGAGCACAAGATGGGCCTGAAGGCCTCCAACACCTGCGAGATGACCTTCGGCGACCGGCACCCGGCCAAGGGCTGGCTGATCGGCGACAAGCACGACGGCATCCGCCAGATGTTCCGCATCATCGAGTTCGCCCGGATGATGGTCGGCACGAAGGCGATCTCCACGCTCTCCACCGGCTACCTGAACGCGCTGGAGTACGCCAAGGAGCGCGTCCAGGGCCCGGACCTGGCCAACTTCATGGACAAGACCGCGCCCAAGGTCACCATCACCCACCACCCCGACGTGCGCCGCTCGCTGATCACGCAGAAGGCGTACGCGGAGGGCATGCGCGCCCTGGTCCTCTACACCGCCTCGATCCAGGACGCCATCCAGATCAAGGAGGCGGACGGCGAGGACGCCTCCGCCGAGCACGCCCTGAACGACCTGCTGCTGCCCATCGTCAAGGGCTACGGCTCCGAGAAGGGCTACGAGCAGCTCGCCCAGTCGCTGCAGACCTTCGGCGGCTCCGGCTTCCTCCAGGAGTACCCGATCGAGCAGTACATCCGGGACTCCAAGATCGACACCCTGTACGAGGGCACCACGGCCATCCAGGGCCAGGACTTCTTCTTCCGGAAGATCGTCCGCAACCAGGGCGCCGCGCTGAACTCCCTCGCCGAGGACATCAAGAAGTTCCTGGCCCTCGGCACCGGCGGCGAGGAGCTGGCCGGCGCCCGCGAGCACCTGGCCAAGGCGGCCGTGGAGCTGGAGGCGATCGTCGGCCTGATGCTGACCGACCTGGCCGCCACCGAGCAGGACACCAAGAACATCTACAAGGTCGGCCTGAACACCACCCGGCTGCTCATGGCCTCCGGTGACGTGGTCGTCGGCTACCTGCTCCTGAAGGGCGCCGCCATCGCCGCCGAGAAGCTGGCCACGGCCTCGGCGAAGGACAAGGCGTTCTACACCGGCAAGATCGCCGCGGCCAAGTTCTTCGCGGCCAACGTCCTGCCGGGCGTCACCCTCGCCCGCAAGGTCGCCGGCACCGTCGAGCTGGACCTGATGGAGCTGGACGAGACCGCGTTCTGACCTCCCGGACCTTCCGGACGTTCCAGATGTCCTGGACGTCCCCGTCGATACCTCGCACGGGCCCGCTCTCTTTCCGGGAGCGGGCCCGTGCACGTCGTTAAGGTGAATCCCATGAGCGCACCAGCCCGCTTCGACCGCGGCCACACCGACGACCTGATGTCCTTCCTGGCGGCGAGCCCGTCGCCGTACCACGCCGTGGCGAACACCGCCGAGCGGCTGGAGAAGGCGGGCTTCCGGCAGGTCGCGGAGACGGACGCCTGGGACGCCGTGGCGAACGGCCACGGCGGCCGGTACGTGCTGCGCGGCGGCGCGATCGTGGCCTGGTACGTGCCCGAGGGCGCCGAGCCGCACACGCCCTTCCACATCATCGGGGCCCACACCGACTCCCCGAGCCTGCGGGTCAAGCCGCGCCCGGACACCGGGGCGCACGGCTGGCGCCAGGTGGCCGTGGAGATCTACGGCGGCCCGCTGCTCAACTCCTGGCTGGACCGGGACCTGGGCCTGGCCGGCCGGCTCACCCTGCGCGACGGCTCCACGGTCCTGGTCAACGTGGACCGGCCGCTGCTGCGGGTGCCGCAGCTCGCCATCCACCTGGACCGCTCGGTCGGCACCGAGGGGCTCAAGCTGGACAAGCAGCGCCACCTCCAGCCGGTGTGGGGCCTGGGCGACGAGGTGCGCGACGGCGATCTGATCGCCTTCCTGGAGCAGGAGGCCGGGCTGACGGCCGGCTCGGTGACCGGCTGGGACCTGATGACGCATCCGGTGGAGCCGCCCGCCTACCTCGGCCGGGACCGGGACCTGGTCGCCGGCCCGCGCATGGACAACCTGCTGTCCGTGCACGCCGGTGCCGCCGCCCTCACCGCCGTCGCGGCCTCCGGCGCCCCGCTCGGCCGCATCCCGGTGCTGGCCGCCTTCGACCACGAGGAGAACGGCTCCCAGTCGGACACCGGCGCCGACGGTCCGCTGCTCGGATCCGTCCTGGAGCGCTCGGTGTTCGCCCGCGGCGGCTCCTTCGAGGACCGGGCCCGCGCCTTCGCCGGCACGGTCTGCCTGTCCTCCGACACCGGCCACGCCGTGCACCCCAACTACGCCGAGCGGCACGACCCGACGCACCACCCGCGGGTCAACGGCGGCCCGATCCTCAAGGTGAACGTCAACAACCGCTACGCCACGGACGGTTCGGGCCGCGCGGTGTTCGCCGCGGCCTGTGAGAAGGCCGGCGTGCCCTTCCAGAGCTTCGTCTCCAACAACTCCATGCCGTGCGGCACCACCATCGGACCGATCACCGCGGCCCGGCACGGCATCCGCACGGTCGACATCGGCGTGGCGATCCTGTCCATGCACAGCGTCCGCGAACTGTGCGGCGCCGACGACCCGTTCCTCCTCGCGAACGCGCTGACGGCCTTCCTGGAGGGCTAGCCGGGCCGGTGCCGGGTACCCGGTCCCTACCGGAAGTTCCGGCACCGACAGGGGAGGCGAAGCCTCATGGGGCTCGGCGGATGCATCATCCTCATAGCCGTGGGGGCCATTCTCACGTTCGCGACCGACTGGCACATGCACGGCGTCAACGTCACCGTCGTCGGCCTGATCCTGATGGCCGTGGGCCTGATCGGGGTGGCGACGTTCAGCGGCATCGCACGGCGCCGGCGTGTCGTGATGCCGACGGCGGCGCCGGTGGTGGAGGAGGAGCCGCATCACCACCACCACCGCGTCGACGGCTACAGCGACGGCTACGGCGTCTGACGCACCGCCTGCCTACTGCTCGTCCATGCCCGCCAGGACGAGGGGCAGGCGGTCCGTCCCGCCCTCGGTGAGGCGGACCGGGACGCCCCAGTCCTGCTGGTGGACGTGGCAGGCCGGGTAGGCGTTGGCGGGGTCGTCGTCACAGGAGGCGGCCATCGCCGAGACGTGCAGGACGCCCTCGGTCACGGCCGGGTCCAGCTCCAGTTCGCGGGACAGGTCCGTGTCCGCTCCCTCGCCCTTGAGCAGCAGCTCGGGCGGGGTGGAGGAGACCAGCAGCCGGGTCGACGGGCCGTACCTGGTGTCCAGCTTCTGGCCCGCGGGCGCCTGGAAGATCACGTCCAGGCGGAGCCGGCCCGGCGCGACCTCGGTGGCCGCCCGCCGGGTGCGGTGGGCCACCGACTCCACCCGCACCGCCTCCTCGGGCAGCCGCAGCCGGGTCAGCCGGTGCCGGGCCGACTCCACCACCACGATGTCGGCACCGGCCAGCACCGCGTCGCTGGGCTCGCGCAGATCCGTGGCGAGCGTGGTGACCTCGCCGGTGGCGGGGTCGTAGCGGCGCAGGGCGTGGTTGTAGGTGTCCGCCACGGCGACCGAGCCGTCCGGCAGGGCGGTGACGCCCAGCGGGTGCTGGAAGAGCGCCTGGTCCGCGGCGCCGTCCCGGTGGCCGAAGTCGAACAGGCCGGTGCCGACGGCGGTGTGCACCCGCCCGTCGGTGTCCACCCAGCGCAGGGCGCTCGTCTCGGAGTCGGCGAGCCACAGCCGGTCGGCGGTGGCCGCGAGACCGGACGGCTGGGCGAACCAGGCCTCCGCTCCGGGCCCGTCCACCAGGCCCTCGTTGGTGGTGCCGGCCGCCACCGCGACCGTGCGGGCGGCCGGGTCGTACGTCCACAGCTGGTGGACGCCCGCCATCGCGATCCACACCTTGCCGCCGAAGACCGCCACGTCCCACGGTGAGGAGAGGTCCACCTCGCGGGCCGGGCCGGACGTGGCCGAGCCCTGCCACCACTGCCTGCCGGTGCCGGCCAGGGTGGTCACCTCGCCGGTGGCCGGGTCCAGGCGGCGCAGGGCGTGGTTGACGGTGTCGGCGACCACCACCGAGCCGTCGTCCAGCAGGGCCAGGCCCTGCGGCTCGTTGAAGGACGCCTGCTCCGGGCCGCCGTCCGCGAAGCCGCGCCGGCCGGAGCCGAGCCGCCGCACGACCGTCTCGGCGTCCTCGGCCAGCTCCACCAGCCGGTGCCGGGTGGTGTCGCTGACCAGGAAGTTCCCCGACGGCAGCAGCAGCGCCTTGCCGGGGAAGCGCAGCGTCGTCGGCTCGGGCTCCGGCGGCACGTAGGGGCCGTCGCCGCGGCGCAGGGTGCCCTTCGCCTCGTGCTCGGCCTCCAGCTCCGCCACCAGCCGCTCGATGGCGTGCGCGTGGCCCTCGCCCGCGTGCTGGGCGACGACATAGCCCTCGGGGTCGATCACCACGAGGGTGGGCCAGGCGCGCACCGCGTACTGCTTCCAGGTGGCCAGTTCCGGGTCGTCCAGGACCGGGTGCGCCACGCCGTAGCGCTCCACCGCGTCCACGACCGCCCGGTGCTCGGCCTCGTGCACGAATTTCGGCGAGTGCACCCCGATCACCACGAGCGTGTCCCGGTGCTTCTCCTCCAGCTCGCGCAGCTCGTCCAGGACGTGCAGGCAGTTGATGCAGCAGAAGGTCCAGAAGTCCAGGACGACGATGCGTCCGCGCAGGTCGGCGAGGGTGTACTGCTGGTCTCCCGTGTTCAGCCAGCCGCCCTTGCCGATCAGCTCGGGGGCGCGTACTCGGGCGCGTCGGGGTGCGGAATCGGTCATGGCTCCAGGGTGCCACCTGTCGCCGGAAGCCGGTCCGGCGCCTGTGGACAACCCCGGGCCGCGGCGGGCCGGCCGTCAGTCCTGGTGGACCACGTTCCGGCCGGGGCCGCCGGAGAGGGTGTCGCGGCCCGCGCCGCCGTACAGCTTGTCGTTGCCGCTGTTGCCGTACAGCCTGTCGTCGCCGCTGTTGCCGTACAGCACGTCGTCGCCCTTGCCGCCGTACAGGGTGTCGGCGCCGGCGCCGCCGGTGATCGTGTCCTTGCCGTCGTCACCGGCCAGGTCCTGGGCCCCGGCACCGCCGTGCAGCGTGTCGTTGCCCTTGCCGCCCTTGGCGATGTTTCCGCCGCCGTTCGCGGTGATCGTGTCGTTGCCGTCCCCGCCCCAGGCCAGTCCCTCCTTGCCGACCGTGATCGTGTCGTCGCCCGCGTCGCCCGAGACGTAGGCGCCGTCGAGCCGGCCCGAGTCGGTCGCCTTGTCCTGGCCGGCGCCCAGCGAGATCTGGGCGTAGGAGTAGATCTGGTCGGTGGCGTTCTTGTAGGTGATCGTGTCGTCGCGGTCGCCGAGGTCCACGACCAGGGCGGCGTACGGGTCCTGGCTGTCCACGAAGGTGACCGTGCAGGACACCTTGGTGGGGTCCGCGGCGACGGGATGGACGCAGCCGTGGCCCGCCTGGACCGGCACGACGTCGTCGATCACATAGGTGATGCCCGTGCGGTCGGCGGTGGGCGTCGCGGTGACGGCGGCCTTGTTGGCCTGGCCGGCCGCGGCCTGGTAGGTGAGCTGCCAGTCGTACTCGTTGACCTCGGCGGTGGCCGGCGCCGGGGCGGCGCCGGCGCTGCCGGCCAGGGCGAGCGGCGCGGCCAGGGCCGTGCCGAGGACCAGGGTCGCCGCCGAGACGGCGTGGAGCACCCGGCGGCGGGCGGGACGAACGGGCATGGGAACCTCCGGAAGGACGTGCGCGGTCGTGCGCCTTACCCCACGTCCGACTCGGCGGACCACCGGTTCGGTTGCGCGACTTCCGCGCCGGGAGCGGAAGTTCACCTGCGGGACACCTGCCGTCCGGGCGGATTCCGCGGCCCGGTCAGCCGAGCGCGTGGCCCGTCGTCACGTCCACGTGCGCGGGCACCTCGTCATGCCGGTCGCCCACCGTGCTGGTGCCGGAGGGCTCGAAGAGCAGGATCTCGGTGGGCACGGGCGCGTACGGCTTGTGCTCGATGCCGCGCGGCACGGTGAACACCGACCCCTGGGACAGCACCACCGTGCGCTCGCCGGCCGGCTCCCGCAGACCGATGCGCAGTTCACCGGAGAGGACCAGGAAGAACTCGTCGGTGTGCGCGTGCGTGTGCCACAGGTGCTCGCCCTCGACCTTGGTCACCCGTACGTCGTAGTCGTTGACCTTGGTGACGATGCGGGGGCTCCACTGCTCGGTGAAGGAGGCGAGAGCCTGCCCGAGAGAGACGGGCATGGTGCGTTCCGTGTGTTCCATGCGCTCATCGTGCGGGTGGCCGGGCGGCGCGCACGAGTGCTAGAAATCGCGCATGCCGCAACAATCCTCTCAGGCTCCGCACCGGGTGGCGGTGATCGTCGACGCGGGCACCAACCCGTTCGAAGTCGGTGTCGCCACCGAATTGTTCGGGCTGCCCCGGCCGGAGCTGGGCCGGACCGGGCCGCTCTACGACGTCACGCTGTGCGGGCCCGCTCCGGAGATCCGGATGAACCACGGCTTCTTCACCATGAGCGGCCTGTCCGGCCTGGCGGCGGCGGACGCGGCGGACACGCTGATCGTGCCCGGCCGGCCGGACAACGTCGTCCCGCGCGGGCCCGACGTCCTGGCCGCGATCCGCCGCGCGCACGCGCGGGGCGCCCGGATCGTCGGCTTCTGCACCGGCAGCTTCGCGCTCGCCGAGGCCGGGCTGCTGGACGGCCGCCGGGCCACCACCCACTGGATGTGGGCGGACGCCTTCCGGGAGCTGCATCCCGGGGTCCTGCTGGAGCCGGACGTGCTGTTCGTCGACGAGGGGGACATCCTCACCGCCGCGGGCAGCGCCGCCGCGCTCGATCTCGGGCTGCACCTCTGGCGCCGCGATCACGGCGCCGAACTCGCGGGCGCCGTCTCCCGGCGGCTCGTCTTCGCCGCGCACCGGGACGGCGGCCAGCGGCAGTTCGTGGAGCGGCCGGTGCCCGCGGTGCCCGACGCGTCGCTCGGCCCGCTGCTGGCCTGGGCGCAGGAACGGCTCGGCGAACCGCTGTCGGTCGCCGCGCTCGCCGCCCGCGCGGCCGTCTCCCCCGCCACCCTGCACCGCCGCTTCCGCGACCAGCTCGGCACCACCCCGCTGGCCTGGCTCACCGCGGAGCGCGTGGCCCTGGCGTGCCGGCTGATCGAGCGGGGCGAGGAGCGGCTGGACGTCGTGGCGGCGCGCAGCGGCCTGGGGACGGCGGCCAACCTGCGGGTCCGGCTGCGGCGCGAGACGGGCCTGAGCCCGTCCGCCTACCGCAGGCGGTTCGCGGGCACGCCCGGGTGACCGGCCGGGTTCCTCCCGCCGCTTCCCGTTGGACGGCTTCGTGACGATCGCCCGGTCACGGGGAAGCATGACCCGTATGAGATTCCTCGTACGCGACCGCATCCTCGGCATCGGCGACGACTGGTGGATCGAGGACGAGCACGGCCGGAAGGTCTACCTCGTCGACGGCAAGGCCATGCGCCTGCGGGACACCTTCGAGCTGAAGGACGCCCAGGGGCGGGTGCTCGCCGACATCCACCAGAAGATGTTCGCCCTGCGCGACACCATGGTGATCGAACGGGACGGCGAGCCGCTGGCCAGGATCCGCCGCAAGCGGCTGTCCCTGCTGCGCCACCACTACCGGGTCGCCCTGGCGGACGGCACCGAACTGGACGTCAGCGGCAAGATCCTGGACCGGGAGTTCGCCGTCGAGTACGACGGCGAACTCCTCGCGGTGATCTCCCGTCGCTGGCTGACCCTCCGCGACACCTACGGCGTGGACGTCGTCCGGGAGGACGCCGATCCGGCGCTGCTGATCGCGGTGGCCGTGTGCGTGATCCACCTCGCCGAGAAGGAGGGCGAGGAGGACTGAGACCGGCCGGGGCGGCCGGGGACGGCCAGGGCGCACCCGAGGCGGTCCGGCGCCGCCTCCGTGTGCCGGTCTCAGGCCCGCTGCCGGGGCCGTTCCAGGCCCAGCACGCGGTCCTTCAGCGCCGGGAACTGCTCGCGGGTGGCGGCCACCTTCGCCGGGTCGATGTCGACGGTGAGGACCTCCTCGCCGGGACCGGCCTCCGCCAGCACCTCGCCCCACGGGTCGACCACGATCGAGTGGCCCGCCTGCGGGACCCCGGCATGCGTCCCGGCCGTCCCGCAGGCGAGCACGAACGCCTGGTTCTCCACCGCCCGCGCCTGGGCCAGCAGCGTCCAGTGCGCGCGCCGCCGCTCGGGCCAGCCCGCCGGGATCACCAGCGTCTCGGCGCCGGCGTCGACCAGTGCGCGGAAGAGTTCGGGGAACCGGAGGTCGTAGCAGGTGGCCACGCCGAGCGTGGTCCCGGGCAGCCGGACCGTCACCGGCTCCCGGCCCGCGCCCATCAGCACCGCCTCGCCCTTGTCGAAGCCGAAGCGGTGGATCTTGCGGTAGGCCGCGGCCAGTTCACCGGAGGGGGAGAAGACCAGCGAGGTGTTGTAGAGGGGGCCTTCGGGATCGCGCTCGGGGATGGACCCGGCGTGCAGCCACACGCCCGCGTCGCTCGCCGCCTTGGCCATCGTCTCGTACGTCGGCCCTTCGAGCGGCTCGGCCTCCCGGCCGAACTCCTCGTAGGCGAAGGCACCGGTCGTCCACAGTTCGGGCAGTACGACGAGGTCGGCGCCGCTCTGCTCCCGCACCAGCGCGGCCACGCGCTGCCGCCGGGAGTCGACCGGTTCCTCCTCGTGCACCGAGATCTGGATCAGCGAGGCGCGCACACTACCACCGTCCTGGCATTCGAGTTGTCCACACGGGCCTACGATCGTCACACGAAAGCACTGCCGGGGTGCCGGTAAGCAGCGTAACTTAGCGTCTCAAGACACCCGCCGACGTGCTTCGCGCCGTCCGCCGAACGGCAACGCCGCCGCAACCTGCCCGTGTACCGACCGCCGAGGGGTCCCGTTTCCGTGAGTCTGCATCCCACTCTCCAGCCCTACGCCGACGCCTGGACGCACTCCATCGAAGCGATATCCGAGATGGCGCAGTCGCTCGTCGAGGGCGAGTGGAACCGGCGGACCCCGTGCCCCGGCTGGTCGGTGCGGGACATCGTGTCGCATGTGATCGGCATGGACTGCGAGATGCTCGGCGACCCGCGCCCCATCCACGCCCTGCCGCGCGACCTCTTCCACGTCACCACCGAGCACCAGCGCTACATGGAGATGCAGGTCGACGTCCGCCGCCACCACACGGCGCCGGAGATGACGGCCGAGCTGGAGTACACGGTGATCCGCCGCAACCGCCAGCTGCGCAACGAGTCCCGGGACCCCGGCGCCCTCGTGCGCGGCCCGCTCGGCAAGGAGATCACCGTGGAACAGGCCTACCGCGCCCGGGCCTTCGACGTGTGGGTGCACGAGCAGGACCTGCGCACGGCGCTCGGCCGCCCCGGGAACCTCGATTCGCCGGGCGCGTACGTCGTGCGGGACGTCCTGCTGGAGGAGCTGCCCAAGGTCGTCGCCCACGACGCCGACGCCCCGCGCAGCTCGGCGATCGTGTTCGACGTGCACGGCCCGGTGGAGTTCCTGCGCACCGTCCGCGTCGACATCCAGGGCCGCGGCACGGTGGAGACCGTCCCCGCCCTCGGCCCCGCCGCCACGCTCACGCTGGACTGGGAGACCTACGTCCGCCTGGCCTGCGGCCGGGTCGGCCCCGAGGCCGTGGCGGACCGGGTGAAGACCGACGGCGACCAGGACCTGGCGGCGGCGATCCTGCGCCACTTCGCCGTGACCCAGTGACCCGGCAGGCCCGCCTCCGTCCCGCCGCGCCCCGGGGTGCCTACGCGGGCACGTGAACCGTCTCCACCCGGCTCGCGATCAACCGCTCCCGCTCCCGCCGCGCCGCCCGCCCGCGCAGCCGCAGGATCTGGCTGACGCCGAGCGCCTGGAGGACGAACACCGCCGAGAAGGCCACGGTGTAGTCGTCCCCGGTCGCGTCCAGCAGCACGCCGATGGCGAACAGGGTCGTCATGGAGGCGACGAAGCCGCCCATGTTGGTGATGCCGGACGCCGTGCCCTGCCGCTCGGGCGGGTTGGCCGGCCGGGCGAAGTCGAAGCCGATCATCGACGCGGGCCCGCACGCGCCGAGCACCGCGCACAGCACCAGCAGCAGCCACATCGGCGCGTGCCGCCCGGGATAGGCCAGGGTCGCCGCCCACAGCAGCGTGGTGGCGCCCACCGTGCCCAGCGCCAGCGGCAGCCGCGCCGCGTGGTGCCGGGCGATGATCTGGCCGTAGACCAGGCCGATCACCATGTTGGACAGCACGACCAGGGTGAGCAGCTCGCCGGCCGTGGCGCGGCTGAGACCCTGCGCCTCGACGAGGAACGGCAGGCCCCACAGCAGCAGGAACACCATCGCCGGGAACTGGGTGGTGAAGTGCACCCACAGGCCCAGCCGGGTGCCCGGCTCCCGCCAGGACGCGGCGATCTGCCGGCGGACGTAGACCCCGCCCCGGTGCCCGGACGGCTCCGGCTCCTGTCCCTCCGGGTGGTCCTTGAGGAACAGCAGGGTCAGCACCAGCACGACCGCGCCCGCCAGCGCGCTGCCCGCGAACGCCGGGGTCCAGCCGACGCCGTGCAGCAGCCGGGCCAGGACCAGGGTCGAGACCAGATTGCCCGCCATGCCGACCAGTCCCGCGAGCTGGGCGACCAGCGGGCCGCGCCGGGCCGGGAACCAGCGGGTGCCCAGCCGCAGCACGCTGATGAAGGTCATCGCGTCGCCGCAGCCCAGCAGCGCCCGGGAGGCGAGCGCGGTGCCGTAGGAGGGGGAGAAGGCGAAGCCCAGCTGTCCCGCGGTGAACAGCAGCGCGCCGATGCTCAGCACCTTCTTGGTGCCGAGCCGGTCGACCAGCAGGCCGACGGGTATCTGCATGCCGGCGTAGACCAGCAGCTGGAGGATGGAGAACGCCGACAGGGCGGAGGCGTTGACGTGGAAGCGGTCGGCCGCGTCGAGACCGGCCACGCCCAGCGACGTACGGAAGATGACGGCCACGAAATAGACCGCCACGCCTATGGACCACACGGCGACGGCCCGGCGTCCGCCCGGCGGGTCGCCCGGCAGGGCGGCGGTGCGCTCAGCAGCGCTCATCGGACCTCACCCCGCGCGAGGTGTGAGAACCAGCTGACGTGCCGGTGAACGACGGCGACGGCGGCCTGCGCGTCCCCGGCGCGCAGCGCGTCCAGGATCTCCTCGTGCTCGGCGAGCGTCTTGGCGATCCGGTCGGGGTGGGAGTGCATGACGGCGACGCCCATCCGCAGTTGCCGGTCGCGCAACTGGTCGTAGAGCCGGGACAGGATCTCGTTGCCGCCGCTGCGCACGATCTCGGCGTGGAAGCAGCGGTCGGTGACCGCGGCGGCGGCCAGGTCGCCGGCGGCGGCCTGCGCCTTCTGCCGCTCCAGCAGCCCGGTCAGCCGCTCCAGCAGGTCCGGCGGCGCGGGCACGGCCTTGCGGGCCGCGTGCTCCTCGACCAGCAGCCGGGTCTCCACCACGTCGGCGATCTCCTGCGCGGAGACGGGCAGGACCAGGGCGCCCTTCTTCGGGTAGAGCCGGATCAGGCCCTCGGCCTCCAGCCGCAGCAGCGCCTCCCGGACGGGCGTGCGCGAGACGCCGACGGCCTCGGCCAGCTCGCCCTCGGTGAGCAGCGTGCCGCCCTCGTAGCGGCGGTCGAGCACACCCTGCTTGACGTGGGTGTACACGCGGTCGGCGGCGGGTGGCGGCTTGAGGGACTGCGGGGCGGGCTGCGCGGCGGCCGTTTTCATGCCCACAGGATAGATACAACACGTACGCAAGCAGGAGCACCGTCCATGATGCGGACGGGACCGCGCCCCGCGCGGGCGCGAAAACGCCCCTCTCCCGGCGTCCGCACAACCTTCTGTGCTACTTACATGTCACACACATGCGGCCCTCCTACCGCTCCCACCTCAACTCGGCCGCACAACAGGGGCATTCAACACATTCGAGGTACATCACTTGATTACCGGCATTATGGGCACCCGCCTTCGCAAGGCCGCGGCCGTCGCCGTCACCTCCGGCGCACTGGTCGCCACCGGTGCCCTCACCGCAGCGCCCGCACAGGCCGTCACCGCGCCCTCGATCGTGGCCAAGGGCGGGTACCTCATGAACAACGCGAACAGCTCGTCGCTGTTCCTGAAGCAGGCGGACACCCGGCTCGCCACCGGGTCCACCACCAAGATCATGACCGCCAAGGTCGTGCTCGCGCAGTCGAACCTCAACCTCGACGCCAAGGTGACCATCCAGAAGGCGTACAGCGACTACGTCGTCAAGAACAACGCCTCGCAGGCCCACCTGATCGTCGGCGACCGGGTGACCGTCCGTCAGCTGCTGTACGGCCTGATGCTGCCGTCCGGCTGTGACGCCGCCTACGCGCTCGCCGACAAGTTCGGCTCCGGCAGCACCCGCGCCGCGCGCGTGACGAACTTCATCGGCAAGATGAACACCGCCGCGAAGAACCTGAAGCTGACCCACACCCACTTCGATTCCTTCGACGGCATCGGCAACGGCTCCAACTACTCGACGCCGCGCGACCTGACGAAGATCGCCAGCAGCGCGATGAAGTACGCCACGTTCCGTACGGTCGTCAAGACCAAGTCGTACACCGCCAAGACGCAGACCAAGTCGGGCGGCACGCGCACGATGGCCCCGTGGAAGAACACCAACGGGCTGCTCAGCAGCTACAGCGGCACCATCGGCGTGAAGACCGGTTCCGGCCCGGAGGCCAAGTACTGCCTGGTCTTCGCCGCGACCCGGAACGGCAAGACGGTCATCGGCACCGTCCTCGCCTCCTCCTCCATCACCCAGCGCGAGACCGACGCGAAGAAGCTCCTCAACTACGGCTTCGCCCGCCTCGGCTGACACCGGATCACCGCCAAGGGCCCGCCGCACCTCGCGGGGGGCCCTTTCCGTTTGCCCCGGGCCGGCCACCGCGCCGGCGGGGAAAACGCCCACTCATACCGCGCCACCCCGTCCCGTGTCCGGCACATCCGGGTAATTCACCGACAATCATGAATATTGCTCCTGCAATTGGCATATTCGATTTCTGTCGCTCTACGTTCCGCGGCGGAGGTGGTTCACATGAACGAACTCAGGAAGCAGCCCGGCCCCGCGGACCGGCGGCAGGCACTCGACGTCAGCGACTTCGTCTACGCGGCGACCGGAGCCCGGGTCCGCCGGCTGACGATGCCGGACGGAACCCATTGGTTCCCGGCGGTGGACGTCTGCAAGGAACTCGGACACACCAATGCGCGCCAGGCTCTCGCCGACCATGTCCCCGGAGAGCACCGAAAGACCCTCGAGACCGTAACTGGAGCTTACGGTCTCAGCGTTCCCGCAGGTAGAGAGTGGCGTCGAGACCTGAACGTCATCTCTCTGCAGGGTCTCGTCCTGCTCGTCAACGCCTGCACCAAGGCGGCCTGCACACCCTTCAAACTCTGGGTCGCCGAAGTCATCGAGACCGTACAGCGAGAGGGTTCCTACACTCTCGAAGAGGCCGAGGTGCAGCCCGCCGAACCGGGCGCGCCCGTCGCCTACGCCATGCCGGAACAGGTCGCGGAGGCCATCGTCCGGCTGGAGGCGCACAACCTCCGGCTGGACGAGGAACTGGCCGGCGGGCAGCGCGAGCTGATCGAACTGGGGAAGGCCAACCTCGCCGTGCAGCAGGCCCTGGTGCGGGCGATGGAGCGCATCGCGGACCGGCTCGACACCTTCGCCGCCGCCCGCCCCGGCTCCGGCGGTCCCCTCGCGGCGCCGTCCACCACGGAGGCCGTCCTGGCCGACTGGCGGCAGCGGCTGTCCGTGACCCAGGACGTGTGGGCGGTGGCGGTGGTGATCGCGCCGGTCCTGGTCGAGAAGGGCGAGCTGCGCGAACCGCTGGAGTCCATCGCCGCGCGCACCGGCCTCACGGTGCACCGGGTCAACGAGTGCCTGCGTCTGCTGCGCAAGCACGCCTGCATCCGGTCACAGGGCGGGACGGAGGACGGAGCGCCGGTGTACGTGCTGCACCGGGCCTGAGAAACCTGAGAAAGCGGAGGGGGCGGTCGCAAAACGAAGTTGCGGCCGTCCCCTCCACCTGTCGAGCGTACCCGGCTTGGCGCGCCTACGCCCAGGTGATCAGTCTCTTGGGCTGTTCCAGGATCGCCGCGACATCCGCCAGCACCCTGGAACCCAGCTCGCCGTCGACCAGGCGGTGGTCGAAGCTGAGCGCCAGCGTGGTGACCTGACGCGGCTTCACCTTGCCCTTGTGGACCCACGGCTGGGGCTTGATCGCGCCCACCGCGAGGATCGCGGACTCGCCCGGGTTGAGGATCGGGGTGCCCGTGTCGACGCCGAAGACGCCGACGTTGGTGATGGTCACCGTGCCGCCCTGCATCGCCGCCGGTGAGGTCTTGCCCTCGCGGGCCGTCGCCACCAGCTCGGCCAGCGCCCCGGCGAGCTGCGGGAGCGTCTTGGTGTGCGCGTCCTTGATGTTCGGGACGATCAGTCCGCGCGGGGTGGCCGCCGCGATGCCCAGGTTCACGTAGTGCTTGAGCACGATCTCCTGGGCGGCCTCGTCCCAGGAGGCGTTGATGTCCGGGTTGCGCTTGATGGCGACCAGCAGGGCCTTGGCGATCAGCAGGAGCGGGTTGACCCGCAGGCCCTGCATGTCCTTGTCCTGCTTCAGCTCCTCGACCAGCCGCATCGTGCGGGTCACGTCCACCGTCACGAACTCGGTGACGTGCGGCGCCGTGAACGCGGAGCCGACCATCGCCTGCGCGGTGGCCTTGCGCACGCCCTTGACCGGGATCCGGGTCTCGCGCCCGGTGTCGTACGACGCCGCGGGCGCCGGGGCCACGGTCGCGGCGGCCTGCGCCGGGGCGGCCGGGGCCTGGGCGGCCGGTGCGGCGGCCGGGGGTGCGGCGGCCGCGTGGACGTCCTCGCGGGTGATGACGCCGTCCGGGCCGGACGGGGTGATCACGGCCAGGTCGACGCCCAGGTCCCTGGCCAGCTTGCGGACCGGGGGCTTGGCCAGCGGGCGGGACGCGCCGGGGACCGTGGAGCCGTGCCCGTTCAGTCCGGGCTGGACCGCCTGGACCGCCTGGACCGGCGCCGGGACGGCGACCTGCGGGCCCTTGCGCGGGCGGCGCTTGGTGGAGCTGGCCGCCACGCCGTACCCGACGAGGACCGGCTGACGGCCCGCCGGCTTCGGCTCCTCCTGGGGGGCGGGCTCCGCCGCCGGGGGCGCGGCGGGCGCGTCCGCGGGGGCTGCGCCGGCCACGGCCACCGAGATGATGGACGTGCCCACGTCCACCGTGGTGCCCTCGGGGAAGTGCAGTTCGCGGACCACGCCGTCGTACGGGATGGGCAGTTCGACGGCCGCCTTCGCCGTCTCCACCTCGCAGACCACCTGGCCGTCGGTGACCGTGTCACCCGGCTGGACGTACCACTTGAGGATCTCGGCCTCGGTGAGTCCCTCGCCCACGTCCGGCATCTTGAACTCGCGTACGGACGCTTCCGTCATCGTCGTCACGACCCTCTCCTCAGTACGCCAGCGAGCGGTCGACGGCGTCGAGCACGCGGTCCAGGTCGGGCAGGTACTCCTCCTCCAGGCGGGCCGGCGGGTACGGGGCGTGGTAGCCGCCGACACGGAGGACCGGTGCCTCCAGGTGGTAGAAGCAGCGCTCGGTGATCCGCGCGGCGATCTCCGCGCCGGAACCGAGGAACACCGGCGCCTCGTGCACCACGACCAGGCGGCGGGTCTTCTCCACCGACGCCTGGACCGCGTCGAAGTCGAGCGGGCTGACCGAGCGCAGGTCCAGGACCTCCAGGGACTTGCCCTCCTCGGCCGCCGCGTCCGCGGCCTCCTGGCAGAGCTTCACCATCGGGCCGTAGGCGGCCAGGGTGAGGTCCGTGCCCTCGCGGACCACGCGTGCCTTGTGCAGCGGGGCCGGGATGGCCTCGGGGTCGACCTCGCCCTTGTCCCAGTAGCGCCGCTTGGGCTCGAAGTAGATCACCGGGTCGTCGCTCTGGATGGCCTGCTGCATCATCCAGTACGCGTCCGAGGCGTTCGAGGGCGTCACCACCTTCAGGCCCGCCACATGGGCGAACAGCGCCTCCGGCGACTCCGAGTGGTGCTCGACCGCGCCGATGCCGCCGCCGTAGGGGATGCGGATGACGACCGGCATCTTGACCGTGCCCAGCGAGCGGGCGTGCATCTTGGCGAGCTGGGTGACGATCTGGTCGTAGGCCGGGAAGACGAAGCCGTCGAACTGGATCTCCACCACCGGGCGGTAGCCGCGCAGGGCCAGGCCGATCGCGGTGCCGACGATGCCGGACTCGGCGAGCGGGGTGTCGATGACCCGGCTCTCGCCGAAGTCCTTCTGCAGACCGTCCGTCACCCGGAAGACGCCGCCCAGCTTGCCGACGTCCTCGCCCATGACGAGGACCTTGGGGTCGGCGTCCAGGGCGCGGCGCAGCGACTCGTTGATGGCCTTGGCCATCGCCATCTTCTCGGCCATCTCAGTGACCCCCTTCATCGGCGAACGACGCCTGGTAGGCGGCGAACTGGGCGCGTTCCTCGTCCACGAGCGCGTGTCCGTCCGCGTACACGTTCTCGAAGAGGGCGAAGCGGTCCGGGTCGGGCATGGCGCGGACCGCTTCGCGCACCCGCTTGCCCAACGTCTCGGACTCGGCCTCGAGTTCCGCGAAGAATCCCTCGTCCGCGTGGTGTGCGGCCTCCAGGTGGCGGCGCAGGCGCAGGATCGGGTCCTTCGCCTCCCAGGCCAGCCGCTCCTCGTCGCCCCGGTAGCGGGTGGGGTCGTCGGAGGTGGTGTGGGCGCCCATGCGGTAGGTGTACGCCTCCACCAGGGTGGGGCCCTCGCCGCGGCGGGCGCGCTCCAGCGCCCACTTGGTGACCGCCAGGCAGGCCAGCACGTCGTTGCCGTCGACCCGGACGCCCGGGAAGCCGTAGCCCTGGGCGCGCTGGTACAGCGGGACGCGGGTCTGGCGCTCGGTCGGCTCGGAGATCGCCCACTGGTTGTTCTGGCAGAAGAACACCACCGGGGCGTTGTAGACCGCGGAGAAAGTGAACGATTCCGCCACGTCGCCCTGGCTGGAGGCGCCGTCGCCGAAGTAGGCGATGACCGCGGAGTCCGCGCCGTCCTTGGCCACGCCCATCGCGTAGCCGGTGGCGTGCAGCGTCTGGGAGCCGATGACGATCGTGTACAGGTGGAAGTTGTTGCTGTTCGGGTCCCAGCCGCCGTGGTTCACGCCGCGGAACATGCCGAGCAGGTTGGCCGGGTCGACGCCGCGGCACCAGGCGACGCCGTGCTCCCGGTAGGTCGGGAAGACGTAGTCGTCCTCGCGGGTGGCGCGGCCGGAGCCGATCTGGGCGGCTTCCTGGCCCAGCAGGGACGCCCACAGGCCCAGCTCCCCCTGGCGCTGCAGGGCGGTGGCCTCGGCGTCGAAGCGACGGGTGAGCACCATGTCGCGGTAGAGGCCGCGCAGATCGTCGGGGGTGAGGCCGGCGACGTAGGCGTCGTACTCGGCGTTCGCGACCCGCTCGCCCTCCGGGGTCAGCAGCTGCACGAGTTCGGGGTCGGTGCTCTTCTTCGCGGTACTGCGGGTGGTACGGGTGGTGCGCTCGGTGCCGGTGGCTCCGGTCTTGCTGCCGGTGGTGCCGGCCTTGCCTGCGGCGCTGCGTCGCGGCTTGCGCGCGGCACTGCTCTCCACGGTCACGTGTGCTCCTCCGTCGTTCCGGCCCCCGGGGTTGCCGGTAGGCCAGTGCGGCTCACCTGTTCCGACCACCGGGCACGGGGTGGGTGCCACTCGGCCGGGAACAGGCGTGACAGGTGCCCCGGCGAGCGCCCTGCAACCAACACGTTACCCAGTGCCTCACATTTCTGTGAAACCCCGTTTGACCTGCGATTTTGCTTGGATTTCCAAGTAAATCGAGGGGGCGTGAAAGCGTGCTGGTCACAGCCTTGTCGCAGTCCGGAGCAAGCGCACGTTATCTCGCGCACCCAGGTCACGGGAAGAGTCCACTGTGACACCGGCCTCGCACACGAAGACGGAAAAGTGGGGACATGCCCGATCGGCCGCCCCGGAAGCCACCGGCAATCTCCGCACGGCCCCGGAAAAGCCCGTGTCGTGACCGAAAGCGACCGTCGGCGACTGCCTGTGACAATGCCCAGCTCACGGGCTCGCCGCGTGCCCTAACATCTGGCGCGTGCCGCGCTCATGTGTACCCCCCGTCGTGCCCCACGCGCCCCCCGTGGGCACCCTGCTCCGTCTGTACGCCGCGGGCACCGTCCTCACCTGCGAGCCGGTCGACCAGGGCCTGCTCAACCGCGGCTACCGGCTGAACACCACCCGCGGCCGGTACTTCCTGAAGCACCACTTCGACCCGGACACCGCCGACCCGGCCGCCATCGAGCGCCGGAACCGCGCCACCCAGCGCCTCGCCGACCTCGGCGTCCCGGTCGCCCCGCCGCTCGCGGACCGCGAGGGCCGCACGGTCGCGGTCGTCGGCGGCCACGCCTACGCCCTGCACCCCTGGATCGACGGCGGCCACCGCCACGGCGGCCAGCTCACCCGGGGCGAGAGCGCCCGCTTAGGCGCCGTCCTCGGGGCCGTGCACGCCTGTCTGGAGCGCGTGATGCCGCCCAAGGGGCGCACGCGCCCGGCGACGAGCCCGCACCCCGTGGAGAGCGCCGACCCGGCCGACACCCACGCCCTCATCGACGACCTGCTCGCGCACGTCCGCCGGCACCGGCCCGCCGACACCTTCGACGAACTCGCCCGGCACCGGCTGCTGGAACGCCGGGCCCTGCTGGAGCAGCACGCGCACCGGCGTCCGCCGCGCGGCGGCCCGGTGGGCTGGGTGCACGGCGACTTCCACCCGTTCAACGTGCTCTACCGGGACGACGCCCCGGCCGCCATCGTGGACTGGGACCGGCTCGGCGTACAGCCGCGCGCGGAGGAGGCCGTACGCGCCGCCGCCATCTTCTTCGTACGCCCCGCCGGACGGCTGGACCTGCCGAAAGTGCGCGCCTACGCGCGCGCGTACCGGCGCGCGGCCGGCGCCGCGCCCGCGGAGCTGGCGGCGGCCGTGCACCGCGTGTGGTGGGAGCGGCTGAACGACTTCTGGATGCTGCGCTGGCACTACGAGCGCGGCGACACCCGCGCGGACTGCCAGTTCCCGGCCGCGTCCGCGCTCGCGGTGTGGTGGACGCGCGAGTACGACGCGGTGTGCGACGCGTTCGTGCGGTGAGCGCCCGGCGGGAGAAGGGTCACCGGGCGGCGCGCGCCGCGGCGGGCGGCCGGCGCCGGCTCAGGGTGACGCCGGGCCGGTCGCCGGAGGTTCGCTTCAACCGGCGGTCTCGCCGGTGCCGCCGTCGGCCGTGGTCCCGCCGTCGGCGGTGTCGCCGCCGCCGTCGGTCGTGGTCCCGCCGCCGTCGGTGGTCCCGCCGTCCGTCGTACCGGCGTCCGTGGTGCCGCCGACCGTGCCGCCGTCCGTGGTACCGCCGTCGGTCGTCGCCGTGGGCTGCGTCTGGGTCGGCTGCGGGGCGGACGGCTCGTCGGTCGGGGTCGACGGGGCGGTCTGCGACGGGGTGTACGAGGGCGTGGACGCCGGCGGCCAGCCGGAACCGGTGCCCGTGCCCGAGCTGCCGTCCTGCGTGGCCGGGTCCGAGGGCGGGTCGGTTTCCTCGTCGGTCGGGGTCGGCTTGGGCGACTCCTTCTTCGTGCTCTTGGAGTGCGTCGTCGTCGGCTTGGTGTCGGTGCCCTTGCCGCCGTCGCCCTCGGCGCCGTTCAGCGCCAGCGCCACGCCCGCCGCGATCGCGACGACCGCGAGGACGGCGAGGATCCACATCTTGCCGCGGCCGCCGCGCCGGGCGCCGTGGCCCTCGAAGCCGCCGTCGTCGCCGCTGCCGTAGCCCGTGGGCAGGATCGGCTGCGGGATCTGCGCGGTGCCGCCCGCGTCCACCGGCATGACGGTCGTCCCGCCGAGTCCGGCCGCCGGGGTGTGCCGGCCGTCCTGCGCCTGCACCGGACCGGTGTTCCAGGTGCCGGTGTGGGCGCCCTGCTCGTACAGCATCTGCAGGCCGTACTGGACCAGGCCGCGCATCTCCTCGGCGGTCTGGAACCGGTCGTCGGGCTCCTTGGCGAGGGAGCGCATCACCAGGCCGTCCAGCTCCGGCGGGCAGGTGCCGTCGGCGACCTGCGACGGCGGCACCGGCATGTCCTGGACGTGCTGGTAGACCACCGACAGCGGAGTCTCGCCGGTGAACGGGGGCCGCAGCGCGAGCAGTTCGTACAGCAGGCAGCCGGTGGCGTACAGGTCGGAGCGGTGGTCGACGGCCTTGCCGAGCGCCTGCTCCGGCGAGAGGTACTGCGGGGTGCCCATGACCATGCCGGTCTGCGTCATCGTCGTGGACGCGCCGTGCAGGGCGCGGGCGATGCCGAAGTCCATCACCTTGACGGCGCCGCTGTGGGTGATGATGACGTTCGCCGGCTTGATGTCACGGTGCACGATGCCGTGCTGGTGCGAGTAGGCGAGCGCCTCCAGCACACCGGAGACGATGATCAGGGCCTGCTCCGGGCCCGGCGCCTCGGCGTTCATCAGCAGGTCGCGGATGGTGCGGCCCTCGACCAGCTCCATGACGATGTACGGCACGGACTGACCGCCCACCACGTCCTCGCCGGAGTCGTACACGGCGACGATCGCATGGTGGTTCAGGCCCGCGACGGACTGCGCCTCGCGGGTGAAGCGCGCCTTGGAGACCGGGTCCTCGGCCAGGTCCGCGCGGAGCAGCTTGACCGCGACCGTGCGGCCCAGCCGGACGTCCTCGGCCGCGAACACCTCGGCCATGCCGCCCCGGCCCAGCCGGTGCGTCAGCCGGTACCGGCCGTCGCCGACGAGCCCGCCGTTGCCCCACAGTTCCGGCGCGTCCGACATGCCGCCGCCAGTCGCCTCGGGGTCGGACGGGCCCTGAGAGCGCTGCGTCTGTGCCATCAGTCCTCGCCGTCGTTTCTGCCCGCGGTGCGCGCGGTGTTGTCACGGTCTCCGTCGGCCACGCTACAGCCTCCGTGGGGGCCGCCGGTCCGGAACGGCACCCGGGACGGGCCCGGGACGGACCGGCCATGAAACCTCCAGCACGCGCTGTCGTGCAAATTATGTGTGCCGGCCGTACGCCCCCGGTAACGCTTCCACGACGCTTCTTGCGCGTACGGTCACGGAACGGGCACCGAGCTTGACGTGCCGGTGCCCTCGGGCAGACTTGGCCGGGAATGAGACATTCGATCAAGGCCTGTCCGCTGGAGCACGGCGCCGGACGGTCAGTGGGGGACGCGCAGAGATGAGCCAGGACGGCGCACACGGCCGGTACGCGGGGCGGGCGCTGGCCCAGGGCCGCTACCAGCTTCGCGACCTGCTGGGCGAGGGCGGCATGGCCTCGGTGCACCTGGCGTACGACACGGTGCTGGACCGCCAGGTCGCCATCAAGACCCTGCACACCGAACTCGGCCGGGAACAGGCCTTCCGCGAGCGCTTCCGCCGCGAGGCGCAGGCCGTGGCCAAGCTCACGCACACCAACATCGTCTCCGTCTTCGACACCGGCGAGGACGACGTGGACGGCATGGCGACGCCGTACATCGTCATGGAGTACGTCGAGGGCCGGCCGCTGGGCTCGGTCCTGGCCGACGACATCCGGCAGTACGGCGCCATGCCCGCCGGCAAGGCGCTGGAGATCACCGCCGACGTGCTCGCCGCCCTGGAGATCAGCCACGAGAAGGGGCTGGTCCACCGGGACATCAAGCCGGGCAACGTGATGACGACCCGGCGCGGCGTGGTCAAGGTCATGGACTTCGGCATCGCCCGCGCCATGCAGTCCGGCGTCACCTCCATGACGCAGACCGGCATGGTCGTGGGCACCCCGCAGTACCTCTCGCCCGAGCAGGCCCTCGGCCGGGGCGTGGACGCCCGGTCCGACCTGTACTCGGTCGGCATCATGCTGTTCCAGCTGGTCACCGGCCGGCTGCCGTTCGACGCGGACTCCCCGCTGGCGATCGCGTACGCGCATGTACAGGAGGAGCCGGTGGCGCCCTCCTCGGTCAACCGCGCGCTGCCGCCCGCCGTGGACGCGCTGGTCGCCCGCGCGCTGCGGAAGAACCCCAACGAACGTTTCCCGAGCGCCGAGGCCATGCGCCAGGAGTGCCTGCGGGTCGCGGCCTCCCTCCAGGGGGCCGCGCCGAACATCGTGCCCGGCGCCGGGCCCCGGCAGAGCGGCTCGGGCGTCGGCTCCGCGGTGTTCCCGCCGGTCGACCAGGCGGCACCGGTCCCGCAGGGCCAGGTGCAGACGCCGTACCAGCCGGCCCCGGCCCCGCATCCGTACGGCCACCAGACGCCCGCACCGGCCTACGGCTATCCGCAGCAGGGCGGCTACCAGACGCCCGCCGCGGGCTACGGCCCGCAGCCCGCGGCGCAGACCCCGCCGCCCTACACGGTCGCGCAGCGGCCGGGGCAGCCCGCCGGCGCGGGCCGGAACCGGCGGCCGGTCCTGCTCGCCTCGGCCGCGGTGGCGGTCATCGTGGCCGTCGGGCTGACCGTCGCGCTGACGCTGCGCAACGGCGGCGACGACACCAACGGCGGTGCCGGCGGCACCAGCGCCTCGGCGTCCTCCTCCCACCCGGCGGGCTACCGCACGGCGGACACCTCCCGGCGCATCGACAAGGAGAAGTGCACCGACCCGCAGGAGTCGTGGCGGGACCCGGACAAGATCCAGCTGCCCGACTTCCGGTACAAGGACATCGGCTCCGTGAAGCAGTGCCTCCAGGCCGCGGGCTGGAAGTGGAGGATCGACGACCAGAACGAGAACACCTGGGGCGACGGCACCGTGCTGAACCAGTTCCCCGCCCAGGGCACCGACGTCGACCCGGACCACATGGACGCCATCGAGCTGAGCGTGTCGACGGGCAACCCTCCGCAGTGACGGGCGGCAGGACGCCGGGGACCCGGACCCGGCGGCACGCTCCCGCCGGTCCGTACGACGCGTGAGCCGGGCCCGGCGGCACGCCTCGGCCGGTGCGACACGGTCTGTGAGCCGCACCCGGCGGCGCGCTCCGGGCTGGTGCGCACGGCGTGTGAGCCGCCCGGGGCCGGTGCGACCCGGTCGGTGCGCCGCGCCCGGCGGCGCTTCACCGGTCCGCGCGGCGCATGAGCCGGGCCCGGCGGTCGTCCGCCGGGCCCTTCGTGTGTCGTGACCGGATGAGAGCCGCGTACCGGGCTCGCGGGGGTTACAGGTACGGCCCGCCCGAACGGCCGGCCACGTGCGGGTCGTCACCGCCCTCGGGACCGGACACCCCCGGCGGCAGCGCGCGGCGCATCTGCTCCAGCTGGGCCCGCGCGGCCATCTGCTGGGCGAACAGCGTCGTCTGGATCCCGTGGAAGAGACCCTCCAGCCAGCCCACCAGCTGCGCCTGCGCGATCCGCAGTTCCGCGTCGCTCGGGGTGGCCTCGTGGGTGAACGGCAGGGACAGCCGCTCCAGCTCTTCGACCAGCTCGGGGGCCAGACCGTCCTCCAGCTCCTTGACGGAGCTGGCGTGGATCTCCTTCAGCCGCACGCGGCTGGCCTCGTCGAGGGGAGCCGCCCGCACCTCCTCCAGCAGCTGCTTGATCATGCTGCCGATCCGCATGACCTTGGCGGGCTGTTCCACCTGCTCCGTCACCGGGGTCTCACGGGAGTCATCGTCTCCGCCACCGCCGAGCGCCATCCCGTCCTGACCCACGACAAGGATCTGCGGATTCTCCGGCGACCGTTCGTTCCTCGGCATCTCCATGCCGCCATTCTCTCGCACGCCCCCACCTCATCACCGTGGCGCCCCCCGGTGTGGCCGATCCGGCGTTTCGACCCGACGGACCAATCCGGAATGCCCTCGGCCGGATTGAATGTGAGGCTTGTTCCCGTCAGTCATCCACCGGTCACGACACCTGGGTTCCGGGAGGTCAGCGACGTGCCGCCACGCCTGCGACTCACGCTCCGCTGTCTGCGGCTGCCCGCCGTCCTCGCGGCGGCGGCACTGCCGCTGTACGGCGTCACCGTCGTGTACGGCGGCACGCCCGCGCGCGCCGCCGAGCCGGGCCCCGCCCACGCGTCCGCCACCGGACGCGGCGAGCAGCGGCGGGACGCCCCGGGGAACGCGTCCCCGGCCCACTCGCCCCAGGGCCACCCCGCCGCGGACCATCCGTCCCCGGACCACCCGGCGCAGGGCCGCCCGGCCGCGGACCATCCGGCGCAGGGCCACCCCGCCGCGGACCATCCGGCGCCGGGGCACGGGCCGCGTGAGGAGGGGCATCCGGATCACGGCCGTCCCGGCCACGACCGCCCGGACCGCGGGCCGTCCGCCCCCGCCGGCCTCCCGCGCCCCGACGCGCCCGCCCTCATCCCCCTGCCGTCCGACTCCGCCTCGGCGTCGGTCCGTCCGTACCACTCCCTCGCCTGGAGCGAGCCGACCCGGGCGGGCAGCCGGGCCGGTGAGGGACGGATGCGGCCGGGCCGGCCGGACCGGTCCGAGGCGGAGCCGGAGGCGGAGGACGACGACGACACCGCTTCCGTCACGCCCGCCGCCCAGCCGGCGGAACCGGAGATCACGGACGTGCCCGCCGCCTCCCAGCCGCCCGACGGGGCCGGACTCGGCTCCGCCACGGCCCCGCCGCGGTCCCGGCAGGCGACCGGGCGGAGCGAGGCCGCGACGGAGCCGGTCCTGCGGATCCTCCCGCTGGGCAGCGGTCTGGTCCTCATCGGCCTGGGGCTCGGCCTGGGCCTGCTGGGCCTGCGGCTCCGCAGGACCTGACCACCCGGCCTCCACCGCCAGGACGGCACCACCTGGCTGCCGAGGCTGCGCGCTACGGCGCCACCAGCAGCACCTTGCCGATGTGACCGCTCGCCTCCACCAGGCCGTGCGCCTCGGCTGCCTCCGGCATCGGCACCTCGCGGTCCACGACCGGACGGACGTGCCCGTCGACGAGGAGCGGCCACACGTGCTCGCGTACGGCGGCGACGATGGCCGCCTTCTCGTCCAGCGGACGGGAGCGCAGCGAGGTCGCGCTGACCGCGCCCCGCTTGGCGAGCAGCGCGCCGATGTTCAGCTCGCCCTTCGAGCCGCCCTGCATGCCGATGATGGCGAGGCGCCCGTTGACGGCGAGGGCCTGGACGTTGCGGTCCAGGTACTTGGCGCCCATGTTGTCGAGGATGACATCGGCGCCCGCGCCGTCGGTGGCCTGCTTGATCTCGGCGACGAAGTCCTGCTCGCGGTAGTTGATGAGCACGTCCGCGCCCAGCTCGGCGCAGTAGTCCAGCTTCTCCTTCGTGCCGGCGGTCACCGCGACCCTGGCGCCGAGGGCCTTGGCGAGCTGGACGGCCATGGTGCCGATGCCGCTGGAGCCGCCGTGCACCAGCAGGGTCTCGCCCGGACGCAGGTGGGCGACCATGAACACGTTGGACCAGACCGTGCAGACCACCTCGGGCAGCGCCGCCGCCTGCTTCAGGTCCAGGCCCTCGGGCACGGGGAGCAGTTGCCCGGCCGGTACGGCGACCTTCTCGGCGTAGCCGCCGCCCGCGAGCAGCGCGCACACCTCGTCGCCGACGGCCCAGCCGGAGACGCCGGGGCCGAGCGCGGCGATCCGGCCGGAGCACTCCAGGCCGGGGTAGGCGGAGGCGCCGGGCGGCGGGTTGTAGGAGCCCTGGCGCTGGAGGATGTCGGCGCGGTTGACGGCGCTGGCCACCACCTCGACCAGCACTTCGCCCTCACCGGGCACCGGATCGGGAACCTCGTCCCACACCAGCGCCTCGGGACCACCGGGTTGGGGAATCGTGATCGCATGCATGCCCGTGACGCTACCCTCCACCACCGCTGTCAGCCGTGTGGGAGGGGGCGGGTGTCCGCGGTGACCTGGACGCCCGGACTGACCCGGACGATGGTGATGAGCCGGTCCGTGAGCTGGAGGGTGCCGACGGACGGGTCGTCGTAACCGAGCACCCGGTGCCCGCGCAGGACGCTCACCACGAGGTCGTCCGTCTCGCGCGGCTTCTTGCCGACCTCGCCGCGGACCACGGCCCGTTCCACGATGTCGAGCCCGCTGCCCTGCTGGATCAGGTCCTCCATCACCATGCCGGCGGCGGGACTCAGCACGGAGAGGCCGAGCAGCCGGCCGGCCGCGCCGGAACTGGTGATGACGGCATCGGCGCCGGACTGCTTGAGCAGCGGGGCGTTCTCCTCCTCGCGGACGGCGGCCACGATCTTGGCGCCGCGGTTGAGCTGGCGAGCGGTGAGGGTGACCAGGACCGAGGTGTCGTCGCGCTGCGGGGCGACGATGATCTGCCGGGCCTTGTGCACCTCGGCCCGCTTGAGCACCTCGCTGCGGGTGGCGTCGCCTATGACCCCGGCGTAGCCCTCCGCGGTCGCCGCGTCGATCGCCTTGGAGCTGGGGTCGACCACGACGACCTGCTCCTTCTTCAGTCCGGTCGCGCAGACGGTCTGGATGGCCGAACGGCCCTTCGTGCCGAAGCCGATGACGACGGTGTGGTCGCGCAAGGCGGACCTCCAGCGGTTCAGGCGCCATTCCTCACGGGTGCGTTCGGTGAGGACCTCCAGCGTGGTGCCGACCAGGATGATCAGGAACAGCACACGCAGGGGCGTGATGAGGAAGATGTTGGTGAGCCGGGCGCCGTCACCGACCGGGGTGATGTCGCCGTAGCCCGTGGTGGAGAGGGTCACCGTCGCGTAGTAGAAGGCGTCCAGGAGGCTGACCGAGCCGTCGGCGTTGTCGTGGTAGCCGTCGTGGTCGGCGTAGACGATCAGCGCGGTGGCGACCAGCACCGTCAGAGCCATGACCAGGCGCTTGAGCACTTGGCGGATCGGCCGGTCCACCAGTGGTTTCGGCAGTTGCACCCGCTGGGACGCCAGATGATCACCAGCCTGGCGGCCGATGGCGTCATGACCCGGTTGTTTCACGTGAAACACACCCCGATCCCGGCGCTGGCCCAGGGCAGGTCGAGGAGTTCCGTCTCCTCGTCCTGCCGGGCCCCGCCGGGCGGTACGACGGCCAGCGCGTCGGCGGCGGCGATACCGCGGAGCATCGCCGGGCCGTTGTAGTGCAGCGGCATGGCATGGTCCCCGCGCAGCACCACGGGGACGAGCCGCGTGTCGTACGGGTGGCCCTGCACCGCCTCCTTCAGGGGCAGTGTGTACGGCTCGGGCGCGGGACGCGCGGCGAGGGTCCGCAGCAGCGGTTCGGCGAGCGTGAGCAGAGCGGAGACGGCCGCGAGCGGATTGCCGGGCAGCCCGACGAGGTGCTGGTGGTCCGTGGTGCGGGCCAGCAGCATGGGATGGCCGGGGCGCACCTGGACGCCGTCGACGAGGAGTTCGGCGCCGACGCGCTCCAGGACCGGGTGGACGTGGTCGACGGGTCCGGCCGCGGTACCGCCGGTGGTGATGATCAGGTCGGCCGGAGAGGCGGTGACCGCCTTGCGGAGCGCCCGGGCGTCGTCACCGATCCGGCGGACGGCGAGGACCTCGGCACCGAGGGCGCGCAGCCAGGGCGGCAGCATGGGACCGAGCGCGTCCCTGATCAGCCCGTCGTGCGGCAGGCCCGCGGTCAGCAGCTCGTCTCCGAGGACGAGCACTTCGGCGCTGGGCCGGGGGACGGCGGTGACCGTGTCGTAGCCGGCCGCCGCGGCGAGGCCCAGGACGGCGGGGGTGACCAGGGTGCCGACGGGCAGCAACCGGTCGCCGGTGCGGCACTCCTGGCCGCGCGGGCGGATGTCCTGGCCGTGGAGCATCTCCCGGGTGGCGTGCAGCCGGCCCTGGGCGTCCATCCGGCCGTGCTCGCTGCGCAGGACGGCGGTGGTGTCGGCGGGGACGCGGGCGCCGGTGGCGATCCGGACCGCCTCGCCGTCCGTGAGCGGCCCGGGCGGGGCGTGCCCGGCGAGCACCCCTTCCTCCCGCACCTGCCAGGGGCCGGGTCCGGCGACCGCCCAGCCGTCCATCGCGGAGGTGTCGAAGGAGGGCAGGTCGGTGAGCGCGTCCAGCGGGGCGGCCAGGACCAGTCCGAGGGCGTCGCCGAGGGAGACGGAGACGGGCGCGCGCCGGGGGCCGGCGGGGGTGCCCTCCGCCTTCTTCGGGGCCTGGCCGCGCGCGGCGCGGGCGGCGATCGCGCGGGCGTGGGGCCAGGGGATGGCCCGGTGCCGCTCGGCGGGCCGCTCACCGGACGGCCCGGCGGCCGGGCCGGGCGGCAGCCCGGCGCCGTCGTCCCCGGGTTCCCTGGGGGCTTCCCTCACCAGTGCCAGGGCCTCCTCGACATCGAGGTCGTCGGTGTCGGCGGCGGGCGCGTCGGCCGGGGTGCCGGGGGCGGTCATCCGGCGTCCGGGACGCTCGGGCCCCCGCCGCTCCGGTCCTGCGCGCCGCCGTCGTTCTCCTCTTGCCACCGCAGGGCCAGCGCGGCGGCCCTGCGGGCGGCCTCGGCGACGGCCTCGGGCCCACCCCCGGCCCGCGCCGCGGCGTAGCCGACGAGGAAGGTGGTCAGCGGTGCGGCGGGACGGGCCACGCCGTGCGCGGCGTCCCGGGCCAGGTCGAGCAGGGCGCCGGTGTCGACGTCCAGGTCGAGGCCCAGCTCGTCCTTGACTGCGGTGATCCATTCATCCAACACAGAGCCATGCTCCCTGATCCGTGCCCTGGCGTCGGCGATGTCGTCCCAGGTGTCGCAGTCGAAGGACGCGAGCGGGTCCGGGACGCGGGTGAGGCGGAGGGCACCGGTCAGCCGGCGCAGCGGCAGTCCGGTGAGGCCGTCGTGCGCGGCGGCGAGGGTGGCCAGCTCGCGGCGCAGGGCGGCGGTGCGGTAGGCGGCCACGAGCGGCTGGTCGCGGCCGTCGGCGTCGGTGAGCAGGGCGCCGTCGGCACCGGTGTCCCGCAGGGCGGCCAGCAGCCGGTGCAGCGCGCCGCGTCCGAGGAAGGGCAGGTCGGCGGAGAGGACGACGGCGTGCCCGGCGGTGGTCTGCCGCAGCCCGGCCGCGAGCGCGGCGACCGGACCGCCACCGGGCGGCTCCTCACGGGCCCAGCGCACCGGCCGGGCGGTGGGCCGGGGCGTGGCCACGACGACGGTCGTCCGGGCGTCCGCGCAGGCCGCGAGCACCCGGTCGAGCAGCGCGCGGCCGCCGACGCGGACCCCGGGCTTGTCGGCCCCGCCGAGCCGCCGGGCGGCCCCGCCGGCCAGCACGACGGCGTCGTACGGCGCGGGCGGGCCGGGAGCGGCGGGTGCGGCGTCGGTCACCCCACGAGTATGTCCCGTCCGCTCCCGCTTGCGGACCCGGCGTTTGTCACAGGATGCTCAGCTCCCGTACCTCACAGGGTGCGCAGCAGCACCGCCGGCTGTTCCACGCAGTCGGCCACGTACCGCAGGAAGCCGCCCGCCGTGCCGCCGTCGCACACCCGGTGGTCGAAGGTGAGCGAGAGCTGCACGACCTGCCGGACGGCCAGTTCGCCCTCGTGCACCCACGGCTTGGGCACGATGCGTCCGACGCCGAGCATGGCCGCCTCGGGGTGGTTCACGATCGGGGTGGAGCCGTCGACGCCGAAGACCCCGTAGTTGTTCAGCGTGAAGGTGCCGCCGGTGAGTTCCCCGGGCGTCAGCGTGCCCGTGCGGGCGGCCTCGGTGAGCCGGGCGAACTCGGCGGTCAGGGACTCGGCGCCGCGCGCGTGGGCGTCCCGGACGACCGGCACCACCAGTCCCCGGTCGGTCTGCGCGGCGAACCCCAGGTGGACGTGGTCGAGCCGGACCACTTCGCGGGCCTCGGTGTCGACGTAGGAGTTCAGCTCGGGGAACCGGGCCAGCGCGGCGGTGCAGACGCGGGCGAGCAGCGCGAGGAGGGAGATCTTCGGGCCGCCGGAGGCGTTCATCGCGGTCCTGGCGCGCAGGAGTTCGGTCGCGTCGGCGTCGACCCAGCAGGTCGCGTCGGGGATCTCCCGGCGGCTGCGGGACAGCTTGTCGGCGACGGCGCCCCGGACGCCCTTCAGCGGGATCCGGACCGCGCCCTCGGTGCGGGGCGCCGCCGCGGGCGTCGGCACGGCCTGCTCCCCGGCCGCCGCGTCCACGGGTGCGGTCCCGGCCCGCAGCGCGTTCTCGACGTCCGTGCGCAGGATGAGCCCGTCCGGGCCGGATCCGGTCAGCCGCCGCAGGTCGACGCCGTTGTCACGGGCCAGCTTGCGCACGAGCGGGGAGATCACGGGCACCGGCCCGGCGGCGGGCGCCGGCCGCGGTGCGGCTCCGGTGGTCCCGGGCCGTCCGCCGGCGGGCGCGGGTGCAGGCTGCGGTGCGGCCACGCACGCGTGCGGCGCGGCTTCCGCGGGCCCGGGCCCTCCGCCGGCGGAGGCGGGCGGAGGCGTCGGTGCGGCCACCAGCCCGTGGGGAGCGGCTTCGGCGGTGCCGGGCCGCCGGGCCTGCCCGTCGACGGCCGCCGGGCCCGTCCGGACCCGGCGCCGGCGGGCCGCCGGGGCCTGGGTGCCGTAGCCCACCAGGACGTTGCCCGAGCCTTCCGGCCGTTCCTCGGGTCCGCCCACGGCGACCGTCAGCAGCGGGGCGCCCACGGGCAGTTCGGTGCCCTCCTCGCCGAAGCGGGCGGTGACCACCCCGCCGTACGGACAGGGCACCTCGACCATCGCCTTGGCCGTCTCCACCTCGACCACCGGCTGGTCGACGGCGACCACGTCCCCGACCTGGACGAGCCAGCGGACGATCTCCGCCTCGGTGAGCCCCTCACCGAGGTCGGGCAGCCTGAACTCCAGCACCTGAGCCATCAGCCCTCGGCCTCCCACTGCAACCGGGCCACGGTGTCGAGGATGCGGTCGACGCCGGGCAGGTGGTGCCGCTCCAGCATGGGCGGCGGATAGGGGATGTCGAAGCCGGCCACCCGCAGCACCGGTGCCTCCAGGTGGTGGAAGCAGCGTTCGGTGATCCGGGCCGCGATCTCGCCGCCCGGACCGCCGAATCCGGTGGACTCGTGGACGACGACCGCGCGTCCGGTGCGCCGGACGGCCGCGCAGACCGTCTCGTCGTCGAACGGCACCAGGGAGCGCAGGTCGACGACCTCCAGGTCCCAGCCCTCGGCCCGGGCGGCCTCGGCGGCCTCCAGGCAGACCGGCAGCGAGGGGCCGTAGGTGATGAGGGTGGCACTGCGGCCGGGGCGGCGGACCACCGCGCGCCCGATGGGCTCCACGGCCGTCGGCTGCTCGGGGTTCCAGGCGTCCTTCGACCAGTACAGCCGCTTGGGCTCCAGGAAGACCACCGGGTCGTCGGAGGCGATGGCCTGGCGCAGCAGTCCGTAGGCGTCGGCGACGGTGGCCGGGGTGACGACGTGCAGGCCCGGGGTCGCCGTGTAGTAGACCTCGGAGGAGTCGCTGTGGTGCTCCACACCGCCGATGCCGCCGCCGTAGGGGACACGGACGGTGATCGGCAGCGGCATCCGGCCGCGGGTGCGGTTGCGCATCCGGGAGACATGGCTGACGAGCTGCTCGAACGCCGGGTAGGCGAAGGCGTCGAACTGCATCTCCACCACCGGGCGCAGGCCGTACATGGCCATGCCCACGGCGGTCCCGAGGATGCCGGCCTCGGCGAGCGGGGTGTCGGTGCAGCGGTCCTCGCCGAACTCCTTGGCGAGCCCGTCGGTGACGCGGAAGACACCGCCGAGGGTGCCGACGTCCTCGCCCAGGACGTGCACGGCGGGGTCGGCGGCCATGGCGTCGCGCATCGCGCGCGTGAGGGCCTGGGCGAGGGTGGCGGGCTTGGCGGCGACGGTGGTCATCGGGCGCCGCCTTCCGGGGCGCCGGACGCCGCGCCGTGCTGCTCCCGCTCGGCCTCCAGCTCGGCCCGCAGCAGGGCGCGCTGCTCGCGCAGCTGGGGCGTGGGCTCGGCGTAGACGTGGTCGAAGAGGTCCATGGGGTCGAGCACGGCGTCCTGGTTCATGCGTTCCCGCAACGCGGCGGCCATCGCCTCGGCGTCCTGCCGGACGGCCTCGGCAGCGGCCTCGTCCAGCAGGCCCCGCCCGGTCAGCTCGCGTTCCAGCAGCTCGACCGGGTCGTGCGCGCGCCAGGCCGTGACCTCGGCGTCCTCCCGGTAGCGGGTGGCGTCGTCGGCGTTGGTGTGGGCGTCGACGCGGTACGTCACCGCCTCCACCAGGGTCGGGCCGCCCCCGGTGCGCGCGCGCCGCACGGCCTCGCCGACGACCTCGTGCACGGCCACCGCGTCGTTGCCGTCGACCAGCCGGCCCGGCATGCCGTACCCGACGGCCTTGTGGGCCAGGGAGGGCGCGGCGGTCTGCTTGGCGAGCGGCACGGAGATCGCGAAGCCGTTGTTCTGCACCAGGAAGACGACCGGTGCCTGCCAGACGGCGGCGAAGTTCAGCGCCTCGTGGAAGTCGCCCTCGCTGGTGCCGCCGTCGCCGACCATGGCGAGCGCGACCACGTCGTCGCCCTTGAGGCGGGCGGCGTGGGCGAGGCCGACGGCGTGCGGCAACTGGGTGGCGAGCGGGGTGCTGAGCGGGGCCACCCGGTGCGCGTAGGGGTCGTAGCCGCTGTGCCAGTCGCCGCGCAGCAGGGTGAGCGCGTCGACCGGGTCCACGCCCCGGGCGACGACGGCGAGCGTGTCGCGGTAGCTCGGGAAGAGCCAGTCGCGCTCCTCCAGGGCCAGCGCCGCGCCGATCTCGCAGGCCTCCTGGCCGGTGCTGGACGGGTAGACGGCGAGCCGGCCCTGCTTGGTCAGGGCGGTCGCCTGGACGTTGTAGCGGCGACCGCGCACCAGCTGGGCGTACAGCCGGCGGAGCAGGCCGGGGTCGGTCTCGGCGGCCGATCCGGTGCCGAGGACGCGGTAGGGCTCGGCGTCGGGCAGCAGCGGCGCGGGGTCCGTACGGGGCTGCCAGGCGGGCGGCGGCGAAGGCCGGTACGCGCCCCGCTGCTCCAGAACCGTCATGACGGCACCTCCTCGTGGGAGCGGCTACGGAGACGTGTCGGCTGTGACCCGTCCCACCTACCGATTGTTCGGTCGACGGCACATTTTGGCTACAGGCACCTCCATGCTGTGGACAAACGGTTCTCCACAGCCTGGAATGAAGGCAGGACGTCCACGGCGGTGAAGCGGGGGGACATGACGCATGAACAAATGGCCGGGGGGCCGCCGCAGACCGGTGCGCTGCCGCCGCGTCCGCTGGACGCCATCGACCAGGACATCCTGAGGATCCTCCAGGCGGACGGCCGCGCCTCGATACGGTCCGTCGCCGAGCGCGTCCACGTCTCGCGCGCCAACGCCTACGCGCGCATCGACCGGCTCGTCGAGGACGGGGTGATCCGGGGTTTCAGCGCCCGCGTGGACCACGAGCGGGCGGGGCACAGCACGTCCGCCTACATCACCCTGAAGATCGTCCAGAACACCTGGCGCACCGTCCGCGAGCAGCTCAGGGAGCTGCCCGGCGCCTCGCACATCGCCCTGGTGGGCGGCGACTTCGACGTCCTGCTGCTGGTGCACACCCCGGACAACCGGGCCCTGCGCGAACTGGTGCTCACGCGGCTCCAGGCGATTCCCGAGGTGCTCAGCACCCGCACGCTGCTGGTGTTCGAGGAAGAACACCTGGAGCCGGACGGCTGAGACCGCCCCCGGCACCGCCCCGCCGCCCCGGCGGAACCCCCGTCAGCCCTGCCGCAGGCCCGAGAAGACCAGCCGTACGACGGCATCGGCCACCTCCCGGTCGGTCGCGCCCCGCGCGTCCGGCCGGTACCACTCCACGATGGAATTGATCATTCCGAAGAGCAGCCGGGTGGCCAGGCGCGCGTCCATGTCACCGCGCACGTCGCCGTCGTCCGCCGCCGCCTTCATCAGCCCGGCGACCCGGTGGTCGAAGTCGCGGCGCCGCTCCAGCGCCCACCGCTCGGTCTCGGTGTTGCCGCGCACCCGCAGCAGCAGCGTCACGTAGGGCAGCTCGGTTATGAGCACCTCGACCATGCGGCGTACGACGTGCTCCAGCCGGCCGGCGGGCCGCCCCGTGCGCGCCTGCTCCTCGTCCAGGATGGCGAACAGGCCGTCCAGGGCGCGGCTGACGGCCCGGCGCAGCAGCTCCTCCTTGCCGCTGACGTGGTGGTAGATCGACGACTTGGAGATGCCGGCCGCCTTGGACAGGTGCTCCATGGAGGTGCCGTCGTAGCCGCGCTCGTTGAAGACCCGCACGGCGACGGAGAGCAGCGTCTCGGGGGTGTAGGTGTCGCGTCGGGCCGTGGTCATGAGGTGCTCTCCCGCCGGTCGTTGGCATAGGCGTGACGGTAGAGCGCGAGGGAGGGCGCGTAGCGTCCGGAGGGGTCGCGCTCGTGCATCTCGTCCAGGATGTCGAAGGCGAAGTCGCGGCCGAGCCTGCGGTCCCACTCGAAGGGACCGAGCGGGTAGTTGACGCCCAGGCGCATCGCGGTGTCGACGTCCTCCTCGGTGGCCACGCCCTTGGCCACGGCGTCGTGGGCGAGGTCGATGATCCGGGCGACGGTGCGGGCGACGATCATGCCGGGCACGTCGCCGATGACGCTGACCTGCTTGCCGAGCGCCTGGAACAGCCCGACGGCCTCGGCCAGGGTCCGCGGTGCGGTGTCCTGGGAGGCGGACAGGGCGATCCGGGTGGCCGCGCGGTAGTCCAGGGCGAGGTCGAAGTAGACGACGTCCCCGAACTCCGAGGAGGTCTGGCCGTCGGCGAGGACCAGGTCGCCGCCGCTGGGCAGCACCAGGCGGGTGCCGTGGTCCTCCTCCTCCGTGCGGACCTCGATGCCCGCCTCGCGGATCAGCGTCAGCAGCTCGGCGGCCGGGCCCAGGCCGCCCTCGGCGACTACGTAGGCGGGCGGCTGCTCCTTGTCGGCGGTGTGCGGCTCGGGCCGCTCGGCGCCCTCGGCGTGGTCGTACCAGCCGCGTCCGCTCTTGCGGCCGAGCCGACCGGACTCCACCAGCCGGCGCTGGGCCAGCGAAGGGGTGAAGCGCACATCCTGGAAGAAGGACTGCCACACCGAGTGGGTGACGGACTCGTTGACGTCCTGGCCGATCAGGTCGGTCAGTTCGAAGGCGCCCATCCGGAAGCCGCCCGACTCGCGCAGGACGGCGTCGATGGTGGCGGGGTCGGCGGCCTGCGCCTCGTAGACGGCGAACGCCTCGGCGTAGAAGGGGCGGGCGATCCGGTTGACGAGGAAACCCGGCGTGTCGGCGCAGGCCACCGGGGTCTTGCCCCAGGCACGGGCCGTCTCGTACGCGCGCGTGGCCGACGTGAAGTCGGTGGCGAAACCGGAGACGACCTCGACCAGCGGCAGCAGCGGCGCCGGGTTGAAGAAGTGCAGGCCGACGAGGCGGCCCGGGTGGCGCAGGGCGCCGCCGATGGCCGTCACCGACAGCGAGGAGGTGTTGGTGGCCAGCAGGCAGTCCTCGGCGACGATCTCCTCCAGTTCGCCGAAGAGCCGCTGCTTGACGTCCAGCCGCTCCAGGACCGCCTCCGCGACCAGGGCGCAGTCGGCCAGCTCGGCGAGGTCGTCCGCGGGCGTGAGGCGGGCGCGGGCCGCGTCGCGCTCGGCACCGGCGAGCCGGCCCTTCTGCACGAGCCGGTCGAGCCGGGCGCCGATCGCTTCGGCCGCTTCCCGGGCCCGCCCGGGCACGGCGTCGTACAGTCGCACCGGGTGGCCGGCGACCAGCGCGACCTGGGCGATTCCCTGGCCCATGGTGCCGGTTCCGACGACGGCCACGGGGCTGCTGAGGTCGAGTGCTGTCATGGGCGCGATCCTCCCGCACGACGTTTTCCACAGATGCGGCGGACCCCCTTGTCCCGACCGATCGTTCGGTTACTCTAGCTCTGACTGGCAGCCCCTGCCCAGGTCACGGACTCGACGAA
Organism: Streptomyces sp. NPDC017095; assembly: GCF_044332325.1. Classification (NCBI taxonomy): domain Bacteria; kingdom Bacillati; phylum Actinomycetota; class Actinomycetes; order Kitasatosporales; family Streptomycetaceae; genus Streptomyces; species Streptomyces sp. NPDC017095. Next base: position 357,328 of record NZ_JBIROU010000003.1, read on the forward strand.
GAGCTTCCCAGACGAGGAGTTGGTCCCGCATGGCCGCCGAACTGACCGCCCACGAGCTGATCGAGAAGCACCGGCCCACGCTCGACCAGGCCCTGGAAGCCATCCGCACGCGCGCGTACTGGTCGCCGCACCCCGAGCACCCCAAGGCCTACGGCGAGCACGGCAGCCTGGACGCGGCGGCGGGCAAGGCCGCCTTCGACGCCCTGCTGGGCACCCGGCTCGACCTCGGCCAGCCCGGCACGGACGGCTGGGTGGGCGGCGAGGTCTCGCCGTACGGCGTCGAGCTGGGCGTGACGTACCCGCACGCGGACACCGACGTGCTGCTGCCCGCCATGCGGGCCGGGCAGGCGGCCTGGCGGGACGCGGGCCCGGAGGTCCGCGCCGTGGTCTGCCTGGAGATCCTCAAGCGCATCAGCGACCGGACCCACGAGTTCGCGCACGCGGTCATGCACACCAGCGGACAGGCGTTCATGATGGCGTTCCAGGCGGGCGGCCCGCACGCCCAGGACCGCGGCCTGGAAGCGGTGGCGTACGCGTACGCGGAGCAGGTCCGCACGCCCGACACGGCATCGTGGTCCAAGCCGCAGGGCAAGCGCGACCCGCTCGTCCTCACCAAGCGGTTCACCGCGGTGCCGCGCGGCATCGGCCTGGTGATCGGCTGCAACACCTTCCCGACCTGGAACGGCTACCCGGGCCTGTTCGCCTCCCTGGCCACCGGCAACGCGGTCCTGGTCAAGCCGCACCCGCGCGCGGTGCTGCCGCTCGCGCTGACCGTCCAGGTCGCCCGGGAGGTGCTGGCCGGGGCCGGTTTCGACCCGAACCTGGTGGCCCTGGCCGCCGAGAACCCCGGTGAGGGCATCGCCAAGACCCTCGCCACCCGCCCCGAGATCAGGATCATCGACTACACCGGATCGACGTCCTTCGGCGACTGGCTGGAGACCAACGCCCGCCAGGCGCAGGTCTACACGGAGAAGGCCGGCGTCAACACCGTGGTCGTGCACTCCACGGACGACTACAAGGGCATGCTGTCCAACCTGGCGTTCTCGCTCTCCCTGTACAGCGGCCAGATGTGCACCACCCCGCAGAACCTGCTCATCCCCCGCGACGGCGTCGCCACCGACCAGGGCCCCAAGACCTTCGACGAGGTCACCGCCGACCTCGCCCGCGCGGTCGACGGCCTGCTCGGTGACGACGCGCGCGCGAACGCGCTGCTGGGCGCCATCGTCAACCCGGACGTCAAGGCCCGGCTGGAGGCCGCGGCCGGTCTCGGCGAGGTCGTCCTCGCCTCCCGCGAGCTGACCAACCCGGAGTTCCCGGACGCGGTGGTGCGCACCCCGGTCATCGTCAAGCTGGACGGCGCCAAGCCCGACGCCGAGGCCGCGTACATGAGCGAGTGCTTCGGCCCGGTCTCCTTCGCGGTCGCCGTCGACTCGGTGCCGGACGCGGTGGAGCTGCTGCGCCGCACCATCCGCGAGAAGGGCGCGATGACGGTCGGCGCGTACACCACGGACGCCGCCACCGAGCGGGCCGTCGAGGAGGTCTGCCTGGAGGAGGCGGCCCAGCTCTCCCTCAACCTGACCGGCGGGGTCTACGTCAACCAGACGGCCGCCTTCTCCGACTTCCACGGCTCGGGCGGCAACCCGGCGGCCAACGCGGCCCTCACCGACGGCGCGTTCGTGGCCAGCCGCTTCCGGGTGGTGGAGGTGCGGCGGGAGGGCTAGGTCCTTCGCTTGGATCAGGCCGGATCCAAACGAGAGGCTCTACAGCCTCTCGTCCGGATCGGGTGCGCCCCCGGTCGCGCTCCAGTGGTACAGCGTCATGGCCACGCTGGTGGCCAGGTTGTAGCTGGAGACCTGGGGGCGCATCGGGAGGCGCAGGAGGTGGTCGGCCCGCGCGCGCAGTTCCGGTGACAGGCCGGTGCGTTCCGAGCCGAAGGCCAGTACGGCGTCGTCCGGCAGCCGGGTGCCGCGGATGTCCTCGCCCTCCGGGTCCAGCGCGAACACCGGCCCGGCGGGCAGCTCGCCGCTGTCCAGGCGCTCCACGGCGGTCGCGAAGTGCAGCCCCGCACCGCCGCGCACCACGGTGGGGTGCCAGGGGTCGAGCGTGCCCGTGGTGGCCACTCCCGTCACCCCGAAGCCGGCGGCCAGCCGGATCACGGCACCGGCGTTGCCCAGGTTGCGCGGATTGTCCAGGAGCACGACGGGCGCGGTGCGGGGAGTGCGGACGAGCGCACGCACCCGGGCCTCGCGGGACGGCCGTACCGCCAGGGCGGCCACCCCGGTCGGATGGGGCCGCGGGACGAGGGAGGCGTACGTCTGCGCGGACACTGCCGTCAGCAGGGCGTCCAGCCTGTCGCGCACGTCGGCGGCCAGTTCCCCGGCGAGGGCGAGTGCCGCCTCCCGGTCGGTGGTGACCGCCACCGGCACCTCGGCACCGAAGCGCAGCGCGTGCTTGAGGGCGTGGAAACCGTCGAGCAGGACGGCGCCCTCCGCGCACGCGTGCCAGCGGCTCAGCGGGTCGGTCATGCGGTGAACCCTACGTGGCCGGCCGGGCTCTCCTCCGGCGCGCGCGGCGCCGGTACCGCGCCGCCGGCCCGCCCGACGAGCCGGTCGCGCACACGGGCCACGAGACCGCCGAGCCGGCGCAGGAACGACGTCGGCAGGAACACCGCGTCGGCGGCGATCATCGCCAACGAGAAGAACGGCAGCCCGAGGACGACCGCGATCACCGCGTGCTCGGTCATCATCAGCACCAGCAGGACGTTCTTGACCCGCCGGTTGAACAGGGTGAAGGGGAAGGCGACCTGCATCATGACCGTCCCGTAGGCCACGATCATCATGATCGTGCCGCTGGAGGACATCAGGTCGGCGAGCGCGGGCCAGGGCGAGAAGTAGTCCAGGTGGAGCGGGTAGTAGACGGCGGTGCCGTCCTGCCAGCGCGAGCCCTGGACCTTGTACCAGCCGGCCGTGGCGTAGATCAGGCACGCCTCGGCCATGATCACCACGAGTCCGCAGTTGTGCAGGACGTTGGCGACGACGTCCAGCAGCATCCGGGGCTCCCGCCAGGCCGCCCGGCGTGCCGCGGCCCACCACAGCCCGAGGGCGGCCCAGGCCGTCCACAGCAGCACCGGGACCAGCCAGCCGTGGTCGAACAACCGCCCGGTCAGCGACGCCGTGCCGAGCGCCAGTGCGGACACCGTCCACAGCACGGGTCCCACCCGGTCGGCGGGCATCCGCTCCCCACGCGCGTGCGCCGCCGCCGCGCGCGCCGCGCGGCGGGCGTCGAGCGACCAGACCTGTCCGCAGCGCGTGAACACCAGGTAGAGGGACATCAGATGCAGGACGTTGTCGCCGCCGTCGCCGACGAAGACGCTGCGGTTCTGCAGCGAGAGCACGCCCACCATGAACAGCAGGGAGGCGGTCCGGGTGCGCCAGCCGAGCGCCAGGGCCGCGGCGGCCAGGATGGCCAGCGCGTAACAGCACTCGAACCACAGCGGCCCGTCGGACCACAGCAGCGCGGTGAAGGCGTGATTGTCGGCGGTCAGCTGCTTGGCGAGGTTCCAGCCCCACGGCCCGGAGGGACCGTACAGCTCCCGGCGGTGGGGGAACTCGCGCAGCAGGAACAGCAGCCAGGTCCCGGCGAAGCCGATCCGGACGACGGCGCTCTGGTACGGCCCGAGGGCGGCTCCGGTGACTCGGGCCAGAGCGTGCGACAGCATCGGGGAGAGACGGTTCACCGCACACCTCGCGCGGCCTCGTCGGAGGACGGGGACCACCAGGGCAGCAGGCGGTAGACCGGCTTGTCCGGCACCCGCTCCCGGCTCCACGGCGGCGGCTGCACATTGGTGGTGCTGGAACGGATCTGCACGCGCTGGATCACGCCTTCCCGGCTGGTCGGGTCGTCCCGGTACAGGCGCATCACGACGATCCGCCGCAGGTACTGCTCGGACAGGGAACCGCGCAGGCCCACGGCGCGGTTGTCGGTGCCGTGCGTGGCGGCGAAGAAGTCCCAGGCCCGGCGCAGCTCGTTCTGCTGGGTGTGGCTGGGCACCGGGTTGCCGTCGATGGCGGCGCCGTCCTGGGCGGACAGGTCGGTCCACCCGGTGGTGCGCAGGCCGCCGTCCCGCGCGCGCACCACGGCGCGTACCTGTACGGCGATGTTCTGCTGGAGGGGGTTCGGGGCGAACAGCTTCCAGTTCTGCTCGAACTCCGGGTACACCCAGCGCTCCACCGCCTTGCCGTGCTGCTTGGTCACCGTGTTGGAGGGCGCGAGGCTGAGGAACACCATCAGCAGGTGCACGCCGGTGGCGACGGCGATCACCGCGACCACCAGCGCGGCGCCGACCTGGTAGCCGAGGGAGAGCGCGGCGACACCGGTAGGCGGCGACGGCGCGGCGGCGGACGCCGGAGAGGACTCCGGAGACTCCGGGGACGGGTCCTGAGCGTGGGCGTGGGACGGATCAGGGAACTGGCGGTCCTGGGCCTGGACCCGGAGCGGAGCGGAGGACTCGCCCTGGGTCTGAGCCGGGGACGGAGCAGGGGACTGGTCCTGGTCCGGGAGCGGATCAGCGGGAGACGGACCCTGGGCCGGGAGTGGATCCGGTGACTGGCCCTGGGCCGGGAGTGGATCCGGTGACTGGCCCTGGGCCGGGAGTGGATCCGGTGACTGGCCCGGGGCCCAGCCCGGGCGACGCGACCCGGACGGCCCGCCGGGAGCCCGTGGTTCCCGCGCGTCCTCGTCGTACGCGTCCATCGTGTCCCGTCCCCCGTCTCGGCTCGCGCTCGTTCGGCCCGGTCGTTCCCGCCCGGTGTCGTCCGCCCGGCGTAAGGCGCCGGGCGGGGCAGCTCGCGGCGCGGTTCGGCACAGGCGCCGCAGGCTGCACGAGCGTCACGTGCGGACGCCCGCACGGAACGGTACTCAGCCGGGGGCACCGGGCGCAGCCCCGGGTTGCGGACCGACCGCCTCCCGCGGGTTTTCCACAGGCGGCCCGGGGAGTTTTCCACAGCGGTTGACACCCCGTGGCGGCCCGGCACACCATGGATGCGCACGGACCGAACGATCGGTCGGGTGGAGTGGTACCCGCCGGCGGACGGCGTTCACCGCAGAGCCGAGGACAGGACAGGGGGACCGCATGGCCACAGCAGCCGCGCACCGCACGGCCCGCACAGCGGCGGCCGGCGCGCCGGACACCGTCGACACGACGGCCTACCAGCACGCCTTCGACGCGGCCGTGGCCGCCGAGGACCGCATCGAACCCCGCGACTGGATGCCCGACGCCTACCGCGCGACCCTGGTCCGGCAGATCGCCCAGCACGCGCACTCCGAGATCATCGGTATGCAGCCGGAGGCCAACTGGATCACCCGCGCGCCGTCCCTGCGCCGCAAGGCCATCCTGATGGCCAAGGTGCAGGACGAGGCCGGCCACGGTCTGTACCTGTACAGCGCGGCCGAGACCCTCGGCACCGGCCGCGACGAGCTGCTCGACAAGCTGCACACGGGCCGCCAGAAGTACTCCTCGATCTTCAACTACCCGACGCTGACCTGGGCCGACGTCGGCGCGATCGGCTGGCTGGTGGACGGCGCCGCCATCACCAACCAGGTCCCGCTGTGCCGCTGCTCCTACGGCCCGTACGCCCGCGCGATGGTCCGGATCTGCAAGGAGGAGTCCTTCCACCAGCGCCAGGGGTACGAACTGCTGCTGGCCCTCAGCAAGGGCACCCCGGAGCAGCACGCCATGGCGCAGGACGCGGTGGACCGCTGGTGGTGGCCGTCGCTGATGATGTTCGGCCCGCCCGACGACGAGTCCCAGCACTCGGCGCAGTCGATGGAGTGGAAGATCAAGCGCCACTCCAACGACGAGCTGCGCCAGCGCTTCGTGGACATCTGCGTCCCGCAGGCCGAGTCCCTGGGCCTCACCCTCCCCGACCCGCAGCTGCGGTGGAACGAGGAGCGGGGGCACTACGACTTCGGTCCGATCGACTGGACGGAGTTCTGGGAGGTCCTCAAGGGCAACGGCCCGTGCAACGAACAGCGGATCACCCAGCGCAGGCGGGCCCACGACGAGGGCGCGTGGGTAAGGGAAGCGGCCGCGGCCTACGCGGCCAAGCACACCGGCGGCACCGGTGAGACGGGAGAGACGCGCGCATGAGCACCACCGACTGGCCCCTGTGGGAGGTCTTCGTGCGCTCCCGGCGCGGCCTGTCCCACACCCACGCCGGCAGCCTGCACGCGCCCGACGCCGAGCTGGCCCTGCGCAACGCCCGCGACCTGTACACCCGGCGCGGCGAGGGCGTCTCCCTGTGGGTGGTGCCGGCCGCCGCGATCACCGCTTCCTCGCCGGACGAGAAGGATCCCTTCTTCGAGCCGGCCGCCGACAAGCCCTACCGCCACCCGACCTTCTACGAGATCCCGGAAGGGGTGCAGCACCTGTGACCGCCACCGGCCCCGCCACCGTCCCGGTGACCGCCGCGCTCGCCCTCGGCGACGACGCCCTGGTGCTCTCCCACCGCCTCGGGGAGTGGGCCGGGCACGCGCCCGTCCTGGAGGAGGAGGTCGCCCTCGCCAACATCGCCCTGGACCTGCTCGGCCAGGCCCGGACGCTGCTGTCGCTGGCCGGCGACGAGGACGAACTGGCCTACCTGCGCGAGGAACGCGCCTTCCGCAACCTCCAGCTGGTCGAGCAGCCGAACGGCGACTTCGCGCACACCATCGCCCGCCAGCTGTACTTCTCCGTGTACCAGCACCTGCTGTACGCCGAACTGGCCGGCGGGGACGGACCGTTCGCGCCGCTGGCCGCCAAGGCGGTCAAGGAGGTCGCCTACCACCGCGACCACGCCGAGCAGTGGACGCTGCGGCTCGGCGACGGCACGCAGACCAGCCATGAGCGGATGAGCCGGGCGTGCGCCGCGCTGTGGCGGTTCACCGGAGAGATGTTCCAGCCGGTGGAGGACCTGGGCGTCGACTGGGCGGGCCTGGAGCGGCGCTGGCTGGAGGCCATCGGGGACGTCCTCACCCGTGCCACCCTCGCCCTCCCGGAGGGCCCGCGCACCGGTGCCTGGTCCGCCGGGGCCGGCCGCCAGGGCGTGCACACCGAGTCGTTCGGCCGGATGCTCGCCGAGATGCAGCACCTGCACCGCAGCCATCCGGGGGCGTCATGGTGACCGCCACCGCCCTGGAGGCGGAGCTGCTGGAGCTGGCCGGCGCGGTGCCCGATCCGGAGCTGCCCGTGCTCAGCCTGCGAGAGCTGGGCGTGCTCCGCGCGGTCCGCGTCCACGGCACGGACGCGGCGGAGGTCGAGCTGACCCCGACCTACACCGGATGCCCGGCCATCGAGGCGATGAGCGCCGACATAGAGCGGGTGCTGCGCGCCCACGGCATGCGCGAGGTCACCGTCCGCACGGTACTCGCACCGGCCTGGTCGACCGACGACATCACGCCCGAAGGCCGCGAGAAGCTCCGGGAGTTCGGCATCGCCCCGCCCCGGGTGCACCGCGCCGGCGGTCCGGTGCCGCTGGCCCTGGGCCCCACCCGCACCCATGCCACCGGCACGGAGGACGGCACGGGCGGCGGCACGGATCCCGGGTGGGACCCGATCAGCTGCCCGCACTGCGGTTCGTCCGACACCGAACTGCTGAGCCGGTTCTCCTCCACCGCCTGCAAGGCGCTGCGCCGGTGCCTGGCCTGCCGTGAACCGTTCGACCACTTCAAGGAGTTGTGATGGCGCGCTTCCACCCGCTCCCGGTGGCCGCGGTCGACCGGCTCACGGACGACTCCGTCGCCCTCACCCTCACCGTCCCGCCCGCACTGCGCGCGGAGTACCGGCACGCGCCCGGCCAGCACCTCGCGCTGCGCCGCCGGATCGACGGCACGGAGATCCGGCGCACCTACTCCATCTGCTCGCCCGCGCCCGACCCGGCCGGCGAGGGCCCGGCCACGCTGCGGGTGGGGGTGCGGCTGGTGGAGGGCGGGGCCTTCTCGGCGTACGCGCTGAAGGAGATCGGCATCGGGGACGAGCTGGAGGTGATGACCCCGGCGGGCCGGTTCACGCTGGAGCCGGCGCCGGGGCTGTACGCGGCGGTGGTCGGCGGCAGCGGCATCACCCCGGTGCTGTCCATCGTCACCACCCTGCTGGCCCGCGAGCCGGCGGCCCGGTTCTGCCTGATACGCAGCGACCGTACGGCCGCCTCGACGATGTTCCTGGAGGAGGTCGCCGATCTGAAGGACCGCTATCCGCAGCGGTTCCAGCTGGTGACCGTGCTCTCCCGGGAAGAGCAGCAGGCGGGACTGCCCTCGGGCCGGCTCGACCGGGAGCGGCTGGCCGGGCTGCTGCCCGCGCTGCTGCCGGTGGAGCGGGTGGCGGGCTGGTTCCTGTGCGGGCCGTACGGGCTGGTGGAGGGCGCCGAGCGGGCACTGCGCGGTCTGGGCGTGGCACGGGACCGGATCCATCAGGAGATCTTCCATGTGGACGCGGGATCGGCCCCGGCGGTCACGGCGACGGCTCCCTCGCACAGCACCGTCACCGCGCGCCTCGACGGCCGCGGCGGCACCTGGCCGGTGCGGGAGGGCGAGTCGCTGCTGGAGACGGTGCTGCGCAACCGGCCCGACGCCCCCTACGCCTGCAAGGGCGGGGTGTGCGGGACGTGCCGGGCCTTCCTGGTCGGGGGCGAGGTGCGCATGGACCGTAACTTCGCGCTGGAGACGGAGGAGACGGAGGCCGGGTATGTGCTGGCCTGCCAGTCGCATCCGCTGACGGAACGGGTGGAACTGGACTTCGACCGCTGACGCACCGGCCCCTCCTCCGGGACACCTGGGACGACGACCGCTTGGCGCGGCCGGGCCCGCCCGGGTACTGGACCCGGGCGCCCGACCTGGATGCCTGACCCGGGCGCCTGACCGGCTGTCCGAGCCGTGTGTCCGAGTCGACCGGGTGCCTGCCCCGGGTGTTCAGAGGACGAAGCCGGGCTGGTCTTCGTCGGTGACGACCGGGCGACCGGTCTGCTGCCAGTACTGCATGCCGCCGTCGACGTTCACCGCGTCGATGCCCTGCTGGACCAGGTACATGGTGACCTGGGCCGAGCGGCCGCCCGAGCGGCAGATGACGTGGACGCGGCCGTCCTGCGGGGCGGCCTCGGTCAGCTCGCCGTAGCGGGCCACGAAATCGCTGAGGGGAATATGCAGCGCTCCCCGGGCGTGACCCGCCCGCCACTCGTCGTCCTCGCGGACGTCCAGCAGGAAGGCATCGTCCTTGAGGTCAGTGACCTGGACCGTGGGCACACCGGCTCCGAAGTTCATGGCTCCGACGCTACCCGAAACCCCGGCCGGTCAGCCCTGTCCCAGCAGACCGGCCAGCTCGGCCTCCCGCTGGGCGATGTCGGCGCGCAGCCGGTCGGCGATCTCGTCGAGCAGCCTGTCGGGGTCGTCCGGGGAGAGCCGGAGCAGACCGGCGATGGCGCCCTCCTCCAGTTCGCGGGCGACCAGCGCGATCAGTTCCTTGCGCTGGGCGAGCCATTCGAGGCGGGCGTACAGCTCCTCGGCGGGGCTCGGGCGGCGCTCGGGCGGTACGGGTCCCGCGGCCCACTCCGCGGCCAGCTCCCGCAGCAGGGACTCGTCGCCGCGCGCGTAGGCGGTGTTGACCCGGCTGAGGAACTCCTCGCGCCGCTTGCGCTCCTCTTCCTCCTGGGCCAGGTCGGGGTGGGCCTTGCGGGCGAGGTCCCGGTACAGCTTGCGGGCCTCCTCGCTGGGCCGCACCCGCTGCGGCGGCCGCACCGGCTGGTCCGTGAGCATGGCGGTGGCCTCCGGGAACAGGCCGTCACCGTCCATCCAGCCGTGCAGCAGCTCCTCCACGCCCGGCAGCGGCAGCACCCGGGCGCGGGCCTCGGCGGCGCGGCGGGCGTCCTCGGGGTCGCCGGTGCGGGCGGCCCGTGCCTCGGCGATCTCCGCGTCCAGCTCCTCGATCCGCAGGTAGAGCGGGCCGAGCCGTTGTTCGTGCAGGCGGGAGAAGTTCTCGACCTCGACGCGGAAGGTCTCCACGGCGATCTCGTACTCGATCAGCGCCTGTTCGGCGGCCCGGACGGCCCGTTCCAGCCGTTCCTCGGGACGCGGCGCCTGGGACTGGCCGGCTTCGGGGGTGGTCACCCGCTCAGCGTAGCGCTGTACCCGGGGCGGGACCGGCCGGTGCCGCGCCGTGGCGGCCCGGACCGCTTCCCGCCGCGGCCGGACCGCCCGCTCCCCGGCCCCGCCGGGAGCCGCGCACAGCCGTGGCGTACAGCCGCGCACACGCCGTCACTCCCCTCACTCGTCCTCACACGCCCTCGAGCGACCCTCACACGCCCGTCTCCGCCGCGATGCGGCCCGTGCGGATGCCCGTGAGGAGGTCGGTGTGGTCGGCCTCGGTGCGGTCGGCGTAGGCGACGGCGAACGCGGCGACCGCCTCGTCCAGTTCCTCGTTCTTTCCGCAGTACCCGGCGATCAGCCGCGGGTCGGCGCTGTGGGAGTGGGCGCGGGCCAGCAGGGCGCCGGTCATCCGGCCGTAGTCGTCGAGCTGGTCGGCGGCGAGGGCGGCCGGGTCGACGCTGCCCTTGCGGTTGCGGAACTGGCGCACCTGGTAGGGGCGCCCGTCGACCGTGGTCCAGCCGAGCAGGATGTCGCTGACGACCTGCATCCGCCGCTGGCCGAGGACCACCCGGCGGCCCTCGTGCGCGACCGGGCCGGCCGGGAAGCCGGCCGTGGCCAGGTGCGGGAGGAGCGCGGACGGGCGCGCCTCCTTCACCTGGAGGACCAGGGGTTCGCCGCGGTGGTCGAGCAGCAGGACGACGTAGGAGCGGGTGCCGACGCTGCCGGTGCCGACCACGCGGAAGGCCACGTCGTGCACGGCGTGCCGGGCGAGCAGCGGATGACGGTCCTCGCCGAGCGTGCCGAGGTACTCCTCCAGGGACGCGGCGACCGCGGCGGCCTCGCCGTCCGGGATGGCGCGCAGCACCGGCGGCGCGGGGACGAACCGGCGTCCGCCGTCCGCGAGGGTCTCGGTCGACCTGGCCGCGAACCGGCCGCTGGTGTTGGCCCGGGCCTTCTCCGACACCCGCTGGAGCGTGCCGAGCAGATCGTGGGCGTCGGTGTGGGAGACGAGTTCCTCGTCGGCGATGGCGTTCCAGGCGTCGAACACGGGCAGCCGGGCGAGCAGCCGCATGGTGCGGCGGTAGGCGCCGGCCGCGTCGTGGGCCGCCGCGCGGCAGGTGTCCTCGTCGGCGCCCGCCTCCCGGCCGGCCAGCACCAGCGAGGCCGCGAGCCGCTTCAGGTCCCACTCCCAGGGCCCGTGGACGGTCTCGTCGAAGTCGTTGAGGTCGATGACGAGGCCGCCGCGTGCGTCGCCGTACAGGCCGAAGTTGGCCGCGTGCGCGTCGCCGCATATCTGGGTGCCGATCCCGGTGACCGGGGTGCGGGCGAGGTCGTATGCCATGAGTCCGGCCGAGCCGCGCAGGAACGCGAACGGGCCGGCCGCCATCCGGCCCACGCGCAGCGGGACCAGCTCGGGTATGCGGCCGGCGCTGGACTCCCGCACCGCGCCGACCGCGTCGGGACGGCCGGCGTCCGGGTCGAACACGCCGTGGGCGGAGCGGGGCACAACGGCTCGCAGCGCCTTGCCCTCCCGCTTCGGCGAAGCCACCGAGCCCACCGAGCCCGCAGAACCCACCGAACCGGCAGAACCCACCGAACCCGCAGAACCGTCCGAACCCGCAGAACCCGCAGAACCCGCAGAACCCTCGGAGCCCTCGGAGTCCGCAGAACCGTCCGGCCCCGCCGAGCCCTCCGGCGGCCAGGGCGCGAATCCGCGCACCCGGGGCAGTCGGCGCGCACTCCGTACCGCCGTCTGTCCTGCCGCCGCCGCTTCCCCACCGGTTCCGGTCATGTGACCGCCTCCCCCGCGCTCACCGCCCACCTTCGAACAGGTGTCGGCACGAACAACTCGCGGGAGACGGTACAGCGGGGTGCCGTGAGATAGGTCACGGGGTCCGGGCCGATCCCGTCGGCATCTGGGACCACGCGCAGTCGCGCCCGCGTCGTACCCCGACGAATTCCGACGTATTCCGTGGAGCTGCATCGCGGCCCGCGGAAGCCCCGTGGGGATACCAGGGAGAGAAACGAGAAACGGGCCCCCGCCGTGACTTTCGTCACTGCGGAGACCCGTGTCTCACTGTGCGCGAGGGGGGAGTTGAACCCCCACGCCCTTTCGGGCACTGGAACCTGAATCCAGCGCGTCTGCCTATTCCGCCACCCGCGCATTGGGTGTGTCTTCCGGGTCCTTCCCTTTCGGGCTGGCCCCTTCCGACATCGAGAACATTAGCACGTCGCAGGGGGTGGATTCACCTCGCTTGCCGAGCGCCCGCTCACACCCGCCGCGCCCCCGCCCGCACCCGTCTTTCCCTCGCCGCGCCCCTGCCCGCGCCCGGCGCTCCGTCCGGCCGACCGCGTATCAAGGAGACACGGTTCACGTATCAACCTCGTACCGGTCCCGGCCATCTCCCCCGGAGGCGGGCCGGCCGCACAGCCGGGTGCGGGACACTGGTCTTCTCCCGCCTCTACGATCCATGGCAGCGGGACGCGCGCCAGGAGTTCGAAGGGGAGCCGCTGGGGGAACCGGCTGATTGGCGGGCGCGTAGATACGATCAGTGAGCAGTACCAGCAGTACCCGGCAAGGCAGCGGCACACAGCAGGCAAGACGACGGCAGGGACGGAGGAGGTGCCCCATGGGAGTCCTGAAGAAGTTCGAGCAGCGTCTCGAAGGTCTGGTGAACGGCACCTTCGCCAAGGTCTTCAAGTCCGAGGTCCAGCCCGTGGAGATCGCCGGTGCGCTCCAGCGGGAGTGCGACAACAACGCCACCATCTGGAACCGCGACCGCACCGTCGTGCCCAACGACTTCATCGTGGAGCTGAGCGCGCCGGACTACGAGCGCCTCAGCCCCTACTCCGGGCAGCTCGGCGACGAGCTGGCCGGCATGGTGCGCGACTACGCCAAGCAGCAGCGCTACACCTTCATGGGCCCGATCAAGGTCCACCTGGAGAAGGCCGAGGACCTGGACACCGGCCTGTACCGGGTGCGCTCGCGCACCCTCGCCTCCTCCAGCAGCCAGCAGCCGGCAGCGCAGCCGCCGTCTGCCGGCGGCCGCCCGGCACCGGGCGCCCCGAGCGGTTACGGCTATCCGCCGGCCGCTCCCGCGGGTGCCCCGCCGATGCCGGCCGCGCCGCCGCCCGGCGCCCGCCCCGGCGGGTACGGCTATCCGCAGCCGGCCACCCAGCGGCCCGCCGCGCCGCCGATGAGCGGCGCGCGCACCCGCTACTGGATCGAGATCAACGGCACCCGCCACCAGATCTCCCGCCCGACGCTGGTGCTGGGCCGCAGCACCGACGCCGACGTGCGGATCGACGACCCCGGCGTCTCCCGCCGGCACTGCGAGATCCGGACCGGAACGCCCTCGACGATCCAGGATCTCGGCTCCACCAACGGCATCGTGGTGGACGGGCAGCACACCACCCGCGCTACGCTCCGCGACGGCTCGCGGATCGTCGTGGGCAGCACCACCGTTATCTATAGGCAAGCCGAAGGGTGAAGCGGGGGCAATGTCAGAGCTGACCCTCACGGTCATGCGGCTGGGTTTCCTGGCCGTACTGTGGCTGTTCGTGATCGTGGCCGTGCAGGTCATCCGGAGCGACCTGTTCGGTACGCGCGTCACCCAGCGCGGATCGCGTAGGGAAGCGGCCCGGCCGCAGCCGTCCGGCCGGCAGGCGGCCCGGCAGCAGGCCGCGCCGCCGCAGCAGCGCGGCCAGCAGGGCGGCGGCGGCCGCCGCGGCCGCAACGCCCCCAGCAAGCTGGTCGTGACCGAGGGCACGCTGACGGGCACCACCGTCGCGCTCCAGGGCCAGACCATCACCCTGGGCCGGGCGCACGACTCCACGATCGTGCTGGACGACGACTACGCCTCCAGCCGTCATGCCAGGATCTACCCGGACCGCGACGGCCAGTGGATCATCGAGGACCTCGGATCCACCAACGGCACGTACCTGGACCGGTCCCGGCTGACGACCCCCACACCGATCCCGCTGGGCGCGCCGATCCGCATCGGCAAGACCGCAATCGAGCTGCGGAAGTAGTGCTACATCATGAGTAAGCGCGAGCGGAGCGAGCACGCAGCGGCAGGCCGCCACCCGGTCTCCGGCGCGCTCCCGACCGGAGGGTGGGCAGTGTGGCTCGACACGACCGGCTGCATTCGGAGCCGACGGGCGAGGTGCGCATGAGTCTGTCACTGCGCTTTGCCGCCGGATCGCACGAGGGCATGATCCGCGGGCACAACGAGGACTCGGGCTACGCCGGCCCGCGCCTGCTGGCGATCGCCGACGGCATGGGCGGCCAGGCGGCCGGCGAGGTCGCCTCCTCCGAGGTGATCTCCACCATCGTGGCGCTCGACGACGACGTGCCCGGCTCCGACATCCTCACCTCCCTCGGTGTCGCCGTGCAGCGCGCCAACGACCAGCTGCGCGCCATGGTCCAGGAGGACCCGCAGCTGGAGGGCATGGGCACCACCCTCACCGCCCTGCTGTGGACCGGCCAGCGGCTCGGTCTCGTGCACGTCGGCGACTCGCGCGCCTATCTGCTGCGGGACGGCGTCCTCACCCAGATCACCCAGGACCACACCTGGGTGCAGCGGCTGGTCGACGAGGGCCGGATCACCGAGGAAGAGGCCACCACCCACCCGCAGCGCTCCCTGCTGATGCGCGCCCTCGGCAGCGGCGAGCACGTCGAGCCCGATCTGTCGATCCGCGAGGTCCGCGCCGGCGACCGCTATCTGATCTGTTCCGACGGCCTGTCCGGCGTGGTCTCCCACCAGACGATGGAGGAGACCCTCGCCAGCTACCAGGGCCCGCAGGAGACCGTGCAGGAGCTGATCCAGCTCGCGCTGCGCGGCGGCGGCCCCGACAACATCACCGTGATCGTCGCCGACGTGCTGGACCTGGACCAGGGCGACACGCTCGCCGGCCAGCTGTCCGACCAGCCGGTCGTGGTCGGCGCGGTCGCCGAGAACCAGCACCACCTGAACGACAACGGCATCATGCAGACGCCGGCCGGACGCGCCTCCCACCTGGGGCGCCAGGGCCAGGGGCACGGCGGCGGCGAGTTCGGCCCGCCCGGCTCCGGAGAGGCCGGCTACGCCCCGGAGGGCGGCTTCGGCGACTACGACGGCGACTTCGGCAAGCCGCGCGGCCGGCGCAGATGGCTGAAGACCTCGCTCTACGGCGCCCTCGCCCTCGCCGTCGTCGGCGGCGGCCTGTACGGCGGCTACCGCTGGACGCAGACGCAGTACTACGTCGGCACCAAGGGCGAGCACGTCGCGCTGTACCGCGGGATCAGCCAGGACCTGGCCTGGGTGTCGCTGTCGAAGGTGGAGCGGGACCACCCCGAGATCGAACTCAAGTACCTGCCGCCGTACCAGCAGAAGCAGGTGAAGGCCACGATCGCGGAAGGCGGCCTGGAGTCGGCCCGGACGAAGGTCCAGGAGCTGTCCGTGCAGGCCTCCGCCTGCCGCAAGCAGGCCGACCGCGAGGCCGCCGAGGAGGCCGCGCGCGCGAACGCCGGCGCCGGCAAGCCCAAGCCGGGCGGCACCACCGGAACCGGCGGCACCGCCGGCACGGGCGGCACCACCGGCACAGGTGGCACCACCGGTGCCGGCACCGCCACCGGGACGGGCGTCGCGGGCACGGCCACGCACACCGCGTTCACCGGCACCGGCACCTCGCTGACCTCCGCCGTCACGGCCTCCCTCGTCACGAAGGCCACCCCGGCCCCGAACCCGTCGGCCTCGAAGACGTCCCCGGCGTCCCCTTCGAAGCCTCCGTCCACGACCCCGTCCGCGACCCCCAGCCCCGGCCCCACTCTCTCGGAGGATGAGCAGAAGGTCGTCTCGCTGTGCGGTAAGCAGTAGGCAAGCCGTGAGAGGCCCCGTCACACGATGAGCAGTACTACGAATTCGCCGACGCATCACACGTCCACGATCGGCGCCATCGGCGCGCCGAGCCGTCGCAACACCGAGCTGGCCCTGCTCGTCTTCGCCGTGGCCATCCCGGTGTTCGCCTACGCCAACGTGGGCCTGGCCATCAGCGACGAGGTCCCGTCCGGCCTGCTGAGCTACGGCCTGGGACTCGGCCTGCTGGCCGGCGTCGCCCATCTCGCCGTGCGCAGGTTCGCGCCGTACGCCGACCCGCTGCTGCTGCCGCTGGCCACCCTGCTCAACGGGCTGGGGCTGGTCGTGATCTGGCGGCTGGACCAGTCCAAGCTGCTGCAGTCGCTGCCGGGCTTCTCGCCGTCCGCACCGCGACAGCTGCTGTACACCGCGCTGGCCATCGCCGTGTTCGCCGTCGTGCTGATCTTCCTGAAGGACCACCGTGTCCTCCAGCGCTACACCTACATCTCGATGTTCGGCGCCCTGGTGCTGCTCATCCTGCCTCTGGTGCCCGGTCTCGGCGCCAACATCTACGGCGCGAAGATCTGGATCCGCATCCCCGGCCTGGGCTCCCTCCAGCCCGGCGAGTTCGCGAAGATCGTCCTCGCGGTGTTCTTCGCCGGCTACCTGATGGTGAAGCGGGACGCCCTGGCCCTGGCCAGCCGCCGCTTCATGGGCCTGTACCTGCCGCGCGGGCGCGACCTCGGCCCGATCCTGGTCGTCTGGGCGATCTCGATCCTCATCCTGGTCTTCGAGACGGACCTCGGCACCTCGCTGCTGTTCTTCGGAATGTTCGTCATCATGCTGTACGTCGCCACCGAGCGGACCAGCTGGATCGTCTTCGGTCTGCTGATGTCCGCGGCCGGCGCCGTCGGCGTGGCCAGCTTCGAGCCGCACATCCAGACCCGGGTACGCGCCTGGCTCGACCCGATGCGCGAGTACGAGCTGAGCCGCCAGATCACCCACGACGGCATCCTGCACTCCGACCAGTTGCAGCAGTCCCTGTGGGCGTTCGGTTCCGGCGGCACCCTCGGCTCCGGCTGGGGCCAGGGCCACTCGGACCTGATCAAGTTCGCCGCCAACTCCGACTTCGTCCTCGCCACCTTCGGCGAGGAGCTGGGCCTGGCCGGCGTCATGGCGATCCTGCTGGTCTACGGCCTGATCGTGGAGCGCGGCGTGCGCACCGCCCTCGCCGCCCGCGACCCGTTCGGCAAGCTGCTCGCCGTCGGCCTGTCCGGTGCCTTCGCGCTCCAGGTCTTCGTGGTGGCCGGCGGTGTCATGGGCCTCATCCCGCTGACCGGTATGACCATGCCGTTCCTGGCCTCCGGCGGTTCCTCCGTGCTGGCCAACTGGGCGCTGATCGCCATCCTGATCCGCATCAGCGACACCGCCCGCCGCCCGGCGCCCGCCCCCGCCGCCAACCCCGACGCCGAGATGACCCAGGTGGTCCGCCCGTCATGAACAAGCCCCTGCGCCGGATCGCGCTCTTCTGCGGCCTCCTCATGCTGACCCTGCTGATCCGGGACAACTGGCTCCAGTACGTCAAGGCGGACGGCCTCAAGGACGACCCGAAGAACCGCCGCGTCACCATCGCCCGGTACGCCACCCCGCGCGGTGACATCGTCGTGGACGGCGATCCGATCACCGGGTCCGCGGAGAGCAGCAAGACCGGTCTGAACGACCTGAAGTACAAGCGGACGTACAAGAACGGGCCCATGTGGGCGCCGGTCACCGGCTACGCCTCGCAGGCCTTCGGCGCCACCCAGCTCGAGTCCATCGAGGACGGCATCCTCACCGGCGACGACGACCGGCTGTTCTTCCGCAAGACGCTGGACATGGTCACCGGCAAGGAGCAGCAGGGCGGCAACGTCGTCACCACGCTCAACGGCGCGGCCCAGAAGGCGGCGTACGACGGTCTGAAGAAGCAGGGCGGCAAGGGCGCGGTCGTCGCCCTGGACCCCTCCACCGGCAAGATCCTGGCGCTGGCCTCCTACCCGTCGTACGACCCCTCGTCGTTCGCGGGCAACAGCGACGACGACGCTGCGGCCTGGAAGAAGCTCCAGAAGAAGTACAACCCCAGCGACCCGATGCTGAACCGGGCGCTGCGCGAGACCTATCCGCCCGGCTCGACCTTCAAGGTGGTCACGGCCGCGGCGGCGCTGGAGAACGGCAAGTACACCTCGGCCGACGAGAAGACCCAGTCGCCGCTGCCGTGGACCATGCCGGGCACCACCACCCAGCTGAAGAACGAGGGCAACATCCCGTGTGAGAACGCGACCATGCGTGAGGCGCTGCGCTGGTCCTGCAACACCGTCTTCGGCAAGATCGGCGCGGACCTCGGCAACGACAAGATGCTCGCGGAGGCGAAGAAGTTCGGCTTCGACGCCGAGCAGTTCACCCCGGTCCGCTCCAGCGCCTCGGTGTTCTCCGACGACATGAACCAGTCGCAGACCGCGCTGTCCTCCATCGGCCAGTACAACACCGCCGCCACGCCGCTCCAGATGGCCATGGTCGCCTCGGCGGTCGCCAACGACGGCAAGCTGATGAAGCCGTACATGGTCGACTCGCTGCAGTCCTCGAACCTGGACCCGGTCACCAAGACCGAGCCGGAGGAGCTGAGCCGGCCGCTGTCGCCGAAGAACGCGCAGGTCCTCCAGGACATGATGCAGACGGTGGTCGAGAA
The DNA here is from genome assembly GCF_044332325.1 of Streptomyces sp. NPDC017095. NCBI lineage: Bacteria > Bacillati > Actinomycetota > Actinomycetes > Kitasatosporales > Streptomycetaceae > Streptomyces > Streptomyces sp. NPDC017095. The sequence goes on from NZ_JBIROU010000003.1 coordinate 376,000, forward strand.
GGGCACCGGCACGAACGCGAAGATCGACGGCGTCACGGTCGGCGGCAAGACCGGTACGGCCCAGCACGGTGTGGAGAACAGCGAGAACCCGTACGCCTGGTTCATCTCCTACGCCAAGCTGCCCGACGGCAGCTCGCCGGTCGCCGTGGCCGTGGTGGTCGAGGACGAGAGCGCCAACCGCGACGACATCTCCGGTGGCGGCCTGGCCGCGCCGATCGCGAAGAACGTCATGGAGGCGGTCATCGACTCCAAGAAGTGACCGCTCCCCAGCCCCTGGAAGTGACGACCCTCACACCTCCTGCGCATCGCCGCACGTTGCGGTACCGGTCCTGTATCGGGTTACGGGCTTGGCCAGGTCACACAGAGCGAGCCGGGTACGGTAGGCCCGGACGGCAGCCTCCGGCCGCGCACAGGGGTGCGCGGCCGAGACCGACGGAGAGGGCTGGTAGGTAGCTATGGAAGAGCCGCGTCGCCTCGGCGGCCGGTACGAGCTGGGCCAGGTGCTCGGCCGCGGTGGCATGGCCGAGGTCTACCTCGCGCATGACACCCGGCTCGGCCGCACCGTGGCGGTGAAGACGCTGCGCGCGGACCTCGCACGCGATCCGTCCTTCCAGGCCCGGTTCCGCCGGGAGGCCCAGTCGGCCGCCTCGCTCAACCATCCCGCGATCGTCGCGGTCTACGACACGGGCGAGGACTACATCGACGGGGTCTCCATCCCCTACATCGTGATGGAGTACGTCGACGGGTCCACGCTCCGCGAGCTGCTGCACTCCGGGCGCAAGCTGCTGCCCGAGCGGGCGATGGAGATGACCATCGGCATCCTCCAGGGCCTGGAGTACGCGCACCGCAGCGGCATCGTGCACCGCGACATCAAGCCGGCCAACGTCATGCTGACCCGCAACGGCCAGGTCAAGGTGATGGACTTCGGCATCGCCCGCGCCATGGGCGACGCCGGCATGACCATGACCCAGACGGCCGCGGTCATCGGCACCGCCCAGTACCTCTCGCCGGAACAGGCGAAGGGCGAGCAGGTCGACGCCCGGTCGGACCTGTACTCGACCGGCTGTCTGCTGTACGAACTGCTGACGGTACGGCCGCCCTTCGTGGGCGACTCCCCGGTGGCCGTGGCCTACCAGCACGTCCGCGAGGAACCGCAGGCGCCGTCCGTCTTCGACCCGGAGATCACGCCCGAGATGGACGCGATCGTCCTGAAGGCGCTGGTCAAGGACCCCGACTACCGCTACCAGTCGGCCGACGAGATGCGCGCCGACATCGAGGCGTGCCTGGACGGCCAGCCGGTCGCGGCCACGGCCGCGCTCGGCGCGGTGGGCTACGGCGGCTACCCCGACGAGCAGGCGACGACCGCCCTGCGCTCGGACGCGGGCCCGGGAGCCACCACCATGCTCCCGCCGATGGGCCCGGACGACGGCGGCTACGGCTACGACGACCGCCCGGACCGCCGCCGCCAGCAGAAGAAGAAGTCCAGCACCTCCACGGTCCTCCTGGTGATCGCGGGCCTGCTGGTGCTGGTCGGCGCGATCCTGATCGGCAAGTGGGTGACCGCCGGCGGCGGGAACGACGACACCACCTTCCCGGCGCCGAACTTCGTGGGCTCCACCTACGCCAAGGCCCAGAAGATGGCGGAGAACTCCGACCTGAAGCTGGCCGAACCCGTCCGCAAGGCCTGCGAGGACCAGCCGAAGGGCAACGTCTGCTCGCAGGACCCCAAGGCCGGCGAGGACGTCGACAAGGGCGCGACGGTCAGCCTGGTGATCTCCACGGGCGCCCCGAAGATCACCGTGCCGGACGTGCTCGGCGCCCAGTACGAGCAGGCGGAGGCCCAGCTGAAGGACAAGGGCTTCGAGGTCGAGAAGAAGACCGAGGTGTCCGACCGCACACCCGGCGTGGTCACCGCCCAGGACCCGTCGGGCGGCACAAGCAAGGAGAAGGGCAGCACGATCACGCTCACGGTCGCCAAGCCCGAGGAGAAGGTCGCCGTCCCGGACCTCACCGGCAAGTCCTGCGACGAGGCGAAGGCCGCGCTCCAGGCGCAGGGTCTGGTGCCGAACTGCGCCGACACCCCGGTCACCGACCCGGCCCAGGACGGCAAGGTGCAGAACACCAACCCGCCCGCCGGCCAGCCGGTCGTCAAGAACACCAGCGTGACCGTCAACGTCGGCAAGCTGCAGCAGCAGCAGACCCCGGTGCCGAGTGTCGTCGGCAAGCAGGTGAAGGAGGCCAAGAAGATCCTCCAGCAGGCCGGCTTCAACAACATCCAGTTCGCGCCCGGCAGTTCCGGTGACGACAACGCGTTCGTCAGCCAGCAGGACCCGCAGGGCGGCGGCAACGCCGACCCGAACGCCACCACGGTCACGCTGACCACGATCTCCTTCGGCGGCGGCCAGGGACACGACAACGGCAACGGCAACAACGACAACGGCGGCAACATCTTCGGCGGCCTCGACGGCTGACGCGTCCGCCACTCGCGCGTGGGCCCTGCCGGGACGTCCCGGCAGGGCCCACGCGTCGTACCGGCCCGGGATCAGCGCAGTTCCGCCGGCGGGGTGCGGTGGCTGTCGACCTTCTCCACGCGGACCAGCTCGCCCCAGACCACGTACCGGTCGCGGGAGGTGTAGACGGGGGTGCAGGTCGTCAGGGTGATGTAGTGGCCGGGCTTGGTCCTGCCCGACTCCTTCGGGACCGCGGAGAGGACCTTGACGTTGTACTTCGAGGTCTCGGGCAGGATCGAGAAGACCTTGTAGACGTACCAGTCGTCCCGGGTCTCGAAGACGATCGGGTCGCCCTCGTCCAGCTTGTCGATGTTGTGGAACTTCGCGCCGTGGCCGTCGCGGTGGGCGGCGAGGGCGAAGTTGCCGTCCTTGCCGGTCGTGGGCAGCGTGGCCTTGACCGGATCGGTGTAGTAACCGGCGACGCCGTCGTCGAGGACGTCCGTGCCCGTGCCCTTCTCGACCAGCACCTCGCCGTTGCGCATCGCCGGCACGTGCAGGAACCCGATGCCGTCCCTGGTGTCGAGCGCGCCGGGACCGGAGTCCTTCTGCCGTGCCCAGTGCTCCCGCACCTTGTCGGCCTGCCGGTCCGCCTTGCGGTCCGCTATCACGTTGGTCCACCACAGCGAGTAGACGACGAACAGACCGAGCACCAGGCCCGCCGTGATGAGGAGTTCCCCGAAGACGCTGACCGCCAGCGCGATCCGGCCGGGGCGGCGGCGCGGGGCCGGGCCGGGTCCGGACGCGTCCGTGGTGTCTTCGGTCTCGTCGGCGGTCGCTGCCACAGTTCCTCTGCCCTTACTCGCTGAGCCGTATCCGATGCCCTACTCGATGAGCGCGTCCGGTTTGCCCTCGCTGCGGGGGCGTTCCTGGACCATCTTGCCCCAGACGATCAGCCGGTACTTGCTGGTGAACTCGGGGGTGCAGGTGGTGAGGGTGATGTAGCGGCCGGGCCCGGTGAGGCCGGAGCCCGGCGGCACGGGGTCCAGGACGCTGACGTTGGACGGCGAGGTCACCGGGAGCGTCGAGGTCACCTTGTACACGAAGTAGGTGTCCTGCGTCTCGACCACCACGGGGTCGCCGGGCACCAGCCGGTTGATGTACCGGAACGGCTCGCCGTGCGTGTTGCGGTGCGCCGCGAGGCCGAAGTTGCCGGTGCGGTCCTGGGGCATGGCCGTCTTCAGCGGGGCCTGGCCGTAGTGGCCGACCATGCCTTTGTCGAGCACCCGCTTGTTGCTGACGCCCTCCGCGATCGGCGCCACCACGTCCAGTTTCGGGATGTGCAGGATGGCGAAGCCCTGGCCCGGCTCGAAGACGCCCGGGTTGCGCTTGCCGCTGGCCCAGTCGTCCTGGAGCTGGTGCGCCTCGTCGCCGGCCTGCGCGTGGGCGCGGACGTTGGTCCACCACAGCTGGTAGGTGACGAAGAGCAGCATCAGCACACCGGTGGTGATGAACACCTCGCCGACGGCGCGGCTCGCGAGGGTGGCCGGGCTCGGCTTGCGCAGCCGCGCCTGCCGCCGGGCCTCCACCCGGGTCAGGGGCCGGTGCGGGTCCGGCTCCGCCGGGGCCGGGGCCGGGGCCGTCCGGTGGGCGCCACCGCCGTGCCGGCCGCCGCCGCGCCGCTTGGCGGCCTTTCTGCGGGCCGCACGGCCGCCCGGGGCGACCGGGGCGTCCGGGGCGGCGGAAGAGGCCGCAGCGGGACGCGCAGCGGCCCCCGCGGGTCCTACGGCCCGCAACGCCATCGTCTCGTCATCACGGGCGCCCACCGGCACAGCACCGCTCCCGCGGGGCGGCGGCACGTCCCGACCGTCCCCCATCGACCGCCCCGACGACGTCACCCGGGGCATGGGCGCGGTCGGCGGATCATCGGTCACGCGGGCCACCGGAGCGCTCCCGGCCTCACCGTGCCTCGGCGCCGACCGGTTCGCCCCGGCCACCCGAGGCATGGGCGCGGTCGGCGGATCGTCCATTACCCGGGCCACCGGCACAGACGGGCCTTGCCCGGCCGCACCCGGCCTCGGCGCACCCCCGGCCTGCCCAGCCGCGCCGGGCAGCGGCGCACCCCCGGCCTGCCCAGCCGCGCCGGGCAGCGGCGCACCCCCAGGTCCGCCCGACACACCGTGCCTCGGCGCCGAGCGGTTCGCCCCGGTCACCCGGGGCATGGGCGCGGTCGGCGGATCGTCCGTCACCCGGGGGGCCGGTGCACCCCCCGCCCCGCCGGTCACACCCCGTCCCGTCGCGCCGGGCGTGCCGTGCCCCGGTGCTGGTCGGGTCGGGGCGGGCAGGCGGGGCATCGGGGCTGTCGGTGGGTCGTCCGCCGGGTGGGGGGCCGGGGTCGGTCGCGCGCCGCCGGGGGACTCGTACGGTCTGTCGCCGTCGTACAAGTCCTCGCGCTCGGGGCGCAGCGCGGTCACGCCGTGGCCCTGCCCACCACCGGGGCGAGCCCCGCCGACCTCGCCACGGCGTCGTGGTCGCCGCACTCCGCCAGCCAGTTGGCCAGCATCCGGTGGCCGTGCTCGGTCAGCACCGACTCGGGGTGGAACTGCACGCCCTCGACCGGGAGTTCCCGGTGCCGCAGGCCCATGATGATGCCGTCGTGGGTGCGGGCGGTCACCTCCAGCTCGGCCGGGACCGTGGCCGGTTCGGCGGCCAGGGAGTGGTAGCGGGTCGCCGTGAAGGGGGAGGGCAGGCCGGCGAAGACGCCCTTGCCCCCGTGCTCGACCAGGGAGGTCTTGCCGTGCAGCAGCTCGGGCGCCCGGTCGACCACACCGCCGTACGCCACCTGCATCGACTGCATGCCGAGGCACACGCCGAAGACCGGGACGCCGGTGGCCGCGCAGTGCCGGACCATGTCCACGCACACGCCCGCCTGCTCCGGTGTGCCGGGGCCGGGCGAGAGCAGCACGCCGTCGAAGCCGTCCTGGGCGTGTCCGGTCGCCACCTCGTCGTTGCGCAGCACCTCGCACTCGGCGCCGAGCTGGTACAGGTACTGGACGAGGTTGAAGACGAAGCTGTCGTAGTTGTCGACGACGAGAATCCGCGCACTCACTGGTTGTCCACCGTCACATCGTTGAAGGGCAGCAGCGGCTCGGCCCACGGGAAGACGTACTGGAACAGGACGTAGACCACGGCCAGGACCAGTGCCAGCGAGACGAGCGCCTTCATCCACGCGTTGCCCGGCAGATGCCGCCAGATCCAGCCGTACATGCCGTCCCTTGCCGTCCCTTCCGTGTCCCCTACGGCACCCGACCCACGCCGTACCTCACCAGACTAACGGCGCGGGGCCTGTCGCAGGCGTGCATCGGCGGGCCCCGCCCCGGCGCAGAGGTGTTCTACTCCACGGGCCTGGCGTAGTGCAGGTCGACGGTGCCCGAGTAGCCGGGCAGGGTGACCGTCCCGTCGTCGGTGACCTTCCAGCCCAGGCCGTAGACGTTGACGTACACCATGTAGGTCTGGATCGCCTTGCTGTCCGCGAGGGACTGCTTGAGCCGGTCCGGGTCGCCGACCGCCGTGATCTTGTACGGCGGTGAGTAGACGCGGCCCTGGAGGATCAGGGTGTTGCCGACACAGCGCACGGCGCTGGTGGAGATCAGCCGCTGGTCCATGACCTTGATGCCCTTGGCCCCGCCCTGCCACAGCGCGTTCACCACGGCCTGGAGGTCCTGCTGGTGGATGACCAGGTAGTCGGGCTGCGGCTCGGGGTAGCCGGGCAGCTTGGCGGTGGCGCCCGGCGGCGCGTCGTTCAGCGTGACGGTGACGGCCCGGCCGGTCAGCCGGTCGGTGCCCGCGCTCTTCTCCAGCCCGCTGCGCGCGCGGTCCTCGGCCTCGGTGCTGCCGTCGTCGCTCTCGGCCAGCGACTCCACGCTGTCGCGCAGGGTGGCGTTGGACTCGTCCAGCTCCTTGTTCTTGCGGCTGCGCTGCTGGATCAGGTCGGACAGCTTCAGCAGGGAACTGTCCTGGCGGATGTCGGTGCCCCGGGCCGTGTTGAAGCTGGTGAAGAAGATGAGCCCGGCGAGCGCGAAGACGGCCGCCGTGAGCACCCGCACCGGCCGCAAGCGCGGCCTGCGGGCGGGAGCGGGGCCCGTTGCTCCCGTCCCGGGGGAGTCGGCAGAATTGCTCAACGTACCCTTATCTCCTTCGGCGCCACGGAAGCACTACGCTAACGGACGCCCGGGGGAGCACACGAAGTCGTCATGCCGGCCCTTTGTACGCTGCCCCGAGCCCGACCCAGCTACCTGCGCGGCCACGCAGCGCATCGACAGGAGAGACCCTCGTGCCGAAGTCACGTATCCGCAAGAAGGCCGACTTCACGCCGCCCCCGGCGAGGCAGGCGCAGGCCATCAAGCTGACCAACCGGGCCTGGGTCGCGCCGGTCATGCTGGCCATGTTCCTGATCGGCCTGGCCTGGATCGTCGTCTTCTACGTGACGGACGGTTCGCTGCCCGTCGACAGCCTGGACAACTGGAACATCGTGGTCGGCTTCGGCTTCATCGCCGCCGGGTTCGGTGTCTCCACGCAGTGGAAGTAGCAGGGCGGCCCACAGCTCTGCCCAAGACCCTCCGCCGAGTTATCCACAGCGGTTTTCCACAGTGGGGAAAAAGAACGACGATCTGTGGATAACTCATCGGGTGTTGACGCCGGTGTGACTGGCCCACCACACCTCAGACACCCGTTCGCCCCCTGCCTGAGCTGCGGAAACTCATTCGAGCGGCAGGGGGCACAGCTGTGTCCGCACCGTATGCACAAGATTCGCCACGCGCTGTGGACAACGGTTCGGGAACTGTGTGTTCCCCCACTCGGTCAGGTGAGCTGAGCGGTTCTGACCAGCGCGAGGGCCAGCGCCAGGATGAGGACGACCGCGCAGGTGCCGTACTGCACCAGCGACCGGTTCTCCCGGGGCGCGTGCACCATCGCGTACCCCGTGACGACACCGGCGACCAGCCCGCCGATGTGCGCCTGCCAGGCGATGTGCATGGACGGGTTGAACGTGAAGATCAGGTTGACCACCAGCAGCGCGAGGACCGGCCGCAGGTCGTAGTTGAGCCGGCGCATCAGCACGGCGGTGGCGCCGAAGAGGCCGTAGATCGCGCCCGAGGCGCCGAGCGAGGCGGTGTCCGGGGCCGTGAGCAGATAGGTCAGCGCGCCGCCGGCCAGCCCGGAGACGAAGTACACCGCCAGATAGCGGGCCCGGCCGAGGGCGGCCTCCAGCGGGCCGCCCACCCACCACAGGCTGAGCATGTTGAAGCCGAGGTGCCAGTACTCCTCGTGGGAGAACATCGACGACACGAAGCGGTACCACTCGCCCGCGGCGACTCCCGAGGTGGGCGCGAACGGCTTCGACGGCAGGGCGCCGTAGAGCACGAAGTCGTACCCGAGCGAGGGGCGGGCCTTGATCGCGACGAACACCGCGAGGTTGACCGCGATCAGCAGCTTGGTGAGCAGCCGGGGATCGGCCGTGACCGTGCCGCCGGCGAGCGTGCGCGGCCGGGACGCCTGGGGCGGGGGTGTCTCGCCGGTGCCGCCGCGGGCGCAGTCCGGGCACTGGAAGCCGACGGAGGCGCTGACCATGCACTCGGGGCAGATGGGCCGTTCGCAGCGGGTGCAGCGCACGCCGGTCTCACGGTCCGGATGCCGGTAGCACCCGGGCACGCTGCGGGCGTCCCGCGCGCTCCCTGCGGCCTGCTCCATCAGATCCCCTTGGTCGTCTCGTCCGGTCGTCGTCCCGGTGCCCGGCGGCACCGTCCTGCTCCGCTCATCCTTACGGACGAGCGGTGTGTTTGGTTCCCTCCGGAGCCCTCGGCGCGGGCGGCTCAGCCCGCGCGCGACTCGACGAGCACCGTCTCGATCACGACGTCGAGGAGCGGCCGGTCGTCGCGTCCCGTCGGCACGCTCGCGATGGCGTCGACGACCTTCCGCCCGGCCGGGCCGGTGACCTCGCCGAAGATGGTGCGCTTGCCGTTCAGCCAGGTGCTCGGGGTGACGGTGATGAAGAACTGGGAGCCGTTGGTGCCTGGGCCGGCGCTGGCCATCGCCATCAGGTACGGGGTGTCGAAGGCCAGGTCGGGGTGGCACTCGTCCTCGAAGCCGTAGCCGGGGCCGCCCAGGCCGTTGCCCAGCGGATCACCGCCCTGGATCATGAACCCGCCGATGACGGAGTGGAAGACCGTGCCGTCGTAGAGCCGGTCCCTGCTGCGCACCCCGGTGCGCGGATGGGTCCACTCGCGTTCGCCGCGGGCCAGTTCGACGAAGTTCCGGACCGTGACGGGCGCGTGCAGCGGGAAGAGCCGCACCTCGATGTCGCCGAGGGTGGTCTTCAGGGTGGCATACAGCTGGTCGGCCACGGTCCGCCTTCCTTCGTCGTCAGCCGCGGTACCCCAGATCCTTCCACGCTCCCGGGCCCGCGTCGCCGGTCCGTCGCCGCACCGGTCCGCCGCCACGCCGGGCGGGTGTCCGGCACCCGTATGCCCGTCCGCGCGTGCTACACCGGCGACCGGCAGGCATGATCCGTAAAAGGGTGGAAAGTCGAATTACCGTACGCCACCGAGGAGGAGGAACCCGTGACCCGCATCGAGAGCGTGCGCGCCGCGACCGGCTCGGCGAAGGACAGCGTGCTGCACGCCGCGGAAGTGGTGGCGCCCTACGCCGACACGGCCAAGGAGCGTGCCGCGTACTACGCGCAGGAGGCACGCGTACGGCTGGCGCCCGTGGTGTCGCAGGCCGCGGAGCAGGCCCGCGTGCAGTACGACGCCCGGCTCGCCCCGCGTCTGGAGCAGGCACTCGCGCACGTCCCGCCGAAGGTGGACCTGGCCGCGCAGGAAGCCGCCGTCCGTACCCGCAAGGCGGCCGCCCAGGCCGCCGCCTACTCCCGTCCCAAGATCGAACAGGCGCGGGCCGCGGCCGGTCCGGTCCGTGACGAGGCCGCCGCGCGCAGCGCCGCCGCCCTGGCCGCACTGCGCGGCCAGGTCTCGGCGCGGGACATCCAGAAGCTGGTCCGGCGGGCCGAGCGGCGCTCCCGCACCGGCCGCACCGTGAAGACGGCCGCGGTGCTGGCCGTCCTCGCGGGCGGTGCCTTCGCGGCCTGGAAGTGGTGGGACAAGCAGGCCAACCCCGACTGGCTGGTCGAACCGCCCGCGGCCACGGAGGTGCCGGACTCGCCCCGGCTCACCTCGGTCGACGGCACCGGCCTGGACCCCGAGGTGCAGGCCAAGCAGTCGGAGGAGGACGAGGCCGGCGACGACCAGCCGTGAGCCCGGCCCCCGTCCCCGTCCGGGCAGGCACTTTCGCGCGTACCCGCACACCGGTCCCACGGTGTGCGGGTACGCGCGCATGCCCCCGGATCACCCCTTCGGGTGGCCGCCCGTCCGCGCGTAGCGGCTAGCGGGGCGCGGCAGGCGCAGATGGCCGCGCAGCGTCGTCGCGTCGTACGCCGTACGGAACACCCCACGCCGTCGGAGTGCGGGCACCAGGGCGCGGGTGATCCCGGCCAGGTCGTGCGGGAGCACGCCGGGCCGCAGCCGGAAGCCGTCGAGCCCGGCCTCCCGCCAGTCCAGCAGCAGGTCGGCGAGTGCGTCGGCGGTGCCGGTGAACACCTCGGCGTCGGAGGCGAGTTCCGCGCCGTCCAGCTCGTCCAGGCGGGCCTTGCGGCGCGCGGCGGCGCCCGGCTCACCGTCCAGGAAGACGAGCAGGTCCGCGAACCGCAGCAGCGGCCGGGCCCGCGTGTCCCGGCCTACGCGGCCGGCGGCCGCGTCCACCTCGGCGAGGATCGCCGCGGCCCCCGCGCGGTCGTGCGGCGTCACCCACACGACGTCGGCGGAGCGCGCCGCGAACTCGTACGGCACGGTGGCGTGCGCCAGGCTCATCACCGGCGGCAGGCCCTGCGGCGGGCGCGGGACGACGGCCGGGCCCCGGACGCCGAAGTACTCGCCCCGGAAGTCGACGGGGTGCACCTTGTCCCGGTCGAGGAAGCGGCCGGTGGCGGCGTCCCTGATCTCCGCGTCGTCCTCCCAGCTGTCCCACAGCCGCCGGGCCGCCTCCACCGCGTCGGCGGCCTCGTCGAACAGCGCGCTCAGCCGCCGGCCGATCCGCTCCGGGTCGCGGGCGTCGTCGTCGCTGAGCAGCGGTGTCGTACGGCGGCCGAAGTGGGCCGCGTCGGCGGCCCGCGCGGCGACCTGCGGGCGCCAGCCGGCCCGGCCGGTGCTCGCGTGGTCCAGGGTGGCGATGCCGGCGGAGACGTGGAACGGCTCGGTGTGGGTGACGTTCGCGGTCGGGACCAGGCCGATGTGCGTGGTCAGCGGCGCCACCCGGGCCGCGAGCAGGACCGCGTCCAGGCTCCCGCGGACCTGGTCGGTGCGGTCGTCGGGCCGGTGGAAGGCGGCCGACCGCATCCCGAGCGCGTCCTCGAAGGTGACGAAGTCGAGCAGGCCGCGTTCGGCCTCGGTGACCAGGTCCGTCCAGTAGCCGGCGCCGAACAGCTCCGCGGGCCGGGCGTCCGCGGCGCGCCAGGCCGCCGGGTGCCAGCCGGCGGCGTCCAGGGCGACGGCGAGGTGCAGCGGGCGCGCGGTCACGAGACCTCCTGCCCGGCGGCGGAGACCGCCGGCTGTCCGGCGGTGGCCTCGGGGGCCCGTCGCGGGGCGGGGCCGAGGCCCAGGTGGTCGCGCAGGGACGGGCCCGTGTAGTCCCGCCGGAAGACGCCCTTCTCCTGGAGCAGCGGCACCACCCGGTCCACGAAGTCGTCCAGGCCGCCGGGCGTGAGCTGCGGGACGAGGACGAAGCCGTCGGCGCCGCCGCTCTGCACGAAGTGGTCGACCGCGTCGGCGACGGTGTGCGGGGCGCCGACGAAGGTCTGCCCGCCGGACATCTCGATGACCAGCTCCCGGATGCTCAGGCCGCGCTCCTCGGCGAGGGACCGCCAGCGCCGGGCGGTCTCGGCGCGGTCCCGGCGGAACAGCGAGTGGCCCCGGAGCAGTTGCGCGCCGGGCTCCGGATCGATGTCGGGCAGCGGCCCGTCGGGGTCGTAGCCGGACAGGTCGCGGCCCCAGACCGCCTCCAGGTGCGCGAGCGCGGTCCGCGGGCCGATCTGGGCGCGGGTGATCTCCTCGGCGTACGCGGCGGCCTCCGCGTCGCTGTCGGCCACCACCACGGTGGCCGTCGGCAGGATCTTCAACTGGTCCGGGGTACGGCCGTACCGGGCCAGGCGGCCCTTGACGTCCTGGTAGAAGGCGCGGGCCTGGTCGAACCGGTCGTACTTGCTGAAGACGACGTCGGCCTCGGCGGCGGCGAACTCGCGGCCCGGACCGGACTCGCCCGCCTGGATGATCACCGGGTGCCCCTGGGGCGGGCGCGGCGTGGTGAACCGGCCGGAGATGCCGAAGTGCGTCCCGTGGTGTGCGAAGCGGCCGGCGCCGGGCCGGACGAACGCGCCGGCCGTCGCGTCCGCGCGCAGGTCCTCCTCGGCCCAGCTGTCCCACAGCTCGCGCGCGGTGGCCAGGAACTCCGCCGCGCGCCCGTACCGGTCGGACTCGGCGAGGAAGCCGCCCCGCCGGAAGTTCTCCCCGGTGAAGGCGTCGAAGCTGGTCACCACGTTCCAGGCGGCGCGTCCGCCGCTGAGGTGGTCGAGCGTGGCCAGCCGGCGCGCCACCTCGTAGGGCTCGTTGAAGGTGGCGTTGACGGTGGCGGCGAGGCCGAGCCGGGTGGTGACCGCGGCCAGGGCGCTCAGCTGGGTGAGGTTCTCCGGCCGGCCCGCCACGTCCAGGTCGTACAGCTCCCCTTTGTGCTCGCGCAGCCGCAGCCCCTCGGCCAGGAAGAAGAAGTCGAACCGGCCGCGTTCGGCGGTCCGCGCGAGGTGCCGGAAGGAGTCGAAGGCGATCTGGCTGCGCGAGCGCGGGTCCGACCAGACGGTCACGTTGTGGATGCCGGGAAGCTGGGCCGCGAGGTGCACCTGTCTGCGGGCGGTGCCGGGCCCGCTCATGAGGCGGCCGGGGAGACGGGGCGCCGCGGGAACGCGGCGGGCGCGGGCGGCGGGATCTCGGACACGGGGGGACCTCCAGGCGGGGTCGGTGTAGGGGATGGGGCAGGGGGCCGGGTGCGGTCCGCGGGTGGGAGCGGGGCCGGGTGGGGCGCGTTCCCGTGCTCCGTCCGGGTCGCGGCGGCCGGGGTCACGCCGGGGGCCGTTCGGCGGGGAAGCCGTGGCGCCGGGCGAGCGCGACGACGGCGATCACCGGCAGCATGAGCAGCAGCACGCTCCACGGCAGCGAGTCGCTGCCGCTCAGGCCGAGCAGCACACCGCCGAGGACTCCGCCGCCCGCCATGGCGACGTTCCACAGCGTCACCAGCATGGCCTGGGCCGCGTCGGCCGCCTCCCCGCCCGCGTCACCGGCCGCGGTCTGCAGCAGGGTCGGCACCCCGCCCCAGCCCAGGCCCCACAGCACGGCGGCGACGTAGACCAGCGCGGTGTGGTCCGCGAGCACGGCCAGCACCGCGGCGGCCACCGCGACCAGCACGGAGCCGGCGAGGGTGAGCGCGCGCAGCCGCTGGTGGATCCGGGCGCCGACGATCCAGATGCTCACCAGGCAGGCGGCGCCGAAGACCAGCAGCACCAGGTCGGTCTGCCCGCCGAGGCCGAGGTCGTCGAGGAACGTGGCGATGTAGGCGTAGACGAGGGTGTGGGCCAGGACGAAGACCAGCGTCACGAACAGCACCGGGACCACGCCCGGGACCCGCAGGGCGCGCAGCATCCTCGGCCGCTCGCCGCCCTCCTGGCCCGGGAAGTCCGGTACGGCCACGGCGATCCACGCCAGCAGCACGACCGTCAGCGCGGTCATCGCGAGGAACGCCACGCGCCAGTCGGTCACCTGGCCGAGGAAGGTGCCGGCGGGCACGCCGAGCGAGAGCGCGACCGGGATGCCCGCCATCGCGACGGCGATCGCCCGGCCCTGGAGGTGCGGCGGGGCGAGCCGGCGCGCGTACCCGGCGAGCAGCGCCCAGGCCAGGCCCGCCGCGACGCCGGCGACGAAACGCGCCGCCATGGTCAGCCCGTAGAGCGAGGAGACGGCGGTGACGGTGTTGGCCACGGCGAAGCCGGCCATGGCGGTCAGCAGCAGCCGCTTGCGGCGCCAGCGGGCGGTCGCCGCCGTCAGCGGGATCGCGGTCAGCGCGGTGCCGAGCGCGTAGACCGTGACCGTCTGCCCGGTCGCGGACTCGCTCCGGCCGAGGTCGTGGCTGATCGCCGGGAGCAGGCCCGCGGGCAGCGTCTCGGTGAGGCTGGTGATGAAGACGGCGGTGGCGAGGGCCAGCAGGGCGGACATGGGCAGTTTCCGCGGCTGTTCGCCGGCCCGCCGGGAACTCGCCCCGGCGCCGGTGCGCGCGGACGCACCGGCCTCGGTGTCGGGTGTGGTGCTCATGGGTGTGCTCCAGGAGTTCGGACGTCGGGGATCGGGGCGGGGCGCCGCCGGTGTTCGGGGCCGGGGGCCGCCGTGGTGTTCGGCGGGCGGTGTCCGGTGCGCCGCCGAGGAGTTCGGTCCGCCGCCGAGGAGTGCGGTCCGCCGCCGAGGAGTGCGGTCCGCCGCCGTGGAGTGCGGCGGGCGGTGTCCGGTGCGCCGCCGTGGTCGGGCGGTGCCCGGTGCGCGGTCAGGGCCGGCCGAGGCCTCCGTCGACCGGGAACCGGACGCCGGTGGTGAACGTGGCGTCGGTGGCCAGGAAGAGCGCGGCCCGGGCCACCTCCTCGGCGGCGCCGAGGCGGCCCAGGGGCGGCAGGGGCCCGCCCGCGCCGCCCGGCGCCTCGATACAGCCCGGCGCCACGGCGTTCACGCGGATGCCGCGGCGGACCAGCTCGGCGGCGAGAGCCTGCACGGCGGCGGTCGAGCAGACCGGGGTCATCAGGACGACCGCACCGCCGTCCCGCAGGTGCGGCAGCAGCGGCCGGGCGGTGGCCACGACATCGGCGAACAGCAGGTCGGCCAGGCCGCCGGGGCCCAGGCAGGCGGTCACGTCGGCGGGCGCGACGACCCGGGCGGCGGAGCCCAGCTCCCCGCACAGGCGGTGGCGCTGCGCCTCGGTGCGGGCGGTCAGCACGACCCGGGCGCCGCCCTCCACCAGGCGCTTGGCCACGGCCAGCCCGATGGCGGTGACCTCTTCGACGACTACGGCCGTCCGGCCCGCGTACCTGGTCATCCCGCTGCCTCCTCCGCCGCACCCTGCTTCGACCGCCGGTGCACACGACCCTGCGCCGGCGCGCTTCGGGAAACCTTCGGAACGGCTGACGGCCGGCTGACGGTCGGCCGTCGGCTCAGGGGCCGCTGCGAGCGGCCTGTGCACGGCTCACGAGCGGCGGCGGGCGGCACGATGCCCTGACGTACAGTGACGCGCATGCGGTTTGGGGTGCTCGGCCCACTGGCGGTGTGGGACGACGAGGGGGCGGCCGTCAGGGTTCCGGAGGCGAAGGTCCGGGCGCTGCTCGCCGACCTGCTGGCGCACGACGGCGGACCGGTCTCCGCGGACCGCCTCATCCACGACCTGTGGGGCGACCGCCCGCCCGGCCGGCCCACGGGCGCGCTCCAGGCGAAGGTCTCGCAACTGCGCCGGGCGCTGGGCCGGGACCGCGTACCGCGCCAGCCGGCCGGTTACCGGCTGCGGCTGGACGACACCGACGAGGTGGACGCCGTACGGTTCCGCGAGCTGGTGGAGCGGGCCCGCGCCGTCCCGGACCCGGACCGGCGGGCCGCCCTGCTCACCGAGGCGCTGGGACTGTGGCGCGGACCGGCCTACGCCGACTTCGCCGACCACGCCTTCGTCCGCGGGGTGGCACAGCGCCTCGCCGAGCAGCGGCTGTCCGTGCTGGAGGAGCAGGCCGAGGCCCGCCTCGCGGCCGGCGACCACGTCCTCCTCGCCGGGGAGCTGGCCGGCCTGGTGGCCCGGCATCCGCTGCGAGAACGGCTGCGCGCGCTCCAGATACGGGCGCTGTACGCGGCGGGCCGGCAGGGCGAGGCGCTCGCGGCCTACGACGAGCTGCGCGCGCGGCTCGTCACCGAACTGGGCGTCGAACCGGGCCCCGGACTCGCCGCCCTGCACCAGGCGGTACTGCGCCAGGACCCCGGTCTGACACCGCCCCCGCGGACCGCGCCCGCCCTCGGCGCCCTCCCCGGGACACCCGCGCCCATGGCACCTACGACCACGGTCACTAAGACGCCCACGGAAGCGCCCGGGCCCGGCGCCCCCGCCCTCCCCGGCCCCTCCGGCCTGCCCGCCTCCCTCACCCCGCTCATCGGCCGCCGCGAAGCCCTCGGCCGGCTCTCCGGGCTGCTGCGCACCTCCCGCCTGGTGACGCTCACCGGTCCCGGCGGAGTGGGCAAGACCCGGCTGGCCGTGGCGGCGGCCGACGCGCTGGGCGGTACCGCCACCGCCGCCGGACTGCCCGACGGCATCTGGTTCGTGGAGTTCGCCGGGGTCGCCGACGGAGCCGTCGCC
Organism: Streptomyces sp. NPDC017095; assembly: GCF_044332325.1. Classification (NCBI taxonomy): domain Bacteria; kingdom Bacillati; phylum Actinomycetota; class Actinomycetes; order Kitasatosporales; family Streptomycetaceae; genus Streptomyces; species Streptomyces sp. NPDC017095. Next base: position 391,968 of record NZ_JBIROU010000003.1, read on the forward strand.
GACCTGGCCCAGGTCGTCGCCGCGTCGCTCGGCATCAGCGACCACGCGCCCGCCGCCGTACCGCTCTCCGGCGCCGGCACCGGAGACCGGTCGCCGGCGCGGCGCCTCGCGGCCGTGCTCCGCGACCGGCGCGCGCTGCTCGTCCTGGACAACTGCGAACACGTCGTCGACGCCGCCGCCGAACTCACCGCCCTGCTGCTCGGCACCGCGCCCGGCCTGCGCGTGCTGGCCACCAGCCAGGAGCCGCTCGGGCTGCCGGGCGAGGAGGTCTTCCTGGTCGAGCCGCTGCCGACCGCCGACGCGGTGCGGCTGTTCGCCCAGCGCGCCGCCGCCGCGGCGCCCGGCTTCGCCCTCGGCCCCGGCGCCTGCGACGACGCCGACCGGGCCGCCGTCACGGAGATCTGCCGCCGCCTGGACGGCATCCCGCTCGCCCTGGAGCTGGCGGCGACCCGGGTCCGCGCGCTGGGCGTGCGCGAGCTGGCGGCCCGGCTCGGCGACCGCTTCCGGCTCCTGTCCTCGGGCCGGCGCGGCGCGCCCGAGCGTCAGCAGACCCTGCGCGCGGTGATCGACTGGAGCTGGGAGCTGCTGAGCGCGCCCGAGCGCATCGTGCTGCGCCGGCTGGCCGTGTTCAGCGACGGCTGTGACCTGCGGGCGGCCGAGGCGGTGTGCGCGGGCGACGGTGTCACCGCGGCGGAGGTGCCCGACCTGGTGACCCGGCTGGTCGACCGGTCCCTGGTGGTCGTCGTACCCGGACCGGCCGGCCCGCGCTACCGGCTGCTGGAGTCCGTCGCCGCCTACGCGACCGAGCGGCTGCACGAGATGGCGGACCTCGCCGCCGTACGCGACCGGCACCTGCGCCACTACCTCGCGCTCGCCGAACGCGCCGAGCCCGAGCTGCGCGGTCCCGGGCAGCGGTCCTGGCTCGCCCGGCTCGACGCCGAGTCCGGCAATCTGCGCGCCGCCCTGGACGAGGCCGTGCGCCGGGCCGCCGCGGGCGCCCCCGGGCAGGCCGCGCGGCTGGCCGTCGCGCTGGCCTGGTGGTGGCTGCTGCGCGGCCGGTTCACCCAGGCCCGTCGCGCTCTGCGCGCGGTCCTGGACACCCTGCCGGCCGCCGCCCCGGACTCCGTGCCGTCCGAACTGACGCTGCTGCACACGGCGTTCGCCCTGCTCACCGGCGACCGGGAACCGGCCGCCACCCTGCCGGACGACACCGCGCTGCCGACCGGGACCGCCCTGGCGAGCGACACCGCCGTACCGAGCCAGGCCGCCGTAGCGGGCGCGCCCGCCGTGCCCCACCCGGTGTGCCGGGCGCGGTCACTGTGGCTGTGCGCGTACGGCCTGTTCAGCACGGGCTCGACGGCCGGCAGCGAGGAACTGAACGACCGGGCGCTGGCGTTGTTCACCGCCGCCGGCGACCGCTGGGGCACCGCCGCCGCGCTGGGCCTGCGGGCCACGCTCGCGCTGGTCCGGGGCGACCTCGCCGGGCTCGGACGGGACGGACGGCGCAGCGCCGCGCTCTTCCGCGAGGTGGGCGACCGCTGGGGCGAGCTGCAGACGGTCTCGCCGCTCGCGAACCTCGCGGAGATCAAGGGCGAGTACGAGGAGGCCGCGAACCGCCAGCACGCAGGGCTGCGGATGGCCCGCGAGCTGGGCCTCGCGGCGGAGGTGTCGGCCCGGCTGTCCGGTCTGGGCCGGCTCGCGCTGCTGGCCGGCGACTGGGACCGGGCGCGTGACCTGCACGAACAGGCGCGGCGCAGCGCGGCCGAGCAGGGCTACAAGTACGGCGAGATCCATTCCGGGATGGGGCTCGCGCTCGGTGCCCGCCGCTCCGGCGACCTGGACGCCGCCGAAGCGCACCTGGCGGAGCTGCGCGACGGCTACGCGGACGTGTCCTCGCAGGCCGGCGACCATCTGCTGCTGGCCGAACTGGGGTTCGTCGCGGAGCTGCGCGGCGACGCCGGGGCGGCCGCGGATCTGCATCTGCGCGGCCTGGACGTGGCCCGCGCGATCGGCGAGCCGCGCGCCCTGGCGCTGTCCCTGGAGGGCCTGGCCGGCGCGGCGGCCCGGTACGGCACCGGGCCCGCCGCCGGCTGCGCGGCCCTGCTGCTCGGCGCGGCCGACGCGGCCCGGCGCGGCGTGGACGCGCCGCTGCCGCCGGCCGAGCGCGCCGACGTGGACCGGATCACGCGCGCGGCCCGCGCCGTCCTGGGCGAACGGGCCTTCGGCGAGGCGTTCGGCCAGGGGGCGCGGCTGGCACCGGAGGAGGCGCTGCGCGAGGCCGCGCCGGTCCTAGACGGCCTCGCACGCGCCGCCCACGACTGAGCGGAACGCCCGCTTCAAGCCGTATCAGCCCGGGATATCCAGTTCGGCGAGCCGGGCCCGCAACTGCTCGTTCTCCCGCTCCAGGGCGTCCAGGCGGGCACGGACCGGAGCGAGCGCCGACTCCAGTTCCCGCTCGGTGTAGCGCGGGGTGATGTGCTGGCGGCAGTTCCAGTTGAGGCCCTCGACCTGGACGACCATCAGGCGCTCCACCTGTCCGTCGGTGCGCCGGCGGCCGAGGCGCTCGGTGAGCGCGGGGTCCTCGTCGAGCGGGACGGTGCGGGCCCGGCCGAACATCTTCAGCCGGGCCTGCCGGGCGTAGTCCATGAAGAACAGCGCCACCCGCTCCGAGGCCCGCACGTTGCCGGTGGTGACGTACTGCCGGTTGCCGCGCACCTCCGCCCAGGCCAGCCGCCGTTCGTCCAGGACGTGCACGAAGCCGGGCGGGCCGCCGCGGTACTGGACGTAAGGCCAGCCGGTCTCGCTCGCGGTGGCGAGGTAGAACCCGTCGCGCGTGGTGAGGAACGCGGCCTCGTCGGGGCCGAGTTCGTCCGGCCGGGCGTCGTCCTGGGCGAGGGCCCGTAACCCGAGCTGGGCGCTGCCCTCCTCCTCCTGGACCCGGCGCACGCTGTCCGTGTAGACCAGGTGTGCGTACCGTCCCATCCGGTCTCCTCCTTCTCCGCGGCCGCCGGTTCCGGGCGGCTCCGCGGTCCCTGATCCGGTTTCTTGCCCTGGCTAGTCCCCGGCCTCGCTCCGGGCCCGGCCCTCGTCGCCCCCGGCCTCGCCCCGGTCCCGGGGAACGGCCGGTGCGGCGCCCAGGACCGCGGTGAGCAGGCCGGGGAAACGCCGGTCCAGTTCCTCGCCGCGGATGCGGCTCACCCGGGTGTTGCCCCGCAGCCGGGTCTCGACCAGGCCGCTCTCGCGCAGGGTGCGCAGGTGGTGGGAGACGGTGGAGCGCTTGACCGGCAGGTCCAGTCCGCCGCAGGGCGCCTCGCCGAGGTCGCCGAGCAGCCGTACGATCCGCAGCCGCACCGGGTCCGCGAGGGCCTGCAGCACGGTGCCGATCTCCACCGTGCCGAGGTCCGGCTGCGGCAGCCGGGTCTCCTCCGTCGTGCGCATCCCGCCTCCAGGCCGTGCCCGCGGGCACCTATGTCGATGTGGCTCGACAGCTACGATACACATCGAACAACTACTACGATGCTCATCGACATAGCCGACGCCCATCGAATGGCAGGTGTCTCCATGCCCCTCACCCACGCGCCGGCCGGGCGGACCTGGCGGACCCACGCCGGTGTGCTCGCGCTCGGCACCTTCGCCGTCGGGACCGACGCCTTCGTCATCGCCGGCCTGCTGCCCGAGATCAGCGGCTCCCTCGGCGTCTCCCTCGGCGCGGCAGGCCAGTTGGTGAGCGTCTTCTCCCTGGCCTACGCGCTGCTCTCGCCGGTGCTCGCCGCGCTCACCTCCCGCTGGTCACGGCGTACGGTGCTGATCACGGCGCTCGCCGTGTTCGCGGCAGGCAACGTGGTGACCGCCCTCGCCCCGGCCTACCCGCTGGTGCTGGCGGCCCGGGTGATCGCCGCGGCGGGCGCCGCGCTGTTTACCCCCAACGCGGGCGCGACCGCGGCCACGCTGGCCGGTCCCGAGCGGCGCGGCCGGGCCATCGCGATCGTCACCGTGGGCCTGACCGGGTCGCTCGCCCTGGGCGCCCCGCTCGGCACCGCCCTCGGCGACGCGCTGGGCTGGCGGGCCGCCCTGTGGTTCGTCACCGCGCTGGCCCTGCTCGTCGCCCCGGTCATCGCCGTACGGCTGCCCGACGTCCCCGCCGCCGGACCCGCCCCGCTGCGCCGGCGCCTCGCCCCGCTCACCGACCGCCGGACGGCCGGCGTGCTGGCCGGCACCCTGATCGCGTTCACCGGCATCTACCTGCCCTACACCTACATCAGCGCCCTCTTCGCGCCCGCCACCGGCGGGGACGGCGGCAAAGTGGCCGTCCTGCTGCTGGTGTTCGGCCTGGCCGGCACCGCCGGCAACCTCACCGCCGGCCGGCTGGCCGACCGCAGGGGACCGGCCACGGTCGTCATCGGGGCGACACTGCTGCTCACCGCCGTCTACGCGCTCATGGCCCTCGGCCGCTCCTCCTACCCGGCGGCCGCCGCGCTGACCGCGGTGGGCGGCGTCGCCTCCTGGTCGGTGACCGCGCCCCAGCAGCAGCGCGTCATGGCACTGGCCGGGCCCGGCGGCGCGCCGCTGGCGGTCTCCCTCAACGCGGCCGTCATGTATCTGGCCATTTCCCTGTCCAGCGTCCTGGGCGCCGGCATCCTCGGCACCGCGGGCGCCGTCTGGATCGCCTGGGCGGGCGCCGCCTTCGTCCTCGCCGCGGCGGCCGTCACGGCCGTCACCGCCCGCACGGAGCGCACCGGACCCGCGCCACAGCCCCGGAAGAGCGCGGCACCCGTGCCGGATCGGCCACCGGCCGCTCGGCGCGAGACCTCCTGAGAGGCCCGGACGGCATACGGTGGGCGCTCGGCGAGCCGGTCCCGGCCGGTCCGCCCTCCTCAACTGCCGCCACGAAGGCCCTTCTTGATGCCCACAGCCCGTCCGTCCGATCCGACGTCCACCACCGGAACGCCACCCATGGCCCCCGGCTCCGCGCCCCCGCGCCGCCCCGTCCCCCTCTGGCTGCTCCCGGCGCTGTGGACCGTCGCGCTCGGTCTGTGGGGACTGTCGCGGGAGGACAGCCTGTGGCGGGACGAGGCCGCGACCTGGCAGGCCGCCCGGCGCTCCCCGGCGGGCCTGCGCCTTCTGCTGGAGCACGTCGACGTCGTCCACGGCTGCTACTACCTGCTGATGCACGGGCTGTTCACCTGCTTCGGCGCCGGCACCACGACCCTGCGGCTGCCCTCGGTGCTGGCCATGGCGGTGGCGGCGGCCTGTGTCACCACCGTCGGCCACCGGCTGGGCGGCGCCCGGACGGGCCTGGCGGCCGGAATGGCGTTAGGACTCCTCCCGGCCGTGCAGTTCCACCTCCAGGAAGGCCGCCCCTACGCGCTGGTCGCGGCCGGCGCCGGCCTCTCCACCCTGCTCCTCGTCACCGCGCTCCAGGGGCCCGTCCGCACCCGGACCTGGGTCGCGTACGGCGGCACGGTCGCGCTGACGGGCTGGCTCAACTGGCTGTCGCTGCTGCTCCTCGCGGCCCACCTGACGACCTTGCTGTGGGTACGGCCCGGACGCGGGACCGGGTGGCGCTGGGCACTGGCGTCCGCCGCCGCCACGGCCGGTGTGCTGCCGCTGATCCTCGTCAGCCGGGACCAGTCCGGGCAGGTGGCGTGGATCCCGCCCCTGTCCTGGCACCTGCTGATCGGCCCCGCGGTCCTGCTGGCGATCGGCGGCGCCTGTGCCCTGCTGGAACGCCCCCGGGGCTCCCGGCTGTCCGTCGCGGCCGTCGGCTTGCCGCTGCTGGCGGTGCCCCAGACCTGTCTGATCGCCGTCTCCCTGGTCAAACCCCTGTTCCTGGACCGCTACGTCCTCTTCGGCATGCTCGGGCTGGCGCTGCTGATCGGCACCGCCGTCGACGCGGCGGTCCGGGCGGCCGTCCCCCGGTTCCCCGGGGCCGCGAAGTGGCTCCTGCCCGCCGTCGTCGTCACGGCGGTGCTGGCCCTGCTGCCCGAGTCGCTGGCCATGCGGTCACCGGCGAGCAGGGTGGACGACGTCCTGGCCGTCGCTGCGGACGTACGGCGGATGAAGCCGGACGGCAGCGCCGTGCTGTTCCTCCCGTCGGACCGCCGGGACACCGCCGTCGTCACCCCGGACGCCTTCACCGGTCTGCGCGACATCGCGCTGGTCCGCGGCCCCGAGGAGTACGGGAACTTCCGGGGCGTGGAGGCGCGCGCGGCCGACCTCCGCACCGCGATGCTGGCCGAGCGGCACATCGTCCTGGTGACGGACGCGACCGGGGCGGCGAGAGCGGCGGTCACGGAACAGGACAAGACAAAGATGTCCGTGCTGCGCAGCCACTTCACGCCGGTGGCGGACCGGCAGGTCCGCGGCCGCCGGGTGACGCTGTACGAACGGACCGCACCGCCCTCACCCTGAACGCACCCCGGCCACCCGTGACCGGCGCGCTCCTGGGCAAGGCCGGTCCGGAGGACCGGGCCCATACCGAGGACCCGGCCCATGCCACCGACCGCGCCCGTGCCGAGGACCGGCGCCGGCCCCGCAGCCCCTCAGACGGCGACCAGCGTCCGGCGGTACCACCGCGCCGACTCCGCGAACCCGGTCTCGAAGTCCGCGGCGGGGGACAGCCGCAGGTCACGCCAGAGCGGCCCGCCGTCGAACCAGTGGTCGGTCCGCAGCATGTCGAGCGCGTGCGCCAGCCGGGCGTCCCCCGCCAGCCGCGCCCGGGCCTCGGCCACGGTCAGCTCCCCGCGCGGCCAGGGCAGCCCGGCGCACGCGGCGACCGCGCGCAGCAGCGTCGCCGCGCCGACCGGCACCGGATGGGCCGAGTGGTACGTCCGGGCGGTCAGAGCGGGCTCGGGCGCGAGGCCGGTCCCGACCACGAGGCGGGCCAGGTCCGGCGCGGAGACCAGCGAGACACGGGCGGTCCAGCCCTCCACCGTGCCGGGCAGCGCGCGCAGCAGCCGGACGATGCCGGGGACCACCCACCTGTCCCCGGGACCGTGGACCAGATGGGGCCGCAGCACGATCCCGCCGGCTTCGAGCACGGCGTCCTCGGCCCTGGCCCGGCTCACCGACGTCGGCGAACTCGGGTTCCTGACCAGTTGTCCGGGCGCGGCACCCCGGAAGGTGCCCCGGCCGTAGACGGACGCGGTGCTCACGTACACGATGCGGGGCACGCCGCAGCGGCGGGCCTCGGCGACCAGGTTTCTCGTACCGCGGGCGTTGACGGCCTCGTTGCCGCCGGGCTCCGCGCCGATGTACGACGCGCAGTGCAGCACGACGTCCACGCCCTCGCACACGCCGCGCAGCGACGCGGGGTCGGTGAGATCGGCCGGCAGGAGGCGCTGCCCGGACCCGGCGGCGACCGGACGGCTGTGGGACAGCAGGGTGAGGGCCGCGCCCTGCCGCGCGGCCTCGTGGGCCACGTGGCCGCCGACGAAACCCGCGGCCCCGGTGATCAGGACGGTACGCACGTGGGACTCTCCGTGGGACGCGTCGGCATCAGGCGGCCGGGCGGCGCAGGGACACGGTCCCGGCGAAGACCCGCTCCCCCTGCTGCGTGGCGGTCACCCGGACCCGGAGGTCCCCGGTGGTGCCGGATTCGTCGACACGGGCCTCGATCCAGCACGGGGCGTCGAGTTCGGCGTACCGCGTGAACTCGGTCTCCAGGCCGAGGAGCAGGGCCCGGGGCTGTCCCGTCGCGGCCCGGGCGGCCTGCCGGGCGGCCTCGATCAGCACCATGCCGGGGACGTGGTCCACCGGGTGGTCGAAGAAGCCCGCGTGCCCGGTGTCGACCCGCAGCTCCCACCGGTTCTCGCCGGGTTCGGCGCGGGCGGCGAGCAGCACGTGCTCCGGGTCGGTCCGGCCCACCTCGGCCGGGTCGGCCGGTGCCGGCAGGGCCCGGCCGGTGGCGGTGGGACGCTCGCCGCGCAGCCGCCGGTAGGCGGCCGGGCTGGTGCAGCTGAAGCCGGCGCTGCCGGTGGCGACGGTCACTCCGTCACGCCGGACCCGGACCTCGTAGCGCATGCCGGCGATGGTCCTGCCCCTGCGGACGAGGTCCCGGCAGACCGTGTGCAGTTCGACCTCGGTCGGGGCGGAGCCGATCCGGAACGCCGCCGCGGAGGCGGTGAAGGACATGTCCCGCATCAGGAACTGGTGCCCGAACGGGACCGCGTACTCGGCGTGGGCCAGCAGGCTTCCGGTCTGCCGGATCGACTCGACCATCAGCAGCGGGTCCTGGTGGCCGTCCACCGGTGCGAAGAGGGCGTGGCTGCGCGGCCACTGGGCCCGCACCACGAAGGAGTCGGACGAAGCGTCCGGGACGGACTCGTCGGGCACCCACCCGGTGAGGAACACCTCCGCCACGGAGGCGCGGTGGACGTACTCGCGCGGAACCGTGGTGGTGAGAAGCGGGCCCGTGGTCGAAGCACGGTCGATCACGGTCGTCTGAGCCGTGGTCACGATGCGGCACTCCTGCTCTGTTCATGGACAGGGGCCAGCCAGACGTGCGCCCCTCCCCCCCGTCCCCCCACGGAAGGCGCACCCCTTGAACATACAGACAGGTCGGCTTGATTCCAAAGTAAAAGATGCATAAAAAGCGGTTCCCCGACCGGTTAACGCAATAGCCACACGCACCATACGTAGCTGTCACGCAGCAATTAATGCCAGTAGATAGGCATTTGGAGGACCATGTCCGTGCCCTCTGCATGCAAGTTCTCCGTTCAGTGAACCCTCAACCAACCCGCGCCCAGGCCGCCGTACGGGCCTGATCGCGTTGACAAACAGACAACCTTGCCTGGTACTCTGACGCTCAAAAGTTCTGTTGCGCCCTTGGGGGAAGGAGCGTTACGTGAATCGGCAGGTCATGGATCTGGCGAGACCACACAGCGGGGCAGGGCAGTCGCCGGCGGGGGTACAGGCCGTGCAGGTGCTCGTCGTCGAGAACGACACCCCGGCCGCGGACGAGCTGACGCAGGAGCTGCGCAGAAACGGTTATGTGGCCAGCAGTGTGTCCACCGGTGCGGAAGCCTTGCAGGCGCTCGGCGGTGTCGACATCGTCCTGCTGGACCTCGATCTCCCCGATCTGGACGGCCTGGAAGTCTGCCGCCGGATACGGGTGGCCGGCAATGTGCCGATCATCTCCATGACCGCGCGCGGTGCCGAACTCGACTGTGTGCTCGGGCTCCAGGCCGGCGCCGACGACTACCTCGTCAAGCCCTACGGCCTGCGGGAACTGCTGGCCCGCATGGAAGCGGTGCTGCGCCGGGTGCGCCCCCGGTCACCGGCGGCGCGGGTCATCACCCACGGCCCGCTGCGGATCGACACCGGCGCGCGCGAACTGCTCATGGACGGACGGAGGGTGGACCTCACTCCCAAGGAGTTCGACCTGCTGTGCCAGCTCGCCTCGCAGCCCGGCACCACCCTCTCCCGGCGTCAACTGCTCAGCCAGGTGTGGGACGACGAGTGGTCGCACCGCAGCCGCACCATCGACACGCACGTCAGCAGCCTGCGCAGCAAGCTGGGTTCGAGCCGCTGGATCGTCACGGTGCGCGGCGTCGGTTTCCGGATCGGGCATGCGTGACTCAATACGGCCGCTCGTATCCGAGGACAGGGCACCGGTGGAATATAGTGCAGGCAAGTTTGTATGTTTTAGAACCTGAGATGTGAGGATCCGACGGATGGCCCGACAGGAGCGAGGTATCAGGTCGAAACGCTCGATCCTGGAGGCCGCCGCGGCTGTGTTCGGCGAACGCGGTTACGACGCGGCGAGCACGAACGAGATCCTCGCCAGGGCCGGCCTCACCCGCGGCGCGCTGTACCACCACTTCCCCTCCAAGGAGGCGATCGCCTCGGCGCTGGCGGAGGCACAGGGCGAGGCCCTGGTGGTACCGGACCATCCCGTGAAGCTCCAGTCCGTCATCGACCTCACGCTGGCGTTCTCGCTCCGGCTCCAGACGGACATGGTGCTGCGGGCCAGTGTGCGGCTCGCCGTCGAACGGTCGTCCTTCTCGGCCTCGGCGCAGGCGCCCTACAACCAGTCGATCACCCTGGTCGAGGACCTGCTGTGTCAGGCCGAGAAGCAGGGCGAACTGCTGCCGGGAGCCGATCTGTCGGAGGTCGCCGCGACCATCGTCGGCGCGTTCACCGGCCTTCAGGTGATGTCGGAGGCCTACAGCAGCCGGCGGGACCTGCCCGCCCGCATCTCCGCGCTCTGGCGGCTCCTGCTGCCCGGGCTCGCCGCGCCGGGAATGCTGCCGCGGCTGCGCACCAGCCTGCCGCCCGAGCCGTCCGAGCAGCCCGAGCCATTCACGCCGTCCGCGCCTTCCGCGCCGTCCGACTGACAGCGTCAAGCACCGAAAAGAATCGGGGTCGAGAGCCTTCCGGGCTCTCGGCCCCGATTCTTTTTCTCCCGGCCCGGGACCCGGCCGAGCACCTCTCCCACCAGCATCTTTGAAGTTCTCTGACATTCCCTTGCAGACGCTTACAGAGCCTCACAGAGGCTTGGAGAAACCTGTATCGGAATGTGTTGAAACGGGTTCTGGCGAACCGAAAGAATAAATACCGTACCCGGGAATGAGGATGTGATTCCCCGCGCCCAAAGGCGAGCGTGCGATGTTACCGCCCAGAAGAACCCGAGAGGCGATGCTTGTGTCCCGCTCTCTGTCCCCCGCTCCTTCTCCCGCCCATCCCGCACTGGCCCCGGCCGCACGGCCCGCTCTCGTCGACGACGTCCTCAGCACCAAGGACCGCATCCGCGTGGCCGGGTTCTTCCCCGGCCTGGGCAGCCGGGGCTTCTACCGCGGCCTCGGCCGGCAGCTCCTCGACTCCGGCATCCCCGAGGTCACCGGCGTCTACCGGGAAGCCGCCCGCGCCCTCGGCTTCCCCGGCCGCCCCGACCTGCTCCTGCTGGACCCGGAGAACCTCCCGGACGGCAAGATGGAGCGCCAGGGCTTCATCGGCGCGTCTTTGCTGGTGCACAGCCTCGCCCTGGACGCCTACCTCCGCGACCGGACGGCGAAGAACGGGGTCCCCGTCGACTTCGTCGCCTACACCGGCGAGAGCTTCGGCGTCCTGACGGCCGCGGTGGCGAGCGGCGCCCTCTCCGTCTTCGACGGCACCAAGATCGCCCAGGCGTTCACGCCGCTGATGCTCCAGGCCGCCGGCGCGCACAGCACGGACGAGCCCTTCGCCCGGGACATCGCCTCCTACCTGGACGAGTCCGTCCGGCAGACGCCCCTGGTCGGCGAGCCGCACCACGTGGTCGCCGTACGGGCGCCGAGCCCGGACGCCCTCGCGGTGGTCCTGGACGGCATCCGCGCGGCCTTCGCGCTCACGGACGTAGAGCTGCACAAGACCTACGCGCCGACGCAGGCGAACCTCTACGTCCGCGCCGGAGCCAGGCCCGCATTCGACGCGTTCGTCGCCACCTTCACGGACGCGACCAGCTGGGATCTGAAGGAGCCGACCGTCTTCCTCGCCCACTCGGCGCGGATGCGGCCCGCCCGGGAGGCCCTGGAGCGGTTCTTCGTCACCCACCGGATCCACTTCGCCGGCCCCCGCGTGCCCGTGGTGTCCAACCATGACATGTCCCTGCTCACCACGGCCTTCGACGTCCGCGAGGGCGTCCTGGCCATGACGGACCGGGTCATGGCCTCCCGCGACACCTGCGAGAGCCTGAACAGTCTCGACGTGGACATGGTGCTGGAGCTGGGACTGGGCGCGAAGTCCGTCCGGCTGCTCCAGGACAACGACGTCGCCTCCCCCGTCACGGCCTACACGGGAAGCCACGAGGACACCGCCAGGTTCCTGCGCGCCGTGAACGTGGTGAGCGCCCTGATGTCCCGGCTGGAGGAGCTGTACGGCTCTGAGGAGGAGCTGACGCGCGAGGACCACCACCTCCTGCACGAGATGTTCCGCCTCGCCGCCGACAACAGCTTCTGCGACGACTACTTCTCCCGCACTCTCGGGCGCGTCATCACCGCGGAGATGCTGCGCCCCGACCGGGAGGGCTCACCCGCCTTCTACCGGTTCCTGGAGATCTTCCAGCACACCCGCGCGCACCGCGAGCACATCGCCGTCGACCGGGGCGAACTCGTCACCCGGGCGCGGACGAAGAAGCGGATCACCGCGGGGGACTCCACGCTCCTGGGCAAGGCCTACGTGGAACTCACCGTGCGGGACGCGACCGGCGACGTCCGCACCCGGACCCTGCACACCACCCGTCCGGAGGTGGTCGTCTTCCACTTCGGCGGCCCGTCCGGCCCCGGCGGCGAGGCGCTGGCCCGCAGGACCCGGCTGCTGCTGGACACCCAGCCGACCGCGTACGAGACGCACGACCGGATGCTCGGGGGCCCGCACCCCGACGGCGCCCTGCACCCGGCGGGACAGCGGGTCGTCTACCAGTACCTGCTGTTCAGCACGCTCGCCCAGCACCGGCCCGCCCTGTTCGCGCAGAGCGACCACTACCTCGAAGGCGACGACGTCCCCGGCTGGCTGGCCGCCCTGGCCGTCTCCGGCGCCGTCTCCCTGGCCGACGCGGTCACCCTGAGCACCGGCTCGGCTCCCGAGGACGTGACGGAGCGCATCCTGAGCGGCCTCACCCCGGCCGGGATACCCCTCGTCTCCCCCGAGGGCGTGCCGGTCCAGTCCCGCAAGGACCTGGCGGACGCCACCCGCGCCGTGCTCCGGGACGGCGCTCTCGACACCCCGGTCCGGCGCATCCACCTGAACGGCAACTGCCAGCTCGTCGCCCTCGGTTCGGAGCCGGCCGCGACCGACGTCGACACCGGGCCGTACGCCACGCACATCGTCGCCGTCACCGAGCCGGCCGAGGTCTGGAAGAAGCGGGTCAACCCCGCCCTCGACGCCTTCGAGTACGCCTGCGTCCTCGACCTCACCGAGGAGAACGCGGCCGTCCTGGCCAACGCGCGCAGCCGCCGGGTCCTGTCCAGCACGGTCCACGCCTACATCCACAGCGACGAGACGATCGTCGGCTTCGGCCAGGGCGGCAGCGAGTCCATGACCGTCTTCGTCCGGAAGGAGGGCGAGGAGCACATCACGGTCCGCAAGGTCCTCAGCGAGGCGCTGACCACCGCGCGCTGGGACCCGGACGGTGACGGCGTGATGCTCCCGCCGTTCACCAAGGCCAGGAAGCAGGCCGAGTACCTGCAGTCCCTGCCCGAACCGGTGCGCGCCTACTTCCCCGAGGTCTTCTCCGTCCTGGAGCGCGAGACCCCCGTCCCGTCCCACCTGCGGACCGACGAGCACACGGTCGACCGGGAAGTCATCTACGAGATGAGCTACATCGCGGGCGAGGAGGTGAGCCGGTACGTCGAGAAGCACACCCCGCCGCCCGCCGTGGTCGCCCGGCTCTACGAGCAAGTCATCCGGGTGCTGAACGACGAGGTGCACAGCATCGGCCGCGTGCCGGCACCCGGCGAGACGCTCGACACCTCGTACTTCAGGAAGATCGAGGACCGGCTGGACCTGTGCCGCCGCACCGCTCCGCGCACCTTCTGCGCGCACCTCCTCGACACCGAACGGATCGTCGTCAACGGCGTCTCCTACCTGAACCACACGGCCCTGCTGAAGCGGTTCCGGGACACCCCGCAGTACGCGGAGATCCTCGAACCCGCCTTCCACTCCCTCGTCATGGGGGACACCAACACGGAGAACATCAAGCTCACCCACACCGAGCCGCTGCGGCACGCCCAGCGCCTGATCGAGTCCGGGGCACCGCGCGAGGACGTCGACGCGGCCCTGGCGGCCATCACCCCCGCCACCCTGGGCATCAGGTTCCTCGACCCGCGGGCCATCGGCTTCAAGAGCGAGGGCAAGGACACCCGCGACGACGCGATGTACGACAACAAGCCGTGGCACAACTCCATCGGCCACTACGACGAGATCCACTTCGAGCAGTTCGCCATGAGCGTCGACGTCGGCGAGGGCCGCACGCCCAGCGTCGACATCGCGTTCCGGCACGGCAACCCGTACCAGAAGGCGTACCGGGTACGGGACGTGATCGCGGCCGGGGGCACCGTCGACCCCGAGGCCCCGCAGGGGATGGAGGACTACTTCGCCCCGGTCATGACGGCCGCGCTGGGCCTGGACGACCCCGAGTCGCCCTATCTCAGGGACGACCCGTACTGGCTGATCCGGTTCGTGTTCATGATGGGCCAGCACTTCACGGCGATGCCCCCCTTCCATTTCCAGAAGGAACTGGACGGCACGCTCGTCGACACCTACCAGACCCAGCGCCGCCCGGTCGCGATCTACTGCGAGGGCATCAAATGGCTGAACTGGGCCCTGCACATGCTGGAAGGCAGCAGGACCGAGTTCCTGGGCCTCGCGGTGCCCCCGCTGCCCTATCTGGAGGGCTAGGGCCTCCCGTTTGGATCACGCCGGGCTCGCGGGCTGCTCCAAACGAAAGACCCTAAGGGCACCCCTCGGGAACGGCCCCCGTTCACCCGCCCCTCGAATTCCCTGAAAAAGCCCTCGTACGGCGACCGTCCCCATTGGAGGACCGCACCCATGCACGCTGTCCCGCGTTCCCTTCCCCTTTCCGGGCTGAACGAGATGCCCAACGAGTCCCGGATGATCGCGACCCCGTGGAGCCGCATGCTCCGCGGCATCGGACTCGGCCAGTACCCCATCGACTACGACCCGGCGATCGCCGGCCACATCCGCGACAGCTTCGACCAGCTCGCGAAGAAGGTGTCGCCGTCCGACGGCTACACCCTGTTCAGCCGGGACATGGCGGACTTCACGCTGCGGGTCCTCGAACCCGGCGGCGACCGCGCCTGGATAGAGCCGGCCGTGGGACCGCTGCTGGACGCCGTCCGGGCCGTGCCCAACCCGTACTACCGGGCCACGGCCGGCAGCATCCTCATGGACGCGTTCGCCAAGCTGGACCTCGACCTGTCCCTGCTGGTCAACGAGGACGTGGACTTCCCGGCCGAGGTCCTCGGCATGCTCGACGAGATCGCTCCGGACCAGATCGAGGACGACAACCAGGGCCGGCACGGCGAGTACGAGCGGGTCTCCGCCTGCTGCACCGTCTTCCTCGCCCTCGGACAGCTCGGTCTGCGCGACCGCCTGGTCACCGCCGAGCGCAACCACGTCGTCGAGGCGCTGAACCTGCTGGACCGCATCCCCATCCCCTACTTCTGCGGACGCGTGGGCGGCATGCTGATGTCCGTGCTCGCACTGCTCGACTACACCGAGCACATCTTCGACGGCGAGCGCGACTACATGCGGGAGGTCCTCGAATACCTCACGCGGGCCGACGAGGTGGGCAACTGGCCGGCCTTCCCCAACCCCATGCCGACCCCGTGGAAGAAGGTCTATCCGCTGCTGACGATGCTGAACGCCGTCGCCATGTGCGGCAGGCCGGAGTATCTGACGCAGCCGATCGACGCCCTGGCCGAGGCCAGGGACCTGATGGGCCGGATCCCCTGGGACACCCGCGTCCACATGTCGCAGTACTACGTCATCGCCCTGCACAACCTGGGGCGCCTGGCGGACGAACTGCCCGACCTGGACACCTTCATGAAGGACGTCGCCGCGGTCCTCGACACCGTCGATCCCGGGGAGAACTACTCGCCCCGGGGCAACGCCTACCCGTACATCATCGAACTGTCGATGATGACCGGCCGGATGGACCTGATCCCGGACGAGGCACTGGTGCGCATGGCCGACTCGTTCCCCGACCTGGACCGCACCGGCCCCTACGAGAACCGCATCGACGACAACCGGGCGAACCGCGCGTTCCCGGTCAGCTACGTCCTCAACATCCTCGGCGAGATCGGCGCCCCGGAGCTGATGTTCGCCCCGCGGGACCGCTACGAGGGCCGCTCGGCCATCGCCTGGGTCATCGAGGACCTGTCCGAGGGCGCCAGGGAAGAGGGCGACCGCATCTCGATGCTCGACCACTCCCTGCTCAGCTACGCCCTGCGCCTGCGCGGCGCCGACGCGGGGGAGACCGACCTGTTCAAGAACTTCACGTTCCCCTTCACGGCGTAAGACCGCAGCGCGCCACCCCCCACCCCTCGGCCTCGCCTGGCCGGCCCCCGAATCCCGGGAGCCGGCCAGGCGAGGCTTCGGCGTGTGCGGGGTCCGACGCCGTGCCTACGCACGGGGTGCCCACCCACCTTGCGTGTACGGGGCGGGAGGCTGGGGGTACGGCTTCTCCTCCTGGGAGTCCGGGGGTACGCCTTCTCGTCCCCGGAGTCCGGGGGTGCGCCTTCTCGTCCCGGAGTCCGGGGGTACGCCGTCGTCTCCTCGGAGTCCGGGAGAGTCCGGCACGCACGGCACGTGCGGCACGCACGGCACGTGCGGAGTGGGCGGGGACGCTCGGTGGGCTCGGCGCACTCGGTGGGCTCGGTGGGCTCGGTGGTGAGGGCGGCCCGCCGAGCCCCTGTGGGGCCGCCCGCCTGAAGGCGTCCGATACGCCCGCTCACCCACACCGTCCCGCCGCGCCTGCCGCAGGTCCCGGAGCACGAAAGAACACGCCCGGTGCGGGCGTGGAGGAGTGGCGGCGAGGGCTCGTCGTCGAGTCGTACGGGCGGGTCCGGGCCAGGCCGCCGAGGATCCGGTGCTCCCGGCCGGCCCGCCCGTCTCTCCCTCCTCTCCGCCCCTCTCCGCCCCTCTCCCCTCGTCTCCCCTTCTCCTCATACGCGTGCACCGCCCTCCGGGTGGAGGGCGGTGCACGGGAGGGGAAGCCGGCCGGTGCCGTGCGCGGTCAGTGCGCGGGGGTCCGGTCGCTGCGCAGGAAGACGGCGCTGGTGAGGACACCGAGGAGGACGATGGCCGCGTTCACCGCGATCGCGACCTTCAGACCGCCGAGGATGGCGGTGGCTCCCGTCCCTGCCATGGCCGCGGTGACGACGGCGCTCATGATCGGCGTGCCCATCGTGATGCCGACCTGCTGGGTCATGGTGGCGAGGCCGGTGGCCAGACCCTGCTCGTGGTTGGGCAGACCCGTGGTGGCGGTCACCATGAAGCCCACGATGACGAGCATGTTGCCGACACCGCCGAGGAAGCTGGCGACCAGCATCAGCCACATCCACGAGCGGTCGTCGCCGAGGCCGACCAGGGCCGCGGTGAACACGGTCTGCAGGATGCCGCCGACGATCAGCGTCTGCTTGCTGCCCAGCTTGCCGATGAACTTCGGGGCCGTGACACCACCGGTGACGGTGCCCAGGCCGAGGATGCCGAAGGACAGGCCGGCGGCGAGCGCGGAGAAGCCGAGCACGTCCTGCAAGTAGAGGGTCAGCGGGAAGACCAGGGAGCACTCGGTGAGGAACGCGATCAGACCGGCGACGTTGCCCCAGGCCACCGACCGCTTCCCGAGCACGCTGAGCGGCACCAGCGGAGCGGACACCTTGCGCTCGACGGCGTAGAACACCACCAGCAGCACCGCGCCCGCGGCCAGCGACAGCAGGGCCTGCGCGGAACCCCAGCCCTTCTCGCCCGCCTGGGTGAGGCCGAAGATGATGGCCAGCAGACCGAGCGTGACGCTGATGGCGCCGGGCAGGTCCAGCTTGGGACGCTCTTCGAGGCGGGACTCCTTGATGACCGTCGGCGCGATGATCAGTACGGCGATGGCGACGGGCACGTTGATGAAGAAGGACCAGCGCCACGACAGCAGGTCGGTCAGCACGCCGCCGAGGATGGCGCCGGTGGTGAAACCGCTGGACATCAGCGCGCCGTTGAGGCCGAGCGCCTTCTGGCGCAGCGGGCCCTCCGGGAAGGAGGTCGTCATCAGCGACAGCGCGGCCGGGGTCACGGCGGCGGTGGCCAGACCCTGGAACACGCGGGCCACGATCAGCATCTCCGGGTTCTGCGCCAGGCCGCCCACGAGGGAGGCCGCGCCCAGGACCACGAGACCGCCGAGGAACAGCCGGCGGCGGCCGAACAGGTCGGCGACCCGGCCGAAGAGCAGGGTGAAGCCCGCCGCGCACAGCGCGAACGAGGTACCGATCCACTGCAGGCGCGACAGCGAGAAGCCCAGGTCATTGCCGATCACCGGCAGCGCCACGTTCAGGATGGCGAAGTCCACGGCGAGCATGAACTGCGTGGCGAGCAGCAGTACCAGCACCAGTCGGAGCCGGGGGGTGAGCACCGCTGGTGCCGGGTCGACGGCAGTGCCGGGCGCGGTACCGGCCGCCTCCGTATCAGTGACAGACATGACGTCGAGTCCCTTTCCTCTGGATCCTCTGGTTCTCTGGTTCCTGACACGCGGCGCTCTCGTTCGCGGCACGCGCCGTTGAGGAAAAGGCTCGTCGGCGTGCGGATTCCAAGCCAGAACCCTGCGTTGCACAGCCAGTACGAGGGTAGTCATCACAGGACCACCCTTACGGCTTCCAGCCTTTACGCCCGGCGGGCATCATGGGAGATCACTGGCACAGCCTGTCGCACTCCGCCGCCCTGGAGGCATGAATGGACGCCTCGTCCGAGCTGGGAGACTTCCTCAAGTCGCGCCGCGCCGCGCTGCGCCCGGAGGAAGTCGGCATCACCCCGCACCCGACCCGCCGCCGCGTCACCGGTCTGCGCCGCGAGGAACTGGCGATGCTGGCCAACATCAGCATCACCCACTACACCCGCCTCGAGCAGGGCCGCGCCACCAGTGTCTCCGACGGCCTGCTGGACGCACTCGCGCGCACGCTGCGCCTCACCGACGACGAGACGGCCCACCTGAAGGACCTCGCCCGTCCCGCCACCGCGTCGTCCCGCCCCGCACCGCCCCGGGTGGCGCACGCCAGCGCCTCCGCCCGGCAGTTGCTGGCGGCCATGACCGACGTGCCGGCCCTCATCCTGGACCGGCGCAACGACGTCCTGGCCTGGAACCACCTGGGCCACGCGCTGCTCGCCGGCCACCTGGCGCCCGAGAGCCCGGAGACACCGGCCACCCGCCCGAACCTGACCCGGATGCTGTTCCTGGACGAGCAGTACCGCGAGTTGTACGCGAACTGGGACGACCAGGCGCAACTCGCCGTGGCCGCCCTGCGGCTGGAGGCCGGCCGCCACCCCGACGACCGCTCGCTGGCCGAGCTGGTCGGGCAGCTCACCATGAACTGCGACGAGTTCGCCTCCCGCTGGGCCAGGCACCCCGTGCGCACCTGCACTTCCGGGGTGAAGCACCTGCGGCACCCGCTGGTCGGCGCGATGGAACTCAGCTTCGAGAACCTCGTCCTGCCGGGCACCTCGGGTCAGCGCATGATCGCCTACACCGCCGAGCCCGGCTCACCGTCCGAGGCGGCACTGCGACTCCTGGGCAGCGCGACGGCCCCGGTCGCACAGGACACCACGACGGCCCGCCGCGTCACGACCCCGGCGACACGGTGACCCCACCCACCCCCTGACCCGGGCCCGTCCCACCCGCGCTTCGTCGACAGCCTGACGTCACGAGTGCGCGCCTTCGACGGATACGTGCTCCTGGCCGCCCACCTCCGCAAGGGCTGACATGAGGAAGGTCCCGCCCCATACCCTGACAGTGACGAAGCTGACAGAGATTGGGGCGAGACCGTGCCATCTGCTGCTACCCCCGACCCCTATGCCACCCCGCTCGTCTTCGGACAACGGATGCAGGTCCTGCGTCAGCGCCGAGGCATGAGCCGAACCGTCCTGGCTGGACTGCTCGGCAAGTCCGTCTCCTGGGTGAAGCAGGTGGAGACCGGTGTGATGCACCCCCCGAAGCTGTCCATGATCCTGCGCATCGCCGAACTCCTCCGCGTCCGCGACCTCGCCGACCTCACCGGCGACCAGAGCCTGCACGTCGACCTGTTCACCGGCCCCGGCCATCCGAAGCTCGGCGCCGTGAAAGCCGCAGTGGACGCCTTCCCCCGGTCAGCCGACAGGGAGGCACCGTCCACACTGCACCTCCGCCACCGGCTCGACGCCGCATGGGCCGCCCGGCACAAGGCGCCGAACCATCGCGAGGTCGTCGGCGGCCTGCTCCCGGACCTGATCCGGGATGCGCAGCTCGCCGCCTGGCAAGCCGGCACCGCGGCGGACCGGCGCGCGGCGCAGGCCGTCCTCTCCGAGGTGTACTCGCTGTCGCAGTTCTTCGTCGCCTACCAGCCCGACGCCGCCCTGCTGTGGCGGGTCGCTGAACGCGGCATGGTCGCCGCCCAGGACTCCGAAGACCCGCACGCCGTCGGCGTCGCCGCGTGGCTCACCGCCCAAGCCCACCGCGACAGCGGGTCGGCGCACTTCGACGCAGCCGACGCAGTCGCCCTGCAAGCTCTGCGCTACCTCGAACCGCACCTCCCCGACGCCGACGACAAGGTGCTGGCCATCGCCGGCGCCCTCCAGTTCGAGGCCGGGTACACGGCCGCCCGCCGCGGCGAGGTCGGAGAGGCATGGGGGTGGTGGGACAAAGCGGAGAAGACCTCGAAGAAGCTGCCCGCCGACTACTACCACCCGGTGACCAGCTTCTCGCGGGCCATCATGGGCGCCCACGCCGTCACCGTCGCCGTCGAGTTACACCAGGGTGGCGAGTCCGTCCGGCAGGCCGCGCGCGCGGACAAGCAAGTGATCAAATCACGGCCGCGCCGGGCCCGGCACAGGATCGAGGAGGCCCGCGCCTACCAGCTCGACGGGCAGCCGGACACCGCTCTGGCAACGCTCGACAAGGCGTGGGAGTCGGCGCCCGAGACGATCCAGTACAACGGGTACGCGCGCCGCATCGTGCTGGAGGAGACCGAGGCGAAACAGCCCGAGCGCCGACAGCGCGCATCGGAGCTGGCGGTCAAGCTGGGCATGTTGGCCGCGTGAGTACGGGGCAGGATCCCTGCCTCACCCTCAGTGCGTAGGCCTCTACGGTCGGTCGCGTTTCCTCATCGCGCCGATCGTGGAGGTCCGACTCATGTCCAGCGACATCACGAGCGTGGTGAACCCGCCACACCCCGGTATCAGCAAGTCGAGAACGCCCGAACCTCCCGAGGTGATCCGCGCCTGGCTCGCCGGTGCGCACGGCACGACCGGTCAGGTGCGCCTGGAGTGGTCGATGCAGCGCCTGGCGGTGCTGCCGCTCCGCATCGGGCTCGGCGCCGTGCGGATGCCGGGAGGCATCGTGCACGCGGCCGTGGGTACCGGCGAGCCCCGTGCGGTGGCCGCCGCCGTCCGGGATCAGTTGAACGGCCCGGTCATCCAGGACGTGCGCACCGCTCTGGGTCCGACCTACTGGGCGCTGGTGCCCTACCGCGCCGACGCCCGCTGGGACGGGGGCACGGATACGCCGCTGCTCGGCCCCGGCACCTACCTCGGCGTACCGGACCTCGGCATCACCGCCCCGCCCGGTGCTTACTGGGTGGTGCAGCCCTACGGCCGTGACCATCTCTGCGAGCTGCCGGACGTCGCCGCCTTCATCCAGCGGGGCCGTGATGCGACGGAGGTACCGGCATGACATCTGCCCGCACCACTGCGGTGCTGGTTCTCCCGGTCGACTTCGTGCCGCACATCTTGTTGCCGCGGCTGGAGTTGCTATGCGACGCCCGGACGCGCGGCGCGGAGTGCGTGTGGGGCGGGGAGGTGCTGACCACCGATACGGCCATCGACTTGAACGAGCGTGTCACCGACAGCGGCGCGCACTGGTTCCCGCGTGCCTGCCGTCGCTGCCTGCGCAGCGCCGTACATGCCGCCCGCGGCCGACACCCCGGCGACTGCCCGGACTGCACGGACTTCACCAACCTCTGCCCGATCCGCCATGCCCTGCACGACCTGCTGATGGAGCTGGGCCGGTGACCGTGCAGGACGCCGGTGAGCTGGCACGCCTGCACCAGCTCATCGCCGTACACGAGTTCCCGCAGGCCCTGCCTCCCGCGGCCCTGGCCGGCGAGGCGTGCGTCTGGTGCACCAGCCCGGCCGAGACCACCACCGTGGAGCTGTCGGCTGCTCTTCCCTGGTGGGGCTGCCTGCCCTGCTACTCGGCCAGGCTCGCCTGGTACGTCACCTGGTACGACTGGCACGACCACCACGAGAGCTGCGTCCCCTGTCGGCAGCGCCGGACCTGCCACGTCGGCCGCGGTCGCCGCATCCTGCACGAACAGACGGCAAGGCTGGCCGACAAACCGCAGCCGACCTGCTTCCCCTGCCGGAATCCCCTCCTGCCGGCGGAGAGGGCCGCGCCGCTGCTCTGGCACAGCCCGACGACCTTCGCGCCCCGCCTCGGCTACGCCCACGTCCGGTGCCTGACCGAAAGGCCGGGCAGACAATGACGCCGGTACCCCGTGCAGCGCTTCCGGCCTGCTCCACGGACTCTCACCGACGCCATCCCCCATCCCTCCGGTACTGACCGATGGCCAGCACCGGATTTCCGCGTTGCAGACCGCCCTTCGTCTGGCCGCAGGCTCAGGTAAGACACGGATTCTCTTCGAGTTCTCGGTCGACCGGCTGACCAGGCGTCTGCATCACGCCCGACTGAGTTCACCCTCGCTGCATATCTGGTGCTTTTCTCCGGATCACTCGCTTCGCGCCTCACACCGCGACGAGCCGAACCCGGTCACCGCAGAGCTTGGCCATGTCGTCGATGCCGGACGTCATCATGACCACTGGACGCTGTTGCCGCAGGGCGGCCTCGGCCACGGCCGCGTCGATGGCGTACTTATGACCGTGCAAGCCGACGGCCATCAACAGGGCTGAGGCCGCCTTCGCCTCCTCATCCCCCACCGGGATGACGCGGAGGCCGGACAGCAGCCAGCTCAGCCGAGCCTTGTTCGTGCGGGCGTGCACGGCCTCGATGATGGTGAGTGCGCAGATCACCACTTCCATGCCACGCGAGCGCGCCTCCACGACCAGGGCCACCACCGTCTCGTCATCGGCAAGCAGCTTGGAAAACCCCTCGCTGTCCAGGACCAGCGTCCCCTCGTGACTCAGCTTGCGGCGGGCCATTGGTCTTTCTCGGCGAACACTTCGTCGAGCACCTGCCGCGCCTGGTGCCGTGCCTGCTCGGAGACCGGCCCCTTGCGACTCTCGTAATCAGCCAGGTACTCGTCCAGCACCTGCCCCCGCAGCTCCCGCTCGACGGCTGCGGCGATGAACGCGGAGAACTCCCGCTTACCAACCCTGGCACGGATGGCCTCTGCGGTTCCTTCGGGCAGGGAGAGGCTCACCCGCGTCGCCGGCCCCTCGCCAATGCTGTACGTCGTCTCAGACATGACCCCATTGTGTCAAACAAGTAGGAAACCAGAAAGTCGCACACCAAGGTCATCTGGAAGCCACTGGGACCAGCGCCACGAGAGCTGCGTGAGCCTAGGGGATTCCAGCGGGGGAGGCGACACATGTCAGCACCATCGTGCTGACATGCCAGCACAGATAATCAGGACAAAAAGACCCCCCTGACAGCGTTTCCGCAGGTCAGAGGGGCATTCGAGGAGTGGAGCCTAGGGGAGTCGAACCCCTGACATCCGCCATGCAAAGACGGCGCTCTACCAACTGAGCTAAGGCCCCGCGCAGCGGCTCCCGGCCGGACGGTCTGCTTCCCGGCGGGTGCCGCAGACCAGAGTACCGGGTCACCCCCCGTATTCCGCAAAAAGATTGGGGGTCCCCGCGGATGACCACTCTCCGTAAGATGCTCGACGTGGTTCGCTACAGCGAACCGCGGTTCTTCAGGGGAAGCGATGGGGAGACGCCATGGACGCCGCACAGCAGGAAGCCACCGCCAGAGCGCGCGAGCTGCAGCGGAACTGGTACGGGGAGCCGCTGGGGGCGCTCTTCCGTAAGCTCATCGACGATCTCGGGCTGAACCAGGCGCGGCTCGCGGCGGTCCTCGGTCTTTCCGCTCCGATGCTCTCCCAGCTGATGAGCGGTCAGCGTGCCAAGATCGGCAATCCCGCGGTCGTCCAGCGGGTGCAGCTGCTCCAGGACCTGGCGGCCCAGGTCGCGGACGGCAGTGTCAGCGCCGCCGAGGCGACCGACCGCATGGACGAGATCAAGAAGTCGCAAGGGGGATCCGTGCTCAACAACACCACCCAGACCACCACCAGTTCGGGCGCGCCCACGGTCAAGCGCGTGGTCCGCGAGATCCAGTCGCTGCTCCGCTCGGTGGCCGCCGCCGGCGACATCATCGACGCCGCGGACGCCCTCGCGCCGAGCCACCCCGAACTCGCGGAGTTCCTCCGCGTCTACGGCGCCGGCCGCACCGCCGACGCCGTCGCGCACTACCAGTCCCACCAGAACTGATCCACTCCCGCCCGAACTGATCCACGGGCCGGTCCGCCGGGGGGAACCGGACCGGCCGGGGCACGGGATGTCCGCGAGCGGTCGGCCGCACAGGGCCGGGAAGAGGAGCGGCGGCTGTCATGGGTGAGGTCTTCGCCGGCCGGTACGAGCTGGCCGACCCGATCGGACGCGGTGGCGTGGGCGCCGTATGGCGTGCCTGGGACCATCGCCGACGGCGTTACGTGGCCGCGAAGGTCCTGCGGCAGCGCGACGCCCACTCCCTGCTCCGTTTCGTCCGCGAGCAGGGGCTGCGCATCGACCACCCGCACGTCCTCGCCCCGGCCAGCTGGGCCGCCGACGACGACAAGGTGCTGTTCACCATGGACCTGGTCGCCGGCGGCTCCCTGGTCCACCTGGTCAACGACTACGGCCCCCTGCCGCCGGCCTTCGTGTGCACGCTCCTCGACCAGTTGCTGTCCGGGCTCGCCGCCGTCCACGCGGACGACGTCGTCCACCGGGACATCAAGCCCGCCAACGTCCTCCTCGAAGCCACCGGCACCGGCCGGCCACGCCTCAGGCTCTCCGACTTCGGCATCGCCATGCGGCTCGGCGAACCCCGGCTGACGGAGACCAACCTCGTGGTGGGCACGCCCGGTTACCTCGCCCCCGAGCAGTTACTGGGCGCCGAACCCGACTTCCCCGCCGACCTGTTCGCCGTGGGCCTGGTCGCCCTCTACCTCCTCCAGGGCGCCAAGCCGGACGCCGGCGCCCTCGTGCGGTACTTCGAGGAGCACGGCACGCCCGGCGCGCCGAAGGGCATCCCGGAACCGGTCTGGGGCGTCGTCGCCTCGCTGCTCCAGCCCGACCCCGCACGGCGTTTCCGTACGGCCACGGGAGCGCGCAAGGCGCTCGCCGACGCCGCGGAACTCCTGCCGGAGCCCGGCCCCGACGACGAACTCGTCGAGATCTTCGACCAACTCGGCCCCCTGCCCCCCGGTTTCGGCCCCGCAGGCCCCCTCCGCCAGGCGTCCGGCGTCGCCTTGGACCTGGTGCCGGGGAGGAAGACGACGCCGGACACAGGCGGGGTTACGGGGGTTGGCACGGGTACGGACCCGGGCAGGCGTCCGGGTACGGCACCGGGCACAGGCGGGATTACAGGGGACGGCACGGGCACGGACTCGGCCAGGCGTCCGGGTACGGCACCGGGCACGGGCGGCGTTACGGGCGACAGCACCGACACTGGCTCGGGCGGGCACTCGGGCACGGGAGCGGTGCCGGGCGCGCGGGCGGACGGGGGCGGGGGTGTGAGCGCGGGTACGCCGGGCGCGCGGGCGGACGCGAGCGCGGGCATGAGCGCGGGGACGAGCGGGAGCCTGGTCACGGGTTCCGGCACGCCCGCCCATGGTTCCGGCGAACCCACCCACACCGGCTCCCTGTCGGACACCGGCAGCTTCCGGCTGCCGCCACCCCAGCAGCCCCCGCCCCCCGATCCCGTACCCGCCCCGCACCCACACACCTTCCCGCCCCCTCCCGCACCCGTGCCGATGCCGACGCGGGCTCCTGGGCCCCTGCCGCCCCCGCCCCTCGACGCCACCACCGACACCGCCGCGTACACGGCCCGCGACCCGCGAGCCACCGCAGGGGCCCCTCCCGTCTCTCCCGCCCGTCCCGTCTCGCAGCCCCGGCACCGGCGGGCGCGGCGCGCGGCCCCGCGGCCCGGACCGCCCGCCCGCGCCGTACTCGTGATCCTGCTGCTGGCGCTCGCCTGCTACGCGGTCGGCTTCTGGGCGCTGACCCGCTACTGACCGGCCACTGCCCCCGCCACCGACCGGCTGTTGACCGGCCACAGGTCGGCTGCTGACCGGCTCTGCGCCGCCCGAGCCGGTCTTCGCCGGGGCCGGGCCCGCTCACCTCACCGGGTGCGCGCGTGCGAGCGGCGGGCCGCCACCGTCCAGCCGCCGAGGACCAGCAGCAGCGCTGTCCCGGAGCCGATCCCGCCGACGGCGACCAGCCGCATCGCCCGGTTCCCGCCGCCCGCCCCGCCCGGTCCCGGGCCCCCGGTGCCTCCTGTGCCCCCGGCCAGCGCGGCCGCGCGGTCCCGCTCGGTGACCGTGAAGACGCCCCCGGGCTCGGGGCTGCCGGCGTATCCGGGTCCCGCGTGCGTCCGCCCGGCCACCCGTACCCGCAGGGTCACCTCGAACGGCCCCTGCCCGAACGTGCCGGCCAGACGCGTGCTGAGGTGCAGGACCAGGTAGTAGTGGCCGGCGAACCGGACGGAGGTCACGCCGGCCGGGACGGCGTACCGGTTGGCGTACTCCACCGGCGGCAGCGGAGCGAGCGCGGCGGACTTCGCGGCGCCGGTGTAGCCGAGGGAGATGCCGTCGACGTAACCGCGGACGGGGTTGTAGAGGGAGAGGTTCAGGGCGCCGCCGGCGTAGCCGTGGCCCGGGGCGCCGTCCAGCCCGGCCGAGGCGTGCAGGCGCAGGCCCCAGTCCAGCGGCACCGCGTAGAACCGGGTCTCGCCGGGGGTGAGGGCCGTCCGCCAGACGCCCTGGCCGAGCGGGCGCGCGGTGGCGAACCCGGTGCCGCCGGTGCGGTCGCGGGGCCGGCCGGGGAGGGGCGCGGGGGTGGCGGAGTCCCAGGCGCGCGGCGGGTCCGTGGCGCCGGCCCGGGCCAGGCCCGGTTCCGTGGCGGGCGTGATCTCCAGGTCCCACCGCCCGGACGTGGCCGCCGTGCCGGCACCCTGGGCGTCGAGACGCTCGACGAGCAGGTAGTACGTGCCCGCCCCCTGGCACAGCGCCTTGCCCGTCTCGCGCTGCCCCAGGGCCGTGACCGGGCGCGGGCTGAGCCCGGCGCCGAAGCGGGCGGAGGCGTAGGAGCAGGAGGTGCCGTGCGCGTCCCGGAGCGAGACGCGGATGCCGTCGGTGGCGGTGACGGTGGCGTCCGCGGGCGGTACGGCGGTGACGGGGACGTACGCCGTGTCCGTGGCGGTGAGCCGCAGCCGGTAGTAGAGCCTGCCGCCGCGCGGGAGGGAGCTGCGGTAGGTCTGGCCGGCCTCCAGCGCCTCGGCGGCCGAGGTGTCCGCCGCGCCCACGACACTCCGGGCGCCGGGCACGAAGGCGTACGACTCCGCCTCCGACACCGCTCCCGAGCCCCGCCCCGCCTCCGGCACCGCTCCCGATGCGCGCCCCACTCCCGATGCGCGCCCCGACTCCGACCGCGCACCGGCGACGGCCGGAGCGGCGACAACCGGAGCGGCGACAGCCGGAGCGGCGACAGCCGGCGCCGCCACAACCGGAGCGGCGGCCGCCGACGCGGCGCCGGCCAGGGCGGTCACCGGGCCGGACAGCGAGACGGCCCAGGCCGCCGGCAGCACCAGTGCGACGCGCCGGGCCCTCGCGGCGGCCCGCCGCCACCGTCCCGCCGCAGCCCCGCCCGCTCGCCTCCGCACGCGCCACCACCCCCGTCGTCGCACCACCCGCCGGACCGGGCCCATCCTGCCCCGGCCGGCCCTGCGCCATCCGGGCAACGGGTACACCCGTCCGAAACCGGCGCCACCCCGGCACGCCCCCGCCCCTCCGCCTACCTCACCCGGCACGCCCCCGCAACGCGAGACGCCCCGGAGGCCCGGCGGGAAGCACAGAACCCCGGCCGCTCAGGCGGCCGGGGTCCGTACAGATTCGGTATGTGCTTCGGTTTCGGGACTCACGAACCCGTGGGCACGGAGTCAGTCGCCTCCGTCCACAGGTCCTGCTCGGCGCGATCCGCCTGGATCTGGCGGTACACGAGGAGCCCGCCGATGGCGGCCAGTGCGACCAGGAGCAGCTTCTTCACCGCGCGACCTCGTCTTTCCTTGACGTAGGGGACCTCTGGCGCCCGACTATACACACCGACCGATATCGATCGGTGACCTGCGCCGGGCCCCAACTCCCGCCCCCGCGAGCGCGATAGCCCAGGTCGGACGCCGTCTTGGCCGCAGGGTGACCACACCCGCACGTACAGTTACCTTGCTCCCCTTTCGCTCGCGCTCATCGGCTTATGGGAGCTTTCCGACCGCCTTGCGGCCATCCGGGTGGTGTTCATCGGAACATCGACGCGCCACGGGCGTCGGTCCACCACTTCCCCGCCCCCATACACATGATGAACAAAGTACGCAAATCGCCCAACCCGAAAGTGAGGGGTCATGGCCCAGAACAAGGTCATGAAGCTGTGGACCGCCATCGTCACCGCCTTCCTCGCGCTGTGCACGGCGCTCGGTCTCGTCACCGCGGGCACCGCCACCGCCGCCGCGGCCGGTCCCCGGACCGAGAGCCCGCGCACCGGCACCGCGCACCGCACGAACCCGGCGGTCCCGGCGACGCGCCACTGGGCCTGGTCCCACGCCAGGGCCCTGCCCCCCACGATGAAGCAGCGGATCAGGGCCGAGGCCCACGGAAAGTCCCCGAGCTGCCGCCACCGGCCCCTGACACCGGCCCAGACGGAAGTCCAGACGGAAGCATCCGCGGAAGCCCAGCCGCGGCAGGCGGAGGTCCCGGCCCCGGGCCACGCCCCGGCGCCGCTCCTGTGCTGAGCCGGCCCGCGCGCAGTACCGCAACGTCTCGACACCACGGCGACTTGCGTACGCACCAGTCGAAACGGAAAGACCCCCGGCCGCACCGGCCGGGGGTCTCGCGTTTGCCCCGGCCCGCCGTAGGCCATGCTGGCAGCCGCAACTCGCCCCGCCCCACGGAAAGGTGGTGAGCGCTGCCGTGAGCCGGCGCGTCACCGTAGTCACCGCTGTCCACGGCCCGTCCGCCCGGTTCCTGCCGGACGCGTACGCCTCCCTGTGCGCACAGCGGCTGCCCGCCGGCTGGGAGTGGGAGTGGCTCGTCCAGGAGGACGGCACGACGGACGAGGTCCGGCCGTACGTCCCGGACGACGCGCGCGTCTCCTTCCGGCAGGGCCGGCCCGGCGGCCCCGGCGTGGCCCGGACGCTCGCGCTGGCGCGCGCCGAGGGCGGGTACGTCAAGGTGCTGGACGCCGACGACCAGCTCACGCCGGGCGCGCTCGCCCGCGACCTGGCCGTGCTGGAGGCGCACCCGGCCGTCGGCTGGACGGCCTCCCGCGTCCTGGACCTGCTGCCCGACGGCTCCACCGCCGGCTTCCCCGGCGACCCCGGCGACGGCCCGGTGGA
This sequence comes from Streptomyces sp. NPDC017095, assembly GCF_044332325.1. Taxonomy (NCBI): domain Bacteria; kingdom Bacillati; phylum Actinomycetota; class Actinomycetes; order Kitasatosporales; family Streptomycetaceae; genus Streptomyces; species Streptomyces sp. NPDC017095. The sequence continues at coordinate 421,297 of NZ_JBIROU010000003.1, forward strand.
GCGCGGGACCGTGCTCGCCCGCTGGCAGCGGAACGGCTTCCGCCTGCCGGTCCATCCGGCGAGCCTGTGCGTACGGCGCGAGCTGCTGCTCGCCCTGGGCGGCTGGATGGCGCTGCCGGCCTCCGAGGACACCGGGCTGCTGCTGGCGCTGGACGCGGTCAGCCGCGGCTGGTTCACCGCGCGGACCGGTCTGCTGTACCGCAAGTGGGGCGGACAGGTCACCGGCCAGGCCGCCCATGCCGACCCCGCCGAACTGGCGGCCCGTACGGCGGTCGCGGAGGCCCGGGCCCGCGCGCTCGCCGGCTACGGCTGGAGCTGGCCGCCGGCTGATGTCCCGCCGGCCGGCTGAACTCCCACGACGGTTGAGCTCCCACGACGGTTGAACTTCCACTGCGGCCGGGGCACCGCCGAGGCGCACGGGCGGTGTGGACGGACGGCGTGGGGAAGACCGCCGGTTTCAGCTTCCCGCCCGCCCGGCACCGGTCCCTCCCCTCGTGGGGACCGGTGCCGAACGGTGCGGGGCCGTCGACCCGTGCCATGTCGGCGCGGCACGGATCGAAGATCGGGGCCGGAGTGCCGGCTCTCTGGGTCGCGCGTGGCTCAGCCGCCGCACGCGGCGCGGGGTGACCGAATTTGACCGAGAACGTTCGGTGCCGCGGGCTGTCTCTCCGAGCACTGAGGCGGTGGCCTGTCCGGACAGTGGGTGACCGGTCCACTACCGGGTTCGGATCCTGCCATCTGTCGTCCCCCACGAGGAGGTTCCGGACTGAAGTCCTCCCCTTAACCGCAGGTCAGACGTATAGGGTGGGTTTTCCGGTCCGGACGTCCACACGCGGGGGAAAGTAAGGGGTGGGGCCTTGAGTTCCGACTCAGGGGCACGCACAGCCTTCGCCGAGCGGCTCGCGCTGCTGTACAAGGAGGCCGGAAACCCTCCCCTGAAGAGTGTCGCCGAGGCGGTCGTACGGCTGCAGCGGGTCGACGAACGCGGCCGGCCCGTACGGGTGTCCGCGCAGCGGATCAGTGACTGGCGCCGGGCCAAGAACGTACCGGCCCAGTTCGCCGCCCTCGCGGCGGTCCTCCAGATCCTGATCCCGGAAGCCCGGCGGCTGCGCCCCGCCCCGGTCTCCACCGGACTCTACGACCTCGCCCACTGGCAGCGGCTGTGGGAGCTGGCCCTGACCGGCCCGGCCGGCGACCGCCACGCGCCGCCCGCCGAGGAGAACCGGCGGCCGCCGGCCCAGGCGCCGCCCGTCGCCGGGGGTGTGTGCCCGTACCGCGGGCTGGCCCCCTACCGGTGGGAGGACGCCCGGTGGTTCTTCGGCCGGGAACGCAGTACGAGGGCCCTCGTCGCCCAGCTCCGCGCGGCCGAGCGGTCGGGCGGACTGGTCATGCTGGTCGGCGCGTCCGGCGCCGGGAAGTCGTCCCTGCTCAACGCCGGCCTGGTCCCCGCCATCCGCGGCGGCGCCCTGAGTACCCCCACGGCCCGGACCGCCCCACCGCCCGACACCCGGCTCCCGTCCCCCCGGCCCCGCCCGGACCCGGCAACCTACCCGACCCAGACCACCCCGGCCCGCCCGGACCCGGCAACCCACCCTGCCCAGGCCGCCCCCGGCCGCCAGGACACGACGGCCCACCCGTCCGAGGCCCGTCCCGCCCGGCACGACAGGGCGGCACACCCTGCCCAGGCCGCCGGTCCCGCCGGGCAGATCTCCCTTCCTCTCCCGTCCCAGCCCGCCCCGGCCGACCCGGACTCCACGACCCGCCCGTCACCGGCCGACCCGAATGCCACGGCCCGCCCGTCCCCGGCCCCGCCCCGCCATCCCGCCCCGCACGACCAGGCGGCACCGCTCCACCCCGCCCCGCAGCGAACCGGCCGGCCTCCCGGTGCCACCGGCACCAGCAGGCCCACGGGTGCCCCGGGCACCACTCCCAGCAGCACCAACGGCCCCACGGGTACCGGCAATCCCACCGCATCCCCCGCACCTCCCTCCCCCTCCGACCCATCCGCAAGCCCCGCTCCCGCCCACCCCGCCGATCCCCCCGGCCCCGTCCTCCAGCTCGTCCCCGGCCCCGATCCGCTGGGCGAGCTGGTGCGCCGTATCCCCGAGCTGGCCGCCGTGGCCGCGAAGGCGTGCCGGGCCGAGCGGGCGGCGGCGCGGAACCCGGCGCTGCCGGGCTGCGACGCCCCGCACATCGCGCGGGCCGTACGCGAGGCGGTCGCGGCCTGGGCGGGCCGGGCGACCGCGCCGGACGCCCGGCCGGTCGTCATCGTGGACCAGTTCGAGGAGGCGTTCACCCTCTGCGCCGACGAGGCGGACCGGCGTACCTTCATCCGCTTCCTGCACGCCGCCTGCACCCCGCCCCCCGGCTCCGCCGGACCCGCGCCCGTCCGGGTCGTCCTCGGCATACGGGCCGACTTCTACGAGCAGTGCCTCGGCTACCCGGAGCTGGCCGACGCCCTCCAGCACCGCCACATGGTGCTCGGCCCGCTGACCGGCACCGAACTGCGCGAGGCGGTGACCGGCCCGGCGAAGGCGGTGGGGCTGGAGCTGGAGCCGGGGCTCGCGGAGCTGATCGTGCGCGAGGTGAGCGCCGACGGCCCGCGCGGGGCGCACGACGCGGGCGTGCTGCCGCTGCTGTCGCACGCCCTGCTGGCCACCTGGCAGCGCCGCAAGGCCGGCCGGCTGACGCTGGCCGGCTACCGCGCGGCCGGCGGCATCCAGGGCGCGGTCGCCGCGACCGCCGAGCGGGCCTGGTCCGGCCTGGACCCCGCGGCCCGGGCCGCCGCCCGGCTGCTGCTGCTGCGGCTGGTCCGGCTGGGCGAGGACACCCAGGCCACGCGCCGGCGCGGCACCCGGCGGCAGCTCGCCGAGGAGTCGGCGGACCCGGACAAGACCGAGGAGTCGCTGGAGGCCCTGGTCCGGGCCCGGCTGGTGACGCTGGACGCGGACACCGTGGAGATCACCCACGAGGCGCTGCTGCACGCCTGGCCCCGGCTGCGGCACTGGATCGACGAGGGCCGGGGCGACCACCTGCTGCGCCAGCGGCTGGAGGAGGACGGCCGGGCCTGGGAGGACTCGGGCCGGGACAGCTCGCTGCTGTACCGGGGCTCGCGGCTGGAGCAGGCCCGTAGCTGGGCCCGGTCGGCCGGGGACACCTATCTGACCCGCAGCGCGGTGGAGTTCCTGGCCGCCTCGGTGCGGCTGCGCAAGCGCACGGTGTGGCTGAGCAGGGCCGCGGTGGCGGCGCTGGTGGCACTGGCCGTGCTGGCCGCCGGCTCCGCGGTGATCGCCTGGAAGCAGCGCGACGACGCCGTGTTCGAGCAGGTCCTCGCCGAGGCGGACCGGGTGCAGCACAGCGATCCGTCGCTGGCCGCCCAGCTCGACCTGGTCGCGCACCGGCTGCGGTCCGACGACGAGGGCACGTACAGCAGGCTGCTGTCGATCGTGAACGCGCCGCTGGCCACCCCGCTGTCCGGCCACACCGGTGCCGTCTACCTCACCTCGTTCAGCCCCGACGGCAAGACCCTGGCCACGGCGAGCTACGACCACACGGTCCGGCTGTGGAACGTGGCCGACCCGCACCGCCCGGCCCCGCTCGGCAAGCCCCTGACCGGGCACACCAGTTGGGTGAGCAGCGCCGTCTTCAGCCCGGACGGCCGCACCCTGGCCAGCGCCGGCGACGACGGCACGGTCCGGCTGTGGGACGTCGGCGACCCCGCGCGCCCGCTGCCGCTCGGGGCGCCGCTCACCGGCCACCGGGGCACGATCTACCTGGTCGCGTTCAGCCCGGACGGCCGCACCCTGGCCACGGCCGGCGAGGACAGCACCGTACGGCTGTGGAACGTGACCGACCCGCGCCGGCCCGTCGCGCTGTCCGTGCTGCGCGGCCACAGCGCCGCGGTGCGCTGTGTGGTGTTCAGCCCGGACGGGCGGACGCTGGCGACGGGCGGCGACGACGAGACGATCCGGCTGTGGGACGTGTCCGCGCCGCGCCGGCCCGCCCAGGTCAGGACGCTGCGCGGGCACACGGACCTGGTGCACTCGGTGGCCTACAGCCCCGACGGGCACACCCTGGCCAGCGGCAGCGCGGACGACACCATACGGCTGTGGGACGTACGGGTGCCCGGCCGCGCGGCGCCGGCCGGCTCGCCGCTGACCGGGCACACCGGGCCGGTCTGGTCGGTGGCGTTCAGTCCCGACGGGGACCGGCTGGCCGCCGCGAGCGCGGACAGCACCGCGAGCCTGTGGAACGTCAGCGACCCGGCGTCCCCGTCCCAGGTCGGCGAGCCGCTCGCGGGCAGCAGCGGGGAGATGTACGCGCTCGGGTTCCGCCCGGACGGCCGTACCCTCGCCACCGGCAGCGGGGACGGCAAGGTGCGGCTGTGGTCGGTGCCGGCCTCGGACATGATCGGCCGGACCGGTGCGTTCCGGCCGGACGGCCGGGTGCTGGCCACGGCCGCCCGGGACGGCAGGCTACGGCTGTGGAACGTGACCCGGCCCGGCCGGCCCGTGCCGCTCGGCAGGCCGTTCATGCGGGCCGACGGCGACCAGCGCTCGCTGCTGTTCTCCCCCGACGGCCGCGTCCTCGCCGTCCTCACCGGCGCCCGCACGGTGCACCTGTGGAACGTCACCGACCCCGCCCACCCGGTCGCGGCCGGCCCGCCGCTGATCCTGCGGACCCGTTTCATGGGCCCGGACGCGCTGGCCTACAGCCCCGACGGGCACACCCTGGCCACCGCCTACGACGACCGCACCATCCAGTTGTGGGACGTCACCGATCCCGCGCACGCCGTACGGCTCGGCACACCGCTCACCGGCCACCGGGGCTATGTCAACGCCCTCGCCTTCGCCCCGGACGGGCACACGCTGGCCAGCGGCAGCGCGGACAGCACGATCCGGCTATGGGACGTCACCCGCCCGGCGCGCGCCGCGGCGCTCGGCAAGCCGCTCACCGAGCACACCGGGCCGGTCAACACGCTCGCCTTCAGCCCGCGGGGGGACACGCTGGCCAGCGGCAGCGACGACGACACGGTACGGCTGTGGAACGTCACCGACCCGGCCGCGGCGAGCGCCCTGGGCGCCCCGCTGACCGGCCACACCGAGGCGGTGACGTCCCTGACGTTCGCCGCGGCCGGCCACACGCTGGCCAGCGGCGGCAACGACAACACGGTCCGCCTGTGGAACGTCGCCGACCCCGCCGACGCCACCCCGGTCGGCCAGTCGATGAGCCCCAACGCCAAGACGGGCACGTTCCTGTCCTTCAGTCCCGGCAGCCGCGTCCTCGGCGTCTCCAGCGGCACGGACACGGTCCGCCTGTGGAACCTGGACACCGGAACGGCGATCCGCCACATCTGCGCGGTCACCCGGGGCGTCCTGACGAAACAGCGCTGGCACGAGTACCTGCCCCGCCTCTCCTACGACCCTCCGTGCGGTCGATGATCGGCCAACCTGCTTGATTCCCCCCGGACTTGGCCCCACGCCACCGGCAACCTTGTTACCCTTGGCCATAGCCCGATCGCTGGTGCATCCCCCGTCGCCAGCGGTCGGGCATTCCCGTCTCCCCGGCCCCCTTCGGCACCGGGATACCGACGGGAAGAAGAGGTCACCCATAAACGTCAAGAACCCCCAGTCGTTAAGACTGGGGGTTCTTCTCGCTGGTGGGGCTAACAGGATTTGAACCTGTGGCCTCATCCTTATCAGGGATGCGCTCTAACCAACTGAGCTATAGCCCCGCCGCGCTTTGCGGTGTGTGTCCCGCGCGCTGACTCCTGAAGGTTAGCGCACGATCCCGTCAGTCCCAAAATCGGTTGTCGGGGGCCGTCACTCGTCCTCCGCGAGGGTCAGCTCGATGCCGCCCACGAAGCCCGCGGAGAGGTTGTAGATGAACGCGCCGAGCGTCGCGAGCGCCGTGGCCAGGACCACGTCGATGACCGCGATGACCGACGTGAACGTGAGGACGTGCGGCAGGGACAGGAACGCCTGGAGGTCGAAGCCGTTCGCCTCGTTCGAGCCGGTCGCCTCCGAGATCGTGCCGCCGACCGTCGAGAACACGCCCATCGCGTCCATGACCATCCACAGCACCGCCGAGGCGACGATCGTGCAGATGCCGAACGCGATGGAGAGCAGGAAGCTGACCTTCATCACCGACCACGGGTCGGCCTTGGCCACCCGCAGCCGCGCCTTGCGGGTCCGCGGCGCCGTCGGCTGGCGCACGCCGGTGCGCGGCTTGCGGACCGCGCCGGCCGGGGCCTGCGCCGGATAGGCCTGCGGCGGGTGGTACGGCCCGCCGGGCTGCTCCGGGTGCCGCTCGCCGGGCAGCGGCGACGCCGCCCGTGCCTCGCCGGCCGCGGCCGGACCTCGGGTGTCCGTCAACGTTCCCCCCTGGGATCCAGACGTACGGGAAGAGTCCCTCTCGGACGCCTTCACCGGCTTCAGGTTCGTCGTGTGCGGGTCGCTCGCACTTGCCGTACGCGCGGCGGAGCCACGGCCGCCGCCGTCCGTTTCCGTACCCGTGGAGGTACCGGCCGATCCGGCGCCCGTGGCTCCGCTCACGATGACTCACTCCTCGTGCTACTCGGCCGAGGGTGCCTCACCCTCGTCCGTGCCGGCGGTCGCGGCACCCTCGGCGGTCTCGTCCACGGCCACGTCGCCGTCGACTTCCTCCGCCTCGCGCCCGGCCTCGGCGTTACGTGCGATGCCGACCACGGCATCGCGCTTGCCCAGGTTGATCAGTTGGACGCCCATCGTGTCACGGCCCGTCTCCCTGACCTCGCTGACTCGCGTACGAATCACACCGCCGGAGAGGGTGATGGCGAGGATCTCGTCGTTCTCCTCGACAATCAGCGCGCCGACGAGCGACCCACGGTCCTCCACGATCTTGGCGGCCTTGATGCCGAGGCCGCCGCGGCCCTGGACGCGGTACTCGTCGACGGCGGTCCGCTTCGCGTACCCACCGTCGGTGGCAGTGAACACGAACGTACCGGGTCGGACGACATTCATCGAGAGAAGCTCGTCGCTCTCCCGGAAACTCATCCCCTTGACACCGGAGGTGGCACGGCCCATCGGGCGCAGGGACTCGTCCGAGGCGGTGAACCGGATCGACTGGGCCTTCTTGCTGACCAGCAGGAGGTCGTCGTCGGCCGAGACCAGTTCCGCGCCGATCAGCTCGTCGTCGCTGCCGTCCTCGCGCTCGCGCAGGTTGATCGCGATGACACCGCCGGAGCGCGGCGAATCGTAATCCTTCAGCGGCGTCTTCTTTACCAGGCCGGCCTTCGTGGCCAGGACCAGGTACGGCGCCGCGTCGTAGTCCCGGATCGCGAGGATCTCGGCGATCGCCTCGTCCGGCTGGAAGGCCAGCAGGTTCGCCACGTGCTGTCCGCGCGCGTCCCGGCCGGCGTCGGGCAGCTCGTACGCCTTCGCCCGGTACACCCGGCCCTTGTTGGTGAAGAACAGCAGCCAGTGGTGGGTGGTGGAGACGAAGAAGTGGTCGACGATGTCGTCTTCCTTCAGCTTCGCCCCGCGCACGCCCTTGCCGCCGCGCTTCTGCGCCCGGTAGTCGTCCGTCTTCGTCCGCTTGACGTAACCGCCGCGCGTGACGGTGACGACGATGTCCTCCTCGGCGATCAGGTCCTCGATGGACATGTCGCCCTCGTACGGGATCAGCTTGGTCTGCCGGTCGTCGCCGTACTTGTCGACGATCGCGGTCAGCTCCGCGCTGACGATCCCGCGCTGGCGGACCGGCGAGGCGAGGATCTGGTTGTACTGGTTGATCTTCGCCTGCAGCTCGTCGTGCTCCTGGACGATCTTCTGCCGCTCCAGGGCCGCCAGCCGCCGCAGCTGCATCTCCAGGATCGCGTTGGCCTGGATCTCGTCGATCTCCAGCAGGCCCATCAGGCCGCCGCGCGCGACGTCGACGGTATCGCTGCGCCGGATCAGCGCGATGACCTCGTCGATGGCGTCCAGGGCCTTGAGCAGACCGCGCAGGATGTGCGCCCGCTCCTCGGCCTTGCGCAGCCGGAACTTCGTCCGGCGGACGATGACCTCGATCTGGTGCGTCACCCAGTGCCGGATGAACGCGTCCAGCGAAAGGGTGCGCGGCACGCCGTCGACCAACGCCAGCATGTTGGCGCCGAAGTTCGTCTGCAGGTCGGTGTGCTTGTACAGGTTGTTCAGCACGACCTTGGCGACCGCGTCCCGCTTGAGGACGATCACCAGGCGCTGGCCGGTACGCGACGAGGTCTCGTCCCGGACGTCCGCGATGCCGCCGATCTTGCCGTCCTTCACCAGGTCGGCGATCTTCTGCGCGAGGTTGTCCGGGTTCACCTGGTACGGCAGCTCGGTGACCACCAGGCACTGGCGGTTCTGGATCTCCTCGACCTCGACCACCGCGCGCATCGTGATGGAGCCGCGCCCGGTGCGGTACGCCTCCTCGATGCCCTTGCGGCCGACCACCAGCGCACCGGTCGGAAAGTCCGGACCCTTGATGCGCTCCAGGAGCGCGTCCAGCAGCTCCTCGTGGGAGGCCTCGGGGTTCTCCAGGTACCACTGGGCGCCGGCCGCCACCTCGCGCAGGTTGTGCGGCGGGATGTTGGTGGCCATGCCGACCGCGATGCCGGCCGAGCCGTTGATCAGCAGGTTCGGGAAGCGGGCCGGCAGGACGGTCGGCTCCTGGGAACGGCCGTCGTAGTTGTCCGTGAAGTCGACGGTCTCCTCGTCGATGTCGCGGACCATCTCCATCGACAGCGGCGCCATCTTGCACTCGGTGTAGCGCATGGCCGCCGCCGGGTCGTTGCCCGGGGAGCCGAAGTTGCCGTTGGAGTCCACCAGCGGCATCCGCATCGACCACGGCTGGGCGAGGCGCACCAGGGCGTCGTAGATGGAGGAGTCGCCGTGCGGGTGGTAGTTGCCCATGACGTCGCCGACCACACGGGCGCACTTGTAGAAGCCGCGCTCGGGGCGGTAGCCGCCGTCGTACATCGCGTACAGCACCCGCCGGTGGACGGGCTTGAGACCGTCACGGACGTCGGGCAGCGCGCGGGAGACGATGACGGACATCGCGTAGTCGAGGTACGAGCGCTGCATCTCCGTCTCGAGCCCGACGGGCTCGACACGCATCACGATTTCGCCGCCCTCTTCCGGGGTGACGGGGGTGTTCTCGTCGGCCATTGCTGGTGGGAATCCTTCCTGGTGCGGTCAGCTGAGACCGACTCAGATGTCGAGGAAGCGGACGTCCTTGGCGTTGCGCTGGATGAACTGGCGGCGCGCCTCCACGTCCTCGCCCATGAGGACCGAGAACAGGTCGTCGGCCTGGGCGGCGTCGTCGAGGGTGACCTGGCCGAGGACCCGGTGCTCCTGGTCCATGGTGGTCACGCGCAGCTCCTCGGCGTTCATCTCGCCGAGGCCCTTGAAGCGCTGGATGGAGTCCTCGCGGACCCGCTTGCCGCGCTGGCGGCCCAGCTCGATCAGCGCGTCGCGCTCCCGGTCCGAGTAGGCGTACTCCACGTCGTCCCGGCCCCACTTGATCTTGTACAGCGGAGGGCGGGACAGGTACACGTGCCCGGCCTCGACCAGCGGCCGCATGAAGCGGAACAGGAAGGTCAGCAGCAGGGTGCTGATGTGCTGGCCGTCGACGTCGGCGTCCGCCATCAGGATGATCTTGTGGTAGCGGAGCTTCTCGATGTCGAAGTCCTCGTGCACACCCGTGCCGAAGGCCGAGATCAGCGCCTGGATCTCCTGGTTCTGCAGGATCTTGTCGATCCGCGCCTTCTCCACGTTCAGGATCTTGCCGCGGATCGGGAGGATCGCCTGGTACTGCGGGTTGCGGCCGGATTTGGCCGAGCCGCCGGCGGAGTCGCCCTCGACGATGAAGATCTCGCACTTGGTGGGGTCGTTCGACTGGCAGTCGGACAGCTTGCCCGGCAGGGAGGCCGACTCCAGCAGGCCCTTGCGCCGCGTCAGGTCGCGCGCCTTGCGGGCCGCCACGCGCGCGGTGGCCGCCTGAATGCCCTTGCGGACGATGTCCGCGGCCTCCACCGGGTTGCGGTCCAGCCAGTCGTTGAGGTGTTCGTAGACCGCCCGCTGCACGAAGGTCTTGGCCTCCGTGTTGCCCAGCTTCGTCTTCGTCTGGCCCTCGAACTGCGGCTCGCTGAGCTTCACCGAGATGATCGCGGTCAGACCCTCACGGATGTCGTCGCCGGTGAGGTTGTCGTCCTTCTCGCGCAGCAGCTTCTTGTCGCGCGCGTACTTGTTGATCAGGCTGGTGAGGGCCGCGCGGAAGCCCTCTTCGTGGGTGCCGCCCTCGTGCGTGTGGATGATGTTCGCGAAGGAGTACACGCCCTCGCTGTAGCCGCTGTTCCACTGCATGGCGACCTCGAGGGACAGGCTCTTGTCCCTGTCCTCGGCCTCCAGCGAGACGACCGTCGGGTGCACCGCCTCTCCCTTGCGGGAGTTGAGGTACTTCACGAAGTCGACGATGCCGCCCTCGTAGTGGTACGTGACGGCCTTGACCTCGGCCTTCTCGTCGGCGCCCGCCTCGTCCGCGCCGCTGGTGGCCTTCGCCGACTCGCGCTCGTCGGTGAGCCGGATCGTCAGGCCCCTGTTGAGGAACGCCATCTCCTGGAAACGCCGGGACAGCGTCTCGAAGGAGTACTCGGTCGTCTCGAAGATCTCCGGGTCGGCCCAGAAGGTGACCGACGTCCCGGTCTCCTCGGTCGCCTCGTGCTGGACCAGCGGGGCCGTCGGCACGCCCATCTTGTAGTCCTGCGTCCAGCGGTGCCCGTCGGTCTTCACCTCGACGGCGACCTTCATGGACAGCGCGTTCACCACGGACACACCGACACCGTGCAGACCACCGGAGACCGCGTACCCGCCGCCGCCGAACTTGCCACCCGCGTGCAGCACGGTCAGCACGACCTCGAGCGCCGGCTTCCCCTCGGAGGGCACGATGCCCACCGGGATGCCACGGCCGTTGTCGACGACGCGCACGCCGCCGTCGGCGAGGATCGTCACGTCGATGGTGTCGGCGTAACCGGCCAGCGCCTCGTCGACCGAGTTGTCGACTACCTCGTACACCAGGTGGTGCAGACCGCGCTCGCCCGTGGAGCCGATGTACATGCCGGGCCGCTTGCGGACCGCGTCCAGCCCTTCGAGCACGGTGATGGCACTGGCGTCGTAGGAGGCGGAGGCCGCGGGGGTCCCGGCGGCCTCGCCGCTCACGCCGGCGTCGGTGGACGGGATGTTCTCGTTGGGGTTGCCGGAATCGGCCACGAAGCGCCCTTTCTGGCACAGCACGAGCCGGGCTCGTCGGCAGGTTGCCGGAGCGGCTGCGGCATGTTGCGTTGGTAAGCCTTGATCAGCGTTGCTCAGCTTTTCCCGGGCGGTCCCCACATGGGGGCGGGATTGTCTTCCAGTCTACCGGTAGCACTGACATCGATGGGGGTTTGCGGGCACCTGGGCTCCCATGTGCCGCCCTCAACCGGTCTCCGCCGGGTCCCGATATGTGGAAGGGGCCCCCAAGGGGCTCACAGCGGCACTCAGCGCTTCGGGCCGTCAACCCCTGGCTACCGGCGGGTCAGAAGGCCGTCCCGGGCCCGTCCGGCCCTGGTCCACACCGGTGGCACGCGGCTACGACGGCCCTCCGGCGCACCTGGCAGGACGTGAGGTACGTCACCCGTACGTATCGCCGGGGCCGGTGCTCCCCGGGGCCCGCAGCGGGCCGTAGCGCCGGGGCGGACCGCCCGGGTTGAGCACCTTGATCACCCGTACGCTGCCGTGCCCGAGGTCCTCGTTGAGCCGGGCCACCAGCGCCGGGGCGAGCACCCGCAGCTGGGTCGCCCAGGCCGTCGAGTCGCAGCCGACGGTCAGCACGCGCTCGTCCTCGTCGTACCGCTGCGGCACGCAGTGCTTGGCCAGGTCCTCGCCGACGATCTGCGGCCAGCGGCCCATCACACCGCCCACCGCGGCCGGCGTCTCCCAGCCGCGCTCGGTGATCAGCCGGTTGATCGCCGAGCCCAGCGCCATCGGATCGCGGCCGTCGGCGCGCGCCCCGGACCGCAGCCCGGCACCGCGCCGCACCTGCTTGCGCTGGCGCGCCGCGTCCCCGCGCGCGCGTGCCTGCTCCTTCGCGGCGCGCAACGCCACGCGCGCGAGGTCGACACCGGAGGGCTCCTTCGCGCCCCGGGCGGCCGGCGCCTTGGGCGCCGCCGGGGTGCTGCGGACGTCCGGGGCGTCGGGTGCGGGTTCGCCGGTGCTCATACGCGCTCCACCGTCCCGCCGGCCACCGCGTACCGGACGCCGGCCAGCACCTGGGGCACGTCGTCGTCCACGGCGGCGGTGACCAGCACCTGCTCGCCGGGCGCGACCAGCTCCGCCAGCCGCTCCCGGCGGCGGGCGTCCAGCTCGGCGAAGACGTCGTCCAGGATCAGCACCGGCTCGTTGCCCTCGGCGCGCAGCAGGTCGTACGAGGCCAGCCGCAGGGCGAGGGCGTAGGACCAGGACTCGCCGTGCGAGGCGTAGCCCTTCGCGGGCAGCTCACCCAGCTTGAGGACCAGGTCGTCCCGGTGGGGGCCGGCCAGCGTGACGCCCCGCTCGATCTCCTGCTTGCGCACCTGGGCGAGCGCCGCCCTCAGCTGCTCGTACAACTCCTCGCGCGTGTGGGCCTCGCCCGGCGCCGACGACCGGTACTCCAGCGCCACCGGACCGCCGCCGGGAGCGAGCTGCTCGTACGCCTTGTCGGCCAGCGGACCCAGCGCGGCGATGAGATCCAGCCGCTGGACGAGCAGTTCGGCGCCCGCGCGCGCCAGATGCTGGTCCCACACGTCGAGCGTGGACAGATCCATGGACCGCCCGCCGTGCCGGCGCGCGAGGGCGGCGGTCTTCAGCAGGGTGTTGCGCTGCTTGAGCACCCGCTCGTAGTCGGAGCGCACGCCCGCCATGCGCGGCGAGCGCGCGGTGACCAGCTCGTCCAGGAACCGCCGCCGCTCCCCGGGATCCCCCTTCACCAGGGCGAGGTCCTCGGGCGCGAACAGCACGGTCCGTACGATGCCCAGCACATCGCGCGGCCTGACCTGCGAGGACCGGTTGATCCGGGCCCGGTTGGCCTTGCCCGGGTTCAGCTCCAGCTCGATCAGCTGCTGCCGGTCGCCCTGGCGGACCTGCGCCCGGACGATCGCCCGCTCGGCGCCCATGCGGACCAGGGGCGCGTCCGAGGCGACCCGGTGGCTGCCGAGCGTCGCCAGATAGCCGACCGCCTCCACGAGGTTGGTCTTGCCCTGCCCGTTGGGGCCGACGAAGGCGGTGACGCCCGGGTCGAGCGGGACCTCGGCCCGGGCGTACGAGCGGAAGTCGGCCAGCGAAAGATGCGTGACGTGCATGGTCGTCCCGCCGACCTCCCTGCTCCTGCTGCGGCTTACTTCTTCTCTACGGCGTGGCCGCCGAACTGGTTGCGCAGCGCGGCGATCATCTTCATCTGCGGCGAGTCCTCCTGGCGGGAGGCGAACCGCGCGAACAGCGACGCGGTGATCGCCGGCAGCGGCACCGCGTTGTCGATGGCGGCCTCCACGGTCCAGCGTCCCTCGCCGGAGTCCTGCGCGTAACCGCGCAGACCGTCCAGGTGCTCGTCCTCGTCCAGCGCGTTGACCGCGAGGTCCAGCAGCCAGGAGCGGATGACCGTGCCCTCCTGCCAGGAGCGGAAGACCTCACGGACGTCCGTGACGGAGTCGACCTTCTCCAGCAGCTCCCAGCCCTCGGCGTAGGCCTGCATCATCGCGTACTCGATGCCGTTGTGGACCATCTTGGCGAAGTGGCCCGCACCGACCTTGCCCGCGTGCACCGCGCCGAAGTCGCCCTCCGGCTTCAGCGCGTCGAACACCGGCTGCACCTTGGCGACGTGCTCGGCGTCGCCGCCGTACATCAGCGCGTACCCGTTCTCCAGCCCCCAGACGCCACCGGAGACACCGCAGTCGACGAAGCCTATGCCCTTGGCGGCCAGTTCCTCGGCGTGCCGCTCGTCGTCGGTCCAGCGGGAGTTGCCGCCGTCCACGACCACGTCGCCGGGCTCCAGCAGCTCGGCCAGCCGGTCCACGGTCGACTGGGTGGCCTCGCCGGCCGGGACCATCACCCAGACCACCCGCGGGCCGCTGAGCTTGCTCACCAGCTCTTCCAGGCTGTCGACGTCCGCGAGGTCCGCGTTGCGGTCGTATCCGATGACGGTGTGGCCCGCGCGGCGGATCCGCTCGCGCATGTTGCCGCCCATCTTGCCGAGGCCGACGAGACCGAGCTCCATCAGTTGTGTTCCTTAGGTCGCTGTGTGGCGTGGAAGGCACCGAGGTGCCGAGCCGAGCCTAAACCCGGACGCTCATGCACAGCTGTGGGCATAGCCGCTCACCTGCGGAGACCCACGTGCTCCCGGCCCGGTGCCGGGCATCCACACCGGACGCCCGGCCCGTGCACACCCTGTGGACGACGGTCAGCCGCTGAGCCGCACCGGCATGATCAGGTACTTGTACGCGTCGTCGGCCTCCGCGTCCACCGCGGGCCTGCCGCTCAGCAGCGCCGGCTTCGTGGACGTGGTGAACGACAGCTGCGCCACCGGCGAGTCGATCGCGCTCAGGCCGTCCAGCAGGAACGTCGGGTTGAAGGCGATCGAGATGTCGTCGCCCTCCAACTGCGCGTCGACCCTTTCCACAGCCTGTGCGTCGTCGCTGGAGCCGGCCTCCAGGATCAGCACGCCCTGCTCGAAGCTCAGCCGCACCGGGGTGTTCCGCTCGGCGACCAGGGCCACACGCTTGACCGCCTCCACGAACGGCGCCGTCTCGATCACGGCGACGGAGTTGAACTCGGTCGGGAACAGCGTGCGGTACTTCGGCAGGTCGCCTTCGAGCAGGCGGGTGGTCGTCCGCCGCCCGGCGCCCTCGAAGCCGATCAGGCCCTCACCGGCACCGGCCCCGGCCAGCGCCAGCGTGACGGTGTCCCCGGCGCCCAGCGCCTTGGCGGTGTCCAGCAGCGTCTTGGCCGGCACCAGGGCGACGGCGGAGGCGTCCGGGTTCTCCGGCTTCCACAGGAACTCGCGGACCGCGAAGCGGTAGCGGTCGGTGGAGGCCAGGGTGACGGTGTCGCCCTCGATCTCGATCCGCACACCGGTGAGCACCGGCAGGGTGTCGTCCCGGCCGGCGGCGATGGCCACCTGGGCGACGGCCGCGGCGAAGACCTCACCGGGCACGGTGCCGGTCGCGTTCGGCATCTGCGGCAGCGCCGGGTACTCCTCCACCGGCAGGGTGTGGAGGGTGAAGCGGGAGGAGCCGCAGACCACGGTCGCCCGTACACCGTCTGTGGAGATCTCCACCGGCCGGTTGGGCAGGGCACGGGAGATGTCGGCGAGCAGCCGGCCGGACACCAGGACGGTGCCCTCCTCCTCGACCTCCGCCTCGACGCTCACCCGGGCGGAGACCTCGTAGTCGAAGCTGGACAGGCTCAGCTGGCCGTCCTCGGCCTTCAGCAGCAGGCCGGCGAGGACAGGCGCCGGCGGACGGGCCGGGAGGCTGCGTGCCGCCCAGGCCACTGCCTCCGCGAGTACGTCGCGTTCCACCCGGATCTTCACCGTAAGCCGCCTCCTGCTGTTGCTACTGAGTCCTCCGACTCGGTGTCACCGCCCACTGCGACGGGCAGGACACCGGGGACCAGTCTGACGCACGGCACTGACAGTAGGCGCCCGTCGGGGTCAAGTCGGGCCGAGGGGCAGCCGGGCCCGAGACAGCGAGTTGTGCACAGCCCCCGCTTCGAAACGGTCGCCGAACTCTCTCTAGTCGGGAGTAGTAGTAGGGCCTGTGGATACCGTGGATAACCACGTTTGCCCAGCTCAGCGCAGGAATTTTATCCACCGACCCTGTGTACGGAGGCGGTGGACAACCAGGCCCTTCTGTGGAGAACAGAAAGTTCTGCACACAGCGCCCACAGGCTGAGGGCAGTTCTCCCCAGCTGCGTCCCCAGGAATACCCAGGTTTCCCACAGCCCAATCCGGCAGCTTCCTGTGACGCCTTTCACTCGACGCGGTGAGCGGGTGCGTCGGGTTGCCGAACAGTGGACAGCGATGTGGAGAAGCCCGGTTCTGCTGGGGACAACCGTCCCCAGCCTGTGGGGTAGCCGTGGACAACCTCGGCCCTCGTTCGCGGGCCCGAGGGTTATCCACACCCTGTGGAGATCGTTTGTCCACGATTCCACAGGGTGCTGAGCTGGGCGGACGTCTTGGCCCCAGCCTTCCTGTGGACAGCGTTCTGGACAACTCGGCAGTCCCCAGGGTGTGGACGGAAGAAAGTCACCGAATCTGTGGAGGAAGGCCGTAACCCGGCAGGTAATCGAACACCAGGTGACGACCGAGGAACGGTCCCCGGCCCGTCCGAAGCCACCGGAAGCCGGCCCGGACGGCCCGGAACGGGCTTGCGCGGGGTGGAGGGGGGCCGGATGGGGGCCGGACGAGGTCCGGATGGGGCTGAACGGGGTGGGGCGAGGCCGGGTGAGACGGGGCGTGGCTGGGCGAGGGCCGGGCGGGCGTTCGGCTGGGGGCGCGGTGGGGCCTGTGGGGGCCGAGCGGGGCCCGGCCGGCCCGGGGTAGGACCCCAGGCGGCGACGGCGGGAACGCCGGCCAGGGGGACCTGGCGGGCCAGGGGCACCGGGCGTGGCAGGGCGCCGAGCGCGTCAGCGGCCGTCCGCGACGGCGGCGCCGGGCACCGAGGCAGGGCAGTGGACGACCGCGACGGCGGCGCCGGCCACCGAGCGGGGCAGGGGCCGTCCGTGAGGCGACGCGTTCGTGCGGGCCTCCCTGACGCGAGAAGGCGCCCGCGGGACCGCGTGGATCCCGAGGACGCCCTCCGTACCGGTCTGCGGCCGGTCTCAGCCGTTCTTGATGCGGTTGGTCAGCTCGGTGACCTGGTTGTAGATCGAGCGCCGCTCGGCCATCAGCGCGCGGATCTTGCGGTCGGCGTGCATCACGGTGGTGTGGTCACGGCCGCCGAACTGCGCGCCGATCTTCGGCAGCGACAGATCCGTCAGCTCGCGGCACAGGTACATGGCGATCTGCCGCGCGGTCACCAGCGCGCGCCCGCGCGAGGTGCCGCACAGGTCCTCCACCGTCAGCCCGAAGTAGTCCGCCGTGGCGCCCATGATCGCCGTGGCCGTGATCTCCGGCGCGCTGTCCTCGCCGCCGGGGATCAGGTCCTTCAGGACGATCTCGGTCAGGCCCAGGTCCACCGGCTGCCGGTTGAGCGAGGCGAACGCCGTCACCCGGATCAGCGCGCCCTCCAGCTCACGGATGTTCCGCGAGATCCGCGAGGCGATGAACTCCAGCACCTCCGGCGGGGCGTTCAGCTGCTCCTGGACCGCCTTCTTGCGCAGGATCGCGATCCGCGTCTCCAGCTCGGGAGGCTGGACGTCGGTGATCAGCCCCCACTCGAACCGGTTCCGCAGCCGGTCCTCCAGGGTGACGAGCTGCTTGGGCGGCCGGTCGCTGGAGAGCACGATCTGCTTGTTGGCGTTGTGGAGCGTGTTGAAGGTGTGGAAGAACTCCTCCTGCGTCGACTCCTTGTCCGCGAGGAACTGGATGTCGTCGACGAGCAGGATGTCCATCTCCCGGTAGCGCTTGCGGAAGCTGTCGCCCTTGCCGTCGCGGATGGAGTTGATGAACTCGTTGGTGAACTCCTCCGAGCTGACGTACCGCACCCGCGTGCCCGGGTAGAGGCTGCGCGCGTAGTGCCCGATGGCGTGCAGCAGGTGGGTCTTGCCGAGCCCGGACTCCCCGTAGATGAACAGCGGGTTGTACGCCTTGGCCGGCGCCTCGGCGACCGCGACCGCCGCCGCGTGCGCGAACCGGTTGGAGGCGCCGATGACGAACGTGTCGAACAGGTACTTGGGGTTCAGCCGCGCGGTCGGCTCCCCGGCGCCCGGCGCTTGCGCCGGCTGTGCGGCCGGTGGACCGGGGGCGCCGCCGGCGGACACGTCCGGGCGGCCGGTGCCGCGGTGCGCCGCCGGGTCGGGCAGCTCACGGCGGACCGGGTCGCGCTGGTCGTACTCGCCGCGCCCGGAGTCGTAGTCCTGGCGGGACGGCTCGTAGTCCCCGCGCTGCTGCTCGTACGGCTGCCGGTCCGCGCCCTTCGGGCGGTAGTCCCGGGGCGAGCCGTACGCGTCCTCGCCGGAGCCGTAGCCGTCCTGGGAGGACGGCGAGGCGTACGGGTCCCGCTCGGGGAAGCCGAGCCGGGGCTGCTGCCAGCCGTACTCCTCGTGCCCGTGGCGCGGCCAGGCGCCGGGCTCGGGGCGCTGGTACTCGGACGGGTAGACCGGGCGCACGGTGGGGAGCTGGTCCGGGCGGCCGGACGGATGCTGATCGGACCGCGGGTCGGGGCCCGGGTGCTGGTCGCCGCGGTGGCGGCCGTAGCCCTCGTACGGCCCCGAGGGCAGCTCCGGTTCCTCGTAGCGCGGCTGCGGCTGCTGGGCGGGGGGCGCCGGCGGTTCGCCCGCCGAGTCGTCCACGGTGATCGCGATCCGGATGGGACGGCCGCACTCACGGCTCAGGGTCTCGCTGACGACCGGCGCGAGCCGGCCCTCCAGTACGCCCTTCGCGAATTCGTTCGGCACCGCGAGGAGGGCGGTGTCCGCGACCAGCGCGAGCGGCTGGCAGCGCCGGATCCAGTGCTCGTCCTTGGACTCCACGCCCTGTCCGCGGCCCTCGCCGAGGAGCTGCTCCAGCACTCGTGGCCACACTGCGGCAAGATCGGCAGGTACGTCAGCCACAGGGCACGCTCTCTCACAGGTCCCACGAACGTGTGGTTCGGGGACGGGTCGGGATCAAAATCGGATCGGGCGGGGATAAGGAACGAATCGGAGTTCAGCCACGGTAGTCAGCGCGGCGGGTAGGGTTCAAGTCGTTGTCCCCAGCCTGTGGATAGTGTCTCTCGTCGACCCCCGGTTTGACCGAATGGCGCAGTCCCGCGTACCGTAACCAGGTCGAGTTGTCGATGGCTGCTGCCGCCTGCCTCCGATGGGCACAGATCACGTCAGGTGATCGGGAAGCGGTGCACTCGGGCGTGAAGCGAGCTACTCGTGGGCGCACGGTGACAGCCAGGACGGCACCCCGCCACTACTGATTCTTCTGGAGCCCCCGAGTGAGCAAGCGCACCTTCCAGCCGAACAACCGTCGTCGCGCGAAGACCCACGGCTTCCGGCTGCGTATGCGCACCCGTGCCGGCCGCGCGATCCTCGCGTCCCGCCGTAGCAAGGGTCGCGCCCGTCTGTCCGCCTGATCCCGGTCAGGTCATGACATCGTGCTGCCCACCGAGAACCGGCTGAGGCGGCGCGAGGACTTCGCGACCGCGGTACGACGAGGGCGCCGGGCCGGTCGCCCGACGCTCGTCGTCCACCTTCGTAGCGGTGCCACGGACCCGCACGCGCCAGGGGAGAGCGCTCCCCCGACGCGTGCGGGTTTCGTCGTCAGCAAGGCCGTGGGTGGCGCGGTCGTGCGCAACACGGTGAAGCGCAGACTGCGTCATCTGATGCGTGACCGAGTCGCCCTGTTCCCCCCCGGTAGCCTGGTAGTCGTACGAGCGCTGCCCGGAGCGGGCGACGCAGACCACGCACAGCTGGCCCGAGACCTGGACGCCGCTCTCCAGCGGCTGCTGGGAGGGGGCACGCGATGAAGTACCCGCTGCTGGCTCTGATCAAGCTGTACCAGTGGACGATCAGTCCGCTGCTGGGGCCGGTGTGCAAGTACTACCCGTCGTGTTCTCACTACGGCTACACGGCCATCGACCGGCACGGTGCGATCAAGGGAACGGCACTCACCGCCTGGCGCATCCTCCGGTGTAATCCGTGGTCGCTGGGTGGTGTGGACCATGTTCCGCCGCGCAAGCGCCCGCGGTGGCACGAAATGCTGCGCAACGCGTGGCGCGCACGCAAGGCGGGGCCCTCCGCCGCCGAACCGGCCACCGAGACGGAGCTTCATCGCGAGTCTCCTTCGAGCCCGGCCGCAGAGACCTCGTCCCATGCCCAAGGAGCATGATTAGTGGACACGATTGCCAGCCTCTTCAGTTTCATCACCTGGCCCGTCTCCTGGGTCATCGTCCAGTTCCACAGGGTGTACGGAGCGATCTTCGGGCCTGACACCGGGTGGGCCTGGGGCCTGTCCATCGTGTCCCTGGTGGTCCTGATCCGCATCTGCCTGATCCCGCTCTTCGTGAAGCAGATCAAGGCGACCCGGGCCATGCAGACGCTCCAGCCCGAGATGAAGAAGATCCAGGAGCGCTACAAGAACGACAAGCAGCGTCAGTCCGAAGAGATGATGAAGCTGTACAAGGAGTCGGGCACCAACCCGCTCTCCTCGTGCCTTCCCATCCTGGCGCAGTCCCCGTTCTTCTTCGCCCTGTACCACGTGCTCAACGGCATCGCCTCGGGCGACACCATCGGTGTCATCAACGAGTCGCTGCTGTCCAGTGCCCGTAACGCACACATCTTCGGGGCCCCGCTCGCCGCCAAGTTCAAGGACGGCTCCAGCACGATCCACGCGCTGGGCGCCTCGGTCACCGACGTCCGCGTCGTGACCGTGATCATGATCGTCATGATGTCGGCGTCGCAGTTCTACACGCAGCGCCAGCTGATGACGAAGAACGTCGACACCACGGTGAAGACGCCGTTCATGCAGCAGCAGAAGATGCTGATGTACGTCTTCCCGCTGATGTTCGCCTTCTTCGGCATCAACTTCCCGGTCGGTGTCCTCGTCTACTGGCTGACCACCAACGTGTGGACCATGGGCCAGCAGATGTACGTCATCCACAACAACCCGACCCCGGGTTCCAAGGCCCAGGCCGCCTACCTGGACCGGCTGACGAAGCACGTCACGCAGCACGGCAAGATCCGCCGGCGCAGCGAGAAGACCATCGTCAAGGCGATCGTCGCCAAGGGCCGCGACCGCAACGAGTTCGAGCGCAAGTTCATCAACGCGCTGAACAAGGCCGGCCTCGCCGCCCAGCCCGACGGCTCCGTGACCAAGAGCGTGGTCCAGGCCGCGGCGCAGACCGAGGACGGTGAGGTCACCGGCACCGACACGGCCGCCGTCGCCGCTCCCCGGCGCCAGCAGCCCAAGCGTCAGTCCAAGTCCCAGCGGCAGTCCGGGGTGACCCGGACGGATGACTCCCTGTCGCTGGAGAAGACCGACGAGCCGCGGGACGCCAAGCCCGCGGCTGCCAAGCAGCCCCAGAAGCCCGGCTCCGGCACCCGCAGCAAGGCCCAGTCCGGCCAGCGCAAGGGTGGCCCGCAGCGGCCCAAGTCCCCGTCCAAGAAGTAAGAAGGAGCCCATCCCGTGACGGAAGGCACCACCTCTGCCGCTGCCGAGGGCGCAGACACCCTCACCCGCCTGGAGCAGGAGGGCGAGATCGCGGCGGACTACCTGGAAGGTCTGCTGGACATCGCCGATCTCGACGGCGACATCGACATGGACGTCGAAGCCGACCGCGCCTCCGTGTCGATCGTCAGCGACACCGGCAGCCGTGACCTGCAGAAGCTGGTCGGCCGGGACGGCGAGGTGCTGGAGGCGCTGCAGGAGCTGACGCGTCTGGCCGTGCACCGGGAGACCGGTGACCGCAGCCGGCTGATGCTCGACATCGCGGAATACCGTGCCAACAAGCGGTCCGAGCTGTCCGAGCTGGGTGCCAAGGCCGCCGCCGACGTGAAGAGCACCGGCGAGCCCGTGAAGCTCAAGCCGATGACCCCGTTCGAGCGCAAGGTCGTGCACGACGCGGTCAAGGCCGCTGGACTGCGCAGCGAGTCCGAGGGCGAGGAGCCGGAGCGCTTCGTCGTCGTGCTGCCCGCCTGATCGGCCTCGATTCCACCGGCCCCGTCTGTTGAGCAGGCGGGGCCGAACTTTGTCAGCCTGGTAGTTCTGATGGCCGGTGCGCGAAGCACCGGCGCGGTACGGAAGGACGGTCCCCGTGACGGAGGCAGCGGAGCTTCCCCCCGCGCCCGAGCAGGCGCGGGAAGTGTTTGGTGATCGCTTCGCCGATGCGGTCCGCTATGCGGAACTTCTCGCCGAGGCGGGCGTGCAGCGCGGCCTGATCGGCCCGCGGGAAGTGCCCCGCCTGTGGGAGCGGCACCTGCTGAACTGCGCGGTGCTCTCCGAGGCCGTTCCGGAGGGAGTGACGGTCTGCGATGTCGGCTCCGGTGCCGGACTGCCGGGCATCCCGTTGGCCCTGGTCCGCGACGATCTGAACATCACCCTGCTGGAGCCGCTGCTGCGGCGCACCAACTTCCTCACCGAGGTCGTCGAACTGCTCGGCCTGGACCATGTCACCGTGGTCCGCGGCCGTGCCGAGGAGGTCCTGGGCAAGCTGCCGCCGGTGCATGTGGTGACGGCACGGGCCGTGGCCCCGCTGGACCGTCTGGCTGCCTGGGGTATCCCGCTGCTGCGCCCGTACGGCGAGATGCTCGCGCTCAAGGGCGACACCGCCGAGGAGGAGCTGAAGGCCGCTGCGTCCGCGCTGAGCAAGCTGGGCGCGGTCGAGACGTCCATCCTCCACGTGGGTGAGGGCGTGGTGGATCCCCTGTCGACCGTGGTGCGGGTCGAGGTCGGAGAGAGCCCGGGTGGGGTGCGCTTCGCCGCGAAGCGCGCCAAGGCGGCCCGTACCGGTCGCGTCCGTCGCCGTCGCTGACCCTGGGGGACGGGCGGCACTGACCCATCCTGACGACGGGGCGTACTCCACCCAAGCTGCGCCACGTATGTCGGGCGGAGTGTCGCGGGGGTCCCGTTGCCGACGCTGTGCATCGTGTTTCACGTGAAACGTCGCTCACTGCTGCACGGCATCATCAGTCGCGGCCGCGCCGCGGCCGAACCTCGCGACCGGAAGCCTCTCGGTGGACTCCGGGAGGATGATCCAGTTCCTTCGTCGGCTCCGTCCCGTTCCGGGGGGACGGAGTTGTCCACAGAGGTGGATTTCTCCACAGAACACCAGGCCTCACTGGTTCACGACCCTGAAGACATGGGAGGCTCTGTTCATCGCGAGCCTGAAGTCGAGGAGAGTGAATCCTTGCGGTCCGACGCCAACACCGCGGGACCGATGACCGATCCGGTCCCCGGTCCCCGTACCGAGTCGATGGGGGTGGATGTTTCACGTGAAACACCACCCCCGATGGACGACACTCCCATCGGTCGTGCGGCCCAGCTGGCGGTGGAGGCTATCGGCCGCGCCGGCGAAGGGCTGCCGCGACCCGAACAGACCAGAATCATCGTGGTCGCCAACCAGAAGGGCGGCGTGGGCAAGACGACGACGACCGTCAACCTTGCCGCCTCGCTGGCTCTGCACGGTGGCCGCGTCCTGGTGATCGACCTCGACCCGCAGGGCAACGCGTCCACGGCCCTCGGGATCGATCACCACGCCGAGGTCCCCTCCATCTATGACGTCCTGGTGGAGAGCAAGCCTCTCGCCGGGGTCGTCCAGCCCGTCGCGGATGTGGAGGGCCTCTTCTGCGCCCCGGCCACCATCGATCTCGCCGGTGCGGAGATCGAGCTGGTGTCGCTGGTGGCCCGGGAGAGCCGGCTGCAGCGGGCCATCCAGGCGTATGAGCAGCCGTTGGACTACATCCTCATCGACTGCCCGCCCTCGCTCGGCCTGCTGACGGTCAACGCGCTCGTCGCCGGCGCCGAAGTGCTCATCCCGATCCAGTGTGAGTACTACGCGCTGGAGGGCCTCGGTCAGCTGCTCCGCAATGTGGACCTGGTGCGCGGGCACCTGAATCCCACCCTGCATGTGTCGACCATCCTGCTCACCATGTACGACGGCCGGACGCGCCTCGCGTCCCAGGTCGCGGAAGAGGTGCGCAGCCACTTCGGCGACGAGGTGCTGCGGACGAGCATTCCCCGCTCGGTCCGTATCTCGGAGGCGCCGAGTTATGGGCAGACGGTGCTGACTTACGATCCAGGATCTAGCGGTGCCCTCTCGTATCTCGAGGCGGCCCGAGAAATCGCGCTGAGGGGTGTCGGCATCAGCTATGACGCGAGCCAGGCCCATATCGGCGCACAGAACGACCCGAGCATGGTGGAGGGGATCCAGTGAGTGAGCGACGGAGGGGGCTGGGTCGTGGTCTCGGCGCACTGATTCCCCCGGCCCCGACGGAGAAGGCCTCGGCTTCGGCCCCGGCGACGATCGGAGGCGGAGCGTCCCGCTCTCCCGCGGCTGTCCCGGTGCTGACGAGCGACCGCGGAGTGGCCGCGGCGAAGGTGGCCACGCTGCCGCCGGTCGCCCAGGAATCCGAGCCGGCTCCGGCGGGCTCGGCCGCCGAGGCGCCCGCGCCTCCGGTGGGAGCCCACTTCGCCGAGATCCCGCTGGACGCCATCACGCCGAACCCGCGCCAGCCGCGTGAGATCTTCGACGAGGACGCGCTACAGGAACTGGTCACCTCCATCAAGGAGGTCGGTCTGCTCCAGCCCGTCGTGGTGCGGCAGCTGGGTCCCGGCAGCTATGAGCTGATCATGGGCGAGCGGCGCTGGCGGGCGTGCCGCAAGGCCGGCCTGGAGGCCATCCCGGCCATCGTGCGGGCCACGGAGGACGAGAAGCTCCTCCTGGACGCACTGCTGGAGAACCTGCACCGGGCGCAGCTCAACCCGATCGAGGAAGCGGCCGCGTACGACCAGCTGCTGAAGGACTTCAACTGCACGCACGACCAGCTGGCCGACCGGATCGGGCGGTCCCGCCCGCAGGTGTCCAACACGCTGCGTCTGCTGAAGCTGTCCCCGACCGTGCAGAAGCGGGTGGCCGCCGGGGTGCTCTCGGCCGGCCATGCCCGGGCGCTGCTGGCCGTGGACGACTCGGAGGAGCAGGACCGGCTGGCCCACCGGATCGTGGCCGAGGGCCTCTCGGTGCGGTCCGTGGAAGAGATTGTGACGCTGATGGGCTCGCGGCCGCAGAAGGCTTCGCGCGCCCGGGGGCCGCGGGCCGGCTCCGTACCCTCTCCGGCACTGAACGACCTGGCCACCCGGCTGTCGGACCGTTTCGAGACCCGGGTGAAGGTCGAGCTGGGCCAGAAGAAGGGCAAGATCACCGTCGAGTTCGCCTCCGCGGACGACCTGGAGAGGATCCTCGGCGCCTTCGCCCCCGGCGAGAAGCTGGCCCTCCAGCACAGCCTTCACGACGGTGACGGCGAGGAGACGCAGGACTGATCCCCGGCGCCGTCGCGCCTGGTGAGCCAGTGGAGCGGGCCGTGTCCGATGGGTACCGGACACGGCCCGCTCTTTGCTTTGAGACGGTATCGAGTGAATCCGATCGTGGATACGATGCGATCAGTAGGGCCCATCCACCGGACAGCAGCCGGCAGCCGCAGGTGATGCGGCGGGCGAAGGAAGCGAGGATCAGCCTTCATGGGGCGTCGGCTCGTGCCGCTCACTCTGGACAACCTTGAGGATCTTCCCCACCGCTGTCGCTCCTGTGTCTTCTGGGAACTGGATCCCGTCAGCGGCGAAGCGGCGCTGAAGGCGGGCACCACCGCGCTGGAGAAGGAAGCCTGGATCTCCGCCGTCCTGCTGGACTGGGGATCGTGCGGCCGGGTGGTGTACGTCGACGACGTGCCGGCGGGCTTCGTGCTCTACGCCCCGCCGGCCTATGTGCCGCGCTCCACGGCCTTTCCCACGAGCCCGGTCTCGCCGGATGCCGTCCAACTGATGACCGGGCTGGTCCTGCCCGGCTACCAGGGGCAGGGACTGGGCCGGGTACTGGTGCAGACGGTCGCCAAGGATCTGCTGCGCCGGGGCTTCAAGGCGATCGAGGCGTTCGGCGACGCCCGGTGGGAGCAGCCCGCCTGTCTGCTGCCCGCCGATCATCTGCTGGCCGTGGGCTTCAAGACGGTCCGTCAGCACCCCGTGCACCCCCGGCTCCGGCTGGAGCTGCGGTCCACGCTCTCGTGGAAGGAAGACGTGGAGATGGCGCTCGACCGGCTCCTGGGAGCGGTCCAGAAGGAGCCCGCGCTCCGGCCGTTGTGAGACGCCCACGCGAAGCCGTCACAGCGAAGGGGCCAACCCGAGCGGGTTGGCCCCTTCGTGTTCCACGTGGAACATCACTTGGTGATGAACTCTTCGAGGTCGCGGATGAGCGCCGCCTTGGGCTTGGCGCCCACGATGGTCTTGGCGACCTCGCCGCCCTGGTAGACGTTCAGAGTCGGGATGGACATGACGCCGTACTTGGCGGCCGTGCCCGGGTTCTCGTCGATGTTCAGCTTGACGATTTCGATCTTGTCGCCGTACTCGGCGGCGATCGCCTCCAGGGACGGGGCGATCTGGCGGCACGGGCCGCACCAGGCTGCCCAGAAGTCCACCAGAACGGGCTTGTCGCTCTTGAGGACGTCCTGGTCGAAGGAGTCGTCGGTCACAGTCTTCAGATTGCCGGCCACGGAGGGCTCCTTACCGTGCGTGCGGTGGGGTGGGGAAAGGGGAGGGTCAGACAGCGGTCTTCTCGGGCTCCGCCTGGTCCTCGTCCGCGAGGGCGGCGAGGAACCGCTCGGCGTCCAGGGCGGCGGAGCAGCCGGTGCCGGCCGCGGTGATCGCCTGACGGTAGGTGTGGTCGACCACGTCACCAGCGGCGAAGACACCGGTCAGGTTGGTGCGGGTGGACGGGGCGGCGACCTTCAGGTAGCCCTCCTCGTCCAGGTCCAGCTGGCCCTTGAACAACTCCGTGCGCGGGTCGTGACCGATCGCGATGAACAGACCCGTCACGGGCAGCTCGGACAGCTCGCCGGTCTTGAGGTTGCGCAGCTTCAGACCGGAGAGCTTCGGGTCGCCCTGGATCTCGGCGACCTCGCTGTCCCAGACGAACTTGATCTTCGGGTCGCCGAAGGCGCGCTCCTGCATCGCCTTGGAGGCGCGCAGGGTGTCCCGGCGGTGGACGATGGTCACCGACTTGGCGAACCGCGAGAGGAAGGTGGCTTCCTCCATCGCGGTGTCGCCACCGCCGATCACGGCGATGTCCTGGTCCTTGAAGAAGAACCCGTCACAGGTGGCACACCAGGAGACGCCCCGACCGGAGAGCGCGTCCTCGTTCGGCAGGCCCAGCTTGCGGTGCTGGGAGCCGGTGGTGACGATGACGGCCTTCGCG
Source organism: Streptomyces sp. NPDC017095 (assembly GCF_044332325.1). NCBI lineage: Bacteria > Bacillati > Actinomycetota > Actinomycetes > Kitasatosporales > Streptomycetaceae > Streptomyces > Streptomyces sp. NPDC017095. The sequence goes on from NZ_JBIROU010000003.1 coordinate 448,409, forward strand.
CGGTGGACGGTGCCCGCGGTGTCGGTGACGGTCTTGATCTCACCGGTCAGGTCGACGGAGACGATGTCGTCCGGCACCAGCTCGGCACCGAAGCGCTCGGCCTGGGCCCGCATGCTGTCCATGAGATCCGGACCCATGATGCCGTCGCGGAAGCCCGGGAAGTTCTCCACCTCGGTGGTGTTCATCAGCGCGCCACCCGCGGTGACGGCGCCTTCGAACACCAGGGGCTTCAGCGACGCACGGGCGGTGTAGAGCGCCGCCGTGTAGCCTGCGGGCCCGGAGCCGATGATGATCACGTTACGGACGTCGCTCACGGCTAAATTCCTCGTCTCTGGTCTGCGTCAGTCGACCGGGTGAGAGCCCCTTTCGGGACTCTCACCCCACCCAACGGATCCTACGGGGCCCGCATTCCCGGTGTGTCTGGGCACACGCGGCCGGGGACGGCCGCAGGAGTGTTCGCGCGGAAACTCAGGGGCGTGCGAGGGACTGCTTCAGCAGGACCGTTCCGGCTGGCGGAGTCTGCCGCCGCACGCAGGCCGCGTCGACCACATAGGCCGTGATTCGCCTGCTGTCCTGGGCGTCGGCCACGACGACGAGATAGGCGGCCTTCCCGGCGTAGGTGCCCGTCTTGGCGCCGAGGACGTCAGTGCTCTGGTGGAGCGCCTGCCGGACACAGTCAGGGACCGGAACAGCGGTCTGTACCAGGGTGCTGGGGCCCTCGGTGGAGCCCGGCGAGTCCGTCCCGCCCTCGGCGCGCTGCCCGGGCCGGTCACTGCCCTGCGGCAGCGTCTTGCCGGTGGTGAGGAGGGAGCGGACCTGGTTCTGCACGCTGTCACCGGAGAAGGTGCCCGCGGAGGCGGTCGGAGTGCCCTGGGCCGAGGGCTGTCCGGAGTTGTCGTGGAGCGAGCTCACGACCAGGCCGCCGGCGCCCAGTACGGCGGCTGTGAGGACGGCACCGAACACGAACCGCCCGCGGCGCCGCCCCTGCCGGGAATCCTTGCGCCCTGGTCCGGTGGCCGCGCGGGAGCGCCCTGCCGGGCGGTCAGGAAGAGGCGATGTTTCACGTGAAACAGGGGCTGTCGGATCCTCCGTGCTGACGGCCTCCGGGTGCGCGGCGCGGTAGACCGCCGGGCCTTCCGCACCGGCGGCCGGCGCGGCCTCGGCGGCCAAGGCGGCGTCGAGGCGCGCGGCCACGTCGTCCGGCATCCGCTCCGGCTCCGGAACGCATCCGAGCAGGTCCCGGATCTCCTCCAGCGAGGCACACACGTCCGCGCACGCGGCACACGTGGCCAGGTGGCTCCGGACCCGCCTGTCCCGGTCCGGCGGCAGCAGGCCCTCGGTGAGGTCGGAGATCTCCGCGACGTCCGGGTGTCCGGCCGTGTCCGCCGTGGTCGTCACGCTCGCCCACCTCCGCCCTTCACTACGGCTGCATCACTCGGTTCCGCGGCCCCGCGGTGTCCGCTCGGTGGCCCCGTCGCCGGTGGGACGGATGGACCCTGCCCCTGGTTCCGTACCGGACCGTTTTCCGGGACGTCTTCCTTGCCGTTGCCGATACCGCGGTGTCCGGCGCCCTCGGGCCGCAGATGGGTGAGCAGAGGCAGCAGCCTGGCCCGGCCGCGGGCACACCGGCTCTTCACCGTCCCCGTCGGCACGTCCAGGATTCGCGCGGCCTCCGCCACGGGGTAGCCCTGCATGTCCACCAGCACCAGCGCGGCCCGCTGTTCCGGCGGAAGGGTGCCGAGCGCTTCGAGGAGCTGGCGGTGCAGGTCCTTCCGCTCGGCCGGTGCCGCGGCGGACTCCTGCGGCTCCAGCAACTGTTCCAGCCGCTCGGTATCGTCCACCGGGGCCGTCTTGCGGGAGGCGGCCTTGCGCGCGCGGTCCAGGCAGGCGTTCACCGTGATCCGGTGCAGCCAGGTCGTGACCGCCGACTGGCCCCGGAAGGTGTGGGCGGCCCGGTAGGCCGACACCAGGGCGTCCTGCACCGCGTCGGCGGCTTCCTCGCGGTCCCCCAGGGTGCGCAGGGCGACCGCCCAGAGGCGGTCGCGGTGCCGCCGTACGATCTCGCCGAACGCCTCGGGGTCGCCGTCCACATGACGGGCGAGCAGGTCCCGGTCGCCCACTCCGTCGTATCCGGCGCCCTCCGCCATCTGCCCCTCCGGTCCGGGTGAGACGTCAGCCCGTGAACTTCACTTCGCCGATGGCCTGCTTGTAGCCCTCGCTGCTGAACAGCGTCGAGTCGTAGCCCGAATACGGCACGGCCGTCAGCCAGACCAGGACGTACCGCGTCTTGTCCGGCTTGGCGACCTTCACCGTCACGGTGTTCCCCGTCGTCGTGGCACTGCCGACCCTGGTCATGGAGTCCAGCGACGCCGGCGTCAGCGAGTCCGCCGCGTACAGCTCGACGGTCGTGTGGTCGCCGTCGTAGCGCAGAGCCAGGGTGGCCGTGTCGACCTTCCTGGCCGAGCCGAGGTCGTACACGATGCCGACGCCCGGTTTGTACGGGGCGATCGTCGGGCCCTCGTTGAAGGCCCTGGTCCTCCAGTACGACGACGTGTCGTTGTCGTAGGTCTTGGGGACGTCACCGGGGTGCTGGGCGTCGCCCTTGGCGACGAACTCCTGGCCGCCCTGGATCGCTATCGGCACCGGCTTGGGCTTCGTGGCGTTCTTGTCGCCGTCCGTCGTCCGGCTCTTGTGCGTGTCGTCCGAGGTGTCCCGGTCCATCAGGGCGTCCGCCAGCTGCCAGCTGCCCAGTCCCAGCGCGGCGATGAGCAGCGCCGACACCGCCCACTTCAGGGCCTTGCCGGTGCGGGTCTGGAGCGGGGGCGGCGGGGGCGCGATCGGCTGCGTGGCACCGGGGTGCGGGGCCTGACGGCCGTAGGTGCCCTGCTGGTAGGTCGTGCGCTGGTACTCCGGCGGAGCCGTGAAGGCGGGCTCGGGCGGACGGATGCGCGGCATCTCGCCGACCGCCCGCACCAGTTCCTCCGGCGTGGTGCACGGAGCCTCGTGCCGGGAGGCGGTGGCCCCGTCGTTGACCAGGGCGCGCATGGCCAGCTCGGACAGGCCCCGGTGCACCCCGGCCCGCACCTGGTCCGGCGCGATGAGGCCGATGTCCTTGGGCAGACCGGACAGGCCGTAGGCGTCGTTCTCGTACGGCCAGCGCTGGGTCAGCGCCGCGTACAGCAGGGCGCCGATCGCCTCGGTGTCGGTGCGCTGCGGGGTGTCGGTGCCGACGCCGCGCAGCGCCGCGTTCACGGCGAGACCGCGGATGCGCCACTGGCCGGTGGAGGTGCGCAGGACGGCGTTCGGGTTCAGCCGCAGATGGGCGAGGCCCTCCCGGTGCGCGGCGGCCATCGCCGCGGCGACCTGACTGACCATCTGGTAGGCGTCGTGCGGCTCCAGCGGGCCGCTGGCGAGAAGCGTGGACAGCTCGGTGGCGTCGGGCAGCCACTCGTGGACGACGTAGACGAGGTCGTTCTGCTCGACGGCGTCGAGGACCTGGACGAAGCGGGGATCGCCGAGCAGCGCGGAGGAACGGGCCGCGGCGAGGACGGCGCGGGAACGGGCGTGGTCCGCGGGCAGGATGTGGACGCCGACGGCCCGGCGGAGTTTCTCGTCGACCGCACGCCAACTGCTGAATCCGTCCAGACGGGTGACGCACTCCTCCAGCCGGTAACGTCTGGCCAGCTTGTGACCGCTGTGCAGTTCGGGAGGGGAGGCCTTCCGTCCGGGACCCTCGGTGTCGTCGCTCGCCTGTGCCTCGTCGCTGTCCGTGTCCCGCTCCGGGTTCGTGGCCACCCCGTCGGCCGTGGCCTGGTCCGCCTTGGCGGTCAGCGGCTGCTCACCGCTGTTGTCTGCCACGTCGACGGCAGCCGTGCTCCGTTCCGCCACCGTCGTCCCTGCCTCCCCATCCGTTGCGCGCTGTCCGACGCCGAAACCAATTGTGCCCACAGTCCGCCGCTATGCACGACACGCGGCAGCGAACGATGGTTGTGCGCCTACCCCCGCCTCAACGCCCCAGACGCCCGCGCACCATGCCGACGAGCGAGTTGAGTTCCTCGATGCGCATCCGGCGGGCGGCGAGGAAGAAGACGCCGAACAGGACGGCACCGCCGGCGATCAGCGCGGCGAAGGAGCCGACGACGCCCAGGCCCAGGGTGTGCCCGACGCCGTAGCAGGCCGCGCCGCTGAGCAGGGCGGCCGGCAGCGAGGCGATGGCCAGCCGCGCGTACGTGCGCAGCACCCGGGTGCCGTCCAGGTCCCCGCCCAGCCGCTTGCGCAGCCGGCGCCAGGCGACGCCCACTCCGATGGCGTAGGCGAGCCCGTAGGCGGCGGCCATGCCCGCGACGGCCCAGCGCGGCGGCAGCAGGAAGTAGCAGAGCGCCGAGGCGCCGGCGTTGACCGCGGCCACGATGACCGTGTTGTAGAAGGGGGTGCGGGTGTCCTCGTAGGCGTAGAAGGCGCGCAGGACGACGTACTGCACGGAGTAGGGGATCAGGCCGAGGCCGAAGGCCATCAGCATGTACCCCATGTTGGTGGCGGCGCCGGTGCCGGCGGAGCCGAAGATCAGCGTGCACATCGGGACGCCGAGCGAGACGAACCCGAAGGCGATGGGCACGATGGCGACCGCGGTGGTGCGCAGGCCGTGGGAGATGTCGTCGCGGACGGCGCCCGCGTCGCCCTCGGCGGCGGAGCGCGCCAGACGCGGCAGCAGGGCGGCCATCAGGGAGACGGTGATGATGGCCTGCGGCAGGCCCCAGATCAGCTGGGCGTTGGCGTAGGCGGCGAAGCTGGTCCCCTTGACGTGGGAGTCCGCGCCGGCGGCGATCGACAGCTGGGTGACGACCATGGCGCCCGCCTGGTTGGCGAGGACGAACAGCACCGTCCACTTGGCGAGCATCGCCGCCCGGCCCAGGCCGTGGCCCTTCCAGTCGAAGCGCAGCCTGATCCGGAAACCGGTCTCGCGCAGGTACGGGATCATCGCCAGGGCCTGGACGACCAGACCGAGCAGTACACCCACGCCGAGCAGCCGCTGCCCCTCCGGCGGGATGCTGGTGACGTCCATGTGGGAGTTGGCGGCGGTGCCGTAGACCCAGATGAACATGCCGAGGGTCACGATGATGACGATGTTGTTCAGGACCGGGGTCCACATCATCGCGCCGAACCTGCCGCGCGCGTTGAGGATCTGTCCCATCACCACGTGGATGCCCATGAAGAAGATCGAGGGCAGGAAGTAGCGGGTGAAGGTGACCGCGACCTCGTTGGCGGCGGGGTCGCTGGCGACGGGGTTGGCCAGCAGCCGAACCAGCAGCGGCGCCGCGAACATCGCGAGCCCGGTCAGCGCGGCCAGCGCCACCATCACCAGGGTCAGCAGCCGGTTGGCGAAGGCCTCGCCGCCGTCCTCGTCCTCCTTCATGGAGCGCACGAGCTGGGGCACGAAGACGGAGTTCAGGCCGCCGCCGACGGTGAGGATGTAGATCATCGTCGGCAGCTGGTAGGCCACCTGGAAGGAGTCGGCGAGGAAGCCGAGACCGAGTGCGGCGGCGATCAGCGCGGAGCGGACGAAGCCGGTCAGGCGGGAGACCATGGTGCCCGCCGCCATCACAGCGCTGGACTTCAGCAGCCCGGTCGCCCGTCCGCCCTTCTTGGCGGGAGCGGCGGGAGCGGCGGCAGCCGGGACGGCGGGGGCGCCACCGGCCGCGAGGACGTCCGGCCCGCCCGCCCCGAACGGTCCGGCGGCACCCGGAGCGGCGGCCGGAGCGGGCACCGGGGACTGCGCCGGGTAGCCGGCGGCGGGACCGGCCGGGTACCCGGCACCGGCGTACGCGTGGCCCTGCGGGTTCTGCCCGTGCTGCTGCGGATACGGCCCCGGCTGCTGCGGGTACGGAGCGGCGGAGTCGTACGTCCCGCCCGGCGCGGCGGCCGGCCCGGGGCCGGCCTGCGGGTCCATGGGCGTGTGCCCGCCGCTGTGCTGCTGGTCCTTGAAGAGATGCGCGAAGGCGTCCGGCTCGTGGTGCTCCTCGCCGGAGTGCGTGACCAGGTCGTCCACCCCCACGAACTGGGTCGTGCGCGGGTCGTCGCCGTACGGCAGGTACGGGGCGGCGCCGTCCGGCTCCGGCGCCGGGGGCTGCGCCCACACGCGCGGATCGGGGGCGTAGGGCGACGGGGCGGGCGGTGCGTACAGCGGCTGCTGCGGGTCGTACGAGCCCGGAGGCGGCGGATGCGCGGCGCGGTCGTACAGCGCCTCCACGACCGGGTCCTGGGCGGCCAGGTCCTGCGCCCGGTAGGGGTCCTGTTCGTAGGCGTCCTGGAGGTACATGTCCGCCGCGTGCTGCGGCGGCACCTGGCCCGGCTCGGGCGGTGGCTCGGGGTAGCCCGAGCCGGCCGCGCCCTGGCCGCGGTCACCGTCGTACGGCGCGTTCATGCTTACCCCACCTCATCGTCCCGGGCCCACCGGCCACGACATCGCTCAACGGTCCACTCTCTCACCCGTCCCGGACGGGTCGGTGCTTTCCGGTGCGGTGTCCGGCGCAGGGTCACTCGGCTGCTCCGGGTCCTCTGCCCCGGGGGCGGAGTCGGATTCTTGGGGGAGACGGTCCCCGGGTGCCCCGGGGTTCCCGGGTTCGTCCGGGTTCCCGGCCGCCGTGCCGGGGCCGTCGTCCTCGGGCTGCCGGGCGGCGGCGCGCTTGCGCTGCGTGTACATCCGGAAGCCGGCGAGGACGAGGAGCAGTACGCCGCCGCCGATGACCAGCATGACGGTGGGGGTGACCTCGGTGACCTTCACGTCGAAGGTGACGGCTTGACCGTAGGGCCGGCCGTCCTCGGTGTACAGCCGGGCGATGACCGTGACCCGGCCGTTGGCGTTGGCCGAGGTGGTGAACTTCACCGACTGGCTGTGTCCGCCGGAGACCTCCACGCGCTGCTCGGAGTAGGCCTTGCCGCCGATCTCCAGACGCGTCGGCATGGTCGACTCCAGGCGCAGCACCAGGTGGCCCACGGGCTGGACGAGGTTGTTCTGCACGGTCACCGGGATCGTGGCGCTGCGGCCCGAGAGCTTGGTCTCGGACTTGTCGATCAGCTTGACCTGGTCGGCCAGCTCGTCGAGCCACGCCTCCACGCCGCCGCGGTAGCTCTCCGCCGCACGGGCGTGGCCGCGCCAGGACGTGGACATCTCCCGGTCTATGGCCCGGCCGAACGGGGTGACCACGCGGGACTGGTCGGTGAGGATCACCTGGAAGTTGTCCAGCTTGTCCTGGGTGCGGGCGATCTGCTCGAAGGCCGTCCTCGGCAGTTCCTGCCGGCGCAGTGAGGAGGGGTAGGCCGACGCGGACGGGACCCGGGTGGTGGCGCCCGGGTCGGGCTTGTCCTTGGAGGTCGCGGTGAGGTCCTGGGCCTGGGACCAGGTGCCGCCCTCGAGCGCCTTCGCCGCTGCGGCCATGGCCTGCGCCTGGCTCGCCGTGGGCAGGCGCTGCGGGGCGACGACGATGCTGCGCTGGGTGTCCGTCTGCGCGTTCAGCGCCAGGCTCTGGGCCAGGAACCGCTGTACGGCGAGGGTGGCCGAGCCCGCCTTGGTCAGGTCGCCCTGGAAGGCCGTGGACAGCCGGGTGTCGGCGACCACCACCGTGGTGCCGCCGCCGACCGGGCGGGCGGCGGACGGCGTGTACGGCAGTCCGGCGGTCTCCTGGAGGCTGTCGCTGCGGGCTATCACCCGGTCGGCCCCGGCGGAGGTCGCGACCTTCATGATGGACCGGTCCACCGCGCCGTTCACCGGCCAGGCGAAGTCGGTGCTCGGCGTGACGTGGAGCACGGTCTTGACGGTGGTCGCGGCGACGTCGGTGGCGTCCTTGAGGTGGCTGAGCGAGCCGGTGACGCTGGTGCCGTTGTGTGCCAGGGAGGCCAGGTCCGGGTCGGCGAAGGGCAGTGCGACGACCTCCTTGCCGGCCACCGCCTTCTGCAGGGCGGCCAGCCACTGCTTGGCGGCCGCCTGGTGCTCCCGCGAACCGGGGGTGCTGGTGCCGTCGGCGCCCTGGATCCGGTAGGTTCCTCCGGCCATCGCGTCCACCGAGGCCAGCAGATCCGGGTCGATCACCCAGGTGACGTCGAGATCCTTGCCCAGCTCGACCATCTGGCCCAGCCGGCCGCCGGGGGCCAGCTCGTCGGCCAGCTCGTCGTCGAGGAACTCCGGCGTCTGAAGGTCGCCCGCGCCCGTCTTGGCCGTCATGTGGACCGTGGAGAGCAGCGGCCACAGGAACGTCGTCTTCGTCTTGGTGCCGGCGTCCGACGGCTGCCACGGCAGGAACGTCCGCCGGATGCCGAGAACCTGGTCCCAGCCCTGGGCCGGTGTCTGCCCGGAGAGCGCGACCCCGAGTTCGTAGACCCCGTCCTCGCCGAGGTCCAGCTTGTCCACGGGGACCGAGATGCTGAAGTGCTCGGCGACGCCCGGGGCCAGCCTGTCGAACTTCTCCTCGTACTTGTCGCCGGCATCGGTGTCGGCGGCGCTCTGTACGTCGTCGGAGTTCCTGGCCACGGAGTCGATGGCGGAGCGGCTGGTGAGCGAGGGGCCCACCCGAAGGCCCACATGGGCGTGGGTGACGGGCTGCTTGCCGGTGTTGGTCACCGTGCCGGACACGGTCAGGGTGTCGCCGTCCGTGGGCGCGCTCGGGCTCAGCGAGTCCAGGGAGACGGACACCGGGTCGGAGGAGGCGGCCTGCGCGGGCGCGGCGGCGGGCAGCTGGAGCAGACCGGCCAGCAGTGGCGCTCCGGTGAGCAGTGCTCCGGCGCGCCGCAGCCACCGGCGGGCAGGTGAGGCACTGGTCCCCTGGAAGTCAGCCGCCTCGGCCACGCGCTCGCCCGTCCCTCGTCATCAGTGGTCGTCGGATTGTGCGTCCACGCATGGTAACGATGCGCGCCGAAGGGAAGTGCCGCGGTCTCCTTCACAAGATCGAAGAACAGCCGCCTGCCTGTCCCCTATATCCAGTATCGAGGGGAGAGCGGTCGTACGCCGCAAGAGCAGCGCTTGCATGGGGTATGCCGGGAGCTGTCCCCCCGCTTCCCGAGGGCGCCCCGGGCGCGCGGGGCACGTACCCTCTTCTGTTGTGCCGAACCCCAACGAAGACACTCCCTCCGCCCTGAGCCAGGCGCAGCAGCGCGCGGTCGCCGAGCTGCTGCGGGTGGCCCCCGTCGCCGACGATCTCGCCCGCCGATTCCAGGAAGCCGGGTTCTCGCTCGCCCTGGTCGGTGGATCGGTCCGTGACGCGTTGCTCGGCCGGCTCGGCAACGACCTGGACTTCACCACGGACGCCCGCCCCGAGGACGTACTGAAGATCGTCCGGCCCTGGGCGGACGCGGTCTGGGAGGTGGGTATCGCCTTCGGCACGGTCGGCGCGCACAAGGACGGCTACCAGATCGAGATCACCACCTACCGGTCGGAGGCGTACGACCGCACCTCGCGCAAGCCGGAGGTGTCGTACGGCGACTCCATCGAGGAGGACCTGGTCCGGCGCGACTTCACGGTCAACGCGATGGCCGTGGCCCTGCCGGCGAAGGAGTTCGTCGATCCGCACGGTGGCCTGGAGGACCTCGCCGCGCGGGTGCTGAAGACGCCGGGCACGCCCGAGGAGTCCTTCTCGGACGATCCTCTGCGCATGATGCGGGCCGCCCGGTTCGCCGCCCAGCTGGACTTCACGGTGGCCCCCGAGGTCGTCACCGCCATGACGGAGATGGCCGGGCGCATCGAGATCGTCTCGGCGGAGCGGGTCCGGGACGAGCTGAACAAGCTGGTTCTCTCCGCCCACCCGCGCAAGGGCCTGACGCTGCTCGTGGACACCGGGCTCGCCGACCACGTCCTGCCCGAGCTGCCGGCACTGCGCCTGGAGAGCGACGAGCACCACCGGCACAAGGACGTCTACGAGCACACGCTGATCGTCCTCGAGCAGGCCATCGCGCTGGAGCAGGACAGCCCGGACCTCGCCCTCCGGCTGGCCGCGCTGCTGCACGACATCGGCAAGCCGCGCACCCGCCGCTTCGAGAAGGACGGGCGGGTCTCCTTCCACCACCACGAGGTGGTCGGCGCCAAGATGACGAAGAAGCGCATGACGGCTCTGAAGTACTCCAACGAGCTGGTGAAGGACGTCTCACGGCTGGTCGAGCTTCATCTGCGGTTCCACGGCTACGGCACCGGGGAGTGGACGGACTCGGCGGTCCGGCGCTACGTCCGGGACGCGGGCCCGCTGCTGGACCGCCTGCACAAGCTGACCCGTTCCGACTGCACCACGCGCAACAAGCGCAAGGCGGTGGCACTGTCCCGGGCCTACGACGGCCTGGAGGAGCGCATCGCCCAGCTGAAGGAGCAGGAGGAGCTGGACGCCATCCGTCCTGACCTCGACGGCAACCAGATCATGGAGATCCTGGGAGTCGGGCCGGGTCCCGCCATCGGCAAGGCGTACAAGCACATGCTGGAGCTGCGCCTGGAGAACGGACCGATGGGGCACGACGCAGCGGTGGCGGCGCTCAAGGAGTGGTGGGCCACGCAGGGCTGAGCCGGGTCCGGACGCGATGTTTCACGTGAAACATCGCGTCCGGTACAGCGGCGCCGAGGGGCGGTGTTTCACGTGAAACACCGCCCCTCGGCGCGTTGCCTGAAGCGGGCCATGGTCAGGGCGGCCACGCCGTAGACGACGGCGACGAGAACCACCAGGACCGTCGAGCGGCCGTCCGACGGAAGTATCAGGGCCGCCACTCCCGCCGCGCCGACGAAGGCGACGTTGAAGAGGACGTCGTACAGGGAGAAGATCCGGCCGCGGAAACCGTCCTCCACGCACGCCTGGACGATCGTGTCCGTGGCGATCTTGGCTCCCTGGGTGACCAGACCCAGGACGAAGGCGGCGGCCATGACTGGCCCGGTGGTGAACGGAAGACCCAGGGCGGGCTCCAGCACCATGGCCGTGGCGGAGCACACCACGATCCAGCGGCCGGGGCCGAGCCGTCGCGCCGCCCAGGGCGTCACCACGGCCGCCGCGAAGAATCCCGCGCCGGACAGCGCCAGCGCCGGCCCGAGCAGCCGCAGTCCCTCTTCGGGGGTGTCGGCGAGGGTGTAGCGGCAGAGCATGAGCACCAGCACGAGAAGCGCTCCGTAGCAGAAGCGCATCAGCGTCATCGCGGCCAGGGCCCAGGCCGCCTCGTCGCGCCGGGGCGCGGTCAGGTGCCGGAGGGCCGCCGGCAGCTCACGCGCGGTCGCGGCGAGCGCCGTACCGAGGCCGGGACGCGCCGGATGCCGGTCCGGCCCGAGGAGGCCGGGGGCCAGCGACAGCGCGGTGAGGCTCGCGCACAGATAGAGGAAGGCGCCACAGAGCACCACCGCCGCGTCGGAACCGGACGACACCACCCGCACCCCGAAGGCCAGGCCGCCCCCGATGGTCGCCGCGAGTGTGCCGGCCGTCGGCGAGAGCGCGTTGGCCAGCACCAGACGCTCGGCGTCGACGACCCGGGGCAGCGCGGCGGACAGCCCGGCGAGCACGAACCGGTTGACGGCCGTGACGCACAGCGCGGAGGCGTAGAAGAGCCAGTCGGGTGCGCCGCCGGTCATCAGCACGGCGGTGACACCGGCCAGCAGGGCCCGCAGCAGGTTGCCGTACACGAAGACCTGCCGGCGCCGCCAGCGGTCCAGCAGGACACCGGCGAAGGGGCCGACCAGGGAGTAGGGCAGCAGCAGGACCGCCATGGCCGAAGCGATGGCGGTGGCCGAGGTCTGCTTCTCCGGGGAGAAGACGACGTACGCGGCCAGCGAGACCTGGTAGACGCCGTCGGCGCCCTGGGACAGCAGACGGACGCACAGCAGGCGCCTGAAGTGCCGCAGGCGCAACAGCAGACGCAGGTCACGGATGGCGGGCATGGGCGACAGCCTCACACATGCGGAAGGTCCCCGGGTCGGCCGACCCGGGGACCCTCACGGCCCTGGCAGGAGCGTCTCGTGCGAGCGGTTCTCAGCGCCTCAGCGCTCGACCTCGCCGCGGATGAACTTCTCGACGTTCTCGCGGGCCTCGTCGTCGAAGTACTGGACCGGCGGGGACTTCATGAAGTACGAGGAGGCCGAGAGGATCGGGCCGCCGATGCCGCGGTCCTTGGCGATCTTCGCGGCGCGCAGGGCGTCGATGATGACACCCGCGGAGTTCGGGGAGTCCCAGACCTCCAGCTTGTACTCCAGGTTCAGCGGGACGTCACCGAAGGCGCGGCCCTCCAGGCGGACGTAGGCCCACTTGCGGTCGTCCAGCCAGGCCACGTAGTCGGACGGGCCGATGTGGACGTTCTTCTCGCCGAGGTCCCGGTCGGGGATCTGGGAGGTGACGGCCTGCGTCTTGGAGATCTTCTTGGACTCCAGGCGCTCGCGCTCGAGCATGTTCTTGAAGTCCATGTTGCCGCCGACGTTCAGCTGCATCGTGCGGTCCAGGATGACACCGCGGTCCTCGAACAGCTTCGCCATGACGCGGTGCGTGATGGTGGCGCCGACCTGGGACTTGATGTCGTCACCGACGATCGGGACGCCCGCCTCGGTGAACTTGTCCGCCCACTCCTTGGTGCCGGCGATGAAGACCGGGAGGGCGTTGACGAAGGCGACCTTGGCGTCGATGGCGCACTGGGCGTAGAACTTCGCCGCGGCCTCCGAACCCACGGGCAGGTAGCAGACCAGGACGTCGACCTGCTTGTCCTTGAGGATCCGGACGATGTCGACCGGCTCCTCGTCGGACTCCTCGATGGTGGCGCGGTAGTACTTGCCGAGGCCGTCGAGGGTGTGGCCGCGCTGGACGGTGACACCGGTGCTGGGCACGTCGCAGATCTTGATGGTGTTGTTCTCGGAGGCGCCGATGGCGTCCGCCAGGTCCAGACCGACCTTTTTGGCGTCGACGTCGAACGCCGCGACGAACTCGACGTCGCGCACGTGGTATTCACCGAACTGCACGTGCATCAGGCCGGGGACCTTGGCCGCCGGGTCGGCGTCCTTGTAGTACTCGACGCCCTGCACCAGCGACGCGGCGCAGTTGCCCACGCCGACGATGGCTACGCGAACCGAACCCATTCCGGTTGCTCCCTGTGTGTACGAGTGAGGCCCTGACTGGGCTCTCACGTGGCGGTGTCGTCGGGCGTATCCGTGGCGGGAGTGTCCCCGCGACGGGGCAGGCCGCCCGTCGATCCAGTGGTGGTGTCCTGCTGAGCGGGCCCCCCGGTCGCGGAACCCTTCACGTCCCGCCCGGCCCGCTCGCTCTCGATGAGCTCGTTCAGCCAGCGCACTTCGCGCTCCACGGACTCCATCCCGTGGCGCTGGAGCTCAAGCGTGTAGTCGTCGAGGCGCTCCCGGGTGCGCGCCAGCGAGGCGCGCATCTTCTCCAGGCGCTCCTCCAGGCGACTGCGCCGGCCCTCCAGGACGCGCATGCGCACATCGCGCGAGGTCTGCCCGAAGAAGGCGAACCGGGCGGCGAAGTGCTCGTCCTCGTAAGCGTCGGGGCCGGTCTGCGAGAGCAGTTCCTCGAAGTGTTCCTTGCCTTCCGCCGTCAGCCGGTAAACGATCTTGGCGCGGCGTCCGGCGAGTGGAGCGGCGAGCGCGTCCTCGTGGGTGTTCCCGGGCTCCTCGACCAGCCAGCCGTTGGCAAGCAGTGTCTTGAGGCAGGGATACAGCGTCCCGTAGCTGAACGCACGGAACACACCCAGCGATGTGTTCAGTCGTTTGCGCAGCTCATAGCCGTGCATCGGGGATTCCCGCAGCAGGCCGAGGACGGCGAACTCGAGGATGCCGGAGCGCCGGCTCATCGTCGCCTCCTCCCGGCCCCGCGGTTCGGTCCCGCAGGTCTCGCAGTGCCTGTCAGCGTCTTTATCTCGCGCTGATGTATCGGTTCGATACATCGTGACGATAGAACAGCCCGTCGTACGCGACAAGGGGAACGGCGGTGAACGGGATCACATCACCGATTCGTACGAGGCAAGTTGCCTGTTTTGGGGTGAACTTCGGGGCTCGGCGGGTTTTGGTGGTGCGTAGTCTGTGCGGCGTGGACGCCACCGGGAACCGCGTGACGCCTGGGGAGCGTCCACGTCCCCGGTGCAGTACGGGTGAATGCGGAACCGACCACATCCGTACTTCGGGGGGACCGGAAACCAGCCGCCGTTCCAGGCGCGCACGGGTGCGCCTGCCCGAGGAGTAATCGTTCGATGAGCGAGCACCGTCGCAAACCGCCGCAGCCGCAGGGAGGCGGACGTGCCGCGGCCCGACGCGGCCCGTCCGGCTCGTCCTCCGGCCGCCGTGCGGCACCGCGAGGCGCCACCGGGTCCCCTGCCGACTCCTATGGGTCCCCGTCCTATGGGCCGGAGTCCACCGGACCGGGAGCCGAGGAGCGTCCCTACGGCGGCCGTGCCGAGGCCCGCCGCGCGGCGCAGAAAGGCGGCCGGCGCCGAACGCCCGACACCGCCGGCCCCGGCGGCCGGCGCGGCGGTCCGGGCGGGACCGGCCCCGGGCGCGGCAGGGGCCGTGCGACGACGGCACCCGGCAAGAAGCGGTTCATCGACTACCCCCGGGCCGGCATGGGCGGCTGGCGGCGGTGGGTGCCGTCCTGGAAGCTGGTCAGCGGGCTGTTCATCGGCTTCGTCGGCAGCCTGGTGGTGATGGTCGGCATCGGCTACGCGATGGTCTCCATCCCGAACGAGAACGACGCGGCCAAGTCGCAGAACAACGTCTACTACTGGGCCGACAACACCCAGATGGTGGCCACGGGCACCGGCGTCAACCGGCAGAACGTCAGCATCGACCAGATCCCCGAGGCGATGCGGTTCGCGGTGATCTCCGCCGAGAACAAGTCGTTCTACCAGGACTCGGGCGTCGACCCCATGGGCATCGCGCGCGCCGTGGTCAACATGGCGCGCGGCGGCCAGACGCAGGGTGGCTCGACGATCACCCAGCAGTACGTGAAGAACACGTACCTGAGCCAGGAGCAGACGGTCACCCGCAAGTTCAAGGAGATGTTCATCTCCATCAAGGTGGGTGCCAAGCTGAAGAAGGACAAGATCCTCCAGGGCTACCTGAACACCTCGTACTTCGGGCGGGGCGCGTACGGCATCCAGGCCGCGGCCCAGACCTACTACGGCAAGAACGCGGTCGACCTCAAGCCGAGCGAGTGCGCCGTCCTGGCCGCGCTGCTCAAGGGCCCGACGTACTACGACCCCGCGGGCAACCAGGACCTCGACAAGTCGGCGAGCCCGCAGGCCAACGAGAAGCGCTCCAAGGACCGCTGGGCCTGGATCCTCGGCGAGATGCACAAGGACAAGCACCTCACCGACGCCCAGTACCGGGAGGCCATCGCGCAGTACCCCAAGCCCGACGGCCGCAAGGCGACCAAGGGCATGACCGGCCAGATCAGCTACCTGGTCGACACGGCGAAGAAGTACGTCCTCGCGCACTCCGACATCACGGAGGCGCAGTTCGACAAGGGCGGCTACCAGATCTACACGACCTTCGAGAAGGACAAGGTCGGGGCGCTGGCCAAGGCCGTGAAGAACGTGGAGAAGGACCGTCTCGACCCGATCCACCGGGACCTGGACAAGTACGTCCAGTTCGGTGCGGCCTCGGTGAAGCCCGAGGACGGGGCGATCGTCGCCCTGTACGGCGGTGACGGCTACGAGAACGGGCACTTCACCAACAACGCGGACACCTCCGGCGTCCCCGTGGGTTCGACCTGGAAGCCGTTCGTGCTCGCCGCCGCCATGGAACACGGCACGTACAAGTCCGAGGGGCAGGGCCTGTCCCCGCTGAGCAAGTACAACGGCAACGACCATCTCAAGGTCCAGAAGCCGGATGGGACGTACTACCTCAACAAGGACAACTCCTACTTCTACCAGAACAACGAGAGTGACCATCCCTGGGGCTACATCAGCCTGCGCAAGGCGATGGAGCAGTCCGTCAACACACCGTTCGTGCAGCTCGGCGTTGACGTCGGGATGACCAAGGTCCGGGAGGTCGCCAAGGAGGCCGGCATCCTCCCCCAGAGCATGTCGCAGGACCTCAACCCGTCCTTCGCCATCGGCACGTCCACGCCCAGCGCCATCCGCATGGCCGACGCCTACGCGACCTTCGCCGCGTCCGGCAAGCAGGCGGATCCGTACTCGGTGACCGGCGTCAAGTTCAACGGCGCGGACGCGCCCAGCTTCGTCAAGCCGAAGCCGGCGCCCCGGGAGGTGATGGACCCGAACATCGCCAACAACGTCACGGACGTCCTGGAGAACGTCATCCAGAACGGTACGGGCACCAAGGCCCTGGCCCTCGGCCGGACGGCGGCGGGCAAGACCGGCACCACCGACGAGAACAAGTCGGCCTGGTTCGTCGGCTACACCCAGCAGCTGTCGACCTCGGTGGCGATGTTCCGCGAGAACCCCAAGGACCACAAGCTGCTGTCCATGAACGGCACGGCGAACACCGACTCCATCCACGGTGGTGACATCCCGACGCTGGTGTGGACCGAGTACATGAAGGCCGCGCTCAAGGGCAAGAACGACCCCGGCTTCCCGAAGCCCACCGAGATCGGCACGGTCCAGGACGAGGTGGGGGCCCCCACTCCGACGCCCAGCGCGACGACGACTTCGCCGACTCCCACGCCGAGCGACACGCCGAGCCCGACGCCCACCAAGACGACGACCTCGCCGTCTCCCACGCCGAGCGAGTCCTGCGACCTCGGCTGGGGCCAGACCTGCGACGGTGACAGCACCGGCAACGGAAACGGCATCGGAGGCACGGACACGGGAGGCGGTACCGACGGAGGCACCACTCCGACGCCCACGGGCACGGAGCCGACCGATCCCGGGAACACCCGGGGCAATGGCAACGGCACCGGCAACGGTAGCGGCAACGGCGGTACCTTCTTCGGGGGCCAGCAAGGCTAGCCGGCCGGCTCCCTGAGCCGACCGCTTGGCGGCATATAGCCCGCCGGGGGCGTTTCACGTGAAACATGGGCCGCCGCACCCACGGGTGCGGCGGCCCTCGGCGTATTCCTGGACAGGTACGGCTTCCCAGACAGGTACGGCAGGATGTGCCCCATGCCCAGTGCAGAGACGACGCCCGCGAGCCAGCACGAGCCCGAGCCCGTGCGGCCCGCTGCGGCAGAACCGGTGTGGCCGACCCGGGAGGACGAGGTCGCCGCCGCCGGCAGTGAGCTGATCGGTGGGCCCCTGGGACGGCGGGCCCTGACTGGGACCACCTGGTGGACCCCCGTGCGGGTGGTGGCGCTCGTGGCGATCGGCATGTTCGCCCTCGGTCTGGTCCAGAAGGCGCCCTGCTACCACAGCGCCTGGTTCTTCGGGGCGAGCAGCCAGTACACGCACGCCTGCTACTCGGACATCCCGCACCTGTACCAGGGCCGTGGTTTCGCCGACCATCTCGTGCCGTACTTCGACAAGCTCCCCGGCGACATGGACTACCTCGAATACCCGGTGCTGACCGGGCTGTTCATGGAGGTGGCATCCTGGCTGACCCCGCACAGCGGCTCCATCCAGCACCAGGAGCGGTGGTACTGGTTCGTCAACGCCGGGATGCTGATGGTCTGTGCCGCGGTCATCGCCGCGTGTGTGGCCCGCACTCATCGCCGGCGGCCCTGGGACGGCCTGCTGGTGGCCCTGGCGCCCGCCTTCGCCCTGACCGCGACCATCAACTGGGACCTGCTGGCGGTGGCGCTGACGGCCGCCGCGATGCTGATGTGGTCGCGGGGCCGGGCCCTCGCCTTCGGTGTTCTCCTGGGGCTCGCCACGGCCGCCAAGCTGTATCCCGTCCTGCTGCTCGGCCCGTTGCTGGTGCTGTGCTGGCGGGCCGGCAAGTGGCGCGCGTTCTTCCAGGCCGTGGCCGGCGCGGTGGCCGCCTGGCTCGTGGTGAACCTGCCCGTGATGATCGCGCACGACGCGTCGGGGTTCCACATCCGCGAGGGCTGGGCGAAGTTCTACACCTTCAGCAAGGAGCGCGGCGTCGACTTCGGCTCCTTCTGGCTGATCTGGGCGCAGAACTCCAGCAGCCCGCCCACCACCGGCTTCGTCAACAACGCGGCCACCGTCCTGGTGGTGCTGTGCTTCCTCGGCATCGCGGCGCTGACCTTCACCGCGCCGCGCCGGCCGCGCTTCGCCCAGCTGGCCTTCCTGATGGTCGCCGCCTTCATCCTCACCAACAAGGTCTACTCGCCGCAGTACGTCCTGTGGCTGGTGCCGCTGGCGGTGCTCGCCCGGCCCAAGTGGCGGGACTTCCTGGTGTGGCAGGCGTGCGAGGTGGCGTACTTCCTGGGCATCTGGCTGTACCTCGCCTATACGACCAGCGGAGACGCCCACAAGGGCCTGCCGACGCAGGGCTACCACTGGGCGATCGCGGTGCACCTGCTGGGCACGCTGTACCTGTGCGCCGTCGTCGTACGGGACATCCTCATGCCGGAGCGGGACGTGGTGCGCCGGTCCGGTGACGACGACCCCTCCGGCGGCGTGCTCGACGGCGCGGCGGACGCGTTCACGCTCGGCGCCACCGTGACCGGTCCGCCCCGGCACATCGTCGAGACCGAGGTCCCGCCGGTGGACTGGGGGCGCCCCGAAACGCTCTCCCACGACGGCCGTTCGCTCTGAGCGAACACCCCTCCGCCTCGTCGCCGTCGCCCGCCGGCGGACACGCAGAAGGCCGTATCCGGGTCCTCCGGATACGGCCTTCTCGTCGCGGTGAAGGGCCTCAGCGGTCCACGAGGCGGTCGAACTGGGTCGTGGTGTGCCGCAGGTGGGCCACCAGCTCGTCGCCGACCTTCGGCTCGGGGGCGTCCGAGGGCACGAACAGGATCGACACCTGCATGTGCGGCGGTTCGGCGAACCAGCGCTGCTTGCCGCCCCAGACGAACGGGGAGAGGTTCCGGTTGACCGTGGCGAGACCGGCCCGGGCGACGCCCTTGGCGCGCGGCATGACGCCGTGCAGGGCCTTCGGGGCCTCCAGGCCCACGCCGTGCGACGTACCGCCCGCCACGACCACCAGATAGCCGTCCGAGGCGGCCTTCTGCTGCCGGTAGCCGAACCGGTCGCCCTTCGCCACGCGCGTGACGTCCAGGACGGCTCCGTGGTACTCGGTGGCCTCGTGGTCCCCCAGCCACAGCCGCGTGCCGATGCGGGCACGGAACCGGGTCTGCGGGAACTGCTGCTGGAGCCGCGCCAGTTCGTCCGCCTTCAGGTGGCTGACGAACATCGTGTGCAGCGGCAGCCGTGCCGCGCGCAGCCGGTCCATCCAGCCGATGACCTCCTCGACGGCGTCGGAGCCGTCGGTGCGGTCCAGCGGCAGGTGGATGGCGAAGCCCTCCAGCCGGACGTTCTCTATGGCCTGGTGCAGCTGCGGCAGGTCCTGCTCGCTGACGCCATGCCGCTTCATCGAGGACATCACCTCGATGACGACACGGGCGCCCACGAGGCCGTACACGCCGTCGACGGACGACACCGAGCGGACGACCCGGTCGGGCAGCGGTACGGGCTCCTCGCCGCGCCGGTACGGCGTCAGCACCAGCAGGTCACCGCCGAAGAAGTCCTTGATGCGCGCGGCCTCGTAGGTCGTGCCCACGGCGAGCAGGTCGGACCCGAGCCGGGTTGCCTCCTCCGAGAGCCGTTCGTGTCCGAAGCCGTAGCCGTTGCCCTTGCAGACCGGGACGAGCCCCGGGAACTGCTCCTGCACGTGCTTGTGGTGCGCCCGCCAGCGCGCGGTGTCGACGTAGAGCGTGAGCGCCATGGCCGGACCTGGAACCTTTCTCGGGGCTGCGGTGAATCAGAAGGGGTGAGAGCTGTGAAGGCTATGGAATCAAACGTCCGCGCGGCTCAGCGGCGCGACATGTAGATGTCGAGCGCCTTGTGGAGCAGCTTGTTCAGCGGGAAGTCCCATTCGCCGAGGTACTCGGCGGCCTGGCCACCGGTGCCGACCTTGAACTGGATCAGGCCGAAGAGGTGGTCGGTCTCGTCCAGCGAGTCGGAGATGCCGCGCAGGTCGTAGACGGTCGCGCCGAGCGCGTAGGCGTCGCGCAGCATCCGCCACTGCATCGCGTTCGACGGCCGCACCTCGCGGCCGATGTTGTCGGAGGCGCCGTAGGAGTACCAGACGTGCCCGCCGACGATCAGCATCGTCGCCGCGGAGAGGTTCACGCCGTTGTGCCGCGCGAAGTACAGCCGCATGCGGTTGGGGTCCTCGGTGTTGAGGGCGGTCCACATGCGCTGGAAGTACGACAGCGGGCGCGGCCGGAAGTGGTCGCGGACGGCCGTGATCTCGTACAGCCGCTGCCACTCGGGCAGGTCCTGGTAGCCGCCCTGGACGACCTCGACGCCGGCCTTCTCGGCCTTCTTGATGTTACGGCGCCACAGCTGGTTGAAGTTCCTGTGGACCTCTTCCAGGGAGCGGTTGGCCAGCGGCACCTGGTAGACGTAGCGCGGCTGCACGTCGCCGAAGCCGGCGCCGCCGTCCTCGCCCTGCTGCCAGCCCATGCGGCGCAGCTTGTCGGCCACCTCGAAGGCGCGCGGCTCGATGAAGTCCGCCTCCAGGTCGCGCAGGCGCTTGACGTCCGGGTCCTGGATGCCCCTCTTGATCGTGTCCGCGTTCCAGCGGCGGATGATCACCGGCGGGCCCATCTTCACGGAGAACGCGCCCTGCTGCTTCAGGTGCGCGAGCATCGGCTGGATCCAGTCGTCCAGGTTCGGCGCGTACCAGTTGATGACCGGGCCCTCGGGCAGGTAGGCGAGGTAGCGCTTGATCTTGGGCAGCTGCCGGTAGAGGACCAGACCCGCGCCGACCAGATGGCCGTTCCTGTCGAACCAGCCGAGACTCTCCGAGCGCCATTCCGCCTTCACATCGGCCCAGGCCGGGACCTGCATGTGGCTCGCCGACGGCAGGCTCTGGATAAAGGCCAGATGCTGCTCGCGACTGATGGTCCTCAGGGTCAGGGTCATTCGGGGCGCTCCTCGGGCTGGTGTGTCCCCATGGGTTCAGGGGCTCCGGCTCTCGCGCCGAAGCCTACTGCGCCCGGAGAGCGCCCCGACTGGGCATACGGGCCTCGGCCCCGGCGAGGTCAGCCGATGACTCCGCCGAACAGACCGCCGTGGGCCATGCCGATCAGGAAACCGACTCCCGCGGCACCGAGACCCAGGATCAGGCCGAACCGCTCCCGCGTGGTCACCGAGACCCACTGCCCGTACACACCGGTGCACAGTGCCACCAGGCCCGCCCACGACGTGAGCAGGTGGAGGCTGTGGAAGAAGGCCGTGATGAAGGACAGCAGCCCCAGGGCGAGCGTCACCGCCATCAGGGCGTCCTGCAGCGGATGGGCCTTGCCATCCGTGGCGAAGAGCGAGCCGGCGGTGTTGGACTGCATTGCCTGTGCCATGGGCACCTCCTGCGGAAGGCGGCGCATCGTAGCGCCGCGCACACCCGATGTGTACAGATTGTCCGTACCTGCGGCCGGATTTCAACCGGAAGCGGGTGTGCGGGTAGTCTGTACCGTCTGCACTGGTGTCTGCCCGAGACCTGCTCAGGTCACACTGCCCGGCTCCCCTGAGGGAACCCTGATGGTCAGTGGCGGCCGATACCGTTGCGTACGCATAACAACCCTCCTGCCACGGAACGACCGTGGCCGCTGAGTCCAGAGGAGGTGGGTTCCACATGCGTCACTACGAGGTGATGGTCATCCTCGACCCCGATCTTGAGGAGCGCGCTGTCTCCCCGCTGATCGAGAACTTCCTGTCCGTCGTCCGTGACGGCGGTGGCAAGGTCGAGAAGGTCGACACCTGGGGCCGTCGTCGTCTCGCCTACGAGATCAAGAAGAAGCCCGAGGGCATCTACTCGGTCATCGACCTGCAGGCCGAGCCTGCGGTCGTCAAGGAGCTCGACCGCCAGATGAACCTGAACGAGTCGATCCTCCGGACCAAGGTCCTCCGCCCCGAGACCCGCTGAGCCGTCCGGCTCGGTTGATCCCGGGATCCGAGTAGCAGCAACCAAGCAGCCAGAGCAGCAAACCCGCCGAGAGGTTCCCCCATGGCAGGCGAGACCGTCATCACGGTCATCGGCAATCTTGTCGACGACCCCGAGCTGCGCTTCACCCCGTCCGGTGCGGCGGTCGCGAAGTTCCGCATCGCGTCCACTCCCCGCACCTTCGACCGCCAGACGAACGAGTGGAAGGACGGCGAAAGCCTCTTCCTGACCTGCTCGGTCTGGCGCCAGGCGGCGGAGAACGTCGCCGAGTCGCTCCAGCGAGGCATGCGCGTCATCGTGCAGGGCCGGCTGAAGCAGCGGTCGTACGAGGACCGCGAGGGCGTCAAGCGCACGGTCTACGAGCTGGACGTCGACGAGGTCGGCCCCAGCCTGCGCAACGCCACGGCCAAGGTCACCAAGACCGCCGGTGGCGCTCGCGGTGGCCAGGGTGGTTACAGCGGCGGTGGCGGCCAGGGCGGCGGCTGGGGCGGTGGCCCCGGCGGCGGCCAGGGTGGCGGCCAGGGCGGTGCTCCGGCCGACGACCCGTGGGCGGCCGGCGGTGCTCCCGCCGGTGGCAACCAGGGCGGCGGCTGGGGCGGGAGCTCCGGCGGCGGTGGCGGCTACTCGGACGAGCCCCCCTTCTAAACCGTCGGGCCAGCCCTTCCGGGCCGGTCCGTGGCGAGGGTGGGTCGTACCCCAACTTCTTGATCACACAGGAGAAACCCCATGGCGAAGCCGCCTGTGCGCAAGCCTAAGAAGAAGGTCTGCGCTTTCTGCAAGGACAAGGTCACGTACGTGGACTACAAGGACACGAACATGCTGCGGAAGTTCATTTCCGACCGCGGCAAGATCCGTGCCCGCCGCGTGACCGGCAACTGCACGCAGCACCAGCGTGACGTCGCCACGGCCGTCAAGAACAGCCGTGAGATGGCGCTGCTGCCCTACACGTCCACCGCGCGATAAGGGAAGGGTGACCGACTCATGAAGATCATCCTCACCCACGAGGTCTCCGGCCTCGGTGCCGCGGGCGACGTCGTCGACGTCAAGGACGGTTACGCTCGCAACTACCTGATCCCGCGGAACTTCGCTATCCGCTGGACCAAGGGCGGCGAGAAGGACGTCGAGCAGATCCGTCGCGCTCGCAAGATCCACGAGATCCAGACCATCGAGCAGGCCAACCAGATCAAGGCCCAGCTCGAAGGCGTCAAGGTCCGCCTGGCCGTCCGCTCCGGCGACGCCGGCCGCCTCTTCGGTTCCGTCACCCCGGCCGACGTCGCATCCGCGATCAAGGCGTCCGGTGGCCCCGAGGTCGACAAGCGCCGTATCGAGCTGTCCGCTCCGATCAAGACCCTGGGCGCCCACGAGACGTCCGTGCGTCTGCACCCCGAGGTTGCCGCCAAGGTCAACGTCGAGGTCGTCGCGGCCTGACCGCCGCGTGATCGCAGCGCTCGACTGAGCTGCTGAGAGGGGCCGCACCCGCAAGGTGCGGCCCCTTTCGTATGGCCGGGCGTATGACGGGCGTCCCGTGACAGGGGCGGCCGCCGGGGCATGTTTCACGTGAAACCGTCAGCGGGTCGCGCCCGTCACGATCCAGCGGCCCGAGCGGGTCCGCAGCCACAGGGTGAGCATGCGGACGGTCATCATCAAGGCCATCACCGCCCAGACCGCCGTGAGACCGCCGCCGAGCGTGGGGACCAGCAGAGCCACCGGCGAGCACACGGCCAGCGTGACGACCATGGCCCACGCCAGATACGGCCCGTCGCCCGCACCCATCAGGACTCCGTCCAGAACGAAGACGATCCCGCAGACGGGCTGCGCCAGCGCCACCAGCAGCAGGGCGGGCAGCGCGGTGTCCTTGACCGCGGAATCACTGGTGAACAGGGGCAGGAAGAGCGGGCGTGCCACCACGACGAGCACGCCCAGGACGACGCCGGTCGCGATGCCCCACTGGACCATGCGACGGCAGGCCTGACGCGCTCCCTGGGAGTCGTCCGCGCCGAGATAGCGGCCGATGATGGCCTGCCCCGCGATCGCGATCGCGTCGAGTGCGAAGGCCAGCAGGTTCCACAGGGAGAGGATGATCTGGTGCGCCGCGATGTCGGCGTCACCGAGCCGCGCCGCGACCGCCGTCGCAAGCATGATCATCGCCCGGAGGGAGAGCGTACGCACCAGCAGGGGCACACCGGCCTGGGCCGAGGCCCGGATACCGGCGGCGTCGGGCCGGAGGGACGCGCCGTGCCGACGGGCTCCGCGGACGACCACCGTCAGATAGACGGCCGCCATGCCGCACTGTGCGATGACCGTTCCCCAGGCCGAGCCGGCGATGCCGAGCCCGGCGCCGTAGACGAGTACGGCGTTGAGGACGGCGTTGGCGATGAAGCCGGCGACGGCGACGTAGAGCGGGGTCCTGGTGTTCTGCAGGCCGCGCAGCACTCCGGTCGCGGCGAGCACGATGAGCATCGCGGGGATGCCGAGCGCGGAGACGCGCAGATAGGTGGTGGCGTACGGGGCAGCGGTCGGCGAGGCACCGAAGAGGTCCACGATCCCGGGGGCGAGGGGCAGGACGGCGGCGATGACGGCGGCACCGAGCAGCAGGGCCAGCCAGATGCCGTCCATGCCCTGCCGGATCGCCGCCGGGAGATCACCGGCGCCGACACGGCGGGCGACGGCGGCCGTGGTGGCGTAGGCGAGGAAGACGAACACGCTCACGGCGCTGGTGAGCAGCGCCGAGGCGACACCGAGACCGGCGAGCTGTGCGGTCCCGAGATGGCCGACGATCGCACTGTCCGCCATGACGAAGAGAGGCTCGGCGACGAGGGCACCGAAGGCCGGAACGGCCAGCGCGACGATTTCTCGGTCGTGCCGCCGACGGGTGGCCTGGGGGATCTCTGGAGCCTGTGTCATGAGCATCAATGTAATCGTCCACAGGTAACAGATGCAATCGACTAGTGGTCCTTACTTTTGATCTCGGGCCGTGTCCTTTCGGGCACCGTTCGAAGCGATCTTGGCCCGACCGGGGAAGTTTTTCTTCTGCACAGCCGGTGGATCACAAAGCGGCAGGTCAGGGGCTTGGTGTCGAGAAGATCGAGGGCTTGTTCACAGGGCTGTCCACCGGCTCGTGCACAGGTTTCGGCGAGTTCTCCACAGCATCCGGGCCGTCGTCCACATGACCTGTGGATAACCAGATTGGCTGACGGTGCCGACAGGCCTACCGTGGTCCGGCGCCCGCTCCTTTTCGTGGCCCGGCACGCGTCCTTCGTCCGGGCCGGGAACCGTCATAAACCCGACGCGTCTGAACCGGAGTTGGGCCTCTCATTTGTCAGTGTCGTGCCGTACAAAAGAGGCCACGGCGAGGTCCGCCCTGCGGACGGGAGGAGGTGGCTCGGTGAGCATTTCCGAGCCCTTGGACGATCCGTGGGCCGACAGCGGACCCAGCGATCGCCTGCCGTCCTCCCGGCGGCGCGGTGACGGCGGCCGGGGGCGTGACGAGCAGCACGACCGGGGCCGGGAGTCCGGCGCCTGGGACGGCGGCGGTTCCTCCTTCGAGCGAGTGCCGCCGCAGGATCTGGACGCCGAGCAGTCCGTGCTGGGCGGCATGCTGCTGTCCAAGGACGCCATCGCCGACGTCGTGGAGATCCTCAAGGGACACGACTTCTACAAGCCGGCGCACGAGACGATCTACCAGGCCATCCTGGACGTCTACGCCAAGGGCGAGCCGGCCGACCCGATCACCATCGCCGCGGAACTCACCAAGCGCGGTGAGATCAACAAGGTCGGCGGCGCCGCGTATCTGCACAGCCTGGTCCAGACCGTCCCCACGGCGGCCAACGCCGAGTACTACGCGGAGATCGTCCACGAGCGGGCCGTCCTGCGCCGTCTGGTCGAGGCCGGCACGCGCATCACGCAGATGGGATACGCGGCCGACGGCGACGTGGACGAGATCGTCAACAGCGCCCAGGCGGAGATCTACGCCGTCACCGAGCAGCGCACCAGCGAGGACTACCTCCCGCTCGGCGACATCATGGAGGGCGCTCTCGACGAGATCGAGGCGATCGGTTCGCGCAGCGGCGAGATGACGGGCGTACCCACCGGTTTCACCGACTTCGACTCGCTGACGAACGGCCTCCACCCCGGGCAGATGATCGTCATCGCGGCCCGTCCCGCCATGGGTAAGTCGACCCTCGCGCTGGACTTCGCGCGGGCCGCCTCCATCAAGCACAACCTGCCGAGCGTCATCTTCTCGCTCGAGATGGGCCGCAACGAGATCGCGATGCGACTGCTGTCCGCCGAGGCCCGGGTCGCCCTCCACCACATGCGCTCCGGCACGATGACCGACGAGGACTGGACGCGGCTCGCCCGCCGCATGCCGGACGTGTCCGCCGCGCCGCTGTACATCGACGACTCCCCGAATCTGTCGATGATGGAGATCCGGGCCAAGTGCCGGCGCCTGAAGCAGCGCAACGACCTGAAGCTGGTCGTCATCGACTACCTCCAGCTGATGCAGTCCGGCGGCTCCAAGCGTGCCGAGAGCCGTCAGCAGGAGGTCTCGGACATGTCCCGTAACCTCAAACTGCTGGCGAAGGAGCTGGAGATCCCGGTCATCGCGCTCTCCCAGCTCAACCGTGGCCCCGAGCAGCGCACCGACAAGAAGCCGATGGTCTCCGACCTGCGTGAGTCCGGCTCCATCGAGCAGGACGCCGACATGGTCATCCTGCTGCACCGCGAGGACGCCTACGAGAAGGAGTCCCCGCGCGCGGGCGAGGCCGACCTGATCGTCGCCAAGCACCGAAACGGCCCCACGGCCACCATCACCGTTGCCTTCCAGGGCCACTACTCCCGTTTCGTGGACATGGCCCAGACCTGATCCGGCCCCTGAGCGGTACAGCGGCCGGCGCCTCGGCCGCCCGTCACCTTCAGGCAGGCCGGAAGAAGGCGAGCATGTTCCGGGCGGCGTCCGGCGACGCCAGCGATTCCTGCATGTCCGCGGACATCCGGGCGGCCGCGCCGGTGCGTGCGAACATCTCGTCTTCGTAGTCGTGGACGGCGGCGGCGAAGTCGTCCGGGTGCGCGGCCAGGGCGAGGCCGAGCAGGGCGCCGTCCAGCAGCGCCATGTTGGCGCCCTGCCCCACCGGCGGCATCAGGTGCGCGGCATCGCCGAGCAGCGTGACGCCTGGCGTCGACGGCCAGGTCAGGCCGACTGGGAGGGCGGTGATCGCCCGCGGCACGATGGCGTCGTCGCAGGCCGCGATCAGCGCGGTGAAGCGCGGGTCCCAGCCGGGGAGCAGGCCGATCAGCCGCGCCCGGGCGGCGGCTGGGTCGTCGAACGGTATCCCGCTGGCCGCGAACCAGTCCTCGGCGGTGTTGTAGAAGCTGAGGCCGATGCGCACGCGGCCGTCGCCGTTGCGCTGCGCCGCCAGGGACACCCCGTTGCCGAGCACCCAGTAGTTGCCGCGTCCGACCATCGCGGCGAGGTCGGGGTGTGTGCGGTCGATGTCGGAAATGCTGACTTCAATGATGTTCTGACCGGTATGCGCCGGGCGGGCGTCGGTGAGCAGGGTGCGGACCCGGGAGTTCGCGCCGTCCGCGCCGACCAGCAGGTCATATGTCGCACTGCCGCCGTCGGCGAAGTGCAGCAGGCCGTCGTCGGCGGATACGAACGCGCGCCCCCAGCGCACCACGCCGTCGGGGAGGGAGTCCAGTAGCAGGTCGCGCAGATCGGCGCGGTCCACCTCGGGCCGGTCCAGCGGGGCGTCGTCGGGTGTGTCCTCCTGGAGCAGCAGGGTGCCGTCGGGCTCGAGAAGGCGCATGTCCTGGCCCGCGCCACGGGCCACCGCGTGGAACCGGTCGAGCAGGCCGGCCTCGCGCAGCGCCCGTTGGCCGGAGTGGATGTCGAGCATGCCGCCCTGGGCGCGCGCACCGCGAGAGGGTTCGCGTTCGTAGACGACGGCGTCGATGCCGTGCACGTGCAGCACGCGGGCGAGGGCCAGACCGCCGAGGCCGGCTCCGATGATGGCGATGGCCATGGTTGCCTCTCCTCGATACAGCGTATGGACCGATACACCGTATCGTTAGCCGCATGTTGGTGTGGGAGAGGCCGGAGCCGCCGAATCGCCCTGTGCCGGCCCCGTTGAGCCGGGAGCGGATCGTACGGGCGGCGATCCGGCTGGCCGACGCGGACGGCCTGGAGGCGGTGTCGCTGCGCAAGGTCGCCGCTGTGCTGGACGTCCGTCCGATGCGGCTGTACGGCTACATCGCCGGCAAGGAGGAGCTGCTCGACCTGATGGTCGACGCCGCCTACGCGGAGATCCGGCCGGCCGGAGACGGCTGGCGGGAGGTGCTCCGGTCTCTTGCCGAGGCCACTCGGCACGCCGCTCACGAGCACGAATGGCTCGCCGACCTCCTGGGTGGCCGGCCGCAGCTCGGGCCGCACGCGCTGGCCTGTGGGGAGACCGTGGTGGCCGCCCTGGGCGGCGTGGACCTGGACGCCGTCATGCCGGTGGTCGCCGCGGTCAACGCGTACGTGATCGGCGCGGTGCGCCGGGAGATCGCCGAGCGGCGTGCCGAGCGGGCCACCGGGATGGACGAGAAGCACTGGCAGGCCGCGCTCGGGCCCTATCTGGAGCGCACCTTCGCCACCGGCCGATTCCCCGCGCTGTCCACGGTGGTGCGCGATGCCGCCCACCTGGACGCCGACCACACCTTCCGGACCGGCCTCGACTTCCTGCTCGACGGCATCGAGGCCCGCCTCTCCAGGTGACACGAGGAGAAGGGACCGGAGATCCGCTGGACAGCGGGAGGCTCGGCGTGGCGAAGGCGCCGGCCGGGCGGGAGACCCCCGAGGTCACGGCCGCGGCAAATGCATTCGACGCCGGCCGGCACAACCGGTGGACTGGGCCCATGACGACAACTCAGCAAACGCTGCTCCCGGGCACCGAACGTGCCCTGCTGCGCCGGATCGCCGTCGCCCAGACCGAGGGACGGGCTCCTTCACTGGTCGCCGCCGTCGTACGGGACGGGCGGGCCGTGTGGCACGGGGGACGCACCTCGGTGGACGGACACGCCCCCGACGAGACCGTGCAGTACCGGATCGGGTCCATCACCAAGACCTTCACCGCCGTGCTGGTGCTGCGGCTGCGCGACGAAGGGCTGCTCGACCTCGGTGACCCGCTGGAGAAGCATCTGCCGGGCACCGGCGCGGGCGAGGCGACGATCGCGGAACTGCTCGCCCACACCGCGGGGCTCGCGGCCGAGTCGCCCGCGCCCTGGTGGGAGCGGACGCCCGGCTCGCTGCGGCCCGAACTGAGCGATGTGCTGGGCGAGCAGCCGCTGCTGCACCCCGTCGGCCGGCGGCACCACTACTCCAACCCCGGCTACACGGTGCTCGGCGCCCTGGTGGAGGAGTTGCGTGGTGCTCCCTGGGAGGAGGTGCTGCGCCGCGAGATCCTGGAGCCGCTCGGACTGCACCGGACGAGCACCCGGCCCGAGCCGCCGCACGCGGGGGGCTGGGCCGTGCACCCGTGGGCCGACGCGATGCTGTCCGAGCCGTTGGAGGACCTGGGCCGGATGGCGCCGGCCGGCCAGCTCTGGTCGACCACCGGGGACCTCGCACGGTTCGCCGTGTTCCTTGCCCGGGGAGACGAACGGGTGCTGAGCGCTCGGTCGGTGGGGGAGATGCGGACGCCGGCGGCACCCGCCGAGGCTGCGGACGTGGTGGACGGGGTCACGTACGGCCTGGGTCTGCAGATCCAGCACCGGGACGGCCGGCTGCTCGTCGGCCACTCCGGTTCCCTGCCGGGTTTCCTGGCCAACCTCACCCTCAGCGTGGAGGACGATGTCGCCGCGGTGGTGCTCGCCAACTGCACCAGCGGGCCGCTGCTGGGTGCCGTGGGAGCGGACCTCGTCCGGATCGTCGCCGAGGCGGAGCCCCGCATCCCGGAACCCTGGCGGCCGCTGCGCCAGGTCGACCCGGCGGTGCTGGAACTGGTGGGTCAGTGGTACTGGGGCACCCAGGCCTTCGGACTGCGCGCGACAGCGGACGGCCTTCTCTCTCTCGCGCCGCTGGCCGGCGGTGGCCGCAGGGCCCGCTTCCAGGCGAACGGCGACGGCACCTGGACCGGACTGGAGGGCTATTACGCCGGTGAGCGGCTCCGGCCCGTCCGGCGGCCGGACGGTTCTGTGAGCCATCTCGATCTCGGCTCGTTCGTGTTCACCCGTCAGCCGTACGACCCCCAGGCCGCGGTGCCCGGCGGTGTGGACCCGGAGGGATGGCGCGGCATCGGCTAGTCGGAGCCGTCCCGGGGGTGTTTCACGTGAAACACCCCCCCAAGGTGCTGCGGAGGGCAGTCAGAGCCGCAGCTTGAAGCCCTCGTGCGAGGCCGTGAAACCCAGCCTCTCGTAGAAGCGGTGGGCGTCGGTGCGCGTCTTGTCGGACGTGAGCTGCACCATCCGGCAGCCCAGCCCCCGGGCGGTGTCGACCGCCCACCCGATCATCCGGCTGCCCAGTCCGCTGCCCCGCTCGTCGGCGTGGATGCGCACCGCCTCGATGAGCGCCCGGGAGGCTCCCTGGTGTGAGAGCCCGGGAATGACCGTGAGTTGCAGGGTTCCGATCACCCGGCCCTCGCGTACGGCGACGACGAGATGCTGGTTCGGGTCGGCGTCGAGGCGTTCCAGCGCGGTCCGGTACGGCGACAGGTCGCCGGGTGACTCGCGCTGGGCGCCGAGCGGATCGTCGGCGAGCATCTCGACGATCGCCGGCAGATCGTCGGCGGTTGCCGCGCGTATCTCAAGATCGTTCATGCGCGCAGCCTAGGCGGGTGCGCTGAGCGACTCCACCACCCGGACCAGCGGCGCGAGTTCGGGGTTCTTCGCGGCGTCGTCCAGGGCCTCGCGCAGCGCGGCGTCATTGGTGGGCCGCGCCTCGTCCAGCAGGTGCAGGCCGGCCGCGGTGACGTCGGTGTAGATCCCGCGCCGGTCGGTGGGGCACAGATAGCGCTCCAGCAGACCGCGCGCCTCCAGCCGGCTCACCAGCCGTGTGGTGGCGCTCTGGCTGAGTACGACCGCGTCGGCGACCTGCTTCATCTGCAGGTGCCCGCCCTCGCCGGCGTGCTGCCTGCTGAGCACGTCCAGCAGTGAGTACTCGCGCACGCTCAGGTCGTGCTTGGCCTGCAAGGCGCGCTCGATGTGCGCCTCGATCCTTCCGTGCAGTGCAGAAAGGGCGCACCAGCCTTGGGCGAGGGCGGTGAGCGCGGGGTCCGTCGCTGTCATGGGCGTTTCCTCCGTCCCGGGGCTGCACACCAGCGTAGAGCACGTGCGCAATAGTCAGCGTTTGCCAGTAGCCCGCGTCTGCAACTATTGTGAACGAAGGCAAAGCGCTCCTGCAATCTTTTGGGAAGGTACTCCCCTCATGCCTCTCGCGCTTCTGGCCCTCGCGATCGGGGCCTTCGGAATCGGAACGACCGAGTTCGTGATCATGGGCTTGCTGCCGGAGGTGGCGGGCGACTTCGGGGTCTCCATCCCCACCGCGGGCCTGCTCGTGACCGGCTACGCGCTCGGCGTGGTCATCGGTGCCCCGCTCATGACCGTGCTCGGCACCAAGGTCCCGCGCAAACGCATGCTGATGCTGCTGATGGGTCTGTTCATCGCCGGCAACCTGCTCTCCGCCGTGGCCCCGGCCTTCGCGGTCATGCTCGTCGGACGAGTGATCGCGTCCCTCGCCCACGGTGCCTTCTTCGGCATCGGCTCGGTCGTCGCCGCCGAACTGGTCGCCCCACACAAGAAGGCCGGCGCCATCGCCATGATGTTCACCGGGCTGACCGTCGCCAACGTCGTCGGCGTCCCGCTGGGCACGCTCATCGGCCAGCACGTCGGCTGGCGCGTCACCTTCGGCATCGTCGCCGGCCTCGGCGTCGTCGGGCTCGCGGGCATCGCCAAGCTGGTGCCCGAGCTGCCCCGCCCGGAGGGCGTCCACCTCCGGCACGAACTGGCCGCCTTCAAGAACGCCCAGGTCCTGCTGGCCATGGCGATGACCGTCCTCGGCTTCGGCGGAGTCTTCGCGGCCATCACCTACATCGCGCCGATGATGACCCACGTCGCCGGATTCGCCGACGGCTCGGTCACCTGGCTGCTGGTCCTGTTCGGTCTCGGCATGGTCGGCGGCAATCTGCTTGGGGGCAAGTTCGCCGACCGCGCCCTGATGCCGATGCTGTACGTGTCCCTGGGTGCCCTGGCCGTCGTCCTGGCGCTCTTCACGCTCACCGCCCACAACAAGGTCGCGGCCGCGGTGACCATCGCTCTGATCGGCGCCCTGGGCTTCGCCACCGTACCGCCGCTGCAGAAGCGCGTCCTGGACCAGGCGCACGGCGCCCCGACGCTCGCGTCCGCCGTGAACATCGGCGCCTTCAACCTGGGCAACGCGCTCTCCGCCTGGCTCGGTGGCATGGTGATCGCGGCCGGCCTCGGCTACACGGCCCCCAACTGGGTCGGCGCCGCCCTCGCCGCCGCCGCCCTGCTCCTCGCCCTCCTCTCCGCCGCCCTGGAGCGCCGGGACGGTGCGCACGGCACCGCGGTGGCCTCCGGGGACCCGGCGGACCGGCGGACGCCCGTCCACCACTGAGCCGCCCGCACCCTGCGCGACTCGCCACTTCCCCTCCAGGCGTCCGTGCGGGACACACCCCGGCACGGCAAGCACCCACCACGGCACCACCCAAGGAGACAGTTCCATGAGCACCACCGCCGTCACCCCGCTCACCACCGAGGACGCCGAGTTGCTCGTCGCCACGGCCCGCCGGGCGGCCGAGGACGCCGGAGCCACCGTCAGCGTCACCGTCCTGGACGCCGGCGGCCACCTGCTCGCCTTTCGCCGGGACGACCGGGCCGTGCTGATCTCCGGTGAGACCAGCACCCGCAAGGCCTACACGGCCCTCCAGCTCGACGCGCCCACCGCCGGTCTCGTCGAGGCCGTCCAGCCCGGCGGTCTCTTCCACACCCTGCCCACGGCCCTCGACCGGCCCCTGCTGTTCATCGCGGGCGGCCTCCCCGTCCACCGGGACGGCCGGCTGATCGGTGCGATCGGTGTCGGCGGCGGTACGCCGGAGCAGGACCACGGCTTCGCCGCCGCGGCCGTACAGGCACTCGCCTGAGCTCGTAGCCGGACCGCGTGACCTCAGCCCCGCCGCCCCGAGCGGCGGGGCCGACGCGCGTGGGCGGTCAGCCCGCGGCGACCGTCAGCGGGGCGAACCTCCGGCTCCAGTCCCCCGGCAGGTCCGGCATGCCGTAGGTCATCACCGAGTGACAGGCCACGGAGGTCAGTCCCCGCTCCTTCACCCAGTCCAGCAGTTCCTCGTGGCGCACGTCGATGTCGGTGCGCAGAGGACGTTCCGTACGGGCCGCCAGCGAGGTGATGAGTGCCTTGGCAGTCTCGGTGTCCCGGGCGATCAGCGGGCCGACGACATGGGTGTCCATGTTGGGCCAGGCGGCCGTGTAGCCGATGAGCCGACCGCCCTCTTCGGCGACCCGTAGCTGATCGGCGAACGCGGGCAACCGGGTGATCAAGGGCGTGCGATCGGTGCCGAACACCTCCTCGTCGAGGCGCACGATCGCCGGCAGGTCTTCCGCGGTGGCAGCGCGTGTGAAGACCGCCGGCTCCAGTCCACCGGGAGAGAAGCGGCCCCTCAGCATCTCGGCCCGGCCGGTCACCTTGAAGCCCAGCTCCTCGTAGAGAGGCCGGCCGTTCGGTGTGGCATGCAGGATCAGCGGAGTGGTCCCCATGCTCGATACGACGTGTCGCATCAAGCGGCGTCCGACACCCTGACGGGCGTGGCGTCCGGCCACCAGAACCATGCCGATGGCTCCGAGATCCGGCTGCCCCCACGCGCCGTACTCGGTGACCACGCAGGCGGCGACGAGACCGCCCTGGGGGTCGTCGATGCCGAATCCCTTGCCGGCGGTGAGGAGGAAGCCCCACTTGTGTTCCTCACGTGGCCACCCCCGGTCTTCGGACAGGTCGGCGCAGGCGCTGAGATCGCGGAGCGTCAGACGACGGATGGGCAGAGCGGCGAGGGAAGGAGTTGGCACGCAGGTCAGGCTGTCCGAATGACGCCCCCGCCGTCCACCCGTTTCGATGTGACGCACGCGCTTTTGGCCATCTCGTGGCTCTGTACACAACCCACGGACAACTGCCCGGTGTTTCACGTGAAACATCGAGCCATGCTCCCGGCCTTCTGCGGCGTGGCGAAACAGGGCCGCACCCGGCCGTCAGCCGCCGGTCAGCCGAGGTCGGGGGCGTGCATGGCGCGCACTCCCTCGATGTTGCCGTCCAGGTAGTGACGCAGGGACAGCGGGACGAGGTGGACGGAGGCGATGCCGACGCGGGTGAACGGGATGCGGACGATCTCGTACTCGCCGGCCGGCTCGTCCACTTCGGGGCCATGGCGCTGGGCCGGGTCCATGGATTCCAGCCGGCACACGAAGAAGTGCTGCACCTTGACGCCGGTCGCGCCGCCGTCCTCGCCGATGTGCTCGACCGTGTCCACGAAGCACGGCACCACATCGATGATCTTGGCGCCGAGTTCCTCGTGCACCTCCCGGTGCAGGGCGTCCACGACGGTCGAGTCGCCGGGCTCGACGCCACCACCGGGAGTGACCCAGTAGGGGTCGACACCGGGCTTGGTGCGCTTGATCAGGATCAGGTCGTCACCGTCCAGGAGAACGGCACGGGCGGTGCGCTTGACCACGGGTCGGACGGTCATGGGAGAAATGTGGCCCCGCTGGTTCCACGTGAAACATGGCAAAGCATTACGACCCGACAGTGTTGCCTGCTCACCGCTCCGGTGACGGCTCCGCCAGGCGCGGCGGCCGGGCGGAGCCGTCAGCCGCAAGCGGTCCGAGCCGGGCAAGGGAGGCCCGGACCGTCCTGACGCCGACGGCGGCCGGCGCCTGCGGAACTACTCGGCGGACTCGTCCAGGGCGCGCAGGATGTCGGCGACCAGGTCCTCCGGGTCCTCCGCGCCCACGGACATCCGGATGAAGCCCTCCGGAACGTCGTCCCCGCCCCAGCGGCGGCGGCGCTCGGCAGTGGAGCGCACCCCGCCGAAGCTGGTCGCGTCCTCCACCAGACGCAGAGCCGCGAGGAAACGCTCGGCACGCGCCCGCGTGGGCAGGGTGAACGAGACGACACAGCCGTAGCGGTGCATCTGCTGCGCCGCGATCTTGTGCGAGGGGTCCTCGGGCAGACCCGGGTAGCGCAGACCGGAGACTTCAGACCGCTGCCGCAGCGCCTCCGCGACCACCAGAGCGGTGGCGTTCTGCCGGTCCACCCGCATCTGGAGGGTCGCGATGGAGCGGTGCGCGAGCCAGGACTCCATGGGCCCGGAGATCGCACCGACGATCTTGCGCCAGCGACGCACGGCGGCCATCGCCTCGGCGTCGCGGCCGGCGACGTAACCCAGCAGGACGTCACCGTGTCCGGTGAGCTGCTTGGTGCCGCTGGCCACGGAGAAATCGGCGCCCAGCTCCAGCGGCCGCTGCCCGAGCGGCGTGGCCAGCGTGTTGTCGACGGCGACCAACGCGCCACGCGCGTGCGCCGCCTCCGTCAGCCGCCGGATGTCGCACACGTCGAGCCCGGGGTTGGACGGGGACTCGATCCACAGCAGCCGCGCCCCGTCGAGCACCTCCAGCTGGGCGTCACCGCCGGTCGGCGCGGTGCGCACCTCGATGCCGTAAGCCTCCAACTGGGCACTGACCAGCGGCAGCACCTGATAGCCGTCCGAGGGCAGCACGACCGCGTCCCCGGCGCGCAGCTGGGAGAACAGCACGGAGGAGATCGCCGCCATGCCGGAGGCGAACACCAGCGTCTCCACGTCCTGGCGCCCGGGCGCCTCCAGCTCGCCGATGGCCCGCTCCAGCAGCGTCCAGGTCGGGTTGTCGTCACGGCCGTACGAGTACGGTCCCGTCACCTCGCCGGGCAGGTGGAAGTGGGCGGCGAACACCGGCCCGGGCAGCGTCGGCTCGTGCTTGACCGGCTCGGGCAGCCCGGCCCGTACCGCGCGCGTGCCGTCGCCGGTGCGGCCCTCGTCCTTCGTGCCATCGCTCATGCGGCCCGTCCCTCCAGTTCCTCCTGTACGGCGGCGAGCAGACCGACGCTCGCCGACTCCACCATCTCAAGGCACTCCTCGAAGCCCTCCCGGCCTCCGTAGTAAGGGTCCGGTACGTCGAGGTCGTCACCGGCGGCGGGGTCGTAGGAGCGCAGCAGGCGGACCTTGCGCGCGTCCTCCTCGGTGGGCGCGAGACGGCGCAGGGCCCGGAGATGGCCGGCGTCGAGGGCGATCACGAGGTCGAGCCGGGCGAACCACGACGGCAGGAACTGGCGGGCCGTGTGCTCGGCGCCATAGCCGTGCTCCTCCAGGACGGAGACGGTGCGCGGGTCGGCCGGCTCCCCCTCGTGCCAGCCGCCGGTGCCGGCGCTGTCCGCCGCCACCAGGTCCTCCAGACCGGCCTCCGCCACGCGCGCGCGGAAGACGGATTCGGCCATCGGCGAGCGGCAGATGTTGCCGGTGCACACGAAACAGACGCGGTAGGTCATGTGCGCTCAGTCCTCGTCGGGCAGGACCATGTGCAGCGCCCAGGAGACGATGGAGATGATCAGACCGCCGAGGACGGCCGTCCAGAAGCCCTGCACATGGAAGCTCAGGTCCAGCTTGCCGCACACCCAGGAGGTCAGCAGCAGCATCAGCGCGTTCACCACCAGGGTGATCAGACCCAGGGTCAGGATGAACAGCGGAAAGGTGAGCACCTTCACGATCGGCTTGACCAGCCAGTTCACCAAGCCGAAGATCAGCGCGACGACGATCAGCGTGCCGGCCTTCTTGGCGGTGCCGTCACCGGTGAGAGTGATCTTGTCGAGCAGCCAGACCGCGACCGCCAGGGCGCCGGCGTTGGCGATCGTCTTGACTAGGAAATTCCTCATGTGTCTGATCGTGGCAGACCGGGCCGGTCCCGGCCGGACGTGCGACCGGCGGGGCGATGGAGAGCAGGGGAACCGTGAGCGGTGAGGCGAGGACGGCAGGGGCGATGAAGGCATTCCGGCTGGACGAACTGGAGGCGGAACGCGTCGCCAACGAGGGTGCTTACCTGCAGTTCCTGCGGGAGCGGAACATGTCGGTGGGCCTGTACGCCCTCGACGCCGGCGAGCGGGACCCGCAGCAGCCGCACCGCCAGGACGAGGTGTACTTCGTGGTCAGCGGGCGGGCCTCCCTCACCGTCGGTGCGGAGACGACCGAGGTGGCGCGGGGCAGCGTCGTCTACGTGCCCGCCGGGGTCACTCACAGGTTCCACCACGTCAGCGAGGACCTCAGGGTGCTCGTCGTGTTCTCTCCGCCCGAGGCGTGAGCCCGCTTCTCGGGGTTCCCTAGGGGACGGATCAGGGGAGGACAAGGGGTGCGGAACCCTCGTAGAGAGCCCTCGCGGCCCTAGCATCGAGTGCGGAACATCAACAACGCACGAGACAGAGGACGAGGGCGATGCGAGAGATATTCGCGGGACTGCCGTGGTGGGTGAAGTGGGTCGCGGTGCCGGTCATCGCCCTGGTCGTGTTCGGCGGCCTGATAGCGACCGTGGTCGGATTCGTGATCGGGCTGCTGTTCAAGGCGCTGGTCTTCGTCGCCCTGGTCGCTGGACTGATTTACGTCGTGCGCAAGTTCATGGGGAGCTCCTCGTCGCGCAGCGACTGGTGAGGCGCCGGGGCACCGGTCAGCGGTGAGGTGAGCCCCGTCCCTCGGGGGAGGGAAGTTTCACCGCGAGCCGTCCGGGCACGGCGGTGGACGGTTAGAGTCCGGAACTCCCCGCGGGGCCCCGGCTCCGTGGGTGGCGCAGATCCCCCCGTGCCCTTCCCGCCGCACGGGCTCCCCCCTCGCGCTTCGGGAGTGACCCCTTGCCCACGGTTGACACCGCCCTCGCCGATCCCCAAGCCCGTGCCGTCGCACCGCGCTCCTGCGCGCCCCCTTTCCCTCGACCCGCCCCCCTCACCGTCCCCGCCCAGCTCTCGGTGCACACGGTGGACATCTCCGGCTCCGCCGGCGCCGTCGAAGCCTCCGGACCGGTGCGCTCCGCCGGCCCGCCGGGACCCCCGTCCGCCGCCCCGCCCGCCGTCACGCTGATCGGTTCCGTCCAGCGCGCCATGCGCCTGCTGGAGACCGTCGCCACGCACCCCTACGGCGCCCCCGCGAAACAACTCGCCCGCGAGACCGGTCTCGCGCTGCCCACGGCGTACCACCTGCTGCGCACCCTGGTGCACGAGGGCTATCTGCGCCGGGAGAAGGGGCTGTTCTTCCTCGGGGACGCCGCCGAGCGGCTGGCCCGCGGCGGAGCGCAGCAGAAACGTCGCAGCACGATGGCGGACACCCTCGCGCACTGGCGCGACCTTCTTGGCGCGCCGGTGTACTACGCGATGTACCGGGACGGCGAGATCGAGATCCTGTGCGTCTCCGAGTCCCGCCAGGCACCGGCGGTCGAGGAGTGGGCGGACTTCCGCGAGACCGGCCACGCGCACGCCGTCGGGCAGTGCCTGCTCTCCCAACTGGACGAGGACGCCCGGCGCGACCATCTCGCGCGGTACCCCGTACGCGCCCTCACGCCGTACACGGTGCGGGACAACGACACGCTGCTGCGCCGGCTGGCCCGGATGCGCCGGATGGAACCGGTGGTGGAGCGCCAGGAGTACGCGGTCGGCACGGTCTGCGCGGCGGTCCCCATCACGGCCGGCGCCACCGCGGCCACGGTGGCCATCTCGCTCCCCACCCACCAGGCCGACCGGCTGCTGCCCGCGGCCCGCCGGCTGCATACGGAGATCGGGCGGCATCTGGAATCGCTCACTCTCGCTATCAGTATCTGAAAACTTACTCCTTGTGATTCACTGTGTACTTTCAGCAAGATTTGAACACGGTCAGAGGGGTTAATCCCGGCCAGTCGACGTCTTACGACGGGGTAGGCGATGCGCGAGTCCGTACAGGCAGAAGTCATGATGAGCTTTCTCGTGTCGGAGGAGCTCTCCTTCCGCATCCCGGTGGAGTTGCGCTACGAGACCAGTGATCCCTATGCCATCCGCCTCACCTTCCATCTGCCCGGCGACGCTCCGGTGACCTGGGCGTTCGGGCGCGAACTGCTGATCGACGGCGTCGGCCGTCCGTGCGGGGAGGGGGACGTGCGGATCGCTCCCGCCGATTCCGAGGTGCTGGGCGAGGTGCTGATCCGGCTTCAGGTCGGCGGCGACCACGCCCTGTTCCGCTCGTCGGCGCCTCCGCTCGTGGCCTTCCTCGACCGCACGGACAAGCTGGTGCCGCTGGGTCAGGAGGCCGCGCTGGCCGATTTCGACGCGCATCTCGACGAGGCCCTGGACCGCATCCTGGCCGAGGAGCAGAGCGCCGGCTGAAGCCTTACGGCTCGGAGCGCGGGCGCTCCGCCGTCCCGTGGGGCGTGCTGCAGGAACGCTTCTGCGGTAGGCCCGCGGCCCGCATGCAGCCGCGTCGCTTCCGTTCCGGACGGGCTCACGCGCGCTCACGGCTTCCGGCGCAGGCCCGCGTTCACCGCTTGCGGCGTCGGCCCCGGCCGCCGCGTGCGGATGCGGGCCGCGCCCCGGCAGGGGCCAGGGCGTCCGGGCGGGACCGGTCGGCCGAGACGACCAGGGCGGCCAGCGCCGTGGTGACCGGGACCGAGGCCACCAGGCCGATCGAGCCCACCAGCGTGCGCACGATCTCCTCGGCCACCAGCTCGCTGTTGGCCACGCTCCCGACGCTGCTCTGCGCGATCGAGAACAGCAGCAGCAACGGCAGCGCGGCGCCGGCGTAGGCGAGCACCAGGGTGTTGACCACGGACGCGATGTGGTCACGGCCGATCCGGATGCCCGCCCGGTACAGCCCGCGCCAGCCCATCGACGGGTTCGCCTCGTGCAGTTCCCAGACGGCCGAGGTCTGGGTGACCGTCACATCGTCCAGGACGCCGAGCGAACCGATGATGACACCGGCCAGCAGCAGGCCGCTCATGTCGATCGACGGGTACAGACCGTGGATCAGACCGGTGCTGTCGTCCGTGTTGCCGGTCAGCGCCGCCCAGCCGATGAAGAGCGAGCCGAGCCCGCCGATCAGCGACAGCGAGATCAGCGTGCCGAGCACCGCCACCGACGTACGGGCCGACAGGCCATGGCACATGTACAGGGCGATCAGCATGATGGCGCTCGACCCGACCACGGCCACCAGCAGCGGGTCCCCGCCCTGGAGGATCGCCGGCAGGATGAACAGCGTCAGCACCAGGAAGCTGACGGCCAGCGCGACCAGGGCCATGACACCGCGCAGCCGGCCCACCACGACCACGGCCACCGCGAAGACACCCGCGAGCAGGGCCATGGGGAACGTCCGGTTCACATCGGTCACCGCGTACTGCAGGTTCTTCGGGGCCGAGGGCTCGTAGGCGACCACGACCTTCTCGCCCTGGTGGAGCTGGCGCGGCTGGTCCGGCTGCACGATCTCGGTGAACGTACGGCCCTTGTCCTTGCCGGTGTCCACCCGGATGGTCGCCTTCTTGCAGGTCCCGTCGGCCTGCTGCTGCGCCGAACTGCCCTCGGCGGTGGACGTGTCGCCGGTCGGCGGGACACCGGAGGCATTCGCCGCCGTGCAGCTCAGTTCGGTGACCCGGGTGACCGTGGCCTGCTGGGTCTGCCGGTCGAAGCCGACGCCGGTGCGCTTGTGGGACGGGGCGTCTCCGGGCCAGAGCACCACGAGTCCGACCAGCACCGCCGCGGTGAAGGGCACCAGGATCGCCGCGATCACCTTGCGCAGGTGCTGGGAGACCGGGGCCGCAGGACCGTGGCTGTGGCTGTGCCCGTGCGAGTGACCGTGCGCACGACCGGCTTCACGGCCGTCGACGGGGGCTCCATGGCCCCCGGCGAAGACGTCACGGCCCCCGTCAAAGGCTTCACCGCCGCCTTCCCCGGCTGCACGGCCGCCCTCCGGGGTTCCGTGGCCGGGGCCGGCGCCCCCTTCCGAGCCGTCTTGACGGCGCGGCCCGGGCGGCTGGTGCGGGTACTGCTCCATCCTGGTCACCGCCAGATCATCCCAAGAACGGGTGGGGGCCCACTGTTCAGCGCGCCACACATGACGCTAGCGTGGAGGCACCTTTGCACACGCGGGAGCTCGGAGCACCGGGCTGAGAGGGCGCTGACCTCCGTAGACGCGATGTTTCACGTGGAACGAGCGATGGTCCACGGGGAATGTCGGCAGACGGGAACCGCTGCGTCGACCGCCGAACCTGTTACCGGGTAATGCCGGCGTAGGGAGTAGGTCTCATGACCAACAAGGACGCACGCACGCCTGCCTCCGTCCAGGACGAGAAGTCCCCGGAGGCCGGGAAGTCCATCGGCTGGCACAAGGCGTATGTCGAAGGCTCGCGCCCCGACCTGCGCGTACCGGTCCGTCAGGTGCATCTCACCAACGGGCAGTCGGTCACGCTGTACGACACCTCGGGCCCGTACACCGATCCACTCGTCGACACGGACGTCCGCAGGGGGCTGTCACCGGTGCGGGAGAACTGGATCATCGCCCGTGGCGACACCGAGGAGTACGCGGGCCGTCCGGTCCGTCCCGAGGACGACGGGATCAAGCACACCTCGCCGCGCGGCGGACTGCGGAACCTGGACGCGGTCTTCCCCGGACGTCCCCGGCAGCCTCGGCGGGGCCGCGACGGCCAGGCGGTCACGCAGCTCGCGTACGCCCGCCGGGGCGACATCACGCCGGAGATGGAGTTCGTGGCCCTCCGGGAGAACGTCTCTCCCGAGGTGGTCCGCGAGGAGATCGCGGCGGGCCGGGCGGTGCTGCCGGCCAACGTCAACCATCCGGAGATCGAGCCGATGATCATCGGCAAGCGGTTCCTGGTGAAGGTCAACGCCAACATCGGCAACTCCGCCGTGACGTCCTCCATCGAAGAGGAGGTCGACAAGATGACCTGGGCGACCCGCTGGGGCGCCGACACGGTCATGGATCTGTCCACCGGGCGCAATATCCACACCACCCGCGAGTGGGTGCTGCGCAACTCCCCCGTCCCCATCGGCACGGTGCCGCTCTATCAGGCCCTGGAGAAGGTCGACGGCAGGGCCGAGGAGCTGACCTGGGAGATCTACAAGGACACCGTCATCGAGCAGGCCGAGCAGGGCGTGGACTACATGACCGTCCACGCGGGCGTCCGGCTCGCGTACGTCCCCCTCACCGCCAACCGCAAGACCGGGATCGTCTCGCGCGGCGGCTCGATCATGGCCGCGTGGTGCCTGGCGCACCACAAGGAGTCGTTCCTGTACGAGAACTTCGAGGAGCTGTGCGAGATCCTCGCCGCCTACGATGTCACCTACTCGCTGGGCGACGGACTGCGGCCGGGGTCGATCGCGGACGCCAACGACGAGGCGCAGTTCGCCGAGTTGCGGACGCTCGGGGAACTCAACCGGATCGCCAAACGGTTCCACGTACAGACGATGATCGAGGGCCCCGGGCACGTCCCGATGCACAAGATCAAGGAGAACATCGACCTCCAGCAGGAGATCTGCGATGAAGCTCCGTTCTATACGCTCGGCCCGCTGACCACCGACGTCGCGCCGGCGTACGACCACATCACCTCCGGTATCGGTGCCGCGATGATCGCCTGGTGGGGCACGGCGATGCTCTGCTACGTCACGCCCAAGGAGCACCTGGGCCTGCCCAACCGGGACGACGTCAAGACCGGTGTCATCACCTACAAGATCGCCGCGCACGCGGCGGACCTCGCCAAGGGGCACCCCGGTGCCCAGGAGTGGGACGACGCCCTGTCCGACGCCCGCTTCGAGTTCCGGTGGGAGGACCAGTTCAACCTCGCCCTGGACCCCGACACGGCACGTGAGTTCCACGACGAGACCCTGCCGGCCGAGCCCGCCAAGACGGCCCACTTCTGCTCCATGTGCGGTCCGAAGTTCTGCAGCATGAAGATCTCGCAGGACATCCGGCGTGAGCACGGGGGCAGCCGGACCGAGATCGAGGAGGGCATGGCGCAGAAGTCGAAGGAGTTCGCGGCCTCCGGCAACCGGGTGTATCTGCCCATCGCCGACTGACCCGCGGCCTTCCGGACGCTGAGCTACCCGGGGCGGCGCGGCGGCCGCCCCGGAGGGCGTTCTCCTGGAGACCGTCTCCCGCGCCACAGGCCCCTCGGGCTCCTGGTGGGACGGCCGTGCGCCGCGGTCTCCTGGCCGGGTGGGCGGTCGGGTCACTCGGGCCGGTGCTCCGGGCCGCCGAAGTCCGGGCTCGTGTAATCGGGGCTGGTGTAGCCGGGGCGGTCGGACCCGGTGCCGTCGGCGGGGCTGCTGAAGCCGGGCCGGCCGTAGCCCAGTCGCGGCATGCGGCCGGTCGGTGCGGGCGGCGCCGGGTGGTGTGCGGCGGGACCGGCCCCGGCCAGCGCCTCCCGGAGGAAGGGCAGGATGCCGCGCTCCAGCAGGGCGTCCCGCCAGGCCTCTCTGGCTCTGGCCAGCTCCTCGTGTGCCGTGTCCCGGGCCCGGGCGTCCGCCGGGGCGCGGTTGCGCAGCGCGGCGAGCAGCAGTCCGACGGCGGCGACCAGGATCGTCACCGCGGTGAGGGCACCGAACACCCAGCCGGTGGTGAGCAGGGTCCGGGCGAGGGCCTGCCCGGGGTCCAGCACCTTCAGGATGTAGCCGACGAGCAGGAAGATGACCGCCGCCGTCCCGGAGAGCAGCGGCGCCAGGACCGCGATCACCGCGACGGCGCCCGCGCCGGTGCTCCCGGCGGCTTCACCGAGGGCGGTGGAGAGGTCGGTGCCGGGCGAACCAGGGGCGGGGACGGCGGTGGCGGACGGAACGGACAGCGCCGGCTGGCGCAGCGCGTCGCGGAGTCCGACGTAGCGCTGGTATTCGGCCGCCGCGGCTGCCGTGATCAGGGCCGAGGCGTCGAGCGCCATGGTGCGCAGTTGTCCGGCGTCGAACCGGTCTCCGACAGCGGCCAGTTCCGGCCGGTGCGGAGCGGAGCGCAGCGCCTCGCCGAGGAGCCGCTCGAACTCCTGGTGGTCCTCGCTCCGCAGGTGCTGCGGAAGGCTGTTCATGTGCATCCCCCGATGCTCCGTAGGGCTGGGACCCGCACGGTGACGGGCCCGTCGGGCAGAAACGGAGGGGAGCCTGCTACGGGTAAGGCGATGGTAGAGCCGGGACGGCGCGCGGTGACAGGGGATTGCCGGAAATTGCCGTCCGGCCTGCGCGGACGCGACCGGCGGGCGGTGCGCCTGAGGACCGGTCAGTTCTCCAAGGGAAGCTCTTGGACCAGCAGCTTTCCGGCCATGGTCACTCCGCCGTCCATGGCGATGGCGAGTCCGCCCGCGTAGACGTGCGGTCCTTCGACCACCGGGCCCGTGCTCTCCTCGC
Source organism: Streptomyces sp. NPDC017095 (assembly GCF_044332325.1). Classification (NCBI taxonomy): domain Bacteria; kingdom Bacillati; phylum Actinomycetota; class Actinomycetes; order Kitasatosporales; family Streptomycetaceae; genus Streptomyces; species Streptomyces sp. NPDC017095. The sequence continues at coordinate 492,814 of NZ_JBIROU010000003.1, forward strand.
CGTCCTCGGAGCCGACTTCGCCGAGCAGGTAGGGAATGGGACTGTGCCCGTGAACGACCCGGGTGCCGCCGTACGTATCCAGGAGGGCACGCACGGCGTCGGCGCCGCCCTCGTCGCGGAAGGAGAAGCGCTTGGTGAACTTGCGGAACAGGTCCCAGACCTCGTCGGCGTCGTTACGGGTCAGAGCCTCGCGGACGGTGTCGTTGACCGCCTCGATGGAGTCGCCGTAGTCGAGGTAGGCGGTGGTGTCGGAGTGGATGAGCAGATAGCCGTCGACCATCTCGACCGCGTCCAGCCGGGCCATCCACTGCAGATGGTGGTCCTGGAGACGGTCCATGTCCGTCTTCTGGCCGCCGTTGAGCAGCCAGGCCGCCTGGAAGGTGGCGGTGCCCGCGCCGGAGTTGACGGGCGTGTCGCCGAATCGCTTGGCGCCGAGCAGCAGCAGCTCGTGGTTGCCCATGAGGGCCTTGCAGTAGCCGCCCGCCGCGGCGGCCTCGGCGGACAGCCGCATGACCAGGTCGATGACGCCGATGCCGTCCGGGCCGCGGTCGGTGAAGTCGCCGAGGAACCACAGCCGGGTGGTGCCGGCGCACCACTGGCCCGAGGCGTCGATCAGGCCCTGTTCCCGCAGGGCGGCCAGCAGCTCGTCGAGATAGCCGTGGACGTCACCGACGACGTACAGCGGTCCGGGGCCGGCCGCGGGCTGCGGGGCCGGGGCGGCGGGAGCCGGTTCGACGGGGACCTGGAGGGTGTCGCCGCGGTTGATGACCGGCAGGTCGCGCTGGGTGGGGGTGTAGCCGTCGGGGTACGCCTCGTCGCCGGCCGGGAGGGCGTCACCGGGGTGGACGCCGTGGACGTACGGACCGGTCTCGTGCACGTACGCGGGTACCCGGAAGTCGCGCAGCGTCGCCGTCCGCTCCGCCTCGGGTCCCTGACCGGCCCCCTGAGTCATCAGACCCCTCCACCATCGCGCCGCATCTGCACCGCTTCGGACTGCCTGGTCGCAGCGGTCCGCGGTGTCGTGGGCCCATCATAGGAACGCGCGTCGCGCCGTGTGATGACCCAGGGGTGGTGAATCGGAACAAGACTCCAGTTCACCGCGGCTTTCGTCCCGTTTGAGCAGATGTTCGACCGGCTTTCGGCCGATCGATCCCCGGACCGGCCGGTCACCGTATCGCACCGGCCGGGCGCGTGCCGGACACGCGCCGCTCCGGAGGCGTGTCGCACCGGACGGTGCGGCACGCGCAGCCGGGGCGCTATCTGTCGTCCGGTGTCCGCGGGGGGCTGACCGTCGTGCGCGGGGACCGCCGCTGCGAGGAGGTGCGCACGATCAGCTCGGTCGGTATCACCTGCTCGACCGGCTGCTCGGACTCGACGCCCTCGATGGCGTCGATGAGGAGCTGGACGACGGCGGTGCCGATGCGGCGCGGCTTCAGCGAGAGCGTGGTGATGGGCGGCTCGGTGCTGGCGTACATGATCGACTCGCTGCAGCACACCAGCAGCAGGTCGTCCGGGACGCGCAGGCCGTAGCGGCGCGCGGCGGCGAGCAGGTCGGTGCCGTTGGGGTCGAAGAGTCCGTACACCGCGTCGGGGCGGTCGGGCCGGGCGAGCAGCCGGTCGGCGGCGACGGCGCCGGCGCACGGATCGTGTGCCGGGTACGCCTCGTAGACCGGGTCCTGGCCGACCCGTTCGCACCAGCGCAGGTAGGCGGTGGTCGACAGGTGGGTGTAGGTGTCCGTCGAGGTGCCGGTCAGCAGGCCGATACGGCGGGCGCCGGCGTCGGCGAGGTGGTCGAGGATGCCGAGTACGGCGGCCTCGTGGTCGTTGTCGACCCAGGCGGTGACGGGGATGGAGCCGGCCGGGCGGCCGTCGGAGACGACCGGCAGTCCCTGCCGGACGAGTTCGCTGACCACCGGGTCCTGGTCGGAGGGGTCGATGACGACCGTGCCGTCCAGGGCCACGTTGGACCAGACGTCGTGCCGGGAGGTCGCGGGCAGGATGACCAGGGCGTAGCCGCGGGCGAGCGCGGCGGAGGTGGCGGCCCGGGCCATCTCGGCGAAGTACGCGAACTCGGTGAAGGTGAAAGGTTCATCCCCGTACGTCGTCACGGTCAGGCCGATCAAACCCGACTTGCCGGTACGGAGGGTGCGGGCGGCGGCCGAGGGGCGGTATCCGAGCCGGTCGGCGACCTCGCGGACATGGCGCCGGGTGGCATCCGGGAGACGGCCCTTGCCGTTGAGGGCGTCGGAGACGGTCGTGATGGAGACCCCGGCGGCGGCGGCGACGTCTCTGATGCCCGCCCGGCCCGGCCGACTGCCTCGACGTGAGGTTTCCGCGCGGCTCACCTGGTGCTTCCCTGCTGCTGTCATGGCGAGCCGATAGTAGGGCTCATGCGGTGGGGTAGTGCGGACGCATATGCACGCATTGGCAGGCACGTTTCTGCATGGCCGTATGGGGTGAACAGCCTTAGAAAACAAGGTAGTTGAGCCCATTAGTGATAAGACATGCCTTGTCAATGCGGATGGGCCTGCCAACTGTCCGAGGTCTCGAAGAGGTCTCAACTCACCTTCACGAGGGACGCGCGCCACGGCGCAAGCTACCGGCGCATAGATATATGTACGGTGCGCCCCCGAAACGTACGCCTTCGTACAGGGATGCCCGTGATGCCTTCCCGGGCGGCGGGGGCCGCCTCTCCTCCGGTTCCGGCGCCCGCGTGCTCCGCCCTTGCCGGACCTGTACGCAGCGGGGCGGAATCCTCATAAGGTGAGGAGTATTGGATGCCGGCGGTGTCGACGGTCCGCCGGTGGTCGCGAGGAGGACTGCGGTGAGCGAGACGAGCCCGAAGCTGCGCGCCGAGCTGGAGGGTATCCCCACCTACAAGCCGGGCAAGCCCGCCGCGGCCGGCGGACCGGCCGCCTACAAGCTGTCCTCCAACGAGAACCCGTACCCGCCGCTGCCGGGTGTGCTGGAGAGCGTGACCGCGGCGGCCTGCGACATCAACCGCTACCCGGACCTGGCCTGCGCCGGGCTGATGGAGGAGCTGTCCGAGCGCTTCGGGGTGCCGCTCTCCCACCTGGCCACCGGGACCGGCTCGGTGGGGGTCGCCCAGCAGCTCGTCCAGGCCACCAGCGGCCCCGGTGACGAGGTGATCTACGCCTGGCGGTCGTTCGAGGCGTACCCGATCATCACGCAGGTCAGCGGGGCCCGGTCGGTGCGGGTGCCGCTGACGCCGGACGATGTGCACGACCTGGACGCGATGGCGGACGCGATCACCGACCGGACGCGGCTGATCTTCGTCTGCAACCCGAACAACCCGACCGGCACGGTGGTGCGGCGGGCCGAGCTGGAACGGTTCCTCGACCGGGTGCCCGGTGATGTGCTGGTGGTGCTGGACGAGGCCTACCGGGAGTTCATCCGCGACCCCGAGGTGCCCGACGGTGTCGAGCTGTACCGGACGCGGCCCAACGTCTGCGTCCTGCGGACCTTCTCCAAGGCGTACGGGCTGGCCGGGCTGCGGGTCGGTTTCGCGATCGCCCATGAGCCGGTGGCGGCCGCGCTGCGCAAGACGGCGGTGCCGTTCGGGGTGAGCCAACTGGCGCAGGAGGCGGCGATCGCCTCGCTGCGGGCCGAGGACGAGCTGCTGGGCCGGGTGGGCTCGCTGGTGTGCGAGCGCACGCGCGTGGTCGACGCGCTGCGGGCCCAGGGCTGGCAGGTGCCCGAGACGCAGGCCAACTTCGTCTGGCTGCGGCTGGGGGAGCGGGCGGCGGCGTTCGCGCAGGCCTGCGAGGAGCACGGGGTCGTGGTCCGGCCGTTCCCGGGCGAGGGTGTCCGGGTGACGGTCGGGGAGAACGAGGCGAACGACATCTTCCTGAAGGTGGCGGAAGCGTTCCGCAAGGAGATCTAGGACCTCTGAACGGCTTGGGCGGGGCCGTCCGAGCCATGTCCGGACCGGGCCGGGACCACGGGGTCTGGTCCGGCCTGGTCCGAAGGTGAAGAGCCGGCCGGCGTCGGCTCTACTCCTCGGTCAGCTCCACCCGGACGGGGTCGCCGTCCCGCACGGTCGCCAGAAGGCCGGCGTCCCCGTCCAGGCTGCCGAGGATGTTGCACGGGCTGGCGAGACGGCACTCGGTCCCCTGGGAGAGGGGCGTCGGGCCGTAGGGCAGGGCGAGGGCGTCTCCGTCCGTCCAGAAGGCCACCGTGCCCGGTTCCACGACCTGACGTGCGTCTGTTTCACGTGGAACAGAGACGCCTGTGCCGAAATACACCTCCTCACCCCAGGTGCGCGCCGTCGAGGCGAGAGGCAGGGCCTTGGCGAGGGCCCGCGTGGTCGGGGTGTCGGCGTCAAGGGTCGCGGTGAGGTTGCCCGCAGACCAGGAGATCCGTATCCGCATGGCGCGCAAGTCAACAAGATGTTGAAGGCGCTGCCAAGACCTTGACGCAGCGGCGAAGGGGGGACCCCCCTGTCGCGACTGAAAATCAGTGGGTCATAATGGCTTGTGAATGTGAACGCGTTCACAAGCGCGTCCCGTTTGCTCCTGTATGTGGATGGTAAAAGGGGCAAACCGCCGCTGTACGACGCCGTAGTAAGGAGAGTGCCGACGTGGACCTGGCTTTGGCGCCGGAGACACTTGCGCGCTGGCAGTTCGGCATCACCACCGTCTACCACTTCCTGTTCGTTCCGCTGACGATCTCCCTGGCCGCGCTGACGGCCGGGCTGCAGACGGCCTGGGTGCGCACGGAGAAGGAGAAGTACCTCAGGGCGACCAAGTTCTGGGGCAAGCTCTTCCTGATCAACATCGCGATGGGTGTGGTCACCGGCATCGTGCAGGAGTTCCAGTTCGGCATGAACTGGTCGGACTACTCGCGCTTCGTCGGTGACATCTTCGGCGCCCCGCTCGCCTTCGAGGCGCTGATCGCCTTCTTCTTCGAGTCCACGTTCATCGGGCTGTGGATCTTCGGCTGGGACAGGCTGCCGAAGCGGATCCATCTGGCCTGCATCTGGATGGTCTCGATCGGCACGGTCCTGTCGGCGTACTTCATCCTCGCGGCCAACTCCTGGATGCAGCACCCGGTCGGCTACCGGATCGACCAGGCGAAGGGCCGGGCGGAGCTGACGGACTTCTGGGCCGTGCTGACCCAGAACACCGCCCTCAGCCAGGCGTTCCACACCCTTTCGGCGGCCTTCCTGACCGGTGGGGCCTTCATGGTGGGCGTCTCCGCCTACCACCTGGCCCGCAAGAAGCACATCGGGGTGATGAAGACCTCGCTGCGGCTCGGCCTGATCACCGTCGTCATCGCCGGACTGCTCACCGCGATCAGCGGCGACACGCTCGGCAAGGTGATGTTCAAGCAGCAGCCGATGAAGATGGCCGCCGCCGAGGCGCTGTGGGACGGTCAGCAGCCGGCACCGTTCTCGATCTTCGCCTACGGCGATGTGGACAAGGGCCACAACAGCGTGGCCGTCGAGATCCCGGGCCTGCTGTCCTTCCTGGCCGACGACAACTTCACCTCGTACGTCCCCGGCATCAACGACGTCAACAAGGCCGAGCAGCAGAAGTTCGGGCCCGGTGACTACCGGCCCAACATCCCCGTCGCCTTCTGGGGCTTCCGCTGGATGATCGGCTTCGGCATGGCCTCCTTCACCATCGGCCTGGCCGGCCTCTGGCTGACCCGCAAGAAGTTCATGCTGCCGCAGCACTTCAGGACCGGCGAGGACGAGGTGCCCCACCTGGTGCTGTTCAAGAACAAGGCGCTCAGCCCCGGGCTCACCCCCTGGTTCTGGCGCATCGCGACCTGGACCATGGCCTTCCCGCTGATCGCCAACTCCTGGGGCTGGATCTTCACCGAGATGGGCCGCCAGCCCTGGGTCGTCTACGGCGTGCTGCGGACCCGGGACGCGGTCTCCCCCGGTGTCTCCCAGGCCGAGGTCCTCATCTCGATGGCCGTCTTCACGGCGCTGTACGCGGTCCTCGCCGTGGTCGAGGTCAAGCTGCTCACGAAGTACGTCAAGGCAGGCCCGCCCGAGCTGAGCGAGGCCGACCTCAATCCGCCCACGAAGCTCGGCGGCGACACGCGTGACGCCGACAAGCCGATGGCCTTCTCGTACTAGGCCGGAGGAAAACAGTCATGGAACTTCACGACGTCTGGTTCGTCCTGATCGCCGTCCTGTGGACCGGCTACTTCTTCCTGGAGGGCTTCGACTTCGGAGTCGGCATCCTCACCACGCTGCTGGCCCGCGACCGGCCCGAGCGCCGGGTGCTGATCAACACCATCGGCCCGGTCTGGGACGGCAACGAGGTCTGGCTGCTCACCGCGGGCGGCGCCACCTTCGCCGCCTTCCCGGAGTGGTACGCCACCCTCTTCTCCGGCTTCTATCTGCCGATGCTGGTCATCCTGGTCTGCCTGATCCTCCGGGGTGTGGCCTTCGAATACCGGGCCAAGCGGCCGGAGGAGAGCTGGCAGCGGAACTGGGAGAGGGCGATCTTCTGGAGTTCGCTCATCCCGGCGTTCCTGTGGGGCGTGGTCTTCGGGAACATCGTGCGGGGCGTGAAGATCGACCGGAACTTCGACTACGCCGGCAGCCTCTGGGATCTGTTCCACCCCTACGCCCTGCTCGGCGGCCTGGTGACGCTCACGCTGTTCACCTTCCACGGAGCGGTGTTCACCGCCCTCAAGACCGTCGGGGACATCCGGGCGCGGGCCCGGAAGCTGGCCCGGTGGGCGGGCCTGGCCGCGGCCCTCGTGGCGCTCGCCTTCCTGCTGTGGACCCAGGCGGACAGCGGTGACGGCGCGAGCCTGATCGCCCTGGTCGTGGCCGTCGCCGCCCTGGTCGCCGCGTTGGTGGCCAACCAGGCGGGGCGGGAGGGCTGGGCGTTCGCGCTGTCCGGCGTCACCATCGTGGCCGCCGTGGCGATGCTCTTCCTCTCCCTCTTCCCGAACGTCATGCCCTCCACCCTGAACGGGGACTGGAATCTGACGGTCACCAACGCCTCGTCGAGCCCCTACACCCTCAAGATCATGTCCTGGCTGGCGGCGATCGCCACCCCGCTCGTGGTGCTCTACCAGGGCTGGACCTACTGGGTATTCCGCAAGCGGATCGGCACGCAGCACATCGCTCCCGACGCTGCCGCCGGAACCGCGCACTGAGTCCGCCGAGGGTGCGTTTCACGTGAAACACACCCTCTGGGCCGAAGGGCATGTTTCACGTGAAACCCATCGATCCCCGTCTACTGCGATACGCCCGCGCCACCCGTGTCTTCCTCGTGGCCGCCGTCGGTCTGGGAGCCGTCGGGGCCGGAATGGTCATCGCTCAGGCGATGCTCGTCGCCGAAATCGTCGTCGGGGCTTTCCAGCACGGACAGTCGGCCGCCGATCTGCGCACCCCCTTGCTGCTGGCGGGCGTGGCCGTGGGCCGGTCGATGGTCGCGTGGCTCACCGAACTCACGGCCCACCGCGCGAGCGCGGCCGTGAAGTCGGAGCTGCGCGGACGGCTGCTCGACCGGGCGACGGCGCTCGGCCCGGGCTGGCTGAGCGGGCAGCGGACCGGCTCGCTGGTCACCCTGGCCACCCGCGGGGTCGACGCGCTGGACGACTACTTCTCGCGCTATCTCCCGCAGCTGGGACTCGCCGTGGTCGTGCCGGTGGCGGTGCTGGCCCGGATCGTCACCGAGGACTGGGTGTCGGCGGCGATCATCGTCGGCACCCTGCCGCTGATCCCGCTGTTCATGATGCTGATCGGCTGGGCGACCCAGTCCCGGATGGACCGCCAGTGGAAGGTGCTGTCCCGGTTGTCCGGTCACTTCCTGGACGTGGTCGCGGGACTGCCGACGCTCAAGGTGTTCGGCCGGGCCAAGGCGCAGGCCGCGTCCATCCGGCGGATCACCGACGAGTACCGGCAGGCCACGCTGCGGACGCTGCGGATCGCCTTCCTCTCCTCCTTCGCGCTGGAACTGCTGGCCACGCTGTCGGTCGCGCTGGTCGCCGTGACGATCGGAATGCGACTCGTCCACGGCGACATGGACCTGTACACCGGGCTGGTCATCCTGGTGCTGGCGCCCGAGGCGTATCTGCCGCTGCGGCAGGTGGGAGCCCAGTACCACGCGGCGGCGGAGGGACTGGCCGCGGCGGAGGAGATCTTCTCCGTGCTGGAGACCTCGGTGCCGGCCACGGGCAGCGGAGCGGTGCCCGCGGGCGCCCTTGCCTTCGAAGACGTGGGCGTCCGCTATCCCGGGCGCTCCTCGGACGCGGTGAGCGGTGTGTCGTTCACCGTCGAGCCTGGTGAGACCGTCGCCCTGGTCGGGCCGAGCGGAGCGGGCAAGTCGACCCTGCTCAGCGTGGTGCTGGGCTTCGTACGGCCCACCGAGGGGCGGGTGCGGATCGGCGGCGCGGATCTCGCCGGCCTCGACCTGGCGCGGTGGCGGTCACGGATCGCCTGGGTGCCGCAGCGGCCGCACCTGTATGCCGGCACCATCGCGGAGAACGTGCGGCTGGCCCGGCCCGGGGCCGACGACAGCGCCGTACACCGGGCTCTGCGGGACGCGGGTGCGTGGGAGTTCGTGGCGGCGCTGCCCGAGGGCGCGGACACCGTGCTCGGGGAGGACGGCGCCGGGCTGTCGGCGGGCCAGCGGCAGCGGCTGGCGCTGGCGCGGGCGTTCCTCGCGGACCGGCCCGTGCTGTTGCTGGACGAGCCGACGGCCGCGCTGGACGGGGCGACGGAGGCGGACGTCGTGACGGCGGTGCGCAGGCTCGCCGCCGGGCGGACCGTACTGCTCGTCGTGCACCGGCCCGCGCTGCTGGACGTGGCCGACCGGATCGTACGGCTGGACGGCGCCGGGCTCCCGGAGCACCCGGAGTACGGCCGGCCGGTCCGGGACCTGTCCCTGGACCCCGGCCCGCGACCGGCCGTCGCCGCATCCGGCCGGCCCGCAGACGAACCGGGCCCGCGACCGGCCGTAGCCGCACCCGGCCGGCCGGAGGACGAACCGGGCGGGTCCCGGCCCGGCGGGCGCGAGCGGGATGTGCTCGCGCGGGTCCGAGAGCTCGGCCAGGGCTCCCGGGGGCGGCTGCTGGGTGCCCTGCTGCTGGGCGCGCTGGCGCTGGGGAGCGCCGTCGGGCTGATGGCGACCTCCGGCTGGCTCATCTCCCGGGCCGCGCAGCAGCCGCCGGTGCTGTATCTGATGGTGGCCGTGACCGCGACCCGGGCCTTCGGGATCGGGCGGGCCGTCTTCCGGTACGCCGAGCGGCTGGTGTCGCACGACGCCGTCCTGCGGATGCTGGGCGGCACCCGGGTCGCGGTGTACCGGCGGCTGGAACGACTGGCTCCCGCGGGGCTGCGCGGTGCCCGGCGCGGCGATCTGCTCACCCGGCTGGTCGCGGACGTGGACGCCTTCCAGGACTACTGGCTGCGCTGGCTGCTGCCCGCCGGAGCCGCCCTCGCCGTCTGCGCCGCCTCGGTCGGCTTCACGGCCTGGCTGCTGCCCGAGGCCGGCGCGGTCCTCGCGGCCGGCCTCCTTGCGGCCGGCGCCGGTGTCCCCGCGCTGACCGCGACCGCGGCCCGGCGGACCGAACGGCGCCTCGCGCCCGCCCGGGGAGTGCTCGCGACCCGGGTGACCGACCTGCTCACCGGTACCGCCGAGCTGACCGTCGCCGGTGCGCTGCCGGCCCGTGCCGACGCGGCCCGGCGGGCCGACGGCACCCTCACCCGGATCGCCGCGCGCGCCGCCGCCGTCACCGGACTCGGGGACGGCCTGACCGCGCTGATCGCCGGGCTGACCGTCACGGCCACCGCGCTGTGCGGCGCGCAGGCGGTGGCGGCCGGCCGGCTGGGCGGGGTGGCGATGGCCGTGGTCGTGCTGACTCCGCTGGCCGCCTTCGAGGCCGTACTCGGACTGCCGCTCGCCGTGCGCTACCGGCAGCGGGTGCGCCGCAGCGCGGAGCGGGTGTACGAGATCCTGGACGCCGCCGACCCCGTGCGCGAGCCGGACGCGCCCCGGCAGGCGCCCGCCTCGCCGTTCCCGGTGGTCCTCAAGGGCGTGACCGCGCGGTACCCGGGGCAGCGGCGGGGGGCGCTGGCCGGGCTGGACCTGACGCTGGAGCAGGGGCGCCGCATCGCGGTGGTGGGAGTCTCCGGTGCGGGCAAGACGACCCTCGCGCAGGTGCTGCTGCGGTTCCTGGACGCGGAGGCGGGCTCGTACACCCTCGCCGGTGTGGACGCGGGCGCCCTGGCGGGGGACGACGTGCGGCGGCTGGTCGGGCTGTGCGCGCAGGACGCGCATCTCTTCGACAGCTCGGTGCGCGAGAACCTGCTGCTGGCCAGGAAGGACGCGACCGAGGCCGAACTGCGCGGAGCGCTGGCCCGGGCCCGGCTGCTGGACTGGGTGGACTCGCTGCCCGACGGCCTGGACACCCTCGTCGGCGAACACGGGGCCCGGCTCTCCGGCGGGCAGCGGCAGCGGCTGGCACTGGCCCGCGCGCTGCTGGCCGGCTTCCCGGTGCTGGTCCTGGACGAGCCCGCCGAGCACCTGGACCTGGCCACGGCGGACGCGCTCACCGCCGATCTGCTGGCCGCCACGCAGGGCCGCACCACGCTGCTGATCACCCACCGGCTGGCGGGACTCGACGCGGTGGACGAGGTGATCGTGCTCGACGCGGGCCGGGTGGTGCAGCGGGGGCCCTACGCGCGGCTGAGCGCCGAGGACGGGCCGCTGCGGGACATGGCCGCGCGCGAGGCCGCGGCCACGGCACCGGCCGGAGCGCGCTGAGGCCCGGCGCCCCCGACCACCGCGGACGCCCGCTCCCGGCCACCGCTGACGCCGGACGCCCGCACCCCGGGCCACGGGTGCCGGGCGGGCCACCCGCGCCCTGGGCCACGAGTGCCGGGCGGGACGGGCGGATGCCCCGTGGGCCGTGTGCGGCCTACGGCAGGCCGCCGGCGAGGAGTCGTTCGATCACCACGGCCACACCGTCGTCGTTGTTGGCGACCGTGCGGCCCGACGCGGCGGCGACGGCGTCCGGGTGGGCGTTGCCCATCGCGTACGACTGGCCGGCCCAGGTCAGCATCTCGACGTCGTTGGGCATGTCACCGAAGGCCACGACCTCCTCGTGCGAGATGCCGCGCTCGGCGCAGCACAGGGCGAGGGTGCTGGCCTTGGAGACGCCGGAGCCGCTCAGCTCCAGCAGGGCGCTGGGGCTGGAGCGGGTGACGTTGGCGTGGTCGCCGACCGCCAGGCGGGCCAGGGTGAGGAAGGCGTCGGGGTCGAGGGTGGGGTGGTAGGCGAGGATCTTGAGTACGGGCTGGTGGGCGTCCGGGCCGTCGGCCGAGAGCAGTTCCTCGGCGGGCAGGAGGGTGCCGGGCACCTCCATGTGCAGCTTGGGGTAGTCCGGCTCCTGGTGGAAGCCGTAGGTCTGCTCCACCGCGAACACCGTGCCGGGCGCCGCCTCGCGCAGCAGCCGTACGGCGTCCAGGGCATGGTGCCGGGCCAGTTCGCGCACCTTCACGAAACGGTGGGAGCCGGGGCCGCCGTGCAGGTCGACCACGGCGGCGCCGTTGCCGCAGATGGCCAGGCCGTGACCGTGGACGTGGTCGCTGACCACGTCCATCCAGCGGGCGGGCCGGCCGGTGACGAAGAAGACCTCGATCCCGGCCTCCTCCGCGGCGGCCAGCGCCGCGACGGTCCGTGCGGAGACCGACTGGTCGTCGCGCAGCAGGGTGCCGTCGAGGTCGGTGGCGATCAGCCGCGCCGGCAGGGCGGCGGCAGGGGTCCCGGGCTCTCTGGTCGCTGAGGTCACCCGGCCATTCTCCCGCAGGGGTCCGCACGGTCGTGCGGGGGTGTGCACGGATGAGACGCGGCCGGCGTTCCGCGGGCTGGGCGGCAGGCGCCGGCCGCTGGTCAGGCGAGCTGGGCGGCAGGCGCCGGCCGCCGGTCAGGCGAACTGGGCGGGAGGCGCCGGCCGCTGGTCAGGCGAGCTGGGCGGGGGCCTCCATGGCGATCCGCTCGAAGACCTTCTCGTCCGTGGCGAACACGGAGTCCGGGACGGGCCAGTGGAGCACGATCTCGGTGAAGCCCAGTTCCCGGTGGCGCCCGGCGAAGTCCACGAACGCGTCCAGGGAGGCCAGCGGCCGGCCGCGGTCCGGGGTGAAGCCGGTGAGCAGGACCTTGTCCAGCCCGGCCAGGTCCCGCCCGGTGGCCTCGCACGCCTCGGCCAGCTTGCCGAGCTGTCCGCGCAGGGCCGCGACGGACTGCTCCGGCGTGCCGGTCTCGTACAGCTTCGGGTCGCCGGTCGTCACCCACGCCTGACCGTGGCGCGCGGCGAGCCGCAGACCGCGCGGGCCGGTGGCCGCCACGGCGAACGGCAGCCGGGGGCGCTGCACACAGCCCGGTATGTTCCGTGCCTCGTGGGCCGAGTAGAACCGGCCCTCGTACGACACCGCGTCCTCGGTGAGCAGCCGGTCCAGCAGGGGCACGAACTCGGCGAGGCGGTCCGCGCGCTCCCGCGGTGTCCAGGGCTCCTGGCCGAGGGCGGTGGCGTCGAATCCGGTGCCGCCCGCGCCGATGCCGAGGGTGACCCGGCCGCCGGAGACGTCGTCCAGGGTGATCAGTTCCTTGGCGAGCGTGACCGGGTGGCGGAAGTTCGGCGAGGTGACCAGCGTGCCGAGGCGCAGCCGCTCGGTGACCCCCGCGGCCGCCGTCAGCGTCGGGACGGCACCGAACCAGGGGCCGTCGCGGAAGCTGCGCCAGGACAGGTGGTCGTAGGTGTACGCCGTGTGGAAGCCGAGCTGTTCGGCGCGCATCCACGCCGAACGGGCACCTTCGTGCCAGCGGCGGTACGGGAGGATCACGGTGCTCAGACGCAGACTCATGCGTCCGAGCGTAAGCGGACCCACGGACGGAACCGGCCGGTCCGGACGACCGGCCCCGGTCACGGGAGACGCAGATCACACCGGTTTTCCCGGACCCGGGTTTGATCCACAGCCAAGCCCGGTTATCCACAGGCTATGTGGCGAAGTTGTGGACAACCGGTGGACCGCGGGCGGGCGGCGAGCCGCGCCCGCGGGCTCGCTCACAGCCGCGGCTCCACCCGCGCGATCCGCCGCAGCAGTCCCGGCGCGAACCGCGACAGCAGATGGGCGCCCCGGGCCTCCGGGGTCACCGGCGCCACCGGCCTGTCGTGAACCACCGCGTCCAGGATCGCGTCGGCCACCCTCTCCGGCGGGTAGTTGCGCAGGCCGTACAGCCGCGCGGACCGCTGCTGCCGGCGGTGCTGCTCCGCCTCGTCGACGCCGGTGAAGCGGGCCGTGGAGGTGATGCCCGTGTTGACGAAGCCCGGGCAGACCGCGGTGACGCCGATGCCCTGGCCGGCCAGCTCGGCGCGCAGGCACTCGGAGAGCATCAGCACGGCCGCCTTGGAGGTGCTGTAGGCCGGCAGGGCGCGGGAGGGCTGGTATGCCGCCGCCGAGGCGATGTTGACGATGTGGCCGCCCTGGCCGCGCTCGGCCATGCGGGCGCCGAAGAGGCGGCAGCCGTGGATCACGCCCCACAGGTTCACGTCCAGCACCTTGCGCCAGTCGTCGGCCGTCGTGGTGAAGAAGGAGCCCGACAGGCCGATGCCCGCGTTGTTGACCAGCACGTCCAGCACGCCGTACGCGCGGTGGACCGTCTCCGCCAGCTTCTCCATGGCCTGCTCGTCGGAGACGTCGGCGGGCTCGGCCCACGCCTCGGGCGCACCGGCCAGCCGGCACAGCTCGGCGGTGCGGGTCGCCGCCTCGGCGTCGCGGTCGACGGCGATCACGCGCGCGCCGGCCTCCGCGAAGGAGAACGCCGTCGCCCGTCCGATGCCGCCGCCCGCGCCGGTGATCAGCACGAGCTGCCCCGCGAACCGCTCGGCGTGCCGGCCCGCGGGCCGCTCGGCGGGCCGGCCGCCCTCCACGGACCGGACGAACTCCGCGATCCAGGAGGACACCTGGTCGGGGCGGGTGCGCGGGACCCAGTGCCGGGCCGGCAGCGTCCGGCGGGTCAGCCGGGGCACCCAGCGGTCCAGGTCGTCGTAGAGCCGCTCCGAGAGGAACGCGTCGCCCTGGGGGGTGATGAGCTGCACGGGCGCGTGCGCGTACGCGTCCGGGCGTGGGCGGCGCAGCCGGGCGCGGACGTTGTCCCGGTAGAGCCAGGCGCCGTGCGCCGCGTCGGCGGCCAGGGAGGCGGTCGGGTAGTCACCGGCCGGCACCCGCTCGACCCGCTCCAGGATCCCGGGCCAGCGCTTGCCGAGCGGGCCGCGCCAGGCCAGCTCGGGCAGGGCGGGCGTGTGCAGCAGATACACGTACCAGGACTTGGCGCCCTGGCCGAGCAGCTGGCCGATCCGCCGGGGCGTCGGACGCTTCAGCCGCGCGTTGATCCAGTGCCCGAAGTGGTCCAGGGACGGACCGGAGATCGAGGTGAAGGAGGCGATGCGGCCCTCCGTGCGGGCGGCCGTGACGAACTCCCAGGACTGCACCGAGCCCCAGTCGTGCCCGACGAGATGCACCGGCCGGTCCGGGCTGACCGCGTCCACGACGGCCAGGAAGTCGTCCGTGAGCTTGGCGAGCGTGAAGCCGCCGCGCAGCGGCCGCGGCGCCGTGGAGCGGCCGTGGCCCCTCACGTCGTAGAGCACCACGTGGAACCGGTCCGCCAGACGGGCGGCGACCGGTGACCAGACCTCCTTGCTGTCCGGGTAGCCGTGCACCAGGACGACCGTCGGCTGTGCCGGGTCGCCCAGTTCGGCCACGCACAGTTCGACCCCGCCGGTCGTCACCCGGCGCTCGCGCGCGTCTTCCCGTGTCACTTCGCCTCCGCCCAGCGCCGCACGTGCGGCAAGTCGTCGTCCAGCCAGAACGCGCTCTCCTCGGCGTCCCGGGAATCGGTCACCACCAGGATCTCCTCGAACTTCGCGCCCGTGCCGCGGAAACCGAGGTGCGGTTCGACCGCCCACAGGCCCGGCCGCGGCGGATGGTCCGAGAAGCGGTACGGCGACCACAGCGGCGACCAGCCCTCGCGGTGGCCGTGCAGCGCGTCGGCGGCCAGGCCCTTCAGCGACTGCGTGCCGAACCCGAACAGGCGCGGGGAGAAGCGGCGCGGCCTCACCCGGTCCACCTTGTGGGCGATCACCCCGAAGGGGTAGGCGCGGTGCCGGTTGGCGTAGCCCTGGCGGACCATGAGCCGGTCCACGTCCTGGTAGATCTCCCGCAGCGGGCGCCGCTCGCGCACCTCGCGCAGGATCAGCTCCCGGTGCGCCTCCAGATCGGCCATGAGCCGGTCCTGCACCGGGTTCACGCCCAGCGAGCCCGAGTAGCCGATGTCCGCCGTGTATCCCTCGTAGACCGGCGCCATGTCCAGGATGAACGGCATGCCCGGCTCCAGGGCCCGGTCGGTCGGGAAGAACTGGAGCGGGAGGCGGAAGTCCACGAACGCCGTGCGGTCCCCGAACCAGGCGAAGGGCAGATGGAACCAGTCGCGCACCCCCCGCCCGCGCAGCCACTCCCGCTGCATCCGCGCCGCCTCGCGCTCGGTGACGCCCGGTGCGAGGCGGGCCGCGACCGCCTCCGCGCACTCGTAGGCGAGGCGCTGCACCCGTCTGAACCCCCGCAGGTCCGCGGAGGGTCCGCTGCTCACTGCCGTCGTCATACCGCCCCGTCCCGTCGAGCGCGCTACGCGTCCGTAACTTGACACGGGTGAATCTCGCAGCTTGTTAGAGGCGGCGTCAATAGGCGGGATCAAGGGCTGTGGACGACGGCCGTCCGGCGCCCCCGGGGGCCCCTGGGTGGGGAACCCCGAGACACCCGTACTACCTGGGACTGAGACGCAAACGGCTCTGAGGTCTGACGACGGACGTGGTCCGGATCACTACCGTCTGAAGACGTGACTGTGATCGCGACCGAAAGCCTGAGCAAGCGGTTCCCCCGGGTGACCGCGCTCGACCGGCTGTCCGTGGACATCGGGCCCGGTGTGACCGGACTCGTCGGAGCCAACGGCGCCGGCAAGTCGACCCTGATCAAGATCCTGCTGGGGCTGGCCCCCGCCACGGAGGGCCGGGCCCGGGTGCTCGGCCTCGACGTCGCCACCGACGGCGCCGCCATCCGTGAGCGCGTCGGGTACATGCCGGAGCACGACTGCCTGCCGCCGGACGTATCGGCCACCGAGTTCGTCGTCCACATGGCCCGCATGTCCGGCCTGCCGCCCGCCGCGGCCCGCGAGCGCACCGCCGACACCCTGCGCCACGTGGGGCTGTACGAGGAGCGCTACCGCCCCATCGGCGGCTACTCGACCGGCATGAAGCAGCGGGTGAAGCTGGCCCAGGCCCTGGTGCACGACCCCCGGCTGGTCTTCCTGGACGAGCCGACCAACGGCCTCGACCCGGTCGGCCGGGACGACATGCTCGGCCTGATCCGCCGCATCCACACCGACTTCGGCATCTCGGTCCTGGTCACCTCACACCTGCTGGGCGAACTGGAGCGCACCTGCGACCACGTCGTCGTCATCGACGGCGGCAAGCTGCTGCGCTCCAGCTCCACCACCGACTTCACCCAGACCACGACCACCCTCGCGATCGAGGTCACCGACAGCGACGCCCACCCGGACGGCACCCGCGCGCTCCGCGAGGCGCTGCACGCGCGCGGGGCCGAGACGCACGCGGAGGCCGGCGGACTGCCCGGCGCCGGACACATCCTGCTGCTGACCGCCACCGGCGAGGAGACGTACGACCTGGTCCGGGACACGGTCGCCGACCTCGGCCTCGGCCTGGTCCGCATGGAGCAGCGCCGGCACCACATCTCCGAGGTGTTCACCAGCGAAGAGCAGCGGAAGGAGGCCGTCGGACATGGCGGTTGAGCATCCCCCGGCCATGCCGGCCGGCGACCAGAGCCGCATCCACGACATCGGCTACCGCGGCTACGACGGCCCCCGCCTCGGCCGCTCCTACGCGCGCCGCTCGCTGTACTCGCAGTCCCTGCGCGGCGCCTACGGCCTCGGCCGCTCGGTCAAGTCCAAGGTGCTGCCCATGCTGCTGTTCGCGGTGATGTGCGTGCCGGCCGCCATCATGGTGGCCGTCGCCGTCGTCACCAAGGCGCACGAACTTCCGCTGTCCTACACCCGGTACGCGATCGTCATGCAGGCCGTGATCAGCCTGTACATCGCCTCCCAGGCACCCCAGGCGGTCTCCCGCGACCTGCGCTTCAAGACCGTGCCGCTGTACTTCTCGCGGCCCATCGAGACCGCCGACTACGTCCGCGCCAAGTTCGCCGCGCTCGCCTCCGCGCTGTTCGTCCTCACCGCCGCCCCGCTGCTGGTGATGTACGCGGGCGCGCTGCTGTCCAAGATGGGCTTCGCCCACCAGACCAAGGAATTCGCCCAGGGACTGGTCGCCGTGGCCCTGCTCTCCCTGCTCTTCGCCGGTATCGGCCTGGTCATCGCCGCGTTCACCCCGCGCCGCGGCTTCGGCATCGCCGCCGTGATCGCCGTGCTGACCATCTCCTACGGCGCGGTCTCCACGCTCCAGGCCATCGCCGACACCCAGGGCAGCGCCGGCGCGGTCCCCTGGATCGGCCTGTTCTCCCCGATCACGCTGATCGACGGCGTGCAGTCGGCGTTCCTCGGCGGCACCTCCGCCTTCCCCGGCGGCTTCGGCCCGTCCGGCGGCGAGGGCGTGGTGTACGTCCTGTGCGCGCTGGGCGTGACCGCCGCCTGCTACGGCATCCTGATCCGCCGCTACCGGAAGGTGGGACTGTGACCGTCCTCAGCATCGACCACGTCTCCCGCTGGTTCGGCAACGTGGTCGCCGTCAACGACATCACCATGACCATCGGCCCCGGCGTCACCGGCCTGCTCGGCCCCAACGGCGCCGGGAAGTCCACCCTGATCAACATGATGGGCGGCTTCCTCGCCCCCTCCACCGGCACGGTCACCCTCGACGGCCGCCCGGTGTGGCGCGACGAGTCCGTCTACCGGCACATCGGCGTCGTCCCCGAGCGGGAGGCGATGTACGACTTCCTGACGGGCCGTGAGTTCGTCCTCGCCAACGCCGAGCTGCACGGCCTCGGCGACAAGGCCGCCCGGCGCGCCCTCGCCACCGTGGAGATGGAGTACGCGCAGGACCGGAAGATCGCCACGTACTCCAAGGGCATGCGCCAGCGCGTGAAGATGGCCAGCGCCCTGGTGCACGACCCGTCGCTGCTGCTGCTGGACGAGCCGTTCAACGGCATGGACCCGCGCCAGCGCATGCAGCTGATGGACCTGCTGCGCACGATGGGCGACGAGGGCCGCACCGTGCTGTTCTCCTCGCACATCCTCGAAGAGGTCGAGCAGCTCGCCCGGCACATCGAGGTCGTCGTCGCCGGCCGGCACGCGGCCAGCGGCGACTTCCGCCGCATCCGCCGCCTGATGACCGACCGCCCGCACCGCTACCTGGTGCGGTCCAGCGACGACCGGACCCTCGCGGCGGCGCTGATCGCGGACCCGTCCACGGCCGGCATCGAGGTCGACGTCACCGAGGGCGCGCTGCGCGTCCAGGCCGTCGACTTCGGCCGCTTCACCGCCCTGCTGCCGAAGGTCGCCAGGGACCACGGCATCCGGCTGCTCACGGTCTCGCCGTCCGACGAGTCCCTGGAGTCAGTCTTCTCGTACCTGGTCGCGGCGTAGGAGGCCGAAGATGTACGACCCCACCGTCGCCCGACTCACCTACCGGGCCCTGCTGGGCCGCCGCCGGGCGCTCATCCTCGGCGCGCTGCCCCTGCTGCTGCTCGTGATCTCCGTGGCCGTGCGCGCCCTGACCGGGGCCGACGACCAGACCGCGGCCGACGTCCTCGGCGGTTTCGCGCTCGCCACCATGGTGCCGCTCATCGGCGTCATCGCGGGCACGGGCGCGATCGGCCCGGAGATCGACGACGGCTCCGTGGTGTACCTGCTGTCCAAGCCGCTCAAGCGGCCCACGATCATCTACACCAAGCTCATCGTCGCCATCGCCGTGACCATGGTCTTCTCCGCGGTGCCGACCCTGATCGCGGGCCTGATCCTGAACGGCAACGGCCAGCAGATCGCCGTCGCCTACACGGTCGCCGCGCTGGTCTCCTCCATCGCCTACTCGGCACTGTTCCTGCTGCTGGGCACGGTCTCCCGGCACGCGGTGGTCTTCGGGCTCGTGTACGCCCTGGTCTGGGAGGCGCTGTTCGGCTCGCTGGTGCCGGGCGCGCGCACGCTGAGCGTCCAGCAGTGGTCGCTGGCCGTCGCCCACAAGGTGTCCGGCACCGATCTGGTGACCTCCGACGTGAGCCTGCCGACGGCCACCGCGCTGCTGGTCGCGGTCACCGTCCTGGCCACCTGGTACGCCGGCCAGAAGCTGCGGTCGCTGACGCTGGCCGGCGAGGAGTAGCCGGCGGGCGGCGCCGGTGGCGGGGCGCCCGGTTTATTCGGTGGCGTCCAACTCGGCAGAGGTGCACAGTGGTTGTACCGATCCGCCGGGAACGTCCCGGCGCCGCGTACCGGGAGTGGAGGCGGGCGATGTCCATGCACGGCACTGCGTCCGGCTCCCGACAGGGCAGCCTGAGGCGGGCTCCGGAGTGAGCACCACTGCTCCGTAGGGCCCAGGGAGCTGCCCGGGGCGGTCGCTTCGAGCACGTGGGCCTCTTCGCTCACGTGGACCGCCCACCCGGGGGATTGGCCGAGTGGTAAGGCACCGGCTCACCGAGCCGTGTCGGGCCGTGACACGCCCGCGCACGTTCGATCCGTGCATCCTCCGCGATCCGTCGCCGTCCGGGAGCCTTCCGGCCCCGGACGGACCCGTGCCTGTCCGGCATGATCCAAACGAGAGGCCCTAGGCGAGCAGTCGCTCCAGTACCACCGCGATGCCGTCGTCCTCGTGGGAGGTCGTGACCTCGTCGGCCACCGCCTTCAGTTCCGCGTGCGCGTTGGCCATGGCCACGCCCCGGGCGGCCCAGGCGAACATCGGGATGTCGTTGGGCATGTCACCGAAGGCGATCGTGTCGGCGGCCTTCAGGCCCAGCCGGCGGGCCGCCAGCGACAGACCCGTCGCCTTGGACAGGCCGAGCGGGAGCAGCTCCACGATGCCCGCACCCGCCATGGTCACCGTGACGAAGCCGCCGGCCGCCTGCCGGGCCGCCTGCGCCAGCTCGTCGTCATCCATCGTCGGATGCTGTATGTAGATCTTGTTGAGCGGAGCCGCCCAGAGGTCGGAGACGTCCCCGAAGGGCGTGCCGGGCAGGCTGCCCGTGAGCGCGTACCCCGGGCCCACCAGCACGTCCCCGTCCAGGCCGTCCCGGGTGGCCGCCAGGTACAGCGGGCCCACCTCGGCCTCGATCTTGGCCAGGGCCACGCCCGCCAGCTGCCGGTCCAGGGTGACCGAGGTCAGCAGACGGTGCGCGCCGGCGTCGTACACCTGGGCGCCCTGGCCGCAGACGGCCAGGCCGTCGTAGCCGAGGTCGTCCAGGACGTGCCGGGTCCGGGAGACCGCGCGGCCCGTGACGACGATGTGCACCGCGCCCGCCGCGGTGGCCGCGGCGAGCGCGTCACGGGTGCGCCGCGAGACGGAGCCGTCCGGGCGCAGCAGTGTTCCGTCGAGGTCGGTGGCGACCAGTCCGTACGGGAAGGTCACCGGGCCACCGGCTCCAGGACCTCCCGGCCGCCCAGGTACGGGCGCAGCACCTCGGGGACGCGGACGGAGCCGTCGGCCTGCTGGTGGTTCTCCAGGATCGCCACGATGGTGCGCGGTACGGCGCACAGCGTGCCGTTCAGGGTGGCCAGGGGCTTCACCTGCTTGCCGTCGCGCATCCGGATGGACAGCCGGCGGGACTGGAACTCGGTGCAGTCCGAGGTCGAGGTCAGCTCGCGGTACTTGCCCTGGGTCGGGATCCACGCCTCGCAGTCGAACTTGCGGGCGGCCGAGGAGCCGAGGTCACCGGAGGCGACGTCGATGACGCGGAACGGCAGCTCCAGCGAGGTCAGCCACTGCTTCTCCCACTCCAGCAGGCGCTGGTGCTCGGCCTGGGAGTCCTCGGGGGCGACGTACGAGAACATCTCGACCTTGTCGAACTGGTGCACGCGGAAGATGCCCCGGGTGTCCTTGCCGTGCGAACCGGCCTCGCGGCGGAAGCACGGGGAGAAGCCCGCGTAGCGCAGCGGCAGCCGGTCGGCGTCGATGATCTCGTCCATGTGGTAGGCCGCCAGCGGGACCTCGGAGGTGCCGACCAGGTACAGGTCGTCCTTGTCGAGGTGGTAGACGTCCTGGGCGGCCTGGCCCAGGAAGCCGGTGCCGGCCATGGACTGCGGGCGGACCAGCGCCGGGGTCAGCATCGGCGTGAAGCCGGCCGCGGTGGCCTGCGCGATCGCCGCGTTGACCAGGGCCAGCTCCAGCAGGGCGCCGACGCCGGTGAGGAAGTAGAAGCGGGAGCCGGAGACCTTGGCGCCGCGCTCGACGTCGATGGCGCCGAGCAGCTGGCCCAGCTCCAGGTGGTCGCGGGGCTCGAAGCCCTCGGCGGCGAAGTCCCGGATCGTGCCCCGCGTCTCCAGCGTGACGAAGTCCTCCTCGCCGCCGACGGGCACGTCGGGGTGGACGAGGTTGCCGAGCCGGAGCAGCAGCTCCTGGGTCTCGGCGTCGGCCGCGTCGCGCTCGGCGTCGGCGGCCTTGACGTCGGCCTTCAGCTGCTCGGCCCGCTTGAGCAGCTCGGCCTTCTCCTCGGCGGCGGCCTTGGGGATCAGCTTGCCGAGCTGCTTCTGCTCGGCTCGCAGCTCGTCGAAGCGGACGCCGGAGGACCTGCGCCGCTCGTCGGCGGACAGGAGGGAGTCGACGAGCGCGACGTCCTCTCCACGGGCACGCTGGGACGCGCGCGCACGGTCGGGGTCCTCACGGAGCAGGCGAAGGTCAATCACGGGCCCAAGGCTACCGGTGCGGGGTCGCGGCCCACGAATCACTATTCCGGTGAGTTCGGATTCGCTCCGTACGTTCCGTTATGCGGTAATTGCCGGGTGTGTTCTGATCTTTCGCTTCGCGCGTCAAGGTGAAAGTGTCTCACTCCCTGGGACGGAGCAGGTGCTCGGCGCCCGGTTGACCGGATTCCCTTGTGGAGAGCGGGATTTGGCGGACCGGTTGTCCACAGAGATCCACACCTCGCGCAGAGTTATCCACAGGCTGTGGGAACGATCTGTGGACTTCGGAAATGATCACCTCGGAAACCGTGACTGCACCGATGAATTCCCGGGTCAAACCCGATCGACACCCACTTTCGGGTGGAAAACGGTCGTCCCAAAAGATGAACCAGAGGAAACAGATGCACGAAGGGTGACCCGGAGGGTAGTGGCCCGCGCGGGGACCCACAGGCCGATTTGTCGACCCGATCGCCCCGTCCTGTCGACTTGTCCCCAGGTCGAGAAGGGTCCCTGTGGATAACTTCTGTGGATAACGTTCGTGTGCAGGTACGACTGGTCAGAACCGGCCGTCCTGGCAGCGCGCCACCCAGTCCGCCGCCGCCATGAACTCCTCGTCCGACATCCCCGGCGGCGTCGGCCGGGCCTCCTCCAGGGCGATGTCGGCCCGCGGATACGAGCCCAGGAAACGCACCTGGAGACAGATCCGCCGCAGCCCCATCAGCGCCTCCGCCATCCGCCGGTCGGCGATATGGCCCTCGGCGTCGATGCAGAAGCAGTAGTTGCCGATGCCGGCGCCGGTCGGCCGGGACTGGAGCAGCATGAGGTTGATGCCGCGCGAGGCGAACTCCCCGAGGAGATCGCGCAGGGCGCCGGGGTGGTCGTCCCGCTGCCACAGCACCACCGAGGTCTTGTCCGCCCCGGTGGGCGCGGCTGGCCGGGCCGGGCGGCCCACCAGCACGAACCGGGTCTGCGCGTTCTCCGCGTCGTGGATCCCGGTCTCCAGCGCTTCGAGGCCGTACCGGGCGGCGGCGAACTCGCCCGCGAAGGCGGCGTCGTAGCGGCCCTCCTGGACCAGGCGGGCGGCGTCCGCGTTCGAGGCGGCCGACTCCCACCGGGCGTCCGGCAGATGCGCGCGCAGCCAGTTGCGCACCTGCGGCTGGGCCGCCGGGTGGGCGGAGACCGTCTTGATGTCCGACAGCGTGGTGCCGGGCCGGACCAGCAGCGCGAAGGTGATCGACAGCAGCACCTCGCGGTAGATCGTCAGCGGCTCGCCCGCGACCAGCTCGTCCAGGGTGGTGGTGATGCCGCCCTCGACGGAGTTCTCGATCGGCACGAACGCGGCCTCCGCCTCGCCGGCCCGGACCGCGTCCAGCGCGGACTGCACCGACACATACGGGATCAGCTCCCGGGTGGCGGCCTCCGGAAGCGTGCGCAGGGCGACCTCCGTGAAGGTGCCCTCCGGGCCGAGATAGGCATAGCTCGCTGGCATGCTCCTCACCCTAATGGCCGTAGAGGGCCCCGACGCGTGTGTCTCAGGAATGCCACTCGACCGGGTGGTTTGAGCGCGGTTCATCCTTCCAGCAGCCGCTGGCCGACGTATTCGCCCTTCGCCGCGCCGCCCGGCACCGCGAACAGCCCGCTCGCCTCGTGCCGGATGAACGGCGACAGCGCGTCGCCCCGGTCCAGCTTGCGCTGCACCGGGATGAAGCCGCGCACCGGGTCCGCCTGCCAGCAGACGAAGAGCAGGCCCGCGTCCGGGGTGCCGTCCGCGTCGATGCCGTCGTGATAGGAGAAGGGCCGCCGCAGCATGGCCGCGCCGCCGTTCCGGTCGGGCCGGGTGATGCGGGCGTGCGCGTTCAGCGGGACGGCGTAACCGCCCCCGGCGTCGGTCTTCTCCAGGTCCATCGGGGTCGTCTCGTCCCCTCCGGACAGCGGCGCCCCGTCGGCCTTGCGGCGCCCGATGACCTGCTCCTGGGCGGTGAGCGACAGCTTCTCCCAGTCGTCCAGGAGCATGCGGATGCGCCGTACGACCGCGTAGGAGCCGTTCGCCATCCACGCCGGCTCGCCCGAGGCGGGCACGAAGACGCGCTGGTCGAAGTCGGCGTCGGCCGGCTTCGGGTTGCCGGTGCCGTCGAGCTGGCCCATGAGATTGCGGGCCGTCATGGGGCGGGCGGTGGCGCCCGGGGTGCGGTTGAAGCCGTTCATCTGCCAGCGCACCCGCGCGGCCGAACCGGCGTCCTTCTGGATCGCGCGCAGCGCGTGGAAGGCGACCAGGGCGTCGTCCGCGCCGATCTGCACCCAGAGGTCACCGTCGCTGCGGGCCTTGTCGAGCCGGTCGGAGGAGAAGTCCGGCAGCGGGTCCAGCGCGGCCGGCCGCTGCTTCTCCAGTCCGGTCCGGGTGAAGAAGCTGTGCCCGAAGCCGAACGTGACGGTCAGCGAGGAGGGGCCCGCGTCCCGGGCCACGCCGGTGTCGTCGTGCGGCGCGGGCTCGCCCGCCATCAGCCGCTCGGCCGTCGCCGACCAGCGGCGCAGCAGGGCCGCCGCCTCCTTGCGGCCCGCGCCCGCCGCCAGGTCGAAGGCGATGAGATGGCCGCACGCCTGGAGGCCCTCGGTGATGCCGGGCTGATGTTTCCCGTGAAACATCGCCCGCCCGGCGCCCACCGAGGTCAGCGGGGTGGCCTGGGCGGGCGCGGCGGCATAGCCCGCGGCCCCGCCGGCCGCGCCGAGGACGAGCCCGGTGGCACCGGCGGTGCCGAGCAGCGCGCGCCGCGAGACGCCGCCGCGCGCCGCGGTGGACCCGGGCTCCGCGGCCGGCGCGTCGGGTGTACGGACCTGGGAGAGGGACTGGTCGGGCATGGGTGTGGTTCAGCCGATCTGCGCGTTCTTGGAGACGGTCACCTGGTCGACGTCGGAGGTGCGGACCGTGACGGCGACCTTCCAGTCGCCGGCCACGGGCAGCTGCACCCCGCTCGCCGACCAGTGGCCGGTGGTGATGTGGTCGGGGTTCACGGGAAGCGGGCCGATCTTCCTCGCCTCCAGGGTGAAGGAGACCTTCACCTCGGGGACGTCGAAGGCCTGGCCGTTGGACCGCTGGACGTACAGGTGCATCTCGTTGGCGCCCACCCGCGCGGGGTCCAGGTCGATGCTGACGACGCCCTTGCCGCCGGTGCCGCCGGTGTCGAACGGCATGTCCAGGGTGAGCGCGCCGGACGCCTGCGCCGTGCCGGAGCCGGTCGTGGCCGCGGTGGCCGCCTTGGCTTCCTGTTCGGTGCGGCCCGGCTCGGTCTGGGTGAGCGCGGTGGTGACGGCGAGCAGGACGACGGCGACGCCGGCCTCGGCGAGCACCGAGCGGCGCAGCCCGAAGCGGTGCGCGTCGGCGTCCCGCAGCCGCTTCTGCCGGGCGGCGTCGACGGCCGCGCGCTGCCGGGCGAGCTGAGCGGCACGCCGGGCGTCGCCGGTGCCGGAACCCTTGCCGGTACGGGCACCGGCTCCGGCCGCGTTGCCGTCCCGGTCGTCCTTGCCCTTCCCGGTGCCGCCGCCCTTGCCGCCTGCGCCGCCCGTGCCGCCCGTGCCCCCGCTCTCGCCGGTCGCCCGCGCCGCCGGGACCTGGTCCCTGCCCGCCTCGGTCCGCCTGGCCTTCCCCGGGCCCGGGACCCGGTCCGTGAGCCGGGCCGCCCAGGGCCGGGACAGCGCCGCGATGCCGACCAGCACCGCCACCAGCGCGATCTTGACCAGCAGCAGTTGCCCGTACCGGGTTTCGGTGAACGCCGTCCAGGAGCCGAGCTGCCGCCAGGACTGGTAGACGCCGGTGGCGACGAGCGCGAGGACGGAGCCGAAAGCCAGCCGGGAGAAGCGGCGGACGGCGGCGGCCTCGACCGGGGTCTCGGCGGGCGCCCGGTACAGCGCGGTCAGCAGGGCCGTCAGGCCGCCCAGCCAGGCGGCGACGGCCAGCAGGTGGACGACGTCCACCGGCATGGCGAGGCCCGGCTGGAGTCCGGTGGAGGCGTGCTCGGCCATGGCCCAGCTGGTCGCGAGCCCGGCCGCGACGACCACTCCGCCGATCGCGAGCCCGAAGGCCAGGTCGCGTTTCTCGGTGCCGTCCTCGCGCCGGGTGTAGGTGCCGAACAGGACGGCGACGAACAGCGCGGCGGCGGCGAGCAGCAGCAGCCGGGAGACCAGCGCGGCGCCGGTCTTGGTCTGGAGGACCTGGCCGAGCAGGTCGAGGTCACAGACGTCGGCGAACCGGCCCGAGCCGGTGTAGGAACCGCGCAGGAGCAGCAGCCACAGGGTGGCCGCGGTCAGCGCGACCCAGCCGCCGACGACCAGCCGCTGGAGGGCCCGCACGCCCGCGCCGCGCTGCCAGCAGGCGAGCACGAAGGCCGCGCCGCCGGCGAGCACGATGAAGCCGGCGTACGACACGTACCGGCCGAACGCGTAGAGGCCGCCCACGACTCCGCCGCCGGCGACCGGTCCGGTGCCGGAGACGACGGTCGGCGAGGGCGCCCCGATGGAGAAGGTGTAGGCGCCGGCGACGGGATGGCTGTCGGCGGAGACGACCTGGTAGGTGACGGTGTAGGTGCCCTTGGCCAGGCCGCTCTTCAGTTGCACGGCGTACGTCGTCCCGCCCACGCCGGCGGGGCCGCCGGTCTGGACCGGCTTGCCCCGGGGGTCCAGGACGCGCACGGAGTCGTCGCTCAACGCCACCTTCTCGGAGAAGGTGAGCGACACCCGGGTGGGCGCGCGGTCGGCCACCGCCCCCTGCGCGGGGTCGCTGCCGGTCAGCGCCGCGTGCGCGGAGGCCGGTCCGGCGCCCGCCAGCAGCGCGCCGGTGACGGCGAGCAACAGCAGCAGCAGGACCCGCAGGCGGGGGGCGGTGGTCCGGGTCACGGTGGTCCCTCCCTCAGTGTCCGGTCGACGGGGTGTACGTGGCGGCCTTCACCGGCATCTCGACGGTGAGCGGCCCGGACTTGGCGAAGGTGAGCTTCACGGTGACCGTCTGGCCCTGCTTCGGCGCCCGCTTCAGCTTCTCGAACATCAGGTGGTTGCCCCCGCTGCGGAACACGAGCCGGCCGTGCGCCGGTATGCCGAAGGAGGACTCCTCCGCCATGGCGCCGCCGCTGGTGCTGTGCATGGTGACCTGGCCGGCGACGTCACTGCTGACCGCGGTCAGCTCGTCGCCGGCCCCGCCCTCGTTGGTGATCGTCAGGAAACCGGCCGCCATGTCCGCGGAGACGGGCTGGGGCATGTAGGGAGAGGCGACGGACAGGTCCGCCCGGTCCGGGGCGTTGGAACCGGAGTCCGAGCAGCCCGCGAGGGTCAGGGCACCGGCGAGCGCGCCCGCGGCCAGGCCGGCGGTACGGCGCCTCACGGTGCGGCTCCCTCGACCAGCTTCGGCAGGTCCCGGGTGTACTCGCCGACCGTGGTGTTCTCGCCGTAGAGGACGTAACCGGCGTCGGTCTTCGGCGAGAAGGCGACGACCTGCGTGCCGTGCATGGAGACCAGCTTGCCGTTCTTGTCCTTCCTCGTCGGCTCCACGGCGATGGCGACCGACCGGGCGCCGGCCTGGATCTTGGCGAAGTCACCGGTCAGGCCGATGAACTGCGGGTCGATGCCCTTGAGCCACTTGCCCAGTTCGGCGGGTGTGTCGCGGCCGGGGTCGGTGGTGACGAACACGACCCTGAGGTCGTCCTGTTCCGCCTTCGGCAGCGCCTTCTTGGCGACGGCGAGGTTGCTCATCGTCGTGGGGCAGATGTCCGGGCAGTGGGTGTAACCGAAGTAGAGCAGGGTCGGGTGGCCCGCGGTCTCCTTGCGGAGGTCGTACTTCTTGCCGTGCGTGTCGGTGAGGACCAGGCCGGGCTTGTCGAACGGCTGGTCCAGCACCGTGGCGGCCTTCTTCGCGTCGGAGCCGCCCGAGACCACGGCGATCGGCGAGTCGCCGTCGTCCCCGCCACCGCAGGCGGAGAGGGTCAGGGTGGCGGCGGCGAGCAGCGCGGCCGCGGCGAACGTCTTCTTGCGCATAGGAAAATGTCCCAGATGTGTGAACTCCGGCGCGCACCGGGGTCACCCCGGCCGCCCTGTCGGACGGCCGTGTGACGCCCGGTGCGCGCCGCGGACCGAGAGGCTCAGGCGGCGGTGCGGCGACGGCCGGCGAGGACGCCGTAGGCCACGCCGACGACGCCCACGACGATGCCGGCCACGCCGAGCACGCGGGCCGTGGTGTCGCCGCCGCCGTCGGAGTCCCCGGCGGCCGTCTTCTCGGCCGCGCCGGTCTTGTCACCGGTGTCCGCGGCGCTCGCCGCGCCGTGCTCGTCGTCGGCGGCGGCGGACAGCTCCAGGACCGGGGCCGGGTTCTCCGGTTCGTCCTGGCCCTGCTGCGGCACCTCGATCCAGCGCACGACCTCCTTGTCGGAGTAGGTCTGGATCGCCTTGAAGACGAGCTGGTCGGCGTTGTCGGGCAGGGCGCCGAGCGAGAGCGGGAACTTCTGGAAGAAGCCGGGTTCGATGCCCTTGCCGTCGGCGGTCCAGGTGACCTTGGTGACGGCCTCGTCGATCTTCTCGCCGTGCATGGTCAGCGGCTTGTCCAGCTTGGACTTGGTGACGGTGGCCCGCCAGCCGGGCACCGGCTGCGGCATCACCGAGGCGATCGGGTGGTCGGCGGGCAGGGTGACCTCCAGCTTGTCGGTCGAGGCGTCGTCACGCTCGTTGGGGACCTTGAAGTCCACGACGGCGTAGCCGCCCTTGGCCGCGGTGCCCTCGGGCTGCACGGTGACGTGCGCGAACGCGGGGCCCGACAGGGCGAGGACGGCCGAGCCGGCGACGAGGACGGCGGCGGTGATACGGGAAGCCTTCATGGCGCGAACCACTCCACTGGGTGTGAGATCCGTTGCTGATCGGGAGTACGCGCGCGCGTGGCCGTGTCACTCGTGGTGCCCCGGAGGGAGGTGCGCACGCGCGTGTGCCGCACGACGGCGGCCCTCCCGTCCGGCGGCCGGCTCCGTGTGTGGCTGGAGCCGGTCCCGGTCGGCCGGAGTGGTCGTCGCGTCGTGTCAGGCGGGGAGGAGGAACGCGGCCGCGGGCGGACCGCGCCGGATCACCGTGTGCTGGAGTACGGCGGTGTGCGGGGCGGGGTGCTCGTCCCGGTCGGGACGACGGCCGCGCGGCCCGGGCCCGGCGAGGGGCAGCAGCCCGGCGCACAGGACGCGTACCAGCGCGAGAGCGGCGCGCAGGGATCGTACGAGCGCCCCCTCCGCGACTCCGTGCGCCGACAGCTCGATCAGCCGCAGCACGGCCAGGTCGCCGCGGCGCAGCAGCCAGCCCGCGGCCACGGCCGCGAGCACGTGGCCGAGCAGCATCGGCAGCGAGGGCAGCAGCCCGGCCGAGGCGCCCGCGGCGTCGTGCGCGTGCCCCAGGGCGCCCAGCGAGTCCAGGGTCGCCGTCGGCCGCCCGGCCCGGTCCACGAGCCGGGCGCCGAACAGCAGCCGGAAGGCGTGGCCGGGGGTCAGGGACGCCGGGCTCGACCCGCACACCAGCCGGGCGGCCTGCTCGACCAGCGCGTGGTCGCTCAGCGCCGCCGGCGTGGACCCGGTGGCGGCCATCGGCCCCATCGGCGCGCCGCCGGTCATGGCCCCGTGCTGGCCCAGCCCGAACAGCGTGTGCAGCACGGTCTGTCCGAGGGCGAGCAGCACGGCGATGCCGGGCAGCGTGCGGGCCCGGCCGGCGAGCGGGGCCACGAGCAGCAGGGAGCCGAGGAAGCCCGCGCCGAGCGTCCACAGCGGCACGCCCGCGCAGGAGGCCAGGGTGTGCCCGCACGCGGCCAGCGCGACGCAGACCGCGGCGAACACCGCGGCCCGCAGGGTCCGGAGCCCGGCTCCGGAAGGCGCCGTGCGCGCGTGGGGGGCAGTCATGGCGGGCTCATCATCCCACTGCCCGTGCCGGTGCGCTGCGGCAGGTCGCCCGAGCCGTCCCTCCCGGCCGGCACCTGGCGCCCATACACCGATCAGCGCCCGGGCGCATCGGCCATATGGGCCCGGTCACGCCGACGGAGTGCTTACGGCCGCCTACGGGCGGCAATACGTAACGGTATGTCGAGCCGCGGCCAGGAGGCTGGAGCATGAGCATCTGGTGGTCACTCCATCTGCGCCGCGAGGCCGCGAGCGTACCGCTCGCGCGCCGGCTGCTGATCGGCACGATGGAGACGGCGGGCGTCGACCCGGAGATCTCCTACGACCTCTCGGTCGCCCTGAGCGAGGCCTGCGCGAACGCCGTCGAGCACGGCGGGGGCCCCGCGTCCGGCGCCTCGGAGGCGTACCGGGTGACGGCGTACCTCGACGGCGAGAAGTGCCGGATCGAAGTGTCCGATTCCGGGCCCGGTCCGGTGCCCGTCCCGGACTTCCGGCCCGCCCGCGCGGACGCCGAGCACGGACGCGGTCTGTTCCTGATCCGGGAACTGGCCGACCACGTCCACATCGGGGCGAAGCCCGGCCGGGACGGGACGGTGGTCAGCTTCGACAAGATCCTGAAGTGGACGAGGGACCCCTCACTGCTCACGGCGTAGAGAGATCCCTCCCTCCCCACGGCGTAGCGGACGGACGGCCGGGCACCTTCCCGGTGCCCGGCCGTCCGCTCGGTGTCTCAGCCCTTCAGGGCGGCCATCCACGCCTCGACCTCGCCGGACCGGCGCGGCAGCCCGGCGGACAGGTTCCGGTTGCCGTCCTGCGTCACCAGGATGTCGTCCTCGATCCGCACGCCGATGCCGCGGTACTCCTCCGGCACGGTGAGGTCGTCGGCCTGGAAGTACAGACCCGGCTCGACGGTGAGGACCATGCCCGGCTCCAGCGTGCCGTCCACGTACGTCTCGGTGCGCGCGGCGGCGCAGTCGTGGACGTCCATGCCGAGCATGTGCCCGGTGCCGTGCAGGGTCCAGCGGCGCTGGAGGCCCAGCTCCAGGACACGCTCGACGGGTCCCTCGACCAGGCCCCACTCCACGAGCCGCTCGGTCAGCACGCGCTGGGCCGCGTCGTGGAAGTCGCGGTACTTGGCGCCCGGCTGGACGGCCGCGATACCGGCCTCCTGGGCGTCGTACACCGCGTCGTAGATCTTCTTCTGGATCTCGCTGTACGTGCCGTTGACCGGCAGCGTGCGGGTGACGTCGGCGGTGTACAGCGTGTGCGTCTCCACGCCGGCGTCCAGCAGGAGCAGGTCGCCGGAGCGGACCGGGCCGTCGTTGCGCACCCAGTGCAGGGTGCAGGCGTGCGGGCCGGCCGCGCAGATGGAGCCGTAGCCGACGTCGTTGCCCTCCACGCGGGCCCGGAGGAAGAACGTGCCCTCGATGTAACGCTCGGAGGTCGCCTCGGCCTTGTCGAGGACCTTCACGACGTCCTCGAAGCCGCGCACGGTGGAGTCGACGGCCTTCTGCAGCTCGCCGATCTCGAACTCGTCCTTGACCAGCCGCATCTCGGAGAGGAAGACGCGCAGTTCCTCGTCGCGCTCGGCGGTGACCTTGTCCGTCAGGGCCGCCTCGACGCCGGCGTCGTACCCGCGCACCACGCGGACCGGGCCGGTGGCCTCGCGCAGGCTCGCGGCCAGCTCGCGCACGTCGGCGGCCGGGATGCCGTACAGCGCCTCGGACTCGCCGAGGGAGTGGCGGCGGCCGACCCACAGCTCGCCCTGGCCGGAGAGCCAGAACTCGCCGTTCTCCCGGTCCGAGCGCGGCAGCAGGTGGATCGTCGCCTCGTGGCCGTCGCCCTTCGGCTCCAGGACCAGGACGCCGTCCTCGGTCTGGTTGCCGGTGAGGTACGCGTACTCCACGGAGGCGCGGAAGGGGTACTCGGTGTCGTTCGAGCGGGTCTTCAGGTTGCCCGCCGGGATCACCAGGCGCTCGCCCGGGAAGCGGGCGGAGAGCGCGGCGCGGCGGCGCGCGGTGTGCGCGGCCTGCTCGACGGGCTCCAGGTCACGCAGCTCGGTGTCGGCCCAGCCGGACTTCATGTTCTCGGCCAGTTCGTCGGACAGGCCCGGGTACAGGCCGTTCTTCCGCTGCTTGACGGTCTCCTCGGCCTCGGTCTCCGGGCCCTCCGCGGTAGCGGAGTCGGGCACAGCCGGGTTGAGCTCGTCGGACACGTGATCCTCCTCGATACGCCAGTGATCTCCCCCGGGGCCCGCGCGCTCCCGCTTGTGGCCGGGCGGGGACCACCATCATCGTACGGTCGTACCGAGAGCGGGCGGGGGCGGATGACCTGTTATGCCCGGTCATACCGGCCGGCCGCGCCGCCGCGCTCAGTCGAAACGGGCCGCCAGCAGGACCACGTCCTCCGTGCCGCCGGCGGCGTCCGGGCGGTCCGGGCCGTCCGGCAGGACCGTGCGCAGCACATGGTCGGCGACGGCGCCCGGATCGTGCCGCAGCGCGCGCGGGACGCTCGCGGCGGCGGCGTGCAGCCGGGCGAAGGCCCGGTCCGCCGGATCGCCGGTACGGTGCAGCAGCCCGTCGGTGTAGAGCAGGACCGTCTCCCCGGCCTCCGCCTGGACCTCCGCGCTCGGCGCCTCCCAGCAGGCGAGCATGCCCAGCGGGGCGGAGACGGATGTCTCGGCGAACTCGGTGCGCCGCTCGCCGGTCAGCAGCGGCGGGCTGTGCCCGGCACCGGCCAGGGTGATCTTGCGCAGGGCGGGCTCGCAGTAGGCGAACAGGGCGGTGGCCGAGCGGGCGGGCTCGGTCAGCCGCAGCAGCAGCTCCAGGTCGGACAGGACGGCGACCGGGTCCTCGCCCTCCATCACGGCGTACGCGCGCAGCGAGGCGCGCAGCCGGCCCATGGCGGCCACCGCGCTCGGCCCGCGGCCGGTGACCGAGCCGACGGACAGGCCGAGCGCGGCGTCCGGCAGCGGCAGCGCGTCGTACCAGTCGCCGCCGCCGCACGGCCCGGTGTGGTGCCGGGCGGCGAGCTGGACGCCGGGCACCCGGGGCAGCCGGGCGGGCAGCAGTCCGTCGGTGATGGCCGCCACCCGGGCGCGGGTGCGCTCCACCTCCAGCAGCCGGGCCAGGTGCTCGGTGGCGTGCCGGGCGTACAGGCCGGCGAGGTGGCGGCGGCGCTCGTGCGGCTCGGCCGGCTGGTCGTAGAGCCAGACCGCCGCGCCGAGCCGGCCGGCGGACTCGGTCGCGAGGGGCAGGGCGTAGCTGGCGGAGTAACCGAGGCGGGCGGCCACCTCGCGGTGGCGCGGGTCCAGGCCGTCCTCGGCGAACAGGTCCGGGTGGAGGATCTCGGCGCCGCCGCGGGTGTCGTACGGCAGGGCGCCGCGCGGCACGGTCTCGAGGTGGCCGAGGTCGGCGCGGCCGAGGCCGAGGCCGAGGGTGGTGCGGGGGCCGAGGCCGTCGGCGGGTTCCAGGACGGCCAGGCCGCGGCGGGCGCCGACCAGGGCGGCTCCGGCGCGCAGCAGTTCGTGCAGGGCGGCGTCGAGCGTGCTGGTGCGGGAGAGGCGTTCGGTGAGTTCGTGCAGGGTCGTCAGGTCGGAGACCCAGCCGGCCAGCCGGTCCTGGAGCAGCGCGCCCGGAGCGGGGGCGTGGGGGGCCGGAACGGCGGCGGCGCCCGGGACGGACGGGGCCCCGGAGACGGCGGAGGCGGATGCGACAGTGTGTGCGGGGGTGGGAACTGTGGGATCGATTCCGGCCACTTTCGGAGGGTGCGGGGCGTTCATGGCGTCCGGCTTCCAGACCGGTGCGTATTGCTGAAAAGCATCGCAAACCCCCATGTCATTCTGCGCCGCTAGCAGTGTCTCCACATGTACACGCACTCGTGAGGGGATGTCCAGCATTGTCCTGCGGGGATTCCTGGTGTCCATGGGACACGCGACGTTTTTGTCCGAACCCCTTGCCTTACCGCCAAGTTGGCTAAAAACTGCCTTAGGTATCGGTCGATTGCGGTCGACTGGCCCTGTTCCACGGAGCGTCACAACGGTCGTGATGGGTACGTACTCGGAGAAGGCCAGGGGTGGTTGGGGGCCACCCGGAACCTGGCGGCGGACCCGGGCGTCATAGCCACCGACGGCCGAGCCCCATCCTCCCGTGGCGGAGGCGGAGAGAAACACGCGCGACGGCAAAACGCCAGACTTCGCCACCCCGCACCGCGATCGTGCTTTTGATAGACGGACCAACGGACTATCGGACGCGGAAGCGGCCACGCTCGACCCTTTGGGGTTCCCCCTGCCGTACGCGGGGGTGTGATGCGCCATCAGATACGCACAGTGAAGTGATCGACACATGGTGTGATGTAGCCCACGGTGTTGCCAGCGGTGCAACGGAAAGGAACGAGCGCTCATGCGCGAGATCCTCGGAAGGCGACGCAGGCTCCTGTCCAGGCGGAACGGCGGGAAGCCCGAGCTGATCGGCGCGGCCCAGACCTTCGCGGCGCAGTGGCAGTGGCCGGTTCTCCCGGGTGTGGGGCCGGCTCCGCGGGGGCGGGCCCGCTGCGCCTGCCCCGACCCCGAGTGCACGGTGCCCGGTGCGCATCCCTTCGACCCCGGGCTGCTCGCGGCCACCACCGACGCGCGCATGGTGCGCTGGTGGTGGACCAACCGGCCGAGCGCCCCCATCATCCTGGCGACCGGAGGCGGCGCGCCCTGCGCGGTCAGCCTGCCGGCCCTCGCCGCCGCCCGGGCCCTCGCCCTGCTCGACCGGCGGGGCATGCGGCTGGGCCCGGTGATCGCCACGCCCAGCCGCTGGGCGCTGCTGGTGAAGCCGTACTCCATGGAGCAGCTCGGCGAACTGCTCTACGCCAAGGACTTCGTCCCCGGCTCCCTGCGCTTTCACGGCTCGGGCGGCTATGTCGCCCTGCCGCCGTCCGAGACGGGCGAGGGCGCCGTGCGCTGGGAGCGGGCCCCGCTGCCCGGCTCGGCCGCGCCCTGGGTGCCCGATGTGGAGGCCGTGGTGGACGCCGTGGTCGACGCCCTCACTCGTACGGGTGTGAGCGCGCCCGAGTTGTAAGGGTGTCGGGCGCGGCCGGGGCGGTCGCGGGCCGTCCGCTCGTTATCGTCCGGACATGCTGCGTCATTCCGGCGGCCACAGAGCCTCCGCCCCGCCCGCCGGCGGCCGGCCGCAACGGCTGCGTCTGCTCGCTCTCGGCGCCGTCGTGGCGGCCGTGGCCGCGCTGCCGCTGGCCGTGGCGTCCGCGGGCCAGGTGGGCGACGCCGGCCGGACCGCCGTACCGGCCGCTCCCCTCGGCGACGCCAAGACCGGCCGGGGCGGCGGGGCTGATGAGGCCGGTGGGACCGGTTCGGCGGGCAGGAGTGGCGAGTCCGGCGGGACGGGTGCGGTCGGCGGCTCTGGTGCTGCCGGGACCCATGGGGTCGGCGGGGCTGGTGCGGCCGGTGCGGACTCCGCTCGTCGCGCGCCGTTCCTGCTCGGTGTCGGGCTCGCCACCGCCGCCCGCTGCGGTCCCGAACTCACCTCGCCGGACGGCATCGAGGCCCAGACCTGTGTGCTGAGGCAGGGCGAGGACACCTGGGCGCGCACCTACTACCGCAACGCCACCGGCGGGTCGCTGGACTCGGTGCTGAGCCTGATGGGTCCGGGCGGCCGGACCGTGCAGACGCGCTGCGTCACCGGGACCGACGACGCGCCCGCCACCTGTGAGACCCCGCGCGAGCGCAACCGGGGCGGGCCGGACGCCTACACGGCCGTCACCGAGTTCGCCGCGCACGGCGCGAGCGGGGCGCTGCTGCTCCGGTCGGGCAGCAACTCCTGAGCCGTACCGGGGAGTTGACTCTTCGCAACGCGCCGTAGAGCACGGGCGGCGGGGTGTCCCGCGGCCGCGGCGGGGCGCGTGCGGACATGGAAAGACCCGGTTGCTGGCGACGGGGGATGCACCAGCAACCGGGCTACTGGAACGGTAACAAGAGATCGGCGGTTCGCAAATTCCGACTTGGCGATTCGGACACCGATTTCCCTGTCAAAAAGCCGAGTTGTGACAGGAGTCACCTGCCGCGTGGTCCGGCGCCACGGCTGACCGACCGGTCAGCCGTGACACCCGTGCCGGAGCGCGTCAGCTGAGCGTGACCTGCCGGTTGGTCAGCCCGCCGCGCGCCCGGCGCTCCTCCGGCGTGAGCGGTTCGCGGACGGCGAGGGCGGCGGCGAGACGCTCGGCGAATTCGGCGGCCGGCTTCTCCACGTCCTCGGCCGAGACCCCGCTCGGCAGGTCCCAGACCGGCACGGTGAGGCCGTGAGCACGGAAGGAACCCACCAGCCGGGTGCCTTCGCCGAGGCGGGACCGGCCCGCCGCGTGCAGTCGCGCGAGAGCGTCCAGAAGCTGCTCCTCCGGATGCGGCATGACCCAGCGCAGGTGGTTCTTCTCCGGGGTCTCGCACCAGTAGGCGGCGTCCACGCCGGCCAGCCGCACGGTCGGGATGGCGGCGGCGTTGGCCCGCTCCAGGGAGGCGGCCACCTCCGGGGTGGCGTTCTCCGCGTCCGGCACCCAGAACTCGAAGCCGCTGTGCACGACCGGCTCGAAAGCGCTCTCCGGGTCCAGCAGGTCCTGCAGGCGCGGGCCTTCGGCGGGGGCGCGGCGGCCCTGCACCGGGGTGCCCGGCTCCGCCTCCAGCGCGCGCAGCAGCGTGTCGGCGAGGTCGCGGCTGATGTCACCGGACGCCGTGTCGTTCTGCAGGCCGATCAGCACCGAGCCGTCGTCCCGGCGCAGCGCGGGCCAGGCCATCGGCAGCACCGTGGCCAGCGTGACCGACGGGACGCCCTCGGGCAGGCCGTCCTTCAGGGTCAGTACGGCGGTGGCGGCCGGGACCAGCTCGCGCAGCGCGACCCAGTCGCGCTCGCCGGGCAGTCCTTCGAACGGGCGCTGCACCAGCTCGGTCGCGGCGTGCGCGGCGGCCCGGCCGTGGCAGGCCTTGTAGCGCCGGCCGCTGCCGCAGGGGCAGGGTTCGCGGGCGCCGACAACCGGGATCTCCCCGTCGGTCAGCGGCGGCTTGGCCTTCGTCTGGGGTCGCTTCTTGGCCATGGTGGGTGTCTCCCGGTTACGGCTCTTCTCGTACGGCGGGAGCCTAGCCGTTCGGGCCGTGACCGACGGGAACCTGTGGACGACGTGCGGCGGTCGGGGCCGGCGGTGCCGGAACGGCGCGGTGGCGGACCCGTGACCGGCCGGATGAACGTGCACCCTTGGCCGGCGCCCGCGCGCGACACCGGCCGATTGGCTCCGCGGGCCGGCGCCCGCGCGCGACACCGGCCGGACGAACCCGTGTTCGTGCCCGTATCCGTGCCCGTCGCCCTATGCCCGGTCAGTCCAGGTCCTCGAACGCCTCCGCGAAGTCCAGGCCGGACAGGTCCGGCAGCGCCACCTCCGCCAGGGCCGGCAGCGCGAGGTCCGGGAGCGGGGTGTCCGGTGTCCTGGGCCGGGTGACGCGCGTAGCGAACGCGTCGCGGCGGCAGCCGGCATCGGGATCGTGCACGTCCCCGTGCACCACCACCCAGACCGTCACCTCGCCCCGCGCCTCGTCCCGGACGCCCCAGTCGTCGGCGAGCGCCGTGATGATGTTCAGCCCCCGGCCGCCGTGCGCGGTCACCGAGGGGGTGGCCGGCGCCGGGCGGGTCGGTCCGCCGCCGTCCGTGACCTCCACGATGAGCCGCCCGCCGGTGTCGACCCGCCACGCGGCGCGCACGTCGCCGTCCCCGGCCGGTGCGCCCCCGAGCGGCCGCCCGTGTTTGCAGGCATTGCTCAACAGTTCCGAAAGGATCAGTACGGCATCGTCGATGACCGATTCCGCCACGCCCCCGCCCCGCAGCTGCGCCCGCATCCGGCGCCTCGCCTCGCCCACGCCCGCAGGGCCATGGGGTACGGCCATGCTCGACGACGTGGGCACTTCCTGTGCCACCACCAACGCCACCCCCGAGACCTCCTTCGCCCCACGCCAGGGTGTGGATGCCCTGTTGGCCTGTACCGGAAACCGGCCCATCGTCTTCCGGTGACGCATTCGTCCCGTCCGGACACGCGATGAACGCGCCGGTGCACTCCCTGTGACGGTCCGGGCCGGGCGGCCCGCCGCTCAGCGGCCGAGCCGGCGCAGCACCTCGCGCGGGCGGTTGGTGATGATGGCGTCGACGCCCAGGTCCACGCAGAGGTCGACGTCCTCCGGCTCATTCACGGTCCACACGTGGACCTGGTGCCCGGCCCGCTTCAGGCGCTCGATGTAGGCGGGGTGGTTGCGCACGATGCGCATCGAGGGGCCAGCGATGTGCACGCCCGCGGGCAGCCGGCCGTCGCGCAGCCGGGGAGACACGAACTGCATCAGGTAGACCGTCGGCAGCACCGGTGCCGCGGCCCGCACGCGGTGCAGCGAACGGGCCGAGAAGCTCATGATCCGCACCGGTGACTCGGCGGCCGTGGCCGGCGCGTCCAGGCCGAACCGGTTCAGCAGGGCCAGCAGCCGCTCCTCGACCTGGCCCGCCCAGCGCGTCGGGTGCTTGGTCTCGATGGCCAGCTCCACCCGCCGCCCGGCGTCCGCGACCAGCTCCAGCAGCCGCTCCAGGGTGAGGACGGAGGTCTCCTCGCGGTCCTCCGGCCGGTGCTCCCAGTCGGGCTCCTCGTCCCGCCCGTGCCAGGCCTCACCGGTCTTCCAGGAGCCGAAGTCGAGGGCGGCGAGGTCGGCGAGTTCCAGCGCCGAGACCGCGCCCCGGCCGTTGGAGGTACGGTTCACCCGCCGGTCGTGGACGCAGACGAGATGGCCGTCCGCGGTCAGCCGTACGTCGCATTCCAGGGCGTCGGCGCCGTCCTCGATCGCCTTGCGGTAGGCGGCGAGGGTGTGCTCGGGGGCGTCTTCGGAGGCGCCCCGGTGGGCGACGACCTGGAGGGAGCGCTGTGGTGCGTGGGTCACCGGGTCATGGTGCCACCGCCGCCGGGTAGGCGGGGGCGGGGGTGCCCGCGCCGGGCGGACAGGCGGATACCCCCTGATCGCTTATATAACTAACGCGATGAAGGTCGTAATAGATCCTATATAAAGAAGACCGTCGGACCCACAGGCACCGCTTATGGTGCTCTGACGGGCCGTGGGAAAAGCTGGCTGCGACAACAGTGCGACCGACGACAACAGGCGTGGACCGAGGAGAAGAGCTGTGAGCACCGAGAACGAGGGCAACGCGGTACCCCCGGCGCCGTCCGTACCTCCCGTGCCGGTGGCCTCTCCCGCCGCTTCCCCGCAGAGCCCCGCGGCCGAGGCGAGCACACCGGCGGCACCGGTGCCGCCGGCGCCCCAGGAGAGCCCCGCGGCCCCGCCCGCCGCCCCCGCGTCCGACCAGGGCCCGGCGTACGGGCAGGGTCCGTCCGGCCCGGCGCCCGACGGCTCCTGGCCGCCTCCGCCGCCGGTCACCCCGGCCTACGGCGACGGCGGCGCGGCCTACGGCAACGGCGGCGGCCCGGCGTACGGCGACGGCGGCCACGGCGGCCCGGGAACCGGCTGGGGAGCCGCGTACCACCAGCCCGCGCCCAAGCCGCGCGGACGCGGCGGCCTGGTGGCGGCGGTCCTGGTGGCCGCGCTGGTCGCGGGCGGCCTGGGCGGCGGCCTCGGCTACACACTGGCCAAGGACCGCGACGACCACGTCTCCACCACCGTCTCCGCCTCCGACGGCGCGGCGCAGATCAAGCGCGCGCCGGGGACGATCGCCAACGTGGCCACCAAGGCGCTGCCCAGCACGGTGACGATCCAGGCCGAGGGCAGCAACGGCGAGGGCGGCACGGGCACCGGGTTCGTCTTCGACACCCAGGGCCACATCGTCACCAACAACCACGTGGTCGCGGAGGCGGTGGACGGCGGCAAGCTCACGGCCACCTTCCCGGACGGCAAGAAGTACGACGCCGAGGTCGTCGGCCACGCGCAGGGATACGACGTGGCGGTCATCAAGCTGAAGAACGCCCCGTCCGACCTCAAGCCGCTCGCCCTCGGCGACTCGGACAAGGTGGCCGTCGGCGACGAGACCATCGCGATCGGCGCGCCGTTCGGTCTGTCCAACACGGTGACGACGGGCATCATCAGCGCCAAGGACCGTCCGGTGGCCTCCAGCGACGGCAGCTCCAGCAGCAAGGCGTCGTACATGAGCGCCCTGCAGACCGACGCGTCCATCAACCCGGGCAACTCCGGCGGCCCGCTGCTGAACGCCTCCGGCGCGGTCATCGGCATCAACTCGGCGATCCAGTCCACGGGCAGCGGCGGCTTCGGCTCGGGCCAGTCCGGCTCGATCGGCCTGGGCTTCGCCATCCCGATCAACCAGGCGAAGTACGTCGCCCAGCAGCTGATCAAGACCGGCAAGCCGGTGTACGCGCGCATCGGCGCCTCCGTCTCCCTGGAGGACTCCAGCGACGGCGCGAAGATCACCGACCAGGGCACGGACGGCGCCGCCCCGGTCGAGTCGGGCGGCCCGGCGGACAAGGCCGGCCTCAAGCCCGGCGACGTCATCACCAAGCTGGACGACCACGTGATCGACAGCGGGCCCACCCTGATCGGCGAGATCTGGACCCACAAGCCGGGCGACAAGGTGGCGATCAC
Source organism: Streptomyces sp. NPDC017095 (assembly GCF_044332325.1). Taxonomy (NCBI): domain Bacteria; kingdom Bacillati; phylum Actinomycetota; class Actinomycetes; order Kitasatosporales; family Streptomycetaceae; genus Streptomyces; species Streptomyces sp. NPDC017095. The sequence continues at coordinate 533,238 of NZ_JBIROU010000003.1, forward strand.
CTACAAGCGCAGCGGTCAGGAACACACGGTGGACCTGACCCTGGGCGCCCGCGAGGGCGACAGCTGACCCGGCCCGTCCCCGGCCCGGCGCCGGGCCGGTAATCTGTACCCGCGCCGTCGATCTCCGGCGACGCGGGGAGGCGTGCCCGAGCGGCCGAAGGGAACGGTCTTGAAAACCGTCGTGGCAGCGATGTCACCGTGGGTTCAAATCCCACCGCCTCCGCGCAGATCCTGAACGCGCACGTCAGAAGGGGTGCTCCCGCACGAGGGGCACCCCTTTGGCATGGGCTGTCGTGGTGTACGGGGAGTGGCCGGCGGGGCTGTCACTCGATGGCCGGGTCCTCCTGGGACTGGTGTACGGCTGTGCGTACCGCTCGTTCGACCTCGTGCGGGTCGGTGCCCGTCGCCTCGGCGCGGGCGGTGATCGCCTCGTGCACCGCGTCCGAGGCCACGCAGAAGCGGCGCCGCTGCTCGTCGTACGCGGCACCGGTGAGGCCGGCGAGGCGGGCGCGTTCCTGTTCGGCGATGTGTTCCAGTCTGATCAGTTCGTCGGGTATGTCCGTCACGCTTCGGATCGTAGGAGGCTTCGCGTCGCCGCGCGCGCGGGACCGTCAGGGCGGGGAGCCGGGAGGCGGGGTGTGGCCCGTCATCCGGGCCGCCGAGGCGATCGTCGCGCGGGCCTCGCTCTCCGGCAGGCCGGTGTGCCGGGCCGCCTCGGTCAGCGGGTCGGCCAGGGCGGGTCCGATGCCGTTCTCGTACGCGCGGCAGGCCGCCCAGAACAGGCGGGTGTTGCGCTGGCCCTCGTGCGCGGCCAGGACGAACCGGATCAGGCCGCGGCCGTGGTCGCCCGTCGCGGGCGGCGCCGGCCGGTGGGGCCGGGGCGGCGGCAGGAGCAGGTGCAGCAGGGACGGCGGGCAGGGTGCCGGGGGCAGCTCGGCGGTGCCGGGTACGGCGGTGTAGACGCCGTGGTCGGTGCGGGAGCCGGGGCCCACCAGATAGCCGCCGGCGCCCCGGATGTCGATGCCGGGGGCGAGCCGGCCGGCCGAGTTGGGGACGACGGTGCCGGGCGGGCCGGTCAGCCACAGATGGCGGCCTCCGCTGGGCGTGCGGACGACGACCGTCTCCGGGATCGTGAACAGATGGCGCAGGGCCAGCTCGCGCAGGGCGGCCGGGGCGTCGGTGCCGGACTTGGTGTCCAGGTCGACGCCGATCAGGTGGTACGGCGGCAGCCCGCAGGCGATGCCGTAGCCGGTGGCCCAGGGCGCGGCGGCGAACAGGGCGCGGACGCGGTCCGGGTCGGCGGAGGCGTCGTGGACACCGTGGCCGAAGCGGCCGCATGCGCCGTGGCAGGGCGGCCCGGCCGGTGCCGCCGCGGTCTGGTGGGGCGAGCGCAGGGCCGGCAGCTTCGTCCGGGACAGCGGAAGGACGGCCAGGCCGCGTTCGGCGGCGGACAGGGCGTGGGCGAGGGCCAGCGTCGTGGCCTGCCGGTCGGTGGTGGCCATGAGTTCATGGTCGTACGTATGTTCGAGAAAGGGAAGGGTGAAGGGTGAGGGTGCAGGTCCGTAGGTTGTAGGCCGCCCCGAGCCCGGTGGGCGGCGGGGCCTCAGGGTCGTTACCCGGAGCCGGACGCAGGCGCACTCCACCTTCAGGAGGTGGGGCAGGCCCCACCCCTACAACCTGAGGGGGACTCCGCTTCGGGACCTGCGGCCGATCCCCGCCGCACGGGCCGCTCCTAGCGTGGACGGCATGACCACACCCGTCTGCACCAGCGCCTCGGCCGCCGCCGCACCCGGGCGGCAGACCCCCGCCTACCCGTCCTTCACGTCGTACGTGCGGGCGCGCCAGCCGGTCCTGCTGCGCACCGCGCGCTCGCTGACCGCGAACCCGAGCGACGCCGAGGACCTGCTGCAGACCGCCCTCGCCAAGACCTACGCCGCCTGGGAGGGGATCGAGGACAAGCGGGCGCTGGACGGCTATGTGCGCCGGGCGCTGGTCAACACCCGGACCTCCCAGTGGCGCAAGCGCAGGGTGGACGAGTTCGCCTGCGACGAGCTGCCCGAACCCGAGCCCGCGACCGGCGGCGACGACCCGGCCGAGCGGCAGGCGCTGCACGACGCCATGTGGCGGGCGGTGCTGCGGCTGCCGGCGCGGCAGCGGGCGATGGTCGTCCTGCGGTACTACGAGGACCTCAGCGAGACGCAGACCGCCGAGGTGCTCGGGGTGTCGGTGGGCACGGTGAAGTCGGCGGTGTCCCGCGCGCTCGGCAAGCTGCGCGAGGACCCCGAGCTGGTGCCGGCCCGCTCTCAGGGACATGTTCTGACCCGTTCCTAGTGACATACCGCGTGGTATGTGCGCAGAATCAGCGCACCCCCTACTACCGGGTAGGAACGCCACGGGCCATGTCGCCAGGAGGACTCCGTGCTGAGCACCATGCAGGACGTACCGCTGCTGATCTCCAGGATCCTGACCCACGGGTCCACGGTCCACGGATCATCGCTGGTGACCACCTGGACCGGTGAGCCCGAGCCGCGCCGGCGCACGTTCGCCGAGATCGGCACCCGCTCGGCCCGGCTGGCGCACGCCCTGCGGGACGAACTCGGCGTGCGGGACGACGACCGGGTGGCCACGCTCATGTGGAACAACGCCGAGCACGTCGAGGCCTACTTCGCGATCCCCTCCATGGGCGCCGTCCTGCACACGCTGAACCTGCGGCTGCCCGCCGGACAACTGGTGTGGATCGTCAACCACGCGGCCGACAAGGTCCTCCTCGTCGACGGCTCGCTGATCCCGCTGCTCGCGCCGCTGCTGCCGAACCTGCCGGCGGTCGAGCACATCGTCGTCTCCGGTCCCGGCGACCGCGCCCCGCTCGCCGGCGCCGGCGCCCGGGTGCACGAGTACGAGGAGCTGATCGCCGGCCGGCCCGGCCACTACGACTGGCCGGAGCTGGACGAACGCCGGGCCGCCGCCATGTGCTACACCTCCGGCACGACCGGTGAGCCCAAGGGCGTGGTCTACAGCCACCGCTCGGTCTATCTGCACTCCATGCAGGTCAACATGACCCAGTCGATGGGCCTGACCGACCAGGACACCGCGCTCGTCGTCGTCCCGCAGTTCCACGTCAACGCCTGGGGCCTGCCGCACGCCACCTTCATGACCGGCGTCAACATGCTGATGCCGGACCGCTTCCTCCAGCCGGCCCCGCTCGCCGAGCTGATCGAGCGGGAACGGCCCAGCTACGCGGCGGCCGTCCCGACCATCTGGCAGGGGCTCCTCGACGAACTCACCGCGCGCCCCCGGGACATCTCCTGCCTCGCCCAGGTCACGATCGGCGGCGCCGCCTGTCCGCCGTCCCTGATGGCGGCCTTCGACGGGCTGGGCGTGCGGGTCCGCCACGCCTGGGGCATGACCGAGACCTCCCCGCTGGGCACGGTGGCCTGCCCGCCGGCCCACGCCCTGGGCACCGACGAGGAGTTCGGCTACCGCGTCACCCAGGGCCGTTTCCCGGCCGGCGTCGAGGCCCGGCTCACCGGCCCCGCCGGCCAGCGCCTGCCCTGGGACGGCGTGTCGGCCGGCGAGCTGGAGGTGCGCGGCCCTTGGATCGCGGGCGGCTACTACAACGGCCCCGGCGCCGAACCCCTGCGTCCCGATGACAAGTTCACCGCGGACGGCTGGCTGAGGACGGGTGACGTCGGCATCATCTCGCCGGACGGCTTCCTCACCCTCACCGACCGCGCCAAGGACGTCATCAAGTCCGGCGGCGAGTGGATCTCCTCGGTCGAGCTGGAGAACGCGCTGATGTCCCACCCGGACGTCGCCGAGGCCGCCGTGGTCGCCGTACCGGACGAGAAGTGGGGCGAGCGCCCGCTGGCCGTGGTCGTCCGCCGGCCGGGCGCCGCCGCGGAGTTCACGGCCCTGCGCGCGTTCCTCGCGGCGGAGGGCGGGATCGCCCGCTGGCAGCTGCCCGAGCGCTGGACGGCCGTGGAGTCGGTGCCGAAGACGAGCGTGGGCAAGTTCGACAAGAAGCTGCTGCGCCGGCAGTACGCGGACGGCCACCTGGACGTCACCCGGCTGTAGCGCCGAGCGGGGGCCGTCGAGCGGCCGTCACCTGGCTGTAGCGCCGGGCGGGGGCCGTCGAGCGGCCGTCACCTGGCTGTCGCGCCGGGCGGGAGCCGCCGAGCGGGTCCAGTGGATCGCTGACCTGGGCAGGTCGCGCCGTACCGCCGGCCCGCTCACCGCCGTAAGACCCCCGGGCCTCACCGCCGTAAGGCCCCCGGGCCTCACCGCCGCAGGCCCGGCCTCACCGCCGTGAGACCCCCGTACTCACCGCCCTGCGGCCCCCGTCCGGCCCGTCTGCGTGGGCAGTGCCGTCGTGGCCCAGCCCAGGATCAGCCACACGCCCGCCACCGTGCACACCCCGGCCCAGCCCCAGTGCCCGAAGGCGGGACCGGCGGCGGCCGAGGCGAGGGCGCCGCCGGCGAAACCGGAGACGACGTAGGCCGTGTTCGCGGTGGCCGGGGTGGCGGTCGTGGTCAGGGCCAGGGTCTGGTTGGCCACATGGGAGGCGACCAGGGCCGCGTGGATCGCGATCGCGGCGGCGAACAGCGCCGGCAGCACCTGCCCGCCGAGCCAGAACAGCGGTACGGCGACGGCGGCCAGCGCATACGCGGTGCCGACGACCCGCCCCGCGCCGAACCGGTCCACCAGGCCACCGGCCAGCGGCGCCACCACGGTGGCGGTCAGCCCGAAGAGGCCGAAGAGTCCCGCGGTCGCGGTGGACAGGCCGTACGCCGGGCCGGTCAGCAGCAGGGCCAGCGAGGTCCACAGGGCGCTCCAGGCGCCGAACATGCCCGCCTGCCGGACGCACGCCCGCCACAGCTCGGGCGAGCCGCGCAGCAGTCCCGGCAGCTCGGCGATGCCGGAGAACAGCCCGCCGCGCCGTACCCGCGGCTCGGCCGGCAGGGCCAGCGCGGTGGCCAGTCCGAGGGCCAGGGTGAGGACGGCGGAGCCACCGAACACCCAGCGCCAGCCGAAGCCCTGCCCGGCCAGACCGCCGAGCACGCGGGCCGCGACGATGCCGGTGAACAGCCCGGCGATGACGGCCGCGACGTGCCGGGCGCGCCGGTCGGCCGGGGCGCGCGCGGCCACCAGCGGGACGAGCAACTGGGGTATGACGGTCGCCGCGGCGGCGACGAACACGGCGGCGGCGAGCGCCGCGGTGCCCGGTGCCACGGCCGCCGCGAGCAGGGCCGCCGTGGTGACGACGGACAGCCCGCCGACGAGCCGCCGGCGGTCGACGCGGTCGCCGAGCGGCGCGAAGAAGAGCAGGCCCGCCGCGTAGCCGAGCTGCGCGACCGAGGCGATCCAGGCGACGGCCGGCGCGGTCGTGCCGAAGTCGCGCGCGATCAGCGGGAGCAGCGGGGCCGCGAGGTAGATGTTGGCGGCCGTGACGGCGGTGCAGACGGCGATGAGCAGCAGGAAGAGGGTGCCGGAGGCCGGCCGCACGCGGGCGGGGGCCTGGTCGTGCGAGGTGCGGCGGGTGGTGGTGGCTGACGGCATGAGTGGAGGTACTCCTTAGAGCCGACTCACACAACTAACTGGTTGGTTGCAATGCTCCAACAGCGTGCACCGGCTGGCGCATTCCCGTCAACCAAATAGTTGGTTACCGCCCTGTGGGCCCCTACCCTGGTGCTCATGGCAACAGTGAGGGATCCCGAGGCCACCAAGGCCCGCATCTTCGAGGCGGCGGTCGCCGAGTTCTCCCGGCATGGCATCGCGGGCGCCCGCATCGACCGCATCGCCGCCGCCGCCAAGGCCAACAAGCAGCTCATCTACGCCTACTTCGGCAACAAAGCGGACCTGTTCGGCCAGGTCCTCGGCCGGTGCATGGTCGACCTGGCCTCGGCCGTCCCCGTCGACCCCGACGACATCGACGGCTGGGTGGACCGCCTCCTCGACTACCACTCCGCCCACCCCGAACTGCTGCGCCTGCTCTTCTGGGAGGGCATGGAGTACGGCAGCGCCGAGCTGCCCGACGAGCCGGCCCGCCAGGACCACTACGCCCGCAAGGTCGCCACCCTCCAGGACGGCCAGGCCCGGGGCGTCATCACGGACGCCATCCCGGCCGGCGACCTGCTCATCCTGCTGACCGCGCTGACCAACTGGATGACGGTCGTCCCGCAGATGCGGCGCATCCTGGCCGGCACCCGCGAGACCGACCAGGACCGCCTGCGGGCCTCCGTCAAGGAGGCGGCCCGCAGGCTCGTCGCCCGCTGACACCCGGCCGGACCCGGCCGGAGACGCCCTGATCCGGCCGGACCCGGCCGGAGACGCCCTGATCCGGCCGGACCCGGACGGAGAGGCCCTGACCCGGACGGAGAGGCCCTGATCCGGCCCCGGAGCCCCTAGTTGGTGCCGATCCGGGCCAGCAGGTCCACGATCCGGCTCTGCACCTCGGTGCTGGTGGACCGCTCGGCGAGGAACAGCACGGTCTCGCCCGAGGCCAGCCGGGGCAGCTCCACCTGATCGACGGCGGCGGTGTAGACGACCAGCGGAGTGCGGTTGAGCTGACCGTTCGCCCGCAGCCAGTCCACGATCCCGGCCCGTCGGCGGTGCACCTGCATCAGGTCCATCACCACCAGGTTCGGCCGGAACTGTCCCGCCAGCGCCACCGCGTCGTTGTCGCTCGCGGCCCGCGCCACCTGCATCCCGCGTCGCTCCAGCGTCGAGGTCAGCGCCAGCGCGATCTCCGCGTGCTCCTCGATGAGCAGTACCCGCGGCGGATGCTGCTCGCTGTCCCGCGGGGCCAGCGCCTTCAGCAGGACGGCCGGATCGGCGCCGTACGCCGCCTCGCGCGACGCCTGGCCGAGCCCGGCCGTCACCAGCACCGGCACCTCGGCGGCCACCGCGGCCTGGCGCAGCGACTGCAGAGCCGTCCGGGTGATGGGCCCGGTCAGCGGGTCCACGAACAGCGCGGCGGGGAAGGCCGCGATCTGCGCGTCGACCTCCTCGCGCGAGTGCACGATGACCGGCCGGTAGCCACGGTCGCTGAGCGCCTGCTGGGTCGTCACGTCCGGCGCGGGCCACACCAGCAGCCGGCGCGGGTTGTCCAGCGGCTCCGGGGGCAGCTCGTCGTCCAGCGGCTGCGGGCGCGGGGTGTCGGCCACCTCCACGGCCCCGCCGGGACCGTCCAGCGGCTCCGGCCCCTCGGCGGCGTCGGGCTCCGGGGCGCCTATGGCGTACGACCGCCCGACCCCCTCGGTGCCCGGCACCGGCCGGGCCGGCCCGCCGAGCGGCACCTGCGGCCCGGGCGCCTGCCCGGCCGGCGCGGACTGCGGCGGTACGGCGCTCTGCCCGGCGAGCGGGGACTGCGGTACGGCCTGCTGCCCGCCGGGCGCCGGGTGCGCGGGCGCCGGTTCGGACGCCGGGTGCGGCCGGGCCCCCTGGTCCGGGCGGCCGGCCGGGTCGGGCGGCGTGCCCAGCTTGCGCCGGCGGCCGGAACCGCCGGGCGCGTGCGGCGGCGGCGTCGGCTGCTGCACCTGGGCCGCCTGCCGGGCGAACGGCACGCCCTGCCCGAGCGTGCGGACGGAGATCGCCCGTCCCTGGGTGGAGTCGGGATCGACCGGCCCGCCGCCCAGGGCCTCGGCGGGCAGGGGCTGCGCGGCACGCTGCGGCCGGACACCGGGGGTGCCGGCGGGCGGAGTGGGCGCGGCGGGCGCCGGGGGTACGGCGGCTCCCGGGGCGAGCGGGGCGCCCGGTGCCGGGGCGGCGGGCGCCGCGGTGCCGGGCGCGGGGGTGTGCGGCGCCGTCGTAACAGGAGCCGTACCGGGAGCAGGCGTGCCGTGCGCCGGCGTGCCGGGGGCTGCCGTCGCGGGGGCGGCCGGGATGCCCGCCCCGCCGGTGTCACCGGTACCCGGCCACTGGTGCGGGACACCGGCCGTGGGGCCGCCGGCGGGCGGCACCGGAACCTGACCGGCCGCCCCGCTACCGGGTGCCGTCTCGGCGGGAAGCGGGAGCGGACCGGGGGCCGCCACCGGGGTGCCGGCGGGCGGGACACCCGGTCGCGCGGCGGGCGTGGGCTGCGGCGCCTGCCCGGGAGCGGGCTGCGCGGCGGTCCCCTGGGCGGGCGGTGCCGTCGGTGCCGTCGGCTGTCCGCCGGGCGCCACGGAGCCGGCCTGGGCCGGAACGCCCTGTCCGGGAGCGGGCGGTACGGCCGTCCCCTGCGGGGCCTGGCCGGGCACGGTGCCCGGTGCCGTCGCCTGGGATGCCTCGGGCGGCTGGGCCACGGCCCGGCGCCGGCGGCCGGTCGGCGCACTGGTGGGATGCGGCTGCGGCGGGGTGTGGTCCTCGCCCTGGTCGAGCGGTACGGCGTCGTGCCGGCCCTCGACGGACACCGGCATCCGCGCGGGCATCCGCACCTGACCGGGCAGCGGCCCGGCACCCGGCGCCACCGGCCCGGCCGTACCGGCACCCGGAGCCACCGCGTCCGTACCAGCGTCGGCACCGGCACCGGAAGGAGCCGGTACGCCCGTGCCCGGAGCCGTGCTCGTGCCCGGAGCCGTGCCCGTCGTCGGGACCGTGCTCGTCGCCGGGGTCTCGCCGCCGGGGGTCCGGTCGGCCTCGGCCGGGGGCAGGGCGAACACCGTACGCGGGCCGCTCGCCTCCTGTGCCGCGGCTCGCTCCGCGGCGGCGGCCAGCGCACGCCGGCGCCGTCCGGTCGGCTGCGCGCCCTCGGCGGCCACCGCCTCACCGCCCTGCGCCGGAACCGCCTGACCCTCCTGCGCGGGAACGGCCCGCGCGCTCCTGAGCGCCTGCGCACCCGGAAGCGACTGTGCGCCCGAAAGTCCCTGCGCGCCCGGAAGCCCCTGCGTACCCTGCGCGCCCGGTGCCGGTGCGCCGCCTGCCGCGGGCAGGGCCGGCGGCAGGGCGGCCTGCGGGGCGTCGGTGTCCCGGCGGGCGCGCCGGCCCGTGGGCGCGGGCATGCCCTGCGGGGGCACGGTGCCGCCGAGCCCCGTGTTCGACGCGGCGGCCCCCGCGCCCTGCTCGGCCGCGGTCACCACGGCGCCCTCGGTCACACCCGCACCGGAACCCGCGGGACCACCGTCGGCGGGCCGGGCACGGCGCCGTCCGGTGCCGCCGGACGCTTCCTCCGCGCCCTCGGCCAGGACCGCGTCGTTCTCCTCGACGGGCGCGGCGGCCCGCCGCCTGCGCCGCCCGGTGGGCGTGGGCGCCTCGAACTCGCCGGTGTCGCCCGCGTCCGTCTCCAGGAAGGCGTCCGTGGAGCCCCGCCGGGCCCGCCGCCGGCCGCCCCCGACGCCCTGTCCGTCCGTGCCGGCGTCCTCCGCGCCGGACTCACCACTGTTCGGCCGCGCGCCGGCCGCGGCGGCCGGGGGCAGTGCGCCGGCCGTCGTGTCCGGGAGCCGTGCGGTGCCCGCGGCAGCTCCGCCCCGGGGGGCCGCCGCGTCCTGCGGGGCCCGCGCGGCGACCGCGCCCGCCCCGCCGCCGAGCGGCACTTCGAGGACGTACGCGCTGCCGCTCATGCCCGGCACCTCGTGTGTCTGGAGCACCCCGCCGTGGGCGCGCACGATCCCGCGCACGATCGGCTCGTGCACCGGGTCTCCGCCGGCGTACGGCCCGCGCACCTCGATCCGGGTCACCTCACCGCGCTGGGCGGCGGCGATCACGACGGTGTTGTCCAGGTAACCGCCCGCCGACACGGGCGTGTTGCCGGTGGCGTCGACGCCGGCCACGTCCGCCACCAGGTGCGCGAGCGCGACGGCGAGCCGCCGCGGGTCGACCTCGGCCTCGATGGGCGGCGCGTGCACGGCGAACTGCACCCGGCCCGGCCCGATCAGCTCCACGGCCCCGTCCACACCGGCGGCGACGACGGCGTCCAGCATCACCTTCGTACGGGTGATGTCCTCGCTGCCCGCGTCCAGCCGCTGGTAGCCGAGGACGTTGTCGATGAGGGTGGTGATCCGCGAGTACCCGGCGGACAGGTGGTGCAGCACCTGGTTCGCCTCGGGCCACAGCTGACCGGCGTCGTCCGCCGCCAGCGCGGACAGCTCGTGCCGCAGCTCGTCCAGCGGCCCGCGCAGCGACTGCCCGAGCAGGGTCAGCAACTGCTCGTGCCGCCCGGCGAGCGCCTCGTAGCGGTCCTTCTCCCGCTCGGCGAGCGCGGCGTAGCGCTCCTCGCCGGCCGCCAGCTCCTCCGCGTGCTCCTCGCGCAGTTCCTCGATCTCGGCGACATGCCGCTGGCGCAGGGCGGTCAGGTCGGAGGCGTGCTCTTCGGCGAGCCGCTCCAGCTCCTCGGCGTGCGCCTGCTCCAGCGCGGCCTTCTCCTCCGCCAGGGCGTCGTACGGCCGCCGGTCGGTGAAGGTCATCACGGCGCCGACGAGCTGGTCCCCGTCGCGCACCGGCGCGGTGGTCAGATCGACCGGCACCCTGCGGTCGCCCTTGGACCACAGCGCCTGCCCGCGCACCCGGTGCTTGCGCCCGGAGCGCAGGGTGTCGGCGAGCGGCGACTCCTCGTACGGGAACGGCGTGCCGTCGGCGCGGGAGTGCAGCACCAGGGCGTGCAGCTCCTTGCCGCCCAGCTCGCCGGCCCGGTATCCCAGTATCTGGGCGGCGGCCGGGTTGACGAGCACGATCCGCCCGTCCGTGTCGGTGCCTACGACGCCTTCCGAGGCCGCCCGCAGGATCATCTCGGTCTGCCGCTGCGAGCGGGCCAGCTCCGCCTCGGTGTCGACGGTCCCGGACAGGTCCCGGACCACGATCATCAGCAGCTCGTCGCCGGTGTAGCCGTAGGCGTCGTACGCCTGCTGCCCGTTCTCCAGGTTCGCGCTGGTGACCTCGACCGGGAACTCCGTCCCGTCGGTCCGCCGCGCGACCATCCGGGCCGGCTTGGTGCGGCCGCGGGGGTCCATGTGGTCGGGCCGCCGCATGGAGCCGGGGATCAGCCGGGAGTCGAACTGCGGCAGCAGATCGAGCAGCCCGCGCCCCACGAGAGCCGTGCCGGGCGTCTCGAACGCCTCCAGCGCGATGGTGTTGGCGTTGACGACGGTTCCGTTGGCGTTGACCAGGACCAACGCGTCCGGCAGCGCGTCGAGTATGGCTGCGAGGCGAGCAGCGCCTCGGGATGGCCTGCTGCTCACGAGACGCCTTCCTCCCTGTTACCGCACCTTGCCGACCGCTCGGGCCATCTTGCCAAGGGGCCCGCGACGTGTCACGCGAGGGAGTCTAAGGGCACGGGTCGCCGTAGCGGCGCCGGATGACCGGGAGGTCCCACGGGGAAGTGACGGGGAACGTGTGACCGAGGCCCCGGCTCCGCACCACCTCCCCGGGACCTGCACGGAACCGGTGCGTCCGTCCAGACGCCCAGGTCATCCGCTGTCACCACGGTCAGGCGGAGGCGCCGGGACGGGGCAGCAGGGGCACCATCCGGTCCCAGCGGGCCGTCTGGCAGCCGTCCCTGCGGTCGTACGAAGCGTCAACCGGGCGCCCGGCCCAGGTACCCGTGACACGGGCGGTGGCCGGGCCGCCGTAGAGCAGGGTGCAGGTGGTGCCCTCGGGCACCGGCGCATAGGGGTCGCGGCCCCAGCGGGTGTTCTCGTCGAGCACCCGGCAGGCCCCGGCGGCGTCCGGGTGCCGGCCGGCGCCGGGGTGGCAGTACACCTCGTACGTCCCATCCCGTCCCTCCCCGGCGTGCCGGACCACCACGGTGAGGTGATCGCGCTGGTCCTCGGACCGGACGGGCGGCGGCAGGGCGGCACCCGCGACGGCGGGGACGGCGGTGAGCGGGACGAGGGAGGCGGCGGCGGCACAGGCAGCGGCGAGGAGGCGGCGCGCGGGCGCCGGCAGTACGGAGACCATGCGCTGTCCAACGCCGGAGCCGCCGAGACGTTGCGCCGCCCCGCCGGGGAAGCCCTTTGCCCTGCGGCCCGCCTGCCTAGTACCGTAGGGGGCGATTGGTGACAGGGCGCTCGCCTGTGTCATCATCTGCACGCACCGATCGCGCGCTCGCGTGAACGGTTGTGCTGGAGGCGTCGCCTAGTCCGGTCTATGGCGCCGCACTGCTAATGCGGTTTGGGTCTTAAAGCCCATCGAGGGTTCAAATCCCTCCGCCTCCGCTCCACCGAAGCCCCGGTCCCCAGGACCGGGGCTTCGTCGTTCCCCGCCCACGCGGCTCCCTAGCCCGCTGTCGACGTTTCCGCAGGTCACAAGGGGTATGCGGGGCGGATTTCACATGACGGCGGCAGTCATGTAATGTTCTTCCTGTCGCCGCGAGCGGGCCGAAAGGGCCGGGAGCGGAGGCAAAACAAAAGAACAAGCACTCGTAGCTTAACGGATAGAGCATCTGACTACGGATCAGAAGGTTGCAGGTTCGAATCCTGCCGAGTGCACACAGGCAAGAGGCCCCGGATCACTCCGGGGCCTCTTGCGTTGGCGTCTCACTGAATCTCACGCGTCACCGTCCATGAAATCGGGTTCAGTGCGAGCGCAACGTCCGTCGTACTGCGCTGATGAGGTTCTGAGCGTCAACGCCGTACACGGCGGACTCCCGGAGCGTGTGCCAGACCCGCAGGTAGGTGGCCACGCTCCCGGCGTCGTCCAGCCACAGTTCCGCATGCCAGTCCTCTGCGATCACGAGCCTGTCGTCCAAGATCCAGAAACCGTTGGCTGCCGGGATCTTGAGCGAGGCGCCGAGCGGGATGATCCCCAGTTCTACGGTGTCCATGCCGATGATGCCCGCGAGTCGGTCGAGTTGGCTGGCGAGGACGGACGGGGGACAGACCAGGGCATGAAGGGCCGCCTCCCACACCAGGGCGTGGAACTTCCGGCCTGCCTCGTACAACCACTCCTGGCGCCGCATGCGGGCGCGGACGGCAGCATCTGTGTCGCGGACCGAGCCCAGAAGGTCCGCGTACCGCAGGAAGATGTGCCGTGCGTAGTCGGCCGTCTGCAGCATGCCAGGGATGACAGACTCCTCCCAGGCGTAGATGGCCTGGGACCGCCCGACTTCAAGGTTCCAACTGTCCTGCACGGGCCTGTGCCCGGCGGCCAGTTGCCGGCGCCAGGAGCGGATGTGGGACTCGAAGCCCTTGAGCCGGGCTTCCAGTTCACCGAAGACCTCCGGCTGGCCGACACCTCCGGCCCAGGCCCGCAGGTCCTCGCTGGTGGCGGTCTGCTGGCTGTTTTCCAGCTTGTAGATCTTGGAGTGGGGCCAGCCGAGTCGTTGTGCCAGCTGCGTGCCGGTGAGCCGTCCTCCCGGGGCCGACAGCCGGAGTTCCCTCAAGCGCAGCCCGAGGGCCTCCCTGGCCTGCTGGAAGTCTGTGCTCACTGGTTCCGCTCGCTAGCGGTCGGCGCCGAGGAGCGCCGCGAACTCGTCGTACCGGACTGACCCGTGCACCGCGGCGTCACGGACCTGGCAGTACCGCAAGACCTCGGCAGGCTCCGTGATGATCTCGACGTCGTGGAAGGCGTCCTCGTCATTGAAGCGCAGCACGGCCACCAGCCGACTATCGAAGATCCAGAAGTCCTCCGCGGGCAGCCGGAGCCGTTCCGCGTTCTCGCGCCACAGGTTCCGCACGTCCTCACCCGTCGCCGCGTTGCACTTCGCATAGTCGAGTAGGAACAACTGTCCCTCGGTCGGCGGGTTGTCGACGACGCGCACCCGTCCGACGTACTTGCCGCCGGCCGTCTGCTGGCGGATGTTCGCGCACCACCCGCTGTCGAGATCGCACGGGGCCGTGCCGGTGGAGAGGAACTCCGCGTACCCAGGATCCTCCCGGTCTGATGCGTAGCCCCGCCGTGTCTCCAGGTGCCAAGCCGAGTGCTCGAAAGTTTCAAAGAGCCGCCCGAACTCCTCCAGGTCGATCAGCTTGGGCACGCGGGTGACCTCCTTGGGCCCGTGCTTGACGAGGAGTTCACGCGGCACGATCACTGCGGCATCTCCGGGGCCGAAGTGCTGAAGCTGGGCGATGTCCTCGGGGTCGGTGAGCGGCGTTCCTTGAATGATGATTTCACCGGAGTCGAGATCCTCGTGAACGGCGGGGCAGCCACCGTTCTTGCTGTCGGTGCCGTTGAAGCGCAGTCGTCGTGCCACGGTTGCCTCCCATGGTGTGGGGCCCTGTCGCCATCAGCTTCACCGGCGCTGATGCGCCCGCACCACAGCGTGCACCCCCTCGCGTGAGACCACACGAGAACATTCAGTCAGACTGAGAGAACATTCGAGAACATCGCATCGCAACCAGTAACTCCCCGTCCTTACCGTCCTGTCCATGGCCACAGCACGCGACGATGTCGATCCCTTCGCAGCCATAGAGTCCCTACGAGCGGCTCTCGATCAGGCACGCATCGTGCTGCCATCGCTCGGAGTCGATGCCGGCTCGCCCGCTCTTAAGCTCGTGGAACTGGGGCGTGTACGCGCCGACGTGGCCATGCGACTGGCAGAGGCGCTCCGACACGGCGGCGACGAGTGAGCGGCGAGGGTGGGCCCGGCGAGGACGGTGGTCTCCCGCCTCGGATGACCTTGCGGGTCTACACCGTGGACCGCCAAGGTCGCGTCACGAGCGACTCCGGCATCCACGGCTTCGAGGGCGCCGAAGCCGAGACGGCCACAAGCCTTGGGCAGGAGTTCCCTCCCTGTGCGTGCCCTCACCACCGGGCCATGAGGGCAGTGCGATGAGCGCCCCCACCACCGACACCGCCTCGTGGTCCCCGGAGTGTGCTCTCGCTCTCCGCCCCGGTTACGAGGACCTGCACGCACAGTGCCGCCAGACAGAGGACGTTCCTCTGCCCTACGCCACCGGCCTCCTGCTCGTGCACCGCTGTACCTGCCTGTGCCACGCCTACAACCGCCAGGGCACCACCCGAGTCGCCCGTTCCAGCCAGATCACCCAGTAGCTCTCGCTGGGACGGGATCCGCAAGGCGACCGCACCGCGCGTCAAGGCCTGGACAGGCTGAGACGGGGCGGGCTCGAACCGGTACGGCACGACCTGTGTCCGAAGGAGTAGCCCATGACCGTCACTCTCGACCGACCTACGAGCACCCGCACACGGGACCCGAAGGAACTCCTCAACGCCGTCCAGCCCCACATCAAGCACCTGACGATCAACGTCCTGGACAGCGGCATGACCCTCTGGGACCGTGAGGTCGCCCTGCTGCTGCGTGACCACACGATGGTCCGCGACATGGTCGAGCGCATCCTCGGCAACGCCGTCATGTACACCATCGGCTGCATGGAGCACCCCGAGGTCCACCTGGGCGTCGGCAAGCTCGTCGACATCGGCGTTCACCAGCTCATCCTCGACACACCGGTGTGGTGGGCCCTGTGCGACGTGTACAACGGGGGCAGCTACAAGCACCACGCCCCGTTCATCGAGCGCCGCCGTGACGGTCTGTGCCTGCGCACGGCGGACTTCCTGAAGTCCATCGGCTTCGGCGTCGACGAGGAGCTGTGGGCGATCGACGGCACGGACTGCTCGCCGTGCGACAACAAGGTCCCCGACAGCCACTGAACAGCCCTACTCTGGCCCCTGTCCTCGGTCCCCCGGAGGTCAGGGGCCAGCCCTGGTGAAGAGGAACCGCCTTGCCCGCACAACACGACATCGCCGCCGAGACGGAGCTGTGGGACACCTTCGCCGCGTCCGCCTTCAAGGACGACGCGGAGCCCAGCTTCTGCTGGACCCAGTACGCCGGTCACGGACCGGGTCCGGAACTACTCGGCGACCCGCGTTCCGTTCTGGAGATCGGCTGCGGCACCGGCCGCGCCCTCGCCCACCTCGCTCAGCACGGCATCACGGCTCGGGGCGTGGACCTGTCTCCCGTCATGGTCAAGAAGATCACCACGAAGTGGGCCAGCACTGGCGCCGAGTTCGTGTGCTCCGAGGTCCTGGAGTACCTGGGCGAGCACGAGGACACGTACGACGCCGTCTACTCGATCTTCGGAGCCGCCTGGTTCACTGACCCGAGCCACCTCTTCCCCCTTGTCCGTCAGCGGCTCAACTCCGGCGGCGCCTTCGTCTTCTCACAGCCTCCCGCCATCCCCGGCGCTTACGGGCCCCAGGGCATGTACAAGGGAGGCTTCGCCGGCAAGGCGATGTTCACCTACCGCTACAGCTACCGCCCGGCCGTGTGGGAGCGCCTGCTGACCCGGGCCGGGTTCCTCACTGCCGATGCCCAGGTACTCGATGCCCCGCGCCCTGGTCACATCGGAACGCTCCTTGTTCGCGCAGTCGCACCGTGACCCACTGTGTACATGCAGCTCAGTCTTCGCCGGATCGGGCTCCACTTGTTGCCCACGGGTACGCTCCCGGACATGCCAGAGGGCCGTCCTCCTAGGCCGTTATGGATGCTCGTGTACTCGGGTCCTTTCCCGGCTTCGAGATGTACCACATGTTCATGGTGACCGAGGCGGGTGCTGAGATGGCCGCGCGGCTGCGCCAGGGCCTTCCCCTGCCGTAGCGGTACCGGCCTCGCAACGTGCGTCGACCCAGGCAGATCCGAGCAGACGCGGTCCCATGGCGCCGAGATTGTTCCTACAGTGGCGCCCTCCACCTGGACGTCATGGACCACGCCGGCTTCACGGCGTGGGGGTCAACGGCGAACGGGCTGGGAGCTGGGAAAAGTGGTGGGTTGCTGAAGGGACGCACAGGCGTGCAACCCCGGGAACAACCCACCACCAGGTCGATCAGTGGTGGTGATGCCACCAGTAGAGCGCGAAGGTTGCAACCCCGCTCAAGCTGGCTTTCACGCCAGCCCGCACGAGCTCATCCGCGGCAGAGCTCAGAAGGCGGCGGAAGTGGCGTTGCGCTTGCCGTTCTGCGATGCGGGTACGTATGCCGTCCCGCCTACGGGCGGGTGGGTGGTCGTGTAGGTGGGGCGATGACAGACCCTGCACCTACACTTTCTGGTGCTGGAGATGTCGACCTCCTTCGGTTGGCGTCTCTGACGGTGTTGGCGGCCTCCTGCGTAGGACCAGGGGGCCGCCGCCGTTTCCGGAGGAGGCCATGGACCTGCGTTAGGACCAGGAGGGCCCCGCCGTTTCCGGAGGGGGCCGTGGCCGCGTGGACCATTCTGACGCACGACACTGGCAGCAGGTGCGGCCCCAGAACACCTCAATGCAGCTCCAGACGCGCATCGTTGACTGGCCGTCACTCACGGGTCCTGGCCAGCAGCGGGTGGAGTTGGTCACCGAGACCGACCTTTCGAACGCTGCATGTCGGTGTAGCCCTCGACGTATGCGACGCCGGATGCCTGCAGGTCAGGTCGATTCGCATGCATGTTTCACGTGAAACAGCGGAGCTCTTGAAGGGAGGTTGTTCCCGCCGTAGTCGAACTTGACGCGGATGGCCGCGCCTCGCTGTAGCTGTACGTGGTGGAAGATGGCGTACGCAAGGAACTTGTCGCCCTTGTAGTCGACCTTCACGTTCTTCTTGATGTGCATGCCGAACTCGGCGAACAAATCGATCTTGCGCAGCACGTCGTTCACCTTGTACTGCACGTCGCCCATCTCGTCGTGGCACTCGCGGTACTTGGCCGTAGCCTTACGCAGGCCGACGCCGACTCCCCGACGTCCAGCTCCTGGACCGTGCGCTTGACGCCCTCACGGCCCTCGTAGGACCGCCGCTTCAGTCGGCCCTGCACGATGACATGCATGCCTCGCTGGAGCGACTCGGCGACGTTCTCCGCCGCCTGGCGCCAGACCGGGCGCAGGTGAGGAAGAGGTTCTCGCCATCCTTCCACTCGTTGGTCTGGCGGTCGAAGGTGCGGAGAGTGAACGCGACGCGGAGCTTCGCGACCGCCGCACCGGACGGGGTGAAGCGCAGCTCTGGCTCCTCGACAAGATTGCCGATGACCGTGATGACGTTCTGGCTTGCCGCTTCGGGCTGCAACGGCGCTGGCCTGTCTCTTCCCTGTGGCGGGCGTGGCCAAGGGTGCGCCACGTTCGCCCACCACCTGCACTACCTTCCGGGCGGGTTCGCGGACGAGGGAACCCCCGAACGCCTCACTGGCGATCAGGGCCTCTTGTCGACTCACGTGCGTCTCAGACACGTCTCACGGACGGGCTGAGAAAGGACGGCCGGACGGCGACGCGTAGGGCTCCCCTGGCCTTCCACGTGGACCACATGGAAGGCCAGGAACCCCTTCATTGCACTACGGATCAGAAGGTTGCAGGTTCGAATCCTGCCGAGTGCACACAGACGAGAGGCCCCGGATCACTCCGGGGCCTCTTGCGTTTTCCCTGTCATCCGGGTGGGGCGAATACCTCGTCGGCGCTTCGGGGCTCCGTGCGCGGTTGCCGGTTGAGCTTGTGGCGTTGGATGGAGGACTGGCGGTAGACCTCTTTGCGGGCCCGCATGATGTTGCCGAGGGGGGCGTGCTCGGCGGTGACCCGCCAGGGGGTGAAGGACAGCGAGTCCATCCGGTCCAGGTTCTCCGGGCCGGAGATGTCCTGCCGCGGGAGCCGCAGTCTGGCCACGGTGACGGGTGGCGAGAGCCGTTCGGGCCACTCCACGGTGGTGTCCTCCACCGGCATGCGCGCCAGGTCCGTGCAGAGCTGGACCTGGATGTCGAAGGCGTAGGGCCGCTCGCGCAGTTCGGCCTCCAGGGCCGGCCGGAAGACTTCCGGTGCGGAGGCCGGGTCGATGTCGCGCCGGACCACCGCCGCCGCGCACTGCGGGTCGGGGGTGATGCGCACCTTGGCGATGTAGTCGCCGTGCCTGACCGCGCCCATGGTCCAGTAGCTCGACAGCAGGACGTTGAGGGGCTTGGTCCTGGACAGGCGCAGGAAGGCCAGGAACTCGTCCCACGCCCAGTCGTCCCGGTCCAGCGTTCCCTTTCCGGTCACGAACTCGGTGAAGAAGCGGTGCGCGCCGGGCCGGCCCTGGGAGAAGTAGGCCGGCGCGTCCAGGAACAGTTCCTGGATGAACAGGTAGTGCTCGACCGTGTTGCAGAAGAAGACCGGCCCGTTGATGTTGGCGTAGTCGAAGGTGCCCGTGTCGGGTTCGTCGTCCAGCAGGGTCGGACCGGGGACGCCGAACAGCTTCAGCGCCAGTCCGGTGGCGGCGCCCAGCCGTGCGTCGGCCCCGGCGTGCGGCGAGCCGTTGGAGAAGCGGATGAGCGCCTCGTGGGTCCGCGGCGTGGCGTAGATGCCCTGGGCGTACTCGGGGGGCAGCCCGCCGAGGATCTCCACCTCTGCGCGGATCAGGCCGTAGCCCTTGGCGTGGGCGTCGCGCAGGGCCTGGCCGGTGCCGCCGGCCTCGACGGAATCGGTGATGTAGTTCTCGGTCTTCTCGATCACCGTCTGCACATGCCGGTCGAAGTCGGGGTCGTCGTCCTCGACGTCGGGCGTGTAGCGGACGAACTGTGCTGCCATGGCTTCGACCTCTTCGTCAGAGCGTGCTCGGACCTCGGGAGGGTGGGGATGGCCTCAGTCCTCCCATGCGGCGAGCCAGCGCAGGGCACGCAGACCCGGTACGAAGCAGTACTCGCCGCCGCGCGTGACCACGAAGCTGGGCAGGTTGCGCAGGCGGCGCCGGACGGGCTTCTCCGGGATGGTGGCGCTGCCGGTCCCGTCGTGGTGTCCGGCCACCGGGTCCTTCTCCCCGGGGTAGCCGATGAAGTTGCCGTCGTTGACCCACTCGGCCTTGATGAACTCGAACTGCCGCTCCAGGTGGGCGCCGATGAACACGCCCACCAGGCCGCGGTCGGCGCCGTCGTCCTCCAGTACGCCCTCGGGCAGCGGCGGGCCGTAGGTGGTGCCGCGGCGGATGAGCCGGTGCATCCGCGCGTCGCCGACGATGGTGGCGTCCCGGGGGTTGTTGCGGCGGATGTGCGCTCCGGCGGGGCACCGCAGGCCGCGGTCGTCGTTCTCCCGGTACATGAAGTTGTTGACGCGCTGCGGATCGGCCGCCAGCTCCGGGTCGTCGCGCTCCGGTGCCAGCGCCAGTGGCGCCCCGCTCGGCCAGCGCCCGACCATCTTCGCCGCCAGCAGTTCCTCCTCCTCGGCACCGGAGCTGTTGGCGCGCAGGTACCGGCGCCAGGCCGCCACGTCGGTGCGGATCTTGCGGACGGCCACGTAGGTGCCGTTGCGCCCCAGCACGTCGGGGCTGGGCATGGGCGGCAGGTTCCCGGTCTCGTCGGGGTAGCCGAGGATGAACTCACCGGCCTTGATGGGCGCTTCCTGCGGGTTGGAGCCGGGCAGTCCGACGCCCTCGATGTTCGGATGGCTGATGCCGTCGCGGAACCCGAAGGTGGTGCGTCCGGTCGGGAGCTGGTGGACGTCCTGCTGCCAGATCACCTCGACGCCCGGGGTCTCCCGGTAGGCGGTCCGGGCCCGTTCCAGTTCCGCCTCCAGCTTCCCGCTGTCGGAGGACAGGGCGCTCAGCGCGATGTGGACGTCGCCCGTCCCGAAGGGCTTCTCCCAGTGGTCCGGCGCGTTCTCGCCCACGTCGCCGATCAGTTCCGCCCGGGCGGCCATGCCCTCGCGGAACGCCCGCGGGAAGCTGTCCAACGACTCCTGGGGCAGCCCCAGGGCCACCAGCCCCTGGTAGGTGAGCGCCACGGCCACCCAGGCGTCCTGGCTCGGGTCCACGCTCGGCAGGCCGCCCGAGGTCAACGGGAGCAGCCGCCGCAGCAGGGCGCGTCCGGCGTGGCGGTCGTCGACGCGCAGGAAGATGAACTTCCCCTCGTACGGCACGGGCCGCGGGCGCAGCGCCCCGCTCTGGACGTCCTCGATCTCGATGTGCACGCTGGCGGCGCTGTTCGTTGCCGTCGTGTTCATGATCGCTCGTGCCTCCGCATCGGGCCTCTGTCCGGGCCGGCCTGCGGCGGTCGCTCCGTACCCGCCGGCAGGGTCCGCCGACGTGGCGCCGGCTCCGAGGCCCGCGAGCCCGGCGTGATCCACACGAGAGGCCCTAGGCCGAGGCTTCCTCCAGCAGCCGCTGGAAGGCCGGTGTGGCCACCAGCCGCGCGTTGGCCGGGTCGTCCAGCGCCGCCCGGAACTCCGGGGTGTCCAGCACCTCCTGGAACGCCTCGTTCACGCGCTGGTCCTTCCAGATCTGCTGGACGGTCAGATCGGGATAGG
Source organism: Streptomyces sp. NPDC017095 (assembly GCF_044332325.1). Classification (NCBI taxonomy): domain Bacteria; kingdom Bacillati; phylum Actinomycetota; class Actinomycetes; order Kitasatosporales; family Streptomycetaceae; genus Streptomyces; species Streptomyces sp. NPDC017095. Next base: position 554,324 of record NZ_JBIROU010000003.1, read on the forward strand.
AGCTGACGAAGACCCCTGCCGGCTCCTGGTGGGCGACGAACCAGTCCTTCACCCCGGGATCGGTGACGCCGGGGAAGCCCTCGCTGTGCGCGAAGATCCTGTCGAAGTTCGTCCCGACCACCGTCTTGCCGAAGTCGTCGATGTAGGTGTCCCAGGAGCCGTCGAAGACGCTGGCGAACATGAACCGGGTGTCATGGTCGAAGAGGACGTGCCGTGCGTCGTGCAGGGTGCCGATCTGCTTCAGTGCCGAACGGTCCTCCCCGCCGGCGATCTCGGCGAGGTCCTTGCGCAGGGCCTCCGCGTGGCCCTCTTTGATCTTGGTGAAGACGGTGAACTCGCTGCAGACTCCGTCCGATCTGCCGGGGCGCTCGGGGTGGGCCGACTGGGCCGCTCCTGCCGTTGCAGTCATCCTGGGACTCCCTGCCATCGGTGCGCGGGTCGCCAGACGCCCGGGTAGGAGGCGCCGTCGCCCTCACCTCTCCATCCTCGCGGTGGCCGCGCCGCCACGCACCTCGGCCGACGGGCGGTCCGGTCTCCGGGACCCGGCCGCCGGCTCGCGGTGGCGTCCGCGGGACGGCGGAGGCACGGGTACGGCGGAACCCGTGCCTCCGGAACCTCGCGTCCGGTGCGGCTGCCGAGGACAGATCGGATCGGAAGCAGGAAGATGGGACAGGCCCGTGCGTGCCGGGCACGGGGTCGTCACCGACCCGGTCGGTCGCTTCCGCGCCGCCGTGCCCCCGCGACGCATTCGGCGCGGGAGGACCCGCCGTCCGGGCGGCCGGGGCGCCCGCCTTCACCGGCCGTTGCCCGCGCGCGGGGCATCGCCACCCCCACCTCGCAGGAGGCAACCATGGGCGCAGTTCTCGGTGACGTGCTGGGTTTTGCGGCCGGTGTCGCGGTCAGCCCGCTTCCGATCATCGCCGTCATCCTCATCCTGGCCACGCCCCGGGGACGCCTGAACGGCATTCTCTTCACCGTCGGCTGGATCCTGGGGTTGGCGGCGCTGGGCACGGTGATGCTCCTGATCGCCTCGCCCGCGGGCGCCTCCGCCCACAAGCATCCGGCCACCTGGGTGGGCGCCCTCAAGCTGGCTCTCGGCCTGGTCCTGCTGGTCTTCGGCGCCCGGCAGTGGCGGCGGCGCCCGGAGGACCCCTCGCAGGCGAAACTGCCGAAGTGGATGGGGGCGATCGACCGCCTCGCGCCGGTCAAGGTCTTCGGGCTCGGCGCGGGCCTGGCCGCGCTCAACGCCAAGAACGCCCCGCTGACCATCGCCGCGGGCGCCGCGATCGGCTCGGCCGGACTGCCCGCCGGTCAGCAGGCCGCCTCGCTGGCGGTCTTCGTCGTGATCGCCACGCTCGGCCTGCTGGTCCCGCTCGGCGTCTACCTCCTCGGCGGCGAACGGGCCCGGACCACGCTCGTGAACTGGAAGGACTGGGCGGCTCAGCACAACGTCGCGGTGATGGCCGTCCTGTTCTTCGTCCTCGGGCTGAAGCTGATCGGCGACGGCGTCTCCGTCCTCACCTCCTGACCGGGCGGGGTACGGCCCCGCCCTCGCCTCCTCGACGAACGGCCGGAGGGTCGGACAGCCGGGCCCGGGTGTCCCACTCGGTGGTCATCGCGGCGGTGTGTCCCCAGGCCCTAGCCTGGCCGCACCTGCTTCTCACCGACGGAGGACTCTCGTATGACCACGCCGTTCGTTCGTCCGGAACCGCCGTACTACGCCGTGATCATCACGACCCGGCCCACCGAGGACCTCGAAGGCTATGCGGAGATGAACGCGCGCATGGGCGAGCTGGGCGCGGCACAGCCGGGTTATCTCGGCCGGGAGTCGCTGACGGACGAGGACGGCCGGGACCTCGTCGTCCTCTATTACCGGGACGAGGCGTCGATAACGGCGTGGAAGGCCCACCCTGAACACCTGGAGGCGCAGCGGCTCGGGCGGGAGCAGTGGTACGCCTCGTACCGCGTGGAGGTCGCGCGGGTGGAGCGCGCCTACTCCTTCAGCCGGGACTGAGCGGCCGGGGCCGCAGTGGTCTTGCCGGGACGCGCGGCACCCCCTGCCAGGCCGTCACGCGAGGGCGGCGGGGCGGGGTCGGCGGGGGTGTCGGCGCGCTGGAAACGGTGCCTCGGGAGGGTGCGCCGGGGCGGCCGGGTGAGGGTGATCTGCCGTACCACCTGCTGGAAGCAGGCCAGGGACGCGAAGCTGGGCAGGGCCGCGGCCGAGATGTCGATGATCTGCTTCGGCGCCTGGGCGACGCACAGCGTCATGGCGAAGCCGGTGAACAGCACCAGGACGCACCAGGAGTGGAAGGCCCGGCGCTGGTGCAGTGCCGCGCGGAGGATCGACAGCGACGCCACCAGCCACGGGCCGAAGACGAGGAGGGGCCACACGGAGCCGGCGTCGCTCTGCATCCGGGATTCCGCCACGAACCGCAGCGGGTCGTAGGAGACGAAGCCGCCGAACGTGCTGACGGCGGACGCGATGACCGTGACCAGGGCGGCGGCGACATAGCTGGCGATGCGGATCGCGTCCCGGTCCCGCCGCTCCCGGACCCTGCGGTGGTTGTGCCGCCGGCCCCGCACCGGCGGGAGTTCCGCCGTGATCTCCACCAGGGCTTCGTGCGGGGTCTTCTGCTCCTCGCCGGTGGGGAACTCCCCGTTGCGCGCCGTCGGGACGCCGGGCTGCTGTTCCTCCATGGCGTCCTGGAGCATGAAGGCCAGCTCTTCGGCGGGGTCCCAGCCGGAGTCCGGCGGCACCAGGGGGGACTGGAAGGCGTCGACGGTCGCCCGGTGCCTGCCGCCACCACCGCGGTATCCGTAAGGATAGTCGGGGAATTCCGGATAATGTCCCGTTGGTTCATCGTACATGATGTGGCTTCGTCATTCCGCCGACGTGCCACGGGAATCGACACCGACCCAGCGTCTCGCCAGGTCCTTTTCCAGGCGGCTCATGGCCTCCATGAAATCCCGGAGGATTTCCTCGGACACCTCGAGGCTGACGGGAAGGCCTCCCTTCACCAGCCGCCCCTTGGCCTCGGTGGCGCGGGCCGGTGCGGGCATGTAGGTGTAGGAGCCCAGGCGCGTAGCTCGCCCGGCGGGACTGTGTGACCGCTCCGGGAGGGATTCGAACGCCTGCTCCCTGGTTGCCTTCCTCATATCCGAAGTAACGTGCCTGTTGGGGCTTGGGTGCGCGGCGAACGGGTGAAGGTTGGCCGGAATGGTCGTCCTTTTCTATTATCGACCGGTCTCGTGCGTCCTTATTAGTTATGAAAAGCAGGTCGTGGGGCGCGGACGCTCAGCACTCCTCGGCGGGGTCGTTCCGGTTGAGTTTCTCCAGGTATTCGTGGGCCAGGTCCGTGGTGCGGGTCAGCCAGTCGGTGATGATCGCCAGCTCCTGTGGGGGGTAGGCGGAGAAGAGGGCCGTCAGGCGCTTGTGGTGGCCCGCGTACACCGCCTCGACCCGGGTGACGGCCTCCGGTACGGCGGCCACGCGCACCCGGCGGCGGTCGGCTGGGTCCGGACGGCGGGTGACGTAGCCGGCGCGTTCCAGGCGGTTGAGGATGCCGGTCACCGCGCCCGTGGTGACGTGGGCGCGGGCCGCGAGGTCGCCCGCCGCCAGCAGGTCGTCGCCGGCCTCCAGGACGAAGGCGAAGCAGGTCAGGTCGGTGACGGTCAGGCCCAGCCGCCGTGCCAGCTCCTGCTGTCCGATGAGGTGGGCGGCGATCAGGTGGTCCATCGCCGCCAGTGCCTGGGCGGGGGTGGCGGACCGGCGCGGCGTGCCGTGCATCTTTCGCGTTCCCTTAGTCCGTGAGATATTCGGGCTGTTAATTGCTTAGTCCGTGAGAGAACTGTGCTGCGTTCCCTGGAGGCGGCTCCATGAGTCTGTACGACGAGGGTCACACGATCGCCGGCTGGACCGGCTTCGCCATCGCGACCGTGGGGAGCGGTGTGGCGGGGTGGGGAGTGTGCGCGGCCTCGTTGCCGCTGGTCGTCGGCGGACTGGCCGTCGTGGCGGCGAGCGTGCTGGTGACCTGGCTGCTGCATCTGGCCGGCTGGGGCAAGCCGCCGGGGATACGGCCGCGGGAGCAGTGGGGGCTGCGGGCCCGGGACACGCGGGCCCGCCACGGCCATGCCGGGTGCGTGAGCTGCCGGCTGGCGGGCCGGGGACGGCGGGCCGAAGCGGCGGTGCCGGTGGCGGTGACCGGGGCGACGCCTGCGGAGGCGCCGCTGGCTCCTGTGGAGTGAGCGAGCCTGGGGAGTGCGCCTGGGGAGTAAGCGGGACTGTCGAGTGAGGGACCGGTCGAGTGTGCGGACCGGCTGAGCGCGCGGCCCGGTCGAGTGTGCGGACCGGCTGAGCGCGCGGCCCGGTCGAATGTGCGGACCGGTTGAGCGAGTCAGCCTGTCGGGCCAGCCGACCGTCGGACCAGCGGCCCAGTTGACCGTCAGACCAGCGGACGAGCCGACTGTCGTACCAACGGACCGTCGGACCAGTCGACCGGCCGAGTGAGCGCACTCCCGTCCCCCTCCGCGCCGGACGCGCTCCCGCCGCTGAGCCCGTTGTCAGTCCCGCCCCCTACCCTCGTCGGTGATGGCACAGGTGTGGAAGTGCGCGGGGCTCCGCTGGTCGCCGGACGGGCCGGTGCTGGTCTGGGACGGCGAGCGGCGCAGCGCGCTCATGTGGGGGAAGCGGGTCGCCTTCGCCGTGCCGGAGGGGAGCGTGCGCCGGTGTGTGGGGGCGCGGGGGAACCCCTGTCCGGTGCGGGCCGCCGTGCCGGGGCGGAGCACGGGGGCCCGGTGCGAGGAGTGCGCGCGGCTGGACCGGGCGCACTCGGTGGCCGCCGACACGCTCGCGGACGACCCGCGGCCGTACCGGGTGTATCTGGCGTGGTTCGGGCCCGGGCTGCCGAAGGTCGGCATCACCGCCGCCGAGCGCGGCCCGGCCCGGCTGCTGGAGCAGGGCGCCGTCTGTTTCAGCTGGCTCGGCACCGGTCCGCTGATGGCCGCGCGCCGCACCGAGGAGCTGCTGCGGGCCGCGCTGCGGGTGCCGGACCGGGTGCCGTACGCCGAGAAGCGGGCGGTGCGCTCGGCGCTGCCGGAGACGGAGGCGGCGCGCGCCGCCGAGGTGCGGGAGCTGCACGCGCGGGCCGTCGCGCTGCCCGGGTGGCCGCAGTCGCTGCGGCCGGAACCCTGCCATGTGGTCGATCACGTCCGCGCGTTCGGGATCGACGCGGCTCCGGGTGCGGCCGGCGCGATCGTGGAGCTGGTGCCGGGCGGGGCCGTGCGCGGTGAACTGGTCGCGGCTGCCGGGCCCGATCTCCACCTGGCGGCCGGCGACCGCGGGGTCGTCGTCCTGGACACCCGGCTGATGACCGGCTGGGAGCTGCTGCCGGCCGGGACCGCGGCGGCCGGACACTCCTTTCCGGTACGGGAGTTCGGCCGGGCGCCGGACGCGCTGTTCTGACCCGGGGCGCCGGAGGCGGGACACCGGAGGTCCCCGGGAGGTTCCCAAGGGTTTCTCAGAGAAATCACAGATTCTGGAAAGCGTCTTCTCACCGGACGCCGCCAAGGTGTCCCCCATGACCACGACCTCGCCCCAGGGGCGCACCGAACTGCTGAGGCCGGACGGGAGCCCCGTCCGGGTGCTCGTGGTGGACGACGAGCTGTCGATCACCGAACTGCTCAGCATGGCCCTTCGTTACGAGGGCTGGCAGATCAGGAGTGCGGGGGACGGGCAGGGCGCCGTGCAGGCGGCCCGCGAGTTCCGGCCCGACGCCGTCGTGCTCGACATGATGCTGCCGGACATGGACGGCCTGGCCGTGCTCGGCCGGCTGCGGCGCGAACTGCCGGAGGTGCCCGTGCTCTTCCTCACCGCCAAGGACGCGGTGGAGGACCGTATCGCCGGGCTCACCGCCGGCGGCGACGACTACGTCACCAAGCCGTTCAGCCTGGAGGAGGTCGTCGCCCGGCTGCGGGGCCTGATCCGCCGGGCGGGCGCCGCGGACCGGCGGTCCGAATCGGTGCTCGTCGTGGGCGACCTGACGCTGGACGAGGACAGCCACGAGGTCACGCGGGGCGGGGATTCCATCCACCTCACCGCCACCGAGTTCGAGCTGCTGCGCTTCCTGATGCGCAACCCCCGGCGGGTGCTGAGCAAGGCCCAGATCCTGGACCGCGTGTGGTCGTACGACTTCGGCGGCCAGGCCAATGTCGTCGAGCTGTACATCTCCTACCTGCGGCGGAAGATCGACGCGGGCCGCGAGCCGATGATCCACACCCGGCGGGGGGCCGGTTACCTGATCAAGCCCGCCGTGTCATGAGCGGCCGGCGTCCGCGGCGGCGCCGGACCGGGCAGCCGCGCACCCTGCGGACACGGCTCGTCTTCGCGTCGGTCACGCTGGTCGCGGTGGTGTGCGCGGTGATCGGGACGGTGACGACCCTGGCGCTGCGCTCCCATCTGTACGACCAGCTGGACCAGCAGCTCGGAGAGGCCACGGCGCGGGCGTCGGGCGCCTTCCCGCCGCCGGGCCCGGACGCGGGCCTGCCCGGCGAGGACGGCCGGCGGCTCCCGCGGCGCAAGCCGATCGACCTCGGCGCCTTCGTCAAGTACGGTCCCCAGCCCAGTGGTTCCCTCGTGGCCGTCGTCACCGGCACCACCGTCACCGGCGGCAAGGTCGGCAAGCAGTCCGCGGCCACGTTCGCCATGAGCGCCGTGGACCTCACCGCCGCCCAGAAGAGCGCTCTCGGCGCGGTCGTCCGGGACGACCGGGCGCACACCGCGCGGCTGCCGGGGCTGGGCACGTACCGCGTCCGCTTCCGCGGCGGCTACTACGTCGGCGTTCCCACCCGGGAGACCGACGACAACATCGACACGCTCATCCTGGTCGAGGTCAGTGTCACCGCCGCCGGTCTCGTCGCCGCCGGTATCGCCGGGCATGTGCTCGTCGGCGTCGCCACCCGCCCGCTGCGCCGGGTCGCCGCCACCGCCACCCGGGTCTCCGAACTCCCCCTGCACAGCGGCGAGGTGCACCTCAGCGAACGGGTCCCGGAGGCGGAGTGCGACCCGCACACCGAGGTCGGCCGGGTCGGCGCCGCGCTCAACCGGATGCTCGACCACGTGCACGGCGCCCTGCACGCCCGGCAGCGCAGCGAGACGCGGGTACGGCAGTTCGTGGCCGACGCCAGCCATGAACTGCGGACCCCGCTCGCCTCCATCCGCGGCTACGCCGAGCTGACCCGGCGCGGACACGAGCGGGTCGGACCCGACACCCGGCACGCGCTGAGCCGTATCGAGTCCGAGGCCGGGCGGATGACCCTGCTCGTCGAGGACCTGCTGCTGCTCGCCCGGCTCGACGCCGGGCGCCCGCTCCGGTTCGAGCCCACCGATCTGGTCCCGCTGGTGGTCGACACGGTCAGCGACGCGCGGGCGGCGGGCATGGACCACGACTGGCGGCTCGACCTGCCCGACGCGCCGGCCCTGGTCTCGGCGGACGCGGCACGGCTCCAGCAGGTGCTGGTCAATCTGCTGGGTAACGCCCGCAAGCACACGCCCCCCGGTACGACCGTCACCGCGCGGGTGCGGCGGCGCGGGCCGTGGGTGTGCGTCGACGTGCAGGACGACGGGCCGGGCATCCCGGCGGAGCTGCTGCCGCACGTCTTCGAGCGGTTCGCCCGCGGCGACTCCGCGCGCTCCCGGGCCACCGGGTCGACGGGCCTGGGGCTCGCCATCGTGCAGGCGGTGGCCGGGGCGCACGGCGGTGCCGTGACCGTGGACAGCGTCCCGGGGCGCACGGTGTTCACGGTGCGCCTGCCGGCACTCACGCCGGCCACCCCGGAGCCGGCACTCATCGCGGCCGCCCCGGAGCCGGCACCGGGCGGCGGCCCGCCAACCGACCGCACGCACCCCGCCCCCCGCACGCACCCGGCGCCGAACACGCGCCCAGCACCGCATTCACAGGCCTGGCACAGCGTCAGCACACGGGTGGAACAGGGCGCCTGAGGAGAGTCGGGTCATGCCAACCGACTCTTCTCCCGGCACCCTGCCGGCGCGGGAGCACCTCCCGGCCGCGGCCGCCGGAACGCCTGTCCTGGACGTAGTGATCCCCGTCTACAACGAGGAGAAGGACCTCCAGCCGTGCGTCCGGGGACTGCACGAGCACCTCGCGCGCACCTTCCCGTACGCGTTCCGCATCACCGTGGCGGACAACGCCTCCACGGACACCACCCCGCTGGTGGCGGCACGCCTGGCGGCCGAGCTGCCCGAGGTCACCGCCGTCCGGCTGGAGCAGAAGGGACGGGGGCGGGCGCTGCGGACCGTGTGGTCGGCGTCGGACGCCCCGGTCCTCGCCTACATGGACGTCGATCTGTCCACCGACCTCAACGCCCTGCTGCCGCTGGTCGCCCCGCTGATCTCCGGCCACTCGGACCTGGCGATCGGCTCCCGGCTCGCCCGTGCCTCCCGGGTCGTACGCGGCCCCAAGCGGGAGTTCATCAGCCGGGCCTACAACCTGATCCTGCGCGGTTCGCTCCAGGCCCGCTTCTCCGACGCGCAGTGCGGCTTCAAGGCGATCCGGCGGGACGTGGCCCGGGTGCTGCTGCCGCTGGTGGAGGACACCGGCTGGTTCTTCGACACCGAGATGCTGGTGGTGGCCGAGCGGGCGGGCCTGAGGATCCACGAGGTGCCGGTGGACTGGGTCGACGACCCGCACTCCACCGTGCACCTCGTGCGGACGGCCACCGACGACCTCAAGGGCGTGTGGCGGATCGGCAAGGCCCTGGCCACCGGCTCGCTGCCGCTGGACCGGCTGGCCCGGCCCTTCGGCGACGACCCGCGCGACCGGGAGCTGACCGGCGTGCCCGGCGGCCTGGCCCGCCAACTGGCCGGCTTCTGCGTGGTCGGCGCCCTGTCCACCCTCTGCTACCTGCTGCTGTACAGCGGCTTCCGGCAGTTCGCCGGCTCGCAGACCGCCAACGCGCTCGCGCTGCTGGTCTCCGCCGTGGCCAACACGGCCGCCAACCGCCGGCTCACCTTCGGGGTGCGCGGCCGGGGCGGCGCGGCCCGGCACCAGGCGCAGGGCCTGGTCGTCTTCGGCATCGGCCTCGCCCTGACCAGCGGCTCGCTCGCCGCCCTGCACACGGCCTCCGCCGGCCCGGCGCACTCCACCGAGCTGGCGGTGCTCATCGCCGCCAACCTCGCGGCGACCGTGCTGCGGTTCCTGCTCTTCCGCGCCTGGGTGTTCCCGGACCGCCCCCGGACCCCGCTGCCCCGCGCCCATTCCCCGCGCCCGGACGACCGGGCCCGCGAGCGGACGTACGGGGAAGGGGCCGGCCGGACGTACGGCCGGACGTGCGAGCGGACCGCGTACGAGCCGGGGACCGGCACCGACACCACCCTGCGGCCGCGTTCGGCGCGCCCGCACGACACCGACCCGGGGGATGCCCGATGACCGCCCACTACGACCCGCCGGCCGCCCGGCACAACGGCACGACCGCCGGGGAGGAGCCACCGGCCGCACCGCCCGGGACGCCCGGAACGGACCAGTCGGACCAGCCGGGGCAGGCGTTCCCGCACCGGCTGTGGCGCGGCCGGCCCGAGGACCCCCGCTGGGCCCGCCCGGCTCTCCTCGCCCTGCTGACCGCCACCCTCCTGCTCTACCTGTACGGCCTCGGCGCCTCCGGCTACGCCAACTCCTTCTACTCGGCGGCCGTCCAGGCGGGCAGCACCTCCTGGAAGGCGTTCTTCTTCGGCTCGCTCGACGCGGGCAACGCCATCACGGTCGACAAGCCGCCGGCCGCGCTGTGGCCGATGGCGCTGTCGGTGCGGCTCTTCGGCCTGAACTCCTGGGCGATCCTCGCGCCCGAGGTGCTGATGGGCGTGGCGACCGTCGCCGTCGTCCACGCGGCCGTGCGCCGCCGGTTCGGCCCCGGGGCCGGCCTGATCGCGGGCGCGGTCCTCGCGCTCACCCCGGTCGCCGCGCTGATGTTCCGGTTCGACAACCCCGACGCCCTGCTGGCCCTGCTGATGACGGTGGCCTGCTACCTCGTCGTCCGGGCCGTGGCCGACGGCCGGACCAAGTGGCTGGTGTGGGCCGGCGTCGCGATCGGCTTCGCGTTCCTCGCCAAGACGCTCCAGGCGTTCCTGATCCTGCCGGCCCTGGCGGCCGTGTACGCGGTCTGCGCGCCGGTGCCGCTGCGCAAGCGGCTCGGGCAACTGGCAGCGGCGACGCTCGCGCTGGTCGTCTCGGGCGGCTGGTGGGTGGCCGTGGTCGAGCTGTGGCCGGCCTCCTCCCGCCCGTACATCGGCGGCTCGCAGAACAACAGCTTCCTGGAGCTGACCTTCGGCTACAACGGGCTCGGCCGGCTCAACGGCGAGGAGAGCGGCAGCGTCGGCGGCGGTGGCAGGGCGGGCGGCACCGGCATGTGGGGCGAGACCGGCTGGGACCGGATGTTCGGCTCCGACATCGGCGGCCAGATCTCCTGGCTGCTGCCCGCCGCGCTGATCCTGCTGGCGGCCGGCCTGGTGGCCACGCGCAGGGCCCGCCGGACGTCCGTCACCCGGGCCTCGTTCCTGGTGTGGGGCGGGTCGCTGCTGATGACGATGGCGGTCTTCAGCTTCATGGCGGGCATCTTCCACCAGTACTACACCGTGGCCCTCGCGCCCTACCTCGCGGCCGTGACCGGCATGGGCTCCGCGCTGCTGTGGCAGCGGCGCCGGGACTGGCGGGCGGCGGTCACGCTCGCCGCGGCCGTGGTCGCGGCGGCGGCCTGGGGTTACGTCCTGCTCAACCGCACCCCCGACTACCTGCCGTGGCTGAAGTGGCTGGTCCTGACCGGCGGGCTGGCCGCGGCGCTCGGACTGGTCTTCGCCGGCCGGATCTCCCCACGCCTGGCCCACGCGGCGGCGGCGGCGGGCCTCGTGGCCGCGCTGGCCGGACCGGCGGCGTACACCCTGAGCACGCTCCGGCAGGGCCACACCGGGTCGATCGTCACGGCGGGACCGGCGGGCGCGAGCAGGATGGGCGGCCGGGGCGGCCCCGGCGGTCCCGGCGGGGACGGCGGCATGGGCCCGCGCGGCGGCTTCGGCGGCGGCCTGCCCGGGCAGGGGCAGCCGAACCCGCAGGGCGGACAGGGAGGACAGGGGGGTCAGGGGGGTCAGAGCGGTCAGAGCCCGCAGGGCAACGGCTTCCCGGGCGGCGGTGGTCTGCCGGGCCAGGGCGGGAGCGACGGGACCGGCCAGCGGAACGGCGGCGGCTTCGGCTTCCCCGGCGGCCGGGCGGGCGAGGGCGGCGGAGGCGGTGTCGGCGGCCTGCTGAACGGCGCGGACGTGTCGGCCGAGGCCCGGCGGCTGCTGGCCCGCAACGCCTCGCACTACACCTGGGCGGCGGCCTCCGTCGGCTCGCAGAACGCGGCCAGCTACCAACTCGCCACCGGAAAGGCGGTGATGGCGATCGGCGGCTTCAACGGCACCGACCCGTCCCCGACCCTGACCGGGTTCAAGAAGTACGTCGCGGACGGCCGGATCCACTACTTCATCGCCGGCGGCGGTATGGGCGGCGGTGGCATGGGCGGGGGCGGCACCGCCTCCGCGATCAGCTCCTGGGTCCAGGACACCTTCAAGAAGGTCACGGTGGGATCGGCGACCTTCTACGACCTCACGCAGAAGAAGTAGCGCGGGCCTCCCGTCCGGAAAACATGCTGTACACCGTATAGCGACCCCTATACGGTGTACGGCATGCCCGTATCGCATGGTCATCCCCGCCGCTGGCTGATCCTCGGCGTCATCTGCCTCGCGCAGCTCACCGTGCTGCTCGACAACACCGTCCTGAACGTGGCCATCCCCTCGCTCACCCGGGAGCTGCGCGCGACGACCTCCGACATCCAGTGGATGATCAACGCCTACTCCCTGGTCCAGTCGGGCCTGCTGCTCACCGCGGGCAGCGCCGCCGACCGCTACGGCCGCAAGAAGATGCTGCTCACCGGGCTCGCCCTGTTCGGCGCCGGCTCCCTGGTGGCCGGACTCGCCGACAGCACCGGACGGCTCGTCGCCGCGCGGGCCGGCATGGGCATCGGCGGTGCCCTGCTGCTGACCACCACACTGGCCGTGGCGATGCAGATCTTCGCCCCCGATGAGCAGCCCAAGGCGATCGGCGTGTGGAGCGCGGTCAACGCGCTGGGCTTCGCCGGCGGCCCGCTGATCGGCGGCTTCGTCCTCGACCACTTCTGGTGGGGCGCGATCTTCCTGATCAACCTCCCGGTGGTGGCGCTGGCCCTGGCCGCGGTGGCCGCCCTGGTGCCCGAGTCCCGCAACCCGCGCGGCGACCGCCCCGACCTGCCCGGCGCGCTGCTGTCCACCATCGGCATGGCCGCGCTCGTCTACGCGATCATCTCCGGCCCCGGCCACGGCTGGACCTCGGCGCGGGTGCTCGCCACGGCGGCCGTCGCGGTGCTGGTGCTGGCCGCCTTCGCCTGGTGGGAGAGCCGGGCCGGGGAGCCGATGCTCGACCTGTACTTCTTCCGGGACCGGCGGTTCACGGGCGCGGTCGCCGGGGCGGTGCTCATCACGTTCGGCATGGGCGGCGCGCTGTTCCTGCTCACCCAGCACCTGCAGTCCGTGCTCGGCTACGGCCCGCTGGAGGCGGGTCTGCGGACCGCCCCGCTGGCACTGACGGTGGTGCTGCTCAACTTCACGGGCGTCTCGGCGAAGTGGGCGACGCGGCTGGGCACCCCGGTGTCGATCGCGCTCGGGATGGCGCTGATGGCGGCGGGCCTGGTGGCCATCGCCGAGACCGGCGGCCACGGCTATGCCGGCACGCTGCTGGGGCTGCTGCTGATCGGCGCGGGGTGCGCGGTGGCGAATCCGGCGATGGCGCACGCCATCATGAGCGCGATCCCGCCGGAGAAGGCGGGCGTGGGCGCCGGCATCAACGGAACGTTGGCCGAGTTCGGGAACGGTCTTGGTGTCGCCGTCCTCGGTGCTGTGCTCAGCTCTACGGTGGCGTCGGGGAAGTCCCTGGCCGACGGGCTGGGCACTGGTCAGCTGGTGGGCGCGGCGGCCGTGCTGCTGGGCGGTCTCCTGGCGGCGGGACTGCTGCGGCGGGCGGAGCGGGTGCCGGCCTGACCACCCTGGGCACCCGTTCCCGCCGGGACGCCCTAAGTTGGGTCCGTGGCCGGGAACAGGCGGGGACAGTGGCCGGAATCGAGAAAGGTGCGCCGGTGACGAAGGCAGCGGGCCGGTCGGCGCGGGACAGCGTGTGGCTGTCGGGCAAGAGCGGGCGCGGCGGGCGCGGCGGGCAGCCCTCCGGGCTCGACCGGGAGCGGATCACCGAGGCGTCGGTGCGGCTGCTGGACGCCGAGGGCCTGGCGAGGTTCTCCATGCGCCGGCTGGCCGGCGAGCTGAACGTGACGGCGATGTCCCTGTACTGGTACGTCGACACCAAGGACGATCTGCTGGAACTCGCCCTGGACGCGGCCTTCGGCGAGCTGCGGCTGCCCGACGAGGAGGACACCGCCGACTGGCGGGAGCAGTTGCGGGCGCTGGCCGCGGAGTACCGGGCGCTGCTGGTGCGGCACCCCTGGCTGTCACCGCTGGCCGGGCGCTACCTCAACATCGGGCCGCACGCGCTGGTCTTCTCCCGCACGGTGCAGCGGGTCGTCGGCCGGGCCGGGCTGCCGGAGAAGCGGGTGATGAGCGCCATCTCGGCCGTCTTTCAGTTCGTGTACGGCTACGGCACGATCGAGGCCCACTTCCTGTCCCGGATCACGGACTCGGGGCTGACCCCGGACGAGTACCACGCGCAGGCGATGCGGTCGGTCCGGCAGGACCCGGGGGCCGCGGCGTACCTCCAGGAATCCGAGCGGATCATGGACGCCCGCGGCGGTGACACGGTCGCGGAGATGATGGACCGCGACTTCACCTTCGCCCTGGACCTGCTGGTCGCCGGCATCGAGGCGATGGTCGCCCGGGGCTGACCGCGCCCCGGGCCGGCTACTCCTCCGCCACCAGCCGGGCCGGGAAGCCGCCGGTCGCCACCGGCCCCCACCGCTCCGGCCGCACCCGGATGAGGGACTTGCCCTGCTGGAGCATGGCCGCGCGGTACTCGTCCCAGTCCGGGTGCTCGCCGGCGATGTTCCGGTAGTACTCGACCAGCGGTTCCACGGAGTCGGGGGCGTCGATGACCTCGGCCGTGCCCTCGATCTGCACCCACGGGCCGTTCCAGTCGTCGCTGAGGACGACCAGGGCGACCCGCGGATCGCGCCGGGCGTTGCGGGTCTTGGCCCGCTCCGGGTAGGTGGAGACGACGATCCGGCCGGAGTCGTCCACCCCGCAGGTCAGCGGGGACGCCTGCGGGGAGCCGTCGGCCCTGCGGGTGATCAGCAGGGCCCGGTGGCGGGGCCGTACGAAGTCCAGCAGCTCGGCCGGCGACACTCGGGTGGTGGTAGCGATGTTCGGTGCCATACCAGCACCCTAGGGGCAACCGGCCCGCTCGTGGCTGACCCTGCTGTGCCTACGCCTGGGGCAGCGAGTCGCCCTGCACCGCCTGGATGTCCAGCTCCACCTTCAGCGTGGTGCCGATGGCGGCGATGCCCGCCTGGAGGACCTGGTTGTAGTTCATCGCGAAGTCCTCGCGGCGCAGTTCGGCGGTGGCCCGGAACGCGGCGCGGGTGCCGCCCCACGGGTCGGCGCCGGTGCCGAGGTAGGCGAGGTCCAGGTCGACCGGCCGTACGACACCGTGCAGGGACAGCTCGCCGCGCACGGTCCAGCGGTCGGGGCCGGCCTGGGTCAGGTCCGTGGAGCGGTAGGTGATCTCCGGGTGGCGTTCGACGTCCAGGAAGTCCGCCGAGCGCAGGTGCGTGTCGCGCATGCCGTTGCCGGTGTCGATGGATGCCGCCCGGATCACCGCCTCCACCCGTGACTTGGCGATGTCGTCGGGCGCGATCTCGATCGTGCCGCCGAACTCCGTGAACCGGCCGTGCACGCTGGAGATGCCCAGGTGCTGGGCGACCGCGGCGACGGAGGAGTGCACCGGGTCGATGGTCCAGGGGCCGGGCGGCGGCAGCTCGGTGCCGCCCTGCCGGGCCAGTGTGACCGTGCCGACCTCGGCCCGGCCGCTGGCGGTGACGATGGCGCTGGACGCGGCCGGCGCGTACCCGATGGCGGTCACGATCACGGTGTACGCCCCCGGGGCCAGCTCGGTGGTGTCCCGTACGGCCCCCTCGGCGTCCGTCTCGGCGCGCAGCACCTGCGAACCGGTCATGTCCGTCACCGTGACGACCGCGTGCGACACGGCCCACCCGTCCCGCGTACGGATCTTCGCGGTCAGTCCCATCCCGTTTTCTCCCTGAAAAGGCTTAAAAAGTGGTCGTATGAGACCGGCCCGTGGCGGGCGCGCCCTCCGCTCAGGGCACGCGCCGCCACGGGCCGGGGTGTGGCTACTCGCCGGGGTGGGCGAGTTCGATGTCGTGGCCGTCCACTCCGGGGCCGGTCACGGTCAGCGCGGTGGCCACCGGCGGGTAGCCGGTCGCGATGACGGTGTACTCGCCGCCGTCCAGGTCGGTGAAGGCGTACGCCCCGTCCGAACCGGTGGTGGCGCTGCCGACCACGTTGCCGGCCTGGTCGACCAGGGTCACCCGGGCGTCGGCCAGCGGACCGTGCGGGGCCCGGACGACACCCTGGAGCCGGGCGCCGGCGTCCAGGTCGACCTCGATGCGGGTGACGCCGGTGGCGCCGACCTCGACCGGCAGGGCGCGCGGCCGGTAGCCGCCGGCGTTGACCGCGACGGTCACCGTGCCCGGCACCAGCTCGGTGAGGGCGAAGTCGCCCTGCTCGCCGGTGGCGGCGGTGGCCAGCAGGTCACCGCGCACATCGGTGACGATCACCATGGCGTCCTTGACCGGCAGCGCGCTCCCGGCGGCCCGGACCACGCCGGTCAGCCCGCTGGTGCCGCTGAGCAGGATGTCGTACGACAGCGGTTCCTCGCCCACCACGACGGTGGAGGCCTGCGGCTGGTAGCCGTCGGCGGAGGCGATCAGGACGTACGACCCGGTGCCCGGCGCGGCGAGCGCGTAGGAACCGTCGGCCTGGGCGACCGAGCGGCCGAGCTGGCGGCCGGAGAGCGAGATCAGCGTGACCGCGGCCTGCGGGACCGGGGCGCTCTCGGCGCCACGGACGAAGCCGTGCACCGGGGTGCCGCCGTCACCGGCGCCGGCGCCGGGTTCGGCGACCGTGGCGACGGCCGTCATCGGCCGGGTCTCCACGGCGGTGCCGTCGGCCGGGCTGGTCACGGCGACCGCGGCCGGGACCGGAGCCTGGGCTGCGGCGGCCTGGGCGGCGGCCGGGGCCTCGGCCTGGGCCGGGGCGGTGGTCTCGGCGGACTGCGCGAGCGCGCCCTGCGTCCTCAGGGGGACCTCCTTGATGAAGAGCGTGATCAGGAAGGCGACGGCGGCGAGGCAGCCGGCGATCAGGAAGACGTCGGCGATGCCGTGGCCGTAGGCGCTCTCCATCAGCGTCCGGATGGGCGCCGGGAGGGCGTTCATGTCCGGGATGCTGTCGGTCGAGCCCGAGCTGCCGGACAGGGCGGCCTGGTACTTGGGGCTGAGCGCGGAGACGCCGTCCTCGACGTAGTGGGTGATCCGGCGGGACATCACGGCACCGAGCGCCGAGACGCCGACCGCACCGCCGAGCGAGCGGAAGAAGGTGACCGTGGAGCTGGCCGAGCCGAGGTCGGACGGCGCCACCTGGTTCTGCGTGGCGAGCACCAGGTTCTGCATCATCATGCCGATGCCGAGACCCAGCAGCGCCATGAAGATGGCCATCTTCCAGTAGTCCGTGTCGTACCGGATGCCGCCGAGCAGCAGCAGGCCGGCCGTGACCAGCACGCCACCGCTGACCAGCCACGCCTTCCAGCGGCCGGTGCGGGTGATGAACTGACCCGAGACGGTCGAGGAGACGAACAGACCGCCGATCATCGGGATGGTCATGACGCCCGACATCGTCGGGGACTTGTCGCGGGCCAGCTGGAAGTACTGGCTGAAGAACACGGTGCCGGAGAACATCGCGATACCGACGAACAGCGAGGCGAGCGACGCCAGCGTGATCGTGCGGTTGCGGAACAGGCGCAGCGGGATGATCGGCTCGCTCGCCTTGGACTCCACGAGCACGAACAGCGCGCCGAGGACGATCGAGCCGCCGACCATCGCGCAGGTCTGCCAGGACAGCCAGTCGTACTTGTCACCGGCGAAGGTGACCCAGACCAGCAGCAGGGAGACGGCGGCGGCGATCAGCGTCGCGCCGCCCCAGTCGACCTTGACCTCGCGCTTGACCACGGGCAGGTGCAGGGTCTTCTGCAGCACGATCAGCGCGATGATCGCGAAGGGCACGCCGACGTAGAAGCACCAGCGCCAGCCCAGCCAGGAGGTGTCGGTGATGACACCGCCGAGCAGCGGGCCGCCGACGGTGGCGACGGCGAAGGTGGCACCGAGGTAGCCGGAGTAACGGCCGCGCTCACGCGGGGAGATCATCGCCGCCATGACGATCTGCGCCAGGGCGGACAGACCGCCGACGCCGATGCCCTGGAACACCCGGAAGGTGATGAGCATGCCGGGGTTCTGCGACAGACCGGCCGCCATCGAGGCGACCACGTAGATGATCAGGGCTATCTGGACGAGAGCCTTCTTGCTGTACAGGTCGGCCAGCTTGCCCCACAGGGGAGTGGCCGCGGTCATCGACAGCAGGGCGGCGGTGACCACCCAGGTGTAGGCGGACTGGCCGCCGCCGAGGTCCCCGATGATGTGGGGCAGGGCGTTGGAGACGATCGTGGAGGACAGGATCGCCACGAACATGCCGAGCAGCAGCCCGGAGAGGGCCTCCATGATCTGCCGGTGCGTCATGGGCGCGTCGCCGTGGGAGCCTCCCCCGTGCTTGGCGTGAGCCCGCACACCGGCTGGTGTGGTCGTTGCCATGGGCTTCCTTTTCTTACGTGCTTGCGGGTGTACGGGTGGTCTCTTCGACTACGGGGGCCGGGATGCGGACCGGGGCGGACCGGCAGTCACCGAAGGACGTACGCAGCCGCGTCATCAGCCGGATCAGCTGGCCGACCTCCTCGTCGGACCAGTCCGCCAGCCGCTCGGCCAGCAGGTGCGTGCTCCGGCGGGACAGCTCGTCGAGCTGCTCCAGCCCCTCCGGTGTCAGCCGCAGGATGCGCGAACGCTTGTCCGCGGGGTCCGGCAGCCGCTCGATCCAGCCGTACGCGGCGACGTGCGCGACATGGCGGCTGGTGACCGACATGTCGACGGCGAGCAGTTCCGCCAGCTTGCTCATGCGCATGTCGCCGTGACGGCCGAGCAGGGTCAGCACGGCAGCCGAGCCGGCCGGGCAGTCGGGCGGAAGGATCCGCTCCATGTCCCGTTTCACGGCTCCGACGGCACTGAGCTGACGCGCCAGCTCTTCAAACTGCGCCCGCTCGGCCATCACACCTCCCGTATTCGTTGCTTGGGGCAACCATACGACTGTTTGGTTGCTGAAGGCAAACAAGCTCGGAGGCGGTCACGCAAAAAGTTGGCAAAGGCAAGTGTTGCGAACGTAAATATGCAGGTGAGTGCGGGTGACGTGCCCCCGTCTGTCCCGGTGGCCCCGCACTTGGGCCGGTCGGCTGGATTCGCTAGGGTCTCGGGGCATGGCTAACACCCAGGGCCCCCAGGGCAATTACGACCCCGCCGGCAGCACCCAGATGTTCCGCGCGTTCGTCGACGAGGCTCCCCAGGGGCGGCAGCAGCAGGCGGCTCCGTCCGGTCCCCGGGTCGGGCTGATCATCGGTGTCATCGTGGCGCTCGCCGTGGTGGCCGGCGTCGCCTGGCTCGCGCTGAAGTAGACGACCGGCCGGCACCGGCGACGAGGCGTCGGTGCGCAGCACCGGCGGCGCATCACCGGTGCCGCAACATCGGTGGCAAGGCGCCGGCGTCGAGGCGTCGGCGCGGCACGGACTCGTGGTGGCGGGCCAACCGCCGGATCGCGGGCGTGCGTTGACGTCAGCCGGACCGGTGCGCGCTGATGTGGCGCGCGGCTCTTCCGCCGCCGTACCGACCCGCAGGCCCCTGCCGACCGGGTGCCGTCACCGTCCGGGTGCCGTCACCGTCCGGCCCGACCCACGCATTGTCACCACGCCGCCCAGGACGGCGACGGCCGCCGGAGCGCCCGAAGGCGCCCCGGCGGCCCTGCGTGGGATCACGCCGTACGGCTACGAAGCCGCGCGCGGGAAAGGGTCCCGGTGCCTCAGTCGGAGATCAGGCCGTCGCGGAGCTGGGCCAGGGTCCGGGTCAGCAGCCGGGAGACGTGCATCTGGGAGATGCCGACCTCGTCGCCGATCTGCGACTGGGTCATGTTCGCGAAGAAGCGCAGCATGATGATCCGGCGCTCGCGCGGCGGGAGTTTGGCCAGCAGGGGTTTGAGGGACTCGCGGTACTCCACGCCCTCCAGCGCCGCGTCCTCGTAGCCGAGCCGGTCGGCGAGCGAGCCCTCGCCGCCGTCGTCCTCCGGGGCCGGCGAGTCCAGCGAGGAGGCGGTGTAGGCGTTGCCGACCGCGAGGCCGTCGACCACGTCCTCCTCGGAGACGCCGAGCACGGCGGCCAGCTCCGTCACCGTGGGCGAGCGGTCCAGCTTCTGGGACAGCTCGTCGCTGGCCTTGGTGAGGGCCAGCCGCAGCTCCTGGAGCCGGCGCGGGACCCGCACGGACCACGAGGTGTCGCGGAAGAACCGCTTGATCTCGCCGACCACCGTGGGCATCGCGAAGGTCGGGAACTCCACCCCACGCTCGCAGTCGAACCGGTCGATCGCCTTGATCAGGCCGATGGTGCCGACCTGGACGATGTCCTCCATCGGCTCGTTGCGGGAGCGGAAGCGCGCCGCCGCGTACCGGACCAGCGGGAGGTTCAGCTCGATCAGGGTGTCCCGGACGTAGGCCCGCTCGGGGCTGTTCTCCTCCAGCGCGGCCAGGCGCAGGAACAGGGACCGGGACAGCGTGCGGGTGTCGAGGTTCGCCGCGGCCTCCGGGGCCGGGAGCGCCTCGGCGGACGGGCCGACGGCCGGGGACGGCACGGCGTCGAGGGCGGTGACGCCGTCGAAGCCGTCGAGGACGTCGAGAGCGTCGAGCTGCTTGGGCGCTGCCTCGCTCTTCGTGGGCGTCAGCACCTTCGAGCTGCCCTGGTCTGCGGACATGCCACCCCCTTTGGGTCGCGGGACGGTCGCGGCGGCGCCGTCGTGGAGCAACGCAGCCTTCACCTGAATACCGGTGCCGAAGCCCCGGCAAACGCGCTTCCCGCAGAATGTCACATGTCGGCAACGCGCTGTACCGACATGTCGACACCCAAGACCCGAATACCCCCTACGAGACAGGGGCCTGACGGTGTTTCGGACCGGGAGCACCGGCATCTGCCCTGGTGAGCGAGGCGCTTGTGCCCGTCGACACCCGATCGGGTAGGCGATGCAGCGCCGTGCGCGCCGTGCTTCCGTGCGCCCGCTGTGCACCGGGCGGGCGCCGGCGTGCCGCGGCCCGGCACCGGTGAACTCCGCGTAGTGTCCGCGGGTTACGCGTCGATGCGGTTCGCGGAGCGCAGCCGCTGGAAACTGCGCGCGAGCAGCCGGGAGACGTGCATCTGGGAGACGCCGAGTTCCGCGCTGATCTGGGACTGGGTGAGGTTGCTGTAGTAGCGCAGCAGCAGGATGCGCTGTTCGCGCTCGGGGAGCTGGACGAGCAGATGGCGGACGAGGTCGCGGTGTTCCACGCCGTCCAGGGCCGGGTCCTCGTAGCCGATGCGGTCCAGCAGGCCGGGCAGTCCGTCGCCCTCCTGGGCGGCCTCCAGCGAGGTGGCGTGGTAGGAGCGCCCCGCCTCGATGCAGCTGAGCACCTCCTCCTCGCTGATCCGCAGCCGCTCGGCGATCTCGGCGGTGGTCGGCGAGCGGCCGTGGAGCGTGGTCAGGTCCTCGGTCGCGCTGTTGACCTGGACCCACAGCTCGTGCAGCCGGCGCGGCACGTGGACGGTGCGGACGTTGTCCCGGAAGTAGCGCTTGATCTCGCCGACCACGGTGGGCATCGCGAAGGTCGGGAACTGCACGCCCCGGTCCGGGTCGAACCGGTCGATGGCGTTGATCAGGCCGATGGTGCCGACCTGGATGACGTCCTCCATCGGCTCGTTGCGGGAGCGGAAGCGGGCGGCGGCGTAGCGTACGAGCGGGAGGTTCGCCTCGATCAGCGCCCCCCGCACGCGGTGGTGCTCCGGCGTGCCGGGGGTGAGTTCCTTCAGCTCGGTGAAGAGCACCTGGGTCAGGGCGCGGGTGTCCGCACCACGGCGCTTCTCGGGGGCCGGCGGAGTCGGGGCTGCCGCCTCGTCCTGAGGCGGCGCAGTACTGGCCGACACGGTCAACGCCACCTCTTCATCCGTCAATCATCCGTCAAAAGCGGTCATAGCATCACAAGACATGTGCACCGTGTGCAAGCACCCGATAACGCCGTGTTGTCCTCAAATATCGACAAGTTGGGGCATCGGGTACAGGAAAGCCCCCCACCGGAACGGCGGGGGGCTGCGGGGAGCGCGGGGCTCAGAACTCGTAGTCGGCGATCACCCAGGTGGCGAACTCGCGCCAGCGCGCGACGGCCGCCTGGTGGGCCGGGTGCTCCGCGTAGCGCTTGAGCGCGCCGGCGTCCTCGACGGCCGAGTTGATCGCGAAGTCGTAGGCGTCGGGCCGTTCGCTGATGTTCCAGGCGCACTCCCAGGACCGCAGCTCCCCGATCTGCCCGCCGAGGGCCCGGAAGGCCTCCGCGCCCTCGGTGACCCGCGGGTCGTCGCGGTCGACGCCCTCGTTGAGCTTGAAGAGGACCAGATGGCGGATCATGGGATGTACCTCAGCTCTTTCCGCCGTTGGCGGCCCAGGTCATGAAGTCGCCGACGGCCTTCGCCGCGTCCGATATGCCCTCGAAGCCTATCTGCACGTAGTCGGCCGCCTTGGCCGGGTCCGTGATGATCACGTACAGCGCGAAGACCACGAGCACGTACACGGCGATCTTCTTGGCGTTCACCGCCACCACGGCCTCCCCTGTGCCAGTGCCCCGTGGGCCCCTGCTGCCGGGCGCGAGTGTAACCTCCGGAGCCTCACCCACGGTCAACAGCACGCCGTGGCACGGCGGTTGCGGGTGGGCGTACGCGAAAGGCCCCGCCGTCGGCGGGGCCCTCTGCGAGCGGTAGCGGAGGGATTTGAACCCTCGGTGACTTGCGCCACACTCGCTTTCGAGGCGAGCTCCTTCGGCCGCTCGGACACGCTACCGAGGGAGACCTTACAGCACAGTGCGGCATGGTTCGAAATCGATAGCCGCCGACGCCACGCCGGACTCGCCGGCGGCCCGGCGACGGTTCCGGCGGCGGCCCCTCAGCGGTGCCGACGGCGGACCGGCGCGGGCCGTCAGCGCCACGGCGGCGGACCGGCGCGGTCCGTCAGCGGTTCCGGAAGAAGTCCGTGAGCAGCCGGGCGCACTCCGCCGCGAGCACGCCCTCGATCACCTCCGGGCGGTGGTTGAGCCGCCGGTCGCGGACCACGTCCCACAGGGAGCCGGCCGCGCCCGCCTTGTCGTCCCGGGCGCCGTAGACCACCCGGTCCACCCGGGACTGGACCAGCGCGCCCGCGCACATCGTGCACGGCTCAAGCGTCACGACGAGCGTGCACCCGGTCAGCCGCCACGCGCCGCCCGTGCCGGGGGCGCCGCCCGCCGCCGTGTGCAGCGTGGCCGCCGCCCGCCGGAGGGCGAGGACCTCCGCGTGGGCCGTGGGATCACCGGTGGCCTCGCGTTCGTTGTGCCCGGTGCCGAGCACCGTCGTGCCGTCCGGGGACAGCACGACGGCACCGACGGGGACGTCCCCGCCCCGGACGGCCAGGGCGGCCTGGTCCAGGGCGAGCCGCATCGCCGGCCGCCAGCGGTCCCGTACCGGGTCCGGTGTGTCCTGGAGGTCGCGTGCCGTGGTCAGCGGACGGTCTCCAGTACCTCCGAGGCACCCAGCGCCTCGGCGATCGTGCTCAGCGCGTCGTCGTCCAGGGCCCGCAGCTCCTTCTCGCTGATGCCGAGGTCGTCCAGGACGCCGCTGTCGCCCACCGGGCCGTGCGGCACCGCGTCGGCGCCGCCGGTCTCCTCCTCGTCGTCCTCGACGGCCTCGGCGTCACCGTCCTCCGTGCCGTCGAGGTCCAGGGCGTCCAGGTCCGGGCCGTCGTCCGCGCCGGGCTTCCGGCCGAGCAGTTCGTCGGTGAGCAGCAGCTCCCCGTACGCGCTGCGGCTGGCGGCGGCGGCGTCCGAGACGTAGATGCGAGGATCGTCCTCGCCGTCCACGCGGACGACGCCGAACCAGGCGTCCTCGTGCTCGATCAGGACGAGCACCGTGTCCTCGTCGGGAGAGGCTTCCCGGGCCAGGTCGGCCAGATCCGACAGGGTCTCCACATCGTCGAGCTCCGTGTCGCTCGCTTCCCACCCGTCTTCGGTGCGCGCGAGCAGTGCGGCGAAGTACACCGTGACTCTCCCACTGGTCATAGGCGTGCCGGTTGGAGGTCCCCCCGGCGGAGGTACGTGGGCGGAGAGAGCCTGGGCTCCGAGCCCCACCCACTCGGAATCGTGGCAGAAACAAAGCGTTCAGGGGACGTCTTCGGCTCCCTGTGTCCGGCTGTCCCGACCGTTGGTCCGCGATCGGGACAGCGGCCTGCTCATTGCCGCCACCTGCGGATCGTACGCGGGTTTTCCGCCGCCGCCACGCACGCCCCACCACCCCAACACGGGTACGCACGAGGAACTTCCGGGCCGTGTACGGCTACCAGCGGAACGTTCGCATACGCAGCGCGTGGCGCAGCCGGGCGGCCTTGGCGCGCCGGGGCTGCACCCGGGCGCGCAGCTCCCGGGCCTCGGCGAGATCGCGCAGGAACTGGGCGCGCCGCCGGCGGCGCTCGGCCGCGCTCTCGTAGTTGTCGGGCAGGTCAGGCAGGTCAGACACGTCACACCACCCCAGTCCGTCCCTCCCACTTTCCCCCGGACGGCCGGTTTCACGCCAGAGTGAGGCTGTCCCGGGGCGCAGGTACCGTTAGGGACATGCGTCTCCATGTCGTCGACCACCCCCTGGTCGCTCACAAGCTCACCACGCTGCGCGACCAGCGCACCGACTCCGCGACCTTCCGGCGGCTCGCCGACGAACTGGTCACCCTGCTCGCCTACGAGGCGACGCGGGACGTGCGGACCGAGGCCGTCGACATCCAGACACCGGTCGCCCGCACCACCGGTGTGAAGCTGGCCCGCCCCCGCCCGCTGGTGGTGCCGATCCTGCGGGCCGGCCTCGGCATGCTGGACGGCATGGTCCGGCTGCTGCCGACCGCCGAGGTGGGCTTCCTCGGCATGATCCGCAACGAGGAGACGCTCCAGGCGTCCACGTACGCCTCGCGGATGCCGGAGGACCTGTCGGGCCGCCAGGTGTACGTGCTGGACCCGATGCTGGCCACGGGCGGCACGCTGGTCGCGGCGATCCGGGAGCTGATCCAGCGCGGTGCGGACGACGTGACGGCCGTGGTGCTGCTCGCCGCGCCGGAGGGCGTCGCGGTGATGGAGCGGGAGCTGGCGGGGACGCCGGTCACCGTGGTCACCGCGGCCGTGGACGACCACCTGAACGAGCTGGGGTACATCATCCCGGGGCTCGGGGACGCGGGCGACCGGCTGTACGGGTCCGCGGAGTAGTCCGCGCGGGTGACCGGCGCTCTCCGGGCGCCGGTCAGCAGCCCTTCCGCACGGACGGCGCGGGTTCGGGGGATGCCGGGGTCCGCGTGACCGCCGGCCGCGCGGCCAGGCCCGTGAAGGCGTCCCCGATGATCAGGTCGACATCGGCCCTGGAGCGCGCGTCGGCGCGCGTCAGGGCACCGGTGAGCTGGGTGCCGAGCACCCGCAGCGAGGTGTCCTGGGCGGCGGGGGAGCCGAGGAGGAGGCCCGGGGCCTTGACCTTCTTGTCGTACTGCTTCGGCGCGTTGCCCACGGTGCCGATCCGGAAGCCGCGCTTCTTCAGCTCGTCCGCGGTCTTCTTGGCGAGCCCGGCGCGCGGGGTGGCGTTGTAGACGTTCACGGTGATCCGGCCGGGCGCGGGCAGGGACTCGGTCCGGGCCGCCGGGGCCGCGGCGGCCTTGGTCCGGCAGTCGGCCGTGCGGCCGGCCGCCGTGGCCTTCGTGCCGCCGGTGAAGACGTCGACGAGCTGGAGGACGCCCCAGCCCAGCAGACCGAGCACGGCGACGGACGCCACCGCGACGGCCACGAGCCTGCCGCGCCGGCGGGGCGGACGCATACGGGGGTACTTGCCCCCCGTGATCCGGTACTGGCCGCCCATGCCCGGAGGAGTCAGCATGCTCATGAGCGCAGCGTAATGCGCCTGGGCGGCGATGCCTATCAGATGATCAGCCGATGGGGTTCAGCGGAACCCGAAAGGGCCAACCGCCGTGTCGTGCGGGTCAGTCCAGTTCGAGCACGCGCGCGTGCAGCACCTGGCGCTGCTGGAGGGCGGCGCGGACCGCGCGGTGCAGTCCGTCCTCCAGATACAGGTCGCCCTGCCACTTCACCACGTGCGCGAAGAGGTCGCCGTAGAACGTCGAGTCCTCCGCGAGCAGGGTCTCCAGGTCGAGCTGCTGCTTGGTGGTGACGAGCTGATCGAGGCGGACCGGGCGCGGCGCGACGTCCGCCCACTGCCGGGTGCTCTCCCGGCCGTGGTCGGGGTACGGCCGGCCGTTTCCGATGCGCTTGAAGATCACACGGAAAGCCTACCGGTCAAGACGTTCCGGGCGCAGCCATGGCGGTCGAGTGCGACGCTTGAAAAGAACGGACGAACCGGGCATAGGGGTTATTGCGGGAACAGGGGCCGGAGATGAGTGACAGCGAGAGCGTGCCGCCCGCCGGCTCCGGGCCCGGGGCCGCGCTGCCCGCCCCGGCCCGGCAGATCGCCTCCGGATACGCCTTCACCGGCCCCGCGCTCGACCTCGGCGCCCTGCTGTGGGACGGGCGGTGCCATCCGGACGCGCCGGTCCGCGTCCCGCTGTCCGTGCTCAACCGGCACGGTCTGGTCGCGGGCGCCACCGGCACCGGCAAGACCAAGACGCTCCAGCTGATCGCCGAGCAGCTCTCGGCGCGGGGCGTCCCGGTGTTCCTCGCGGACGTCAAGGGCGACCTGTCCGGCATCGCGCGGCCCGGGACGGCGGACGACCGGGTGCGCGAGCGGTCCGCCGAGGTCGGCCAGGAGTGGCGTCCGGCCGGCTTCCCGGCCGAGTTCTACGCGCTCGGCGGCCTCGGCCACGGCATCCCGGTCCGCGCCACGGTCACCAGTTTCGGCCCGGTGCTGCTGGCCAAGGCGCTCCGGCTGAACCAGACCCAGGAGCAGTCCCTCGGCCTGGTCTTCCACTACGCCGACACCAGGGGCCTGGAACTGATCGACCTCAAGGACCTGCGCGCGGTGGTCGCCTTCCTCGCCTCCGACGAGGGCCGGCCCGAACTGCGGACCGTCGGCGGCCTGTCCGGTGCCACGGCCGGGGTGATCCTGCGGGCGCTGACGGCCTTCGAGGCGCAGGGCATGGCGGACTTCTTCGGCGAGCCGGAGTTCGATACGGCGGACCTGCTGCGCACGGCGCCGGACGGCCGGGGCGTCGTCTCGGTCCTGGAACTGGCCGCCGTCCAGGACAGACCGCTGCTGTTCTCCACCTTCCTGATGTGGCTGCTCGCCGACCTCTTCCACGACCTGCCCGAGATCGGCGACCCCGAGCGGCCCAGGCTGGTCTTCTTCTTCGACGAGGCGCACCTGCTGTTCCAGGACGCCTCCCGGGCGTTTCTGGAGTCGGTCACCCGAACCGTCCGGCTGATCCGCTCCAAGGGCGTCGGCGTCTTCTTCGTCACCCAGACCCCGAAGGACGTGCCCGGCGATGTCCTCGCCCAGCTCGGCAATCGCGTCCAGCACGCGCTGCGCGCCTTCACCCCGGACGACGACAAGGCCCTGCGGGCGACCGTGCGGACCTTCCCGCGGTCGGGCTACGACCTGGCGGAACTGCTCACCGGCCTGGGCACCGGCGAGGCCGTGGTGACCGTGCTCGGCGAGGGCGGCGCCCCGACGCCCGTCGCCGCCGTCCGGCTGCGCGCGCCGGAGTCCCTGATGGGTCCGCTGGACGCCGTAGCGCTGGACGAGGCCGTCCGGGGCTCCGCGCTCCACGCGCGTTATGCACAGGCTGTGGACCGGGAGTCGGCGTACGAGAAGCTGAGCGCGCGACCGCCGCGGGCGGCCCCGGCCCCGGCTCCGGCCCGGGGGCGCCGGAAGGCGCCCGAAGAGGAGCCGTCGCTGGTCGAACAGGTGGTGGAGAGCGGCGCGTTCAAGTCCCTGGCCCGCTCGGTCGGCAGACAGCTCGGCCGGGAGATCACCCGCTCGCTGTTCGGTACGGCCCGGCGGAGGCGGTAGGCCGCCCCCGCCGGGGTCCGCTCAGCGGTCCCGGTCCTCGGGTGGCCGCTGCGGCGGGGAAGTGCGCTGGTCCGGCCCGGGCGCCGGGGCGCGCCGGGCCTCCGCGCGCAACAGGGCGCGCAGGACGGCGTACGGATCTGTGGTCATGGCTGTGCTGCTCCTCGCGTCGAACCGACCGGCCTGGTGGGTACGGCGGGGCGGTCAGCAGCGCAGGACCACCGTGCGCGGCAGGCACGCGGGGTACGGCGCCCGGGGCGGGCCGGGGCGCGGGCGGACCGCCGGCCGGGCGGGCGCCGGACCGGGCGGCAGCGCGGGGCGCTCGGGTACGCCCGCCCGCTGGGCCGGGCGGTCCGGCGGCCGCGGCACCGTGCCGGGCACGTCGTGCTCGGCACTCTCCGCGGCCACCGGGAAGTCCACGAGATCGGGCGCCGGTACGGTGGCGCCGGGCACCCACAGGACGAGCAGCAGCACGAGAATCCGCAGCCGGCGGCGGCCGGGGAACGCGCGGGTGCTGCTCCTGCTCATGGTGGTTGTTTCCCCGCCCGGACGGGACGGGCCGCACGCCACGCCGGAGAACCATCCGTTCGGGTGTAAGCGGGCGGCCCGAATTGACGGCCGGTCAGACGGGGCGCGGCACCCGGCGGGCCCGGCCGCGGATCCCGAGTGCGGTGACGATCTCCACGATGCCCACCGCGAGCAGCCAGATCCCGCCGACGAGGGTCAGCACCGCGACCGACTCGAACGGCGAGTCGATGAGCACGATTCCGGCGATGAGGGTCAGCACTCCGAGGAAGATCTGCCGGCCGCGCGCGGGCGTGCGGGAGTCGTGCACGGCGGCCACGGTCTGGGTGATCCCGCGGAACAGCCAGCCGATGCCGATCCACAGGCCGAGCAGCAGGATCGACTGCATGGGCCCGCGGAAGCAGAGCAGGCCGAGCAGGATCGACAGCGCGCCGCTGATGAAGGCGAGCACGCGCAGCGAGGTCGTCTGGTGCGTGCCGAAGGCGGCCACGAGCTGGAAGATGCCGCTGTAGAGGAGATAGAGCCCGAACAGCACGCCGACGGCGAGCAGCGAGGCGCCCGGCCAGACCAGCACCAGCACGCCGAGCACCAGGGAGCCCAGCCCGGTGAGCAGGACGACCTGCCAGGCGGCCCGGGACAGGGCGTGCAGCGGGCCCTCGAACGGCGGTTCCGGTTCCGGGTGCCCGCGCGCCCGTTCCGCCGTCGGGTGCCCCTGGTGCGGGTCGGCCGCGTGGGTGTGCCGGTCGTCGTACTCGCGGTTCCCGTGCGGGCCGCCGCTCGGTGCCTCGGTCATGCTCCATGCTGGGCGCGGCGGCTTGGCGGGAGCCACCGGAGTGGGCCGTACGGGTGACACGCCCGCGCTGCTACTTCTCCTTCCCCTTCTCGTTCTCCTTCTTCTTCGCCGCCTTCGTCTGCTGCTTGAAGGCGCGCACCTTGGCCAGGGACTCCGGGCCGGTGATGTCGGCGACGGACCGGAAGGTGTCCGGCTCGCCGTAGGCGCCGGCGGCCTCCCGCCAGCCGGCCGGCGCGACCCCGAGCCGCTTGCCGAGCAGGGCCAGGAAGATCTGCGCCTTCTGCCTGCCGAACCCCGGCAGCTCCTCCAGCCGGCGCAGCAGCTCGGCCCCGCTGGAGGCGTCCCGCCAGACCGCCTCGGCGTCCCCGTCGTAGTGCTCGACGAGGTACTGGCACAGCTGCTGGACGCGCTTGGCCATCGAGCCCGGGTAGCGGTGCACCGCGGGCTTCTCGGCGAGCAGCGCGGCGAAGGCCTCCGGGTCCGTCGCGGCGATCTCGTGGGCGTCCAGGTCCTCGGTGCCGAGCCGGTCGGCGATGGTCCGGGGGCCCTTGAACGCCCACTCCATCGGGATCTGCTGGTCCAGCAGCATCCCGGTCAGCGCGGCGAGCGGGGAGCGCCCGAGCAGCGCGTCGGCCGCGGGGTCCTGGGCGAGGTGCAGGGTGACGTCCATGGGCCGATGATCCCGCGCGCCCGGCCACGTCGCGCGCGGTCCCCGCGTCACCCGCGCGGTTCCCGCGCCGCCCTGTCCGGTCGCCCCGTGCCGGTCCCGCGGTTCCCGCGCCGCCCTGTCCGGTCGCCCCGTGCCGGTCCCGCGGTTCCCACGCCGTCTCTCCAGTCGCCCCGCGGTTCCCGCGCCGTCTCTCCAGTCGCCCCGCGGTTCCCGCGCCGCCTCTCCAGTCGCCCCGCGGTTCCCGCGCCGCCTCTCCGGTCGCCCCGCGCCGTCCCCGCGTCGCCGGGCGGGGCCGCTCGGCGCCCGGGCGTGGCGCGGCGGAGAGCCGTCCGCCCGCGCTCGCTCCGCCGGTGAGTCGTCCGCCCGCCTGCCATACGGGCGTGGCGCGGAGGGAGAGCCGTCAGTCCGCCCCGGCACCCGTGCTCGGTGCAGTGGGGAGTCGTGCGTCCGGCGCCGCGCTCGCTCCGCCGGGAAGCCGCCCGCCCGCCGTCCGGGCACGGTGCACCGGCGGGCCATCCGCTCGCCCAGCGCCCGCGCCCCGCCCCTGAGCCGTCCGTTCGTTCAGTCCGCGCGCCAGTAGCCCAGTGCGTGCACCCGCTGCTTCGGCACGCCCAGGTCCTTGCGGACGTAGGCGGCGAGGGTGCGGGTGGTCGCCGTGTCGCAGGCGATCCAGACATAGGGCCGCGGGGTGCCGGCGAGGACGGCGGGCAGCTCGGCGCGGACCCGTGCCACCAGGTGGGCGGCGCCCGCGTCCCGGCGCGGAACGGGCCGTATCTCGTGCCGGCCGGGCTCCGTCCGGCAGGGCAGTCCCGCCGGTTCGCCCTCGAACCAGACGGTGGCCGGGGCCGGAGCCAGGGCGCCGAGGAGGGAGTTGAGCGCGGGCAGCGAGGCCGGGTCGCCGATCGCGAGGACGTGGGAGGGCGCCGGGTCCGGGTGCTGGAAGCCGGTGCCCTGGACGGTGGCCTCGATGGTGTCGCCGGGCCGCGCGGTCCGGGCCCAGTCGGAGGCCACGCCCTCGTGCAGGGCGAACTCCAGGGCGAAGGTGCCGGCGGCCGGGTCGGGGTCGACCAGGGTGTAGGCCCGCTGGTGCGGCCGGCCGTGGTCGGAGAACCACAGCCGTACCCACATTGTCGGGTGGACGCCGGCCGCGGCGAGCAGCCCGCCGTCGGACAGCCGCAGCCGGCGGTAGCGCGGGGTCACGTCCTCGGCGTCGAGGACGGTCAGCATGAAGTCCTTGGCGCGCAGCAGTTTCAGCACCGCGCCCTCCCAGCCCCGCCCCTGCCCCATGACCCCTCCACCGTTCGCGTACGATTCCGCCACAGAAAACTTAGGCAAGGCTAACCTAAAGATCGAGGGAGTCCTGGTGGCCATCGAGATCTACCGCGATGCCTGGGGCGTCCCCCATCTGCGCGCGTCCGACGCCCGGGAACTCGCCCGCGCCCAGGGCCTGGTCACCGCCCGCGACCGGGCCTGGCAGCTGGAGGTCGAACGGCACCGCCTCCAGGGCACCTCCGCCTCCTTCCTCGGCGCCGGCGCCCTGTCCTGGGACGTGTTCGCCCGCCGGGCCCGGCTCGCCGACACCGCCCGCCGCTGCTTCGCCGCACTGGAGCGCCGGGACCCGCGGACGGCGGACTGGGTACGGGCGTACGTCGACGGCGTCAACGACGGGCTGGCCGCCGGCGCCCGCCGCGCCCCCGAGTTCGCCCGCACCCGGCTGGCCCCGGGCCGCTGGCAGCCCTGGACACCGCTCGGCGTCTGGCTCGGCACGCACATCCTCTTCGCCGGGTTCCCGGCCAAGCTCTGGCGCGAGCAGGCGACACGGCACCTCGGTCCGGAGGCCGTCGGCCTGTTCGCCACCGACGGGCCCGGCACGGCGGGCAGCAACGGCTGGCTGCTCACCGGCGAGCGCACCGCCACCGGGCACGCGCTCCTCGCCGGCGACCCGCACCGCGTCATCGAGGACCCCGGCGTCTACCAGCAGATCCGCCTGTCCTGCCCCGAGTTCGACGTGCTCGGCCTGGCCGTGCCCGGCGTGCCCGGCATTCCGCACTTCGGCCACACCGGCACCGTGGCCTGGGCCATCACCAACGCCATGGCCGACTACCAGGACCTCTACCGGGAACGGCTGCGCCGCACCGGCGCGGGCGTCGAGGCCCTCGGCCCGGACGGCGCCTGGCACCGCGCCGCCCGCCACACGGAGACCGTCCACATCGCGGGCGAGCCGCCCCTCGGCATCGAACTCCTCGAGACGGCCCGGGGCCCGGTGATCGCGGGCGGCCCGGAGGGACTGGACGGCACGGGCGGTACGCCCGGACAGGACGGCGCGGCCGAGGCGCTCGCCCTGCGCTACCCGCCCCGCGTCACCGAAGACCTCGGCTTCGGCGCCCTCCTCCCGCTCCTGCGCGCCCGCACCGTCGCCGACGTCGACCGGGCCCTGGACGCCTGGGCCGAGCCGGTCAACGTCGTCCAGGCCGCCGACACCGCCGGCGGCACTCTGCACCGCGTCGCCGGCCGGGTCCCGCGGCGCGCCGAGGCCAACCGCCGCCACCCGGTCCCCGCCTGGGAGCCCGGCCACGACTGGCACGGCACGCACGAGACGCCGTACGGCGAACTCACCGACGGCATCGCGGTGATGGCCAACACCCACGGCCCGGCCACCCCGCTCGGCGTCGAGTTCGCCCCGCCCCACCGCGCCGCCCGGATCCGCGCGCTGCTCACCGCCCGCCGCGCCTGGACCGCCGACGCCATGGCCGCGATCCACACCGACACCCACCTCGCCTCCGCCACCCCCCTGCTGGACCGGCTCGCCGCCCTCACCGGCCTCACCCCCGCCGCCGCGGCCCTGCGCGACCGCCTGCTCGCCTGGGACCGTCACATGGACGCCGGCAGCACCGACGCGGCGGCGTACGCGGCGGTGCGCGGCGCGGTCGTACGCCGGCTCGCCGCGCACCCGGTCCTCGCCCCGCTCGCCGAACCCCCGGCCTACCCGGACGTCCTGCGGCCCTGGCTCGCCCTCGTCCCGCGTATCGCCTACGCCCTCGAACACCTGCTGAGCACAGAGGACCTGTACGGCATCGACCGCACGGCCGTCGTACGCGCCGCCCTGGAGGAGACCGCCGCCGCCGCGCCCGCCCGTTCCTGGGCCGCCACGCACCGCCTGGCTCCCTGGCGGGCGCTGCCGGACGGGCCGTACCCGGACTCCGCAGAACCCGGGCTCGGCGGCGACCACGACTGCGTGCTGTGCACCTCGGCCGTCCCCGGCCACACCGACCGCGCCGTCCGCGGCCCGGCCGCCCGCTACGTCTGGGACCTGGCCGACCGCGACGACAGCCGCTGGGTGGTGCCCTTCGGCGCCGACGGCGTCCCCGGCAGTCCCCACCACCGCGACCAGCTCCCGCTGTGGCTGACGGGCGAACTGGCCCCCGTGGTCACCGACTGGGCACTGCTCACCCCCGAGCCGGCCACCGACGAACACACCGAGGAAGACCGATGACCGATCTGCACGTCCAGCACATCGACGGCTACGGCACCGTCCGCGTCCGCCCCGTCGACCCCGAGGCCGACGCGGAGGTGCTCCACGCCTGGGTGAGCGACGAACGCGCCGCGTTCTGGGGCATGAACGGCCTCGGCCGGGCCCGGGTCGCCGAGGTCTACGCCCACCTGGCCACCCTCGACACCCACCACGCCTACCTGGTCACCAAGGACGGCGAACCGGCCGCGCTCCTCCAGACGTACGAGCCGTCCGCCGACCGGGTCGGGGAGTGCTACGACGTCCGCCCCGGCGACGTCGGCGTCCACCTCCTGCTCGCCCCCGCCGGCCCCGGCGGCCGGCGTCCCGGCTGGACGTCCGCCCTGCTGCGGGCGTTGACGACGTACACGCTGCTGGTCCTGGACCGCCGCCGGATCGTGATCGACCCGGATGTGCGCAACACCAAGGCGATCGAGCGCTTCGAACGCCAGGGCTTCGAGCGCGGCCCCGCCGTGGTCCTGCCCGAGGTCGTCCTGCCCGACGTCCACCTGCCCGAGAAGCACGCCCAACTCGCGTTCCTGGACCGGGCGGTAGCCTTCCCCGGGTGACGACGCCCGAAGAGCTGACCGCGCACTACGGCCTCGAACCCCTGCCCCGCGAGGGCGGTCTGTTCCGGCGCACCTGGGCCGGGCCCGAGCGCCCGGACGGCCGCCCCGAGGGCTCGGCCATCGTCGTGCTGCTCACCGCCGGCGACTACTCCGCCCTGCACCGCCTGCCCTTCGCCGAGGTCTGGCACTTCCACCTCGGCGACCCGCTCCACCTGCTGCTCCTCGCCCCCGACGGCACCACCCGCCGCCCCGTCCTCGGCCCGGACCTGCGCGCCGGCCAGCACCTCCAGCTGACCGTGCCGGCCCGCACCTGGATGGGCGCGCGGGTGGCGGCGGGCGGCGCGTGGACGTTCTTCGGCTGCACGATGGCCCCCGGGTTCACCTACGCGGACTACGAACACGGCGACCCGGCCGAGCTGACGGCGCGTTACCCGGCCGAGGCCGCCCTGATCACGGAACTCTGCCGCCCATGACACCCCCCGCGCCCCTGCTCGACGGACAGACCGCCCTGGTGACCGGCGCGGGCGGCGGCATCGGCCGCGCCCTCGCCCTGCGCTTCGCCGAGCACGGCGCCGCGGTGGCCCTGCACTGCCGTACGGCCCTCGCCGACGCCACCGACACGGCGCGCCGCATCCGGGCGGCGGGCGGCCGGGCGACCGTGCTCCAGGCCGACCTGACGGACGAGGCCGCCTGCCGGCGCCTGGTCGAGGAGGCGGCGCACTGGTCGGCCGGCCGGCTCACCGCACTCGTCAACAACGCGGCCGTCCAGCCGGTCCAGCCGCTCCCCGGCATGACCGCGGACGACTGGCGCGGGGTCGTCGACACCAACCTGACCAGCGTCTTCGCCTGCACCCAGGCGGCCGCCGCCGTCCTGCGCGCCCAGGGCGGCGGCACCATCACCCACATCGCCTCCATCGAGGCCGGCCACCCGGCCCCCGGCCACGCCCACTACGGCGCGGCCAAGGCGGCGGTGGTCGTGCACGCCCGCGCGGCCGCCCTGGAGTACGGCCCCGACGGCATCCGCGTCAACACGGTCTCGCCCGGCCTGATCGACCGGCCCGGACTGGCCGCGTCCTGGCCGGACGGCGTACGGCGCTGGCTCGCCGCCGCCCCGGCCGGCCGCCTGGGCCGCCCCGAGGACGTGGCCGACGCCTGCGTCTTCCTCGCCTCCCCGCTGGCGTCCTGGATCACCGGCCACGACCTGGTGGTGGACGGCGGAGTGACGGCCCGCCCGGCCTGGTGAGCGCGCGGCCCGCTTCCCCCGTACGTATACCGGGGCCCTGTCACGGAGCACGGGCGGAGCGGACGGAGGCGGAGGGTGCTGCGCGAGGGACACCGGGGCAGACGACGACACCAGGGCCCGCCCCGGCACACGAGGGCTACGTGCACGGGCCTGGCTGAGCTGCGGCGGCGGGTGCTGCTCGGGGGGCTGCCGCTGGTCCGGCGCCTGACGCTGCTGCGGGGTCTGGTCTTGGTCCGGCGTCTGGTCCTGTTTCGGCGCCTGATGCCGGTGTGGGGCTTGGCCCTGGTCCGGCTACCGGTGCCGGTCCCGGGCCCGCGCTCTGTCCCGCGTCCCCGTACGGTCCTCGCCCTGCTGCCCGTTCTGCTCCTGGGGCTGGTCCTCGGGACGGCGGCCCCGGCCTCGGCGCACACCGTGCTGCGCGGGGCCGACCCCGCCGACGGAAGCGTCCTGCGCACCGCGCCCCGCCGGATCACCCTCGTCTTCACCGAGCCGGTCGGCCTGCCGGCCGGCTCCTTCCGGGTCTACGACCCCGGCGACCACCGGGTCCGCACCGGTCCCGCCGGCCACGCCCCCGGCCACTCCGACACCGCGCGGGTCACCCTGCCCGGCGGGCTGGCCACCGGCACGTACACGGTGGCCTGGCGGGTGGTGTCGGCCGACAGCCACCCGGTGTCCGGCGCCCTCACCTTCTCGGTGGGCGAACGGACGGCGGCACCGCCCGTCCCGCTCCCGGACCGTACGGAAAACCGCGCCACCACCGCCCTGCACACCATCGCGCGCTGTCTCGCCTACCTCTCCCTGGCCCTGCTCCTGGGCACCGCCGCCTTCACGGCCTACTGCCGCCCGCCCGCGTCGGCCCGGCTGCGCCCCCTCGCCCTCACCGGCGCGGCCACGCTGGGCGCCGCCACGACCGTCGAGTACTTGCTGCGGGCGCCGTACGAGGAAGGCACCTCCCCGGCGACCGCGCTCAGCCTCTCCGCCCTCGCCCACACGGCGATGACCCGCCCCGGTCTGCTGCTCCTGGCCCGGCTGGCGCTGCTGCTCCTGGCGGCGGGCTGCGCGGCGCTGCTACGCCGGCGCCGCATCCGGCCGCCGCGCCGCGTGACCCTCGCGGCGACCGCCGTGCTCGCCCTCGCCCTGTCCCTGACCTGGACCGCGTCCGACCACGCGGCGGCGGGCATCCAGGTCCCGGCGGCGCTGGTCTCCGCCACCCTGCACC
Source organism: Streptomyces sp. NPDC017095 (assembly GCF_044332325.1). NCBI lineage: Bacteria > Bacillati > Actinomycetota > Actinomycetes > Kitasatosporales > Streptomycetaceae > Streptomyces > Streptomyces sp. NPDC017095. Next base: position 590,331 of record NZ_JBIROU010000003.1, read on the forward strand.
TGCTGGCCACGGCGGCCTGGCTGGGCGGCCTGGCGGCCCTCCTGCGGACGCTGCGCCGCGCCCCGGCCGGCGGCCTGCCCGCCTCGGTCCCGGAGCGCTTCTCCCGGCTGGCCACGGTCTCGGTGACCGTCCTGGCCCTGACCGGCGTCTACCAGTCCTGGCGGGGCCTCGGCTCCTGGCAGGCGCTGACGGACACGGCGTACGGCCGCACCCTGCTGGCCAAGCTGGCGGCCGTCACCGCGCTCCTGCTCGCGGCGGCCTGCTCCCGCACCTGGACGAGACGGGCCGCACGGGGACCGGTGGCCCCGCACCTCCTGCGCCGCTCGGTCCTGGCCGAGACGACGGCCGCCGTCCTCGTCCTCGCCCTGACCACCCTGCTCACCGGCACCGCGCCCGGCCGTACGGCGACGCGGTCCGCACCGCCCGTCCCGGCACCGGCGGCCCTTCCCACGGCGTCCGTCACCACCCTCCCCTTCGACACCGGCGCCCCCGGCGGCCACGGCAGGGTGCAGATCACCCTGGACCCAGGCCGGGTGGGCGAGAACTCCGTCCAGGCGGTGGTCTACGGCCCCGACGGCGGCCTCGCCGCGGTCCCCGAACTCCGGGTCACCCTCACGCTCCCGGCCCGGCGCGTGGGCCCACTGGACACCCGCCTCACCGACCGCGGCGGCTACTGGGCCGCCGACGCCTTCATCCTCCCGTCCTCCGGCACCTGGACGCTGAAGGCGACGGTCCGCGTCTCGGAGGTGGACCAGGCAACGGCATCGGCCCCCCTGCGAGTGCCGAACCACTGATCCGCCCCCCGGAACACGGACAACGACGAAGGGCCCCACCGCAAGCGGTGGGGCCCTTCGACATCGTGCCCGGTGAGGCACTGGCGGGTCGGTCATCTCGGCGGCTACCGCTTCCGGTCCTGTCCGGACGGGTGTGAACGGCGCTGAATGAGACGGAAACTGAGACGGACGACTGCGTCGGGCTCCCTAGCATCTCTGCTGTTGAAGGGCAGTCATGGCGTTGGGTCGCAAGGGATCACGACGGATCGTCGTCGACGGTACGGCCTACCGCCGGCGACTACGAGACCGGCCGACGTACATCCAGGGCTTGGGCCTAGTCGCTGTGCACGTTCGCGGTCGAGCATGCGGACACCCCGGGGATGACGCTTGTGGTCACCACCAACCAGCCGCATCCGAGTAACTGGATCGGTCGAGAGGCTGAGCCTGTACTGCCGTCCGGTGTCACAACAGCTATACGGCACGCCCTGCGTGAGGGCTGGACTCCAACGGCTCCGGACCCACCTGAGATCACTTCGAAACTAGCCCAGCCTGCTGGTACCTCACCACTTTCGGTGTTTTGGTACGCGAACACCAGGCTTATGGCACCCTGCGCCCCATCAATGCGGAGCCCGTCGATGCAACAACCTTGGCAGGCATCAGCAGGCATCAGCAGGCAACCGCGGCTTGTTAGTGCGGAGTTGACGGATAAACAGATGATGCGATAAACGTGGCGTGCGTCGATCTGCATCGCCGTTGTCGTTCGACACCTGGACCATCACATCCGGGTGGCCCCTCGGGGCACTGCCATCTATGGGAACGTCCGGGCAAAGGGCCCTGTCGGGACCACAGTGAAGGTTCAGCAACAGCGAGTTGCGGCAGGCGCCACGGAGCACATCGTCAGCCGTCGGGCGACGATTCCCTTCGTGGGCGGACGAATCACACGCCTGGTGTTCGCACGCTGAAGCCGACACAGCACTTGGGCTGTGCGGTGGTGTCACGATGGACCATGAGCCAGTGACCAACACCATCCTGCTGTTCCCGGAGTCGCAGGACCCCAAGCCTCACGTGAGCCTCCCCGCGCCTGCCGCTCCGGAGCTGGAGAATCTGAGCATTACTCGCCGGCCGCAGCCGCTGCCGGACGTCCCCGAGTCCGGCGCCCTGCGCAAGGTCTCCTCGCGGTTGGACAAGAACCCTCTGACCAACCTCAGCGAGGACGCCCGCAAGGCGGCTGCGGCTCTGCAGGTGCAGCCGGAACGCGTCGCGTTGCTCGTCAACCCGCAGCCCAACGGCGTCTCCTTGCTGAGCGAGGTGGCTGTACCCGGCGGTTCGCTGTACGTGATCGAATGCCTTGCGTGGTCCCGCATGCTTTTCCCGCTCTACCAGCCGCGCATTGCCGCCCTGTCGCTGGCTGTGCCGGCCCCTCGGCTACTGGATGATCACGACGTCAACGGGCCGCTGGCCCAGGCCCGCTGTGAGTTCGACAGCCCTCAGCAACTCGCTGCCCTGGTGCGGGAGACCGTTTCCGGCACCTTGAACGTGCCCAAGGCCGACTACTCCGACTCGATCATGCAGCGCGGCGTCTCCGAGCCCCTGCTCGTCATCCTGGTGCGGGTGACCTTCGCCGACAATTCGCCCAGCCGGGTCCTGCCGGTGGTCGTCGACGGCATCTCTCGGCTTTCGTCGGCGGCCAAGACGCGCACCGGCAAGAGCATCGCCGGCACCGCCGATGCGGTTGTCGAGGATCTGCTGCGGGACCCCGCCTCCTTGCGCCGGGCGGTCCGCGATGAGATCGCACACTACAACTCTGCCTACCAGCGTGGTCTCTCGGATCAGGTCGTCCGCGTCGGCCAGGCCGCCACCGTCCCGGTGCGTTTGGTCGTCGGCGCCCGTAACACCATGGAGGTCAACCAGTGACCACGCAGACTGCAATGCAGCCCACCGGTGCTTCGTTCGTGTCCATGGTTGAGAACCTGGTCGCTGGCGAGCACCTGGAAAAGAACCCCTGGACGCCGGACGCGATGTGGCACAACATCGCCAATCAAACCATTGATGCGCTGGTGACTCGCGGTAAGATGCGCCGTCGGGAAGCCGACATCATCCTTGGGCTCACTCCGCTGCAGGACCTGCCCACCGAACTTGGCTGCCCGGACCCCTCGCCCATCTGGCGGTGCATTTACACCACCTACCGTCTGACTGCTGGCCTTTCCTTCGGCGAGACGAAGTCGGAGATCCGCAACATCATGGCGCGGCGCGCGGTGACCACCAAGCAGTTCAGCTTCATGCTCGGGGTCATCATCGACCGTGACGTGCGGCGCCCCAAGGCCCGTAAGGAACCGGGGGCGCGTCGTCCCCCTTCTCTCCAGAGGGCACGCAACGCCTTCGGTGATGGCGGCTTCCTTACCGAAGATGTGCCTGGCCGGCAGTGGCTGCCGGTGTACGAAACGGTGTCGCACGTGCTGGAGCGGGCGCTTGAGGGCGACAGTAACGCCCGGATCACGCTCATGATCGGCGGCGGGTTCGCCCTTATGATGGACGGCTATCTCACCCGTGATCGCGAATCGAAGGTATTCGAGGGTAGTGCCCCATTCCGAGGCTCCCCTCCAGCCATCCTGACCGACCTGGCGAGCCACAATCACGGTCTTTACCTGCTTGCCTCCGCTTGGCGGCACTGGGACGCGACCAAGCCGGCGCACGAGTATGACATCCCCGAGGTCAACGCCGACGGTAGTCTGGTCATCACCGGGGACACTCGTGAAACACGAAGCCCGGAGCGTCTGACCGAGTACCGCTTGTACGAAATAGCCAGCCCAGCAAAGGCCATGGCTGGCTTCCTCAAGCAGCAGGAGGCTCGCAAGGCTCGCAACCAAGCGGCTAGCCCCGAGGACCGCGACCGGGACAACCGCGAACGCCTCACCCAGGCCCTGGTGATCGCCAAGGATGCGGCCTCCTCCCTGGAAAGCTCGACCGTCTCCCCGCCTCCGCATCCTTTCGGTACCCATGAGGAGTGGGAACGCACCCGTAATACCGCCCATCAGGTCTACGAGATCCTCGTGAAGGCGGAGCCTGATCCCGACGAAGGATTCATCTCCAGCACTTCACCTGAACAGGACGAGGACCAGGAATACGACGACGTGTGACCTGAATGGTGGGGGCCGGCCCAGAAAGCACTGGGCCGGCCCTCATCGCGTAGCGCTGACTATTCTGCCGATCACCGAAGCGATGCTGCCGCGGTCAGTGTTCACGACCTGATCCGTAGCTCTGTAGAGATCGGTCATTGGAGGTCATACAGGCCGCCGGGAGGGGCCCTAAGCCTGCACCTCACGACGCTCGGCCAGCCAGGCAACCCGGTCCGCATTCTCAGCATGGGAGCTCGGGCCTCTTGGCGGTGGTTGCTCGGCTGACCTATGGCGGAGCGGTGTTGGAGCCCTGGTCACGCCCAGGGCAAGTTCCCGCTGCTCCCGCCGACCGGTCACGCACGCGTGTGTCTCGTCGCACCCCATCGGCCTCAGTCGCGCTGCCATGCCGCCGACCAGAGCAAGTTGCGCCGGCGGAAGCGTGGCGGTGAGACCTTAGGTGAGGACCTCTTCGTCCCGAAGCAACGTGGGCGGGGCTGTGCCTTGAGCTTGTGGGCCTTTCACCCGCACCGATGGTTCGCAGACACTCCCGGGCGTCCGTCGTTGTGCGTCTCCGTTGTCACGCAGTTGAACACTCATCGCTCAACGGTCCATTGCTGTCGGGTCCGTTGTCAGTGCCTGCGTCTATGGTCTCAAGCGCGCGGTCGGCTTCCGGGGGTTCCAGCTCTGAAGGGAAGGGTTTCATCCCCGGCCTGTCTGGGGGCGGCTTGGAGACTCGTCCGGGACCTAACCGACGGCCGGGCTTCGTCGATGGCCACGAGGTGACCTGCCAGCGCCGGCCGCGCACCTCATCCCCCGTGCGCGGGTGCACACGCCGGAAGTTCGGCGCCTCGACGGTGTGCGAGGGGCAGGAAGAGTACGGGTCGGATCGCTCAGGTGATGCGGGTGCCGGCATGGGTCAGGGACACCGTGCAGGGTTCGGCCTGCAGCAGGGCGCGTCGGGTGTCGATGCGGCCGTCGTACATCCACTCCCATGCTGCGGAGTAGGGGTCGAATGATGCCATCAGTGCCGGCGGGCCCTATTCGGTCAAACTCTTCGTCCAGCACTGGCATCCCGGCCTCCCAACCGTGCGTCGGCGTACAGCTCCGCGGTAACCGTGTTGCCCTGGCCGCTGTCGTGGACGATGACCCGGTGGGCGAGGGCGCTGACCATGTCCAGGCCCCGGCCGCGTTTGACGTTTTGCTCCTAGTGCTCGACCTTGGGGGCCGTGGCCGTACCACCGTCGTCCGGAACCCAGACCGCGATCACCTGGGCCGAGACCGCGACGGCCAAGTGGAAGCTGCCGGGCACCCAGCCGCTGGCCGTGTGGCGGGCCGGAGCCCCACCTGAGCCGGCTGATTCCTCGCTGTTGCTTCTGAGCGTCGAGGATGCCGCGTGGAGGCTTCGTACCGGCCTTGTGACGTGCTTCCGGCTCGTCCTCGACGGAGAGATCGAGTCGGTCACCGTTGGGCGGCTCCGTCGGGCCCCCGCCGATGCCGTGACTGCCTAGGTGTCCAAGCTGTGCCACCGGTCCGCCGAAGCTGCTGAGGGGAGATGACGAGAATCGGCTGCGCCCCAAGTACTCGCATGGTTGCGGGGCCGAGCCGTGCGGGCGTGAAGCGGGCTACTGCCCCGAGCGGGAGCAGACCTGGCGCGAGCACAAGTCCACCAAGTCCCACGCCGGACGGCGCACCATCGGCCTGCCCGACCCGCTGCTCGAGATTCTCCGCCGGCACCGGGAACCCAGGACCTCGGACGTGGTGACCGACTCGATCATGGGCTGGGATCCCGGGGGCGCGGCTCGGATGCGTGCCCGGCACATGCGTGTGACGGGAGTCATGCTCCGCAAGGTCGCCCAGCAGGTCGGCGACGCGCTTTGGGAACTCCCGAAAACGAACCGAGACGGACAACGACGAAGGGCCCCACCGCAAGCGGTGGGGCCCTTCGACATCGTGCCCGGTGAGGCACTGGCGGAGGATACGAGATTCGAACTCGTGAGGGGTTGCCCCCAACACGCTTTCCAAGCGTGCGCCCTAGGCCTCTAGGCGAATCCTCCGCCGCAAACATTACATGACCGAGGAGGGTGCTCGCGTCCCCCGTTCCCGCAGGCCGTCCCCGGGCGGGGTCGCGGGGGACGGCGGGTTCGGACCGGGGGCCGCCATCGGGTACTGTGGGGCACAGCCCCTCACGCGGCGCTATCTGACTGAACTCCCCCAGGGCCGGAAGGCAGCAAGGGTAAGTCGGCTCTGGCGGGTGCGTGGGGGGCGCTTGCGTTCCCGGGGCCGCGGGCGGAGCCGCTTGTCAGTGGGCGCCATTAACCTCGTATGCGTGTCGTCTCTCGCGCTGTACCGCCGCTATCGCCCGGAGACCTTTGCCGAGGTCATCGGGCAGGAGCATGTCACCGACCCGCTGCAGCAGGCGCTGCGGAACAACCGGGTCAATCACGCGTACCTGTTCAGCGGGCCGCGCGGATGTGGCAAGACGACCAGCGCGCGCATCCTGGCCCGCTGTCTGAACTGTGAGCAAGGTCCCACGCCGACCCCCTGCGGGGAGTGCCAGTCGTGCCGTGACCTCGCCCGGAACGGGCCCGGCTCGATCGACGTCATCGAGATCGACGCGGCCTCGCACGGTGGTGTGGACGACGCCCGTGACCTGCGCGAAAAGGCGTTCTTCGGCCCTGCGGGCAGCCGGTACAAGATCTACATCATCGACGAGGCCCACATGGTCACGTCGGCCGGCTTCAACGCCCTGCTGAAGGTCGTCGAGGAGCCGCCGGAGCATCTGAAGTTCATCTTCGCGACCACCGAGCCCGAGAAGGTCATCGGCACCATCCGGTCGCGGACCCACCACTACCCGTTCCGGCTCGTGCCCCCCGGGACGCTGCGCGACTACCTCGCCCAGGTGTGCGGGCAGGAGGACATCCCGGTCGCGGAGGGCGTCCTGCCGCTCGTCGTGCGCGCCGGCGCGGGCTCCGTGCGTGACTCCATGTCCGTCATGGACCAGCTCCTCGCCGGCGCCGGCGAGGACGGTGTGACGTACGCCATGGCGACCTCCCTCCTCGGTTACACCGACGGCTCCCTGCTCGACTCCGTCGTGGAGGCGTTCGCCACCGGTGACGGCGCCGCCGCCTTCGAGGTCGTCGACCGCGTCATCGAGGGCGGCAACGACCCGCGCCGCTTCGTCGCCGACCTGCTGGAGCGGCTGCGGGACCTCGTCATCCTCGCCGCCGTGCCGGACGCCGTGGAGAAGGGACTCCTCGACGCCCCGGCCGACGTGCTGGAGCGGATGCAGGCCCAGGCCGAGACCTTCGGCGCCGCCGAGCTGAGCCGCGCCGCCGACCTGGTCAACGAGGGCCTGACGGAGATGCGCGGCGCCACCTCGCCCCGCCTCCAGCTCGAACTGATCTGCGCCCGCGTCCTGCTTCCGGCCGCCTACGGCGACGAGCGCGCCCTGATGGCCCGGCTCGACCGCCTAGAGCGGGGCGTCGCCTTCTCGGGCGGCGGCGCCGTGCCGGCCATGGGGTACGTGCCCGGTCCCGAGGCGCACGGCGCCGCCGCCGCGGCCGTGGCACCGGGGGCCGGTGCCGGCGCGCTCTCCGTGCCGCCCGGTGGCGGGCCCGCGGCGGTCCGTGCGGCCGTCCGGGGCCCGGGTGCTCCGGGTGCCACGGGTGATCCGGCGGCCCAGGGTGCTCCGGCCGCCCCGGCCCCCGCTCCTGCGGCTCAGCCCCCGGCCGCCTCTGCTCCCGCTCCCGCCCCCGCGCCGGTTCCTCCGTCCGCCCCGGCCGCCCCCGCCCCGGCTCCCGCCCCCGCGCCCGCGGCTCAGTCCCCGGCCGCCTCCGCTCCCGCCCCCGGCGCCTGGCCCACCGCCGCGTCCGCCGGCGGTGGCCGGCGGCCCGGTGGCTGGCCCACGGCCGGCGGACGGCCGGGCGAGGGCCCCGGCCGTCCGGCCCAGCAGCAGCCGGCCCAGCAGCCGGCCCAGCAGCAGTCCGGCCGGGCCGCGCCCGCCTCCGCGCCCGCGGCCCAGGCGCCCGCGCCCGCCCCGGCCGCTCCCGCCGGTGGTCTCGACCCCCGCGCGCTCTGGCCGAACATCCTGGAGGCCGTCAAGAACCGCCGCCGCTTCACCTGGATCCTGCTCAGCCAGAACGCGCAGGTGACCGGCTTCGACGGCACGACCCTCCAGCTCGGCTTCGTCAACGGCGGCGCCCGTGACAACTTCGCGAGCAGCGGCAGCGAGGACGTGCTGCGGCAGGCGCTGGCCGAGCAGTTCCACGTCCAGTGGAAGATCGAGGCGGTGCTCGACCCGTCCGGCGGCGGCTCCGCCCCGCAGGCCCCGGGCGGCGCGTCCGGCTACGGCGGCGCGCCCGCCGGCGGCTACGGCAGCGCCCCCGGCGGTGGTTACGGCGCCCCGGCCGCCCCCCGCCCGGCGGCTCCTCAGCCGGCCCCGCAGGCGCCCGCCGCACCCCGGCACAGCGCTCCGGCCGGGCCCGCGCCGGCGCCCCGGCCGGCCGCGCCCGAGCCGCCGCCCGTCGCGCCCGAGGACGACATCCCCGAGGACGACGATCCGGACCTGGACGAGTCGGCCCTGTCCGGCCACGAACTGATCGTGCGCGAGCTGGGAGCGACGGTGGTGGAAGAGGTCTCCAACGAGTAGCCGGCGGTCGGCGGCTGCCGCCCGGCCCGGCCTCCCGGCCGCCCCGCACGGGCCGGTTTTGGAGGAAGCTCCGAGAAACCCGGGCCCCGGGCTTCGGCGGCCTTGCCAGTAGGCTGACCCCCGTGAAGGTCCTTGTCATCGGAAGCGGCGCCCGCGAACACGCCCTGTGCCGCTCCCTGTCCCTCGACCCCGACGTCACCGCACTGCACTGCGCCCCCGGCAACGCCGGGATCGCCGAGGTGGCCGAGCTGCACCGGGTCGACGCGCTCGACGGCGCCGCGGTCGCCGAGCTGGCCACCGGCCTCGGTGCCGAGCTGGTCGTCGTCGGCCCGGAGGCCCCGCTGGTCGCCGGCGTGTCCGACGCCGTCCGGGCGGCCGGCATCCCGGTGTTCGGTCCCTCCGGCGAAGCCGCCCGGATCGAGGGCTCCAAGGCCTTCGCCAAGGACGTCATGGCCGCGGCGGCCGTGCCGACCGCCCGCTCGTACGTCTGCACCACGGCCGAGGAGGTCGCCGAGGCCCTCGACGCCTTCGGCGCCCCGTACGTCGTCAAGGACGACGGGCTCGCCGCCGGCAAGGGCGTCGTCGTCACCCCGGACATCGAGGTGGCCAAGGCGCACGCCGCCGGGTGCGACCGGGTGGTGATCGAGGAGTTCCTCGACGGCCCGGAGGTGTCCCTGTTCGCCGTCACCGACGGCGAGACGGTCGTCCCGCTCCAGCCCGCCCAGGACTTCAAGCGCGCCCTGGACGGCGACGAGGGCCCGAACACCGGCGGCATGGGCGCGTACTCGCCGCTGCCGTGGGCCGACCCGAAGCTGGTCGACGAGGTGCTGCAGACCGTGCTCCAGCCGACGGTGGACGAGATGCGCCGCCGGGGCACGCCCTTCTCCGGGCTGCTCTACGCCGGTCTGGCGATCACCTCGCGCGGGGTCCGGGTCATCGAGTTCAACGCCCGCTTCGGCGACCCGGAGACCCAGGTCGTGCTGGCGCGCCTGCAGACCCCGCTGGCCGGCGTCCTGATGGCCGCCGCCACCGGGCACCTCGCCGACCTGCCGCCGCTGCGCTGGAGCGAGGACGCGGCCGTCACCGTCGTCGTCGCCTCGCACAACTACCCGGACACCCCGCGCACCGGCGACCCGATCACCGGTCTGGACGCGGTGGCCGCCGAGGACGCCCCGCACGCGTACGTGCTGCACGCCGGCACCCGGCGGGACGGCGACGCGGTCGTCAGCGCCGGCGGACGCGTGCTGTCCGTGACGGCCACCGGCCGGGACCTGACCGAGGCGCGCGGGCGGGCGTACCGGGCCGTCGGCCGGATCGGCCTGGACGGCTCGCAGCACCGCACCGACATCGCGGCGAAGGTGGCGCAGTCCGCGGGCGCCTGAGCCTCAGCCGTCTGACCTGCGCTTACGTCATCCAGGCCCCGGATCCGCGATCCGGGGCCTGATCTTTGCTGTGCGTCACCCAGCTCTGACCAAAGCCATTCCATCGGGTGAGCAATCGCCTATCCGGCTGACGAGCGCCCGGGCCCCAACTAGGGTGCCGCGCAAGCGTTCCGGCACTTGGCCCACCGGCATTGCGATGTCGGTGGCGGGTGCCACAGTGGGGGAGTGACCAACACCAGGGCAGCACGCGATCGGCAGAGAGGGGGCGAGGGCGGCACGTGACCGGAATCGGTGTGGAGGCGGGCGCACAGGCCGCGCGCTCCCGGGCCCTCGCCGTGCTGCGGGTCCGGGGCCGGGCGCTGGCCGTGGCCCTGCTGCCCGCGGGCGCCGCGGTGATCCTGCTGGCCGGCGGCTCCACCGGCCACCTCACCGGGCCGGGCTGGGACGCCGCCCGCTGGGCCGTGGGCGGGTGCGCGGTGCTGGTGCTGCTGGCCGCGGCCGCCGTCGCCCTGGTCGTGGCCCGGGCCCGGCCCGCCATGAGCCCCACGGTGCCGGTCGCGGAGGAGTCCGCCCCGGATCTGTACCGGATGGTGCGCGACCTCGCCGACCGCCTGGACGTACCGGTCCCCTCCGCCATAGCGCTCACTCCCGACTGCGACAGCTGGCTGGAGGACCGGGCGCACTCCGCGCACGGTCCGCCCGCGCGTCCGACGCCCGACGAGCCGGCGGGCCAGGGCCGCCGCCGGGCGCCCACCGCGCCGGTCCTCGTCATCGGCTCCCCGTTCCTGTGGTGGATGCGCGTCGGCGAACTGCGCGCGGTCCTCGCCCCGGTGATCGCGGGTACGGGCCCTTCGGCGCACCCCGACATAGCGGCCGCCCGCCGCTTCGTGCGCGGTCTGGACGCGGCCGTGGCCGTCGCCTCGGCACCGGGCCGCCGAGCGCCGCTGCGCGTGCTGTGCGCGGCCCTCGGCTGGGTGGTCCGGCTGCTGCTGCGCGGCTGCCAGGAGCACGCCACGCAGATGGAGCGCGGGGTCGCCGCCGCGGCGGCCGAGCGCGCCCAGGCGGTCGACTACGGCCTGCGGATCGTCGCCCAGGAACAGGTCGGGCTCGCGTACGCCGGCTGGGACCGGCTGCTGACCAGGGTGGCGCTGCCCGCCTGGCGCATGGGCCGCTGGCCGTCCCGGCTGGACGCGGGCGTGGTCGCGGCGCTCACCGAGCTGTCCCGCCGCGACCGGCTCGCCGAGGGCTTCGCCTCCCGGCTGGGCGAGCGGCCGGCCTGCGATCTGCTGGAGGAGCCCGGCGTGGTGGACGAGGCCACGTCCCTGCTCGCCGCCCACCTGTTCCACGGGGGTCCCGCGGAGTCCTGTGCCGACTGGGCGCCGGTGGACTGGCAGGCGTATCCGGAGGAGGTCGTGGACCGCACCTGGCGCGCCGACGCGGCCCGCCTGCACCGCGCCCTGGACGCCCTGGGCGTACGCCCCTCCCACGCCCCCGGCCCGACCGCCCCCACCCTGTCCCGGGTCCTGGACCACCTCACGACCCACCCCGTCCCCGACGCCGGCCCCCCGCCACGGGAGCCCGCACCGACCCCGGACCCCGAGACCCACCCCGCCGACACGCTGGACCTCCCACGCGACGACGTACACCCGACGAACCCCGAGCCCCACCCAGCGACGGCCCCGACGACCGCCCCCTGCGAGCCGTCCGCAGTGTCCGCCCCCGGCGAGTCCGTCCGGCAGCCCGCCTCTGGCGGTGCCCCCGCACGGCCCGCTCCCGGCGGGGCCCCCGCGCGGCCCGCATCCGGTGGGTCGTCCGTGCAGCCGGTCCGGGAGACCACCACGGGCGAGCCCGCCGTGCCCCCCGTCCCCGGCGAGCCGTCCGCGGGGTCCGCCCCCGGCGAGTCCGTCCGGCGGACCGCCTCTGGCGGTGCCCCCGCCCAGCCCGCTCCCGGCGAGGCCCCCGCGCGGCCCGTATCCGGCGGGTCGTCCGTGCAGCCGGCCCGGGAGACCACCACGGGCGAGCCCGCCGTGCCCCCCGTCCCCGGCGAGCCGTCCGCGGGGTCCGCCCCCGGCGAGCCCGCCCGGCAGACCGCCTCTGGCGAACCCCCCGCACAGCCCGCCCCCGGCGGGTCTCCCGCGCACTCGGCCCCCCAGCCCGCCCCCGGCGCAGCTCCTCCGTCCCCCGGGTCGGAGACCCTCGGCGAGGGCGGGGTCCCCCGACCGGGGGTGTCCGCGTTTGACGTTGCCACCCGCACGGGTGATGCGGAGGGGCCCGGGATGGACGCCTGCGGCGATGCCGGGGCGGAGTCGGCCGACACCGCCGGTACGGATCGCGGCACCACCCTCGCCGCCCGCCTCAGCGCCGAACTGGCCCGCGAGGAAGCCCGCGTGCGGAAGGGCAAGGGCGCGGCCAAGGGCAAGGGCGCGGGCGTGTCCCCCGCCGGCCAGGCCCCCGGCAACCCCCCGTGGAACGCCTGCGACTGCGGGCTGCCCGGCCTGTCCCCGTTCCCGCTGCAACCCCAGCGCACCGCCCGTGAGCTGCTCGCGGACCATGTCACGGCGATGGTGTGCTGCGCGGCCGTGGACACCGCGGGCGCGGTCCCCGCCCTGGACTGGCTGGACGGCCCGTCCCTGCTGCTGGGCGGCGAGCGGGCCGCCGACCTGACGCCCCGGGTGCTCCGCCTGATCGAGGAGGGAGACCCGGGCCCGCTGCGCGACTGGCTGGCCGCGTCCGGCATACGCCCGGAGAAGCCCGTACGGCTCGTCTGACACCGTCGCGGCCCCCGCCCGACGCTGTCCCGCCGTTACGGAAAGACGTCTTCCACTTCAGGTCAATTCGACACGACCAGTGACTGGCCACACGCGTGATGTGATGTGCTGGAACCGACCACGCCCTTGGCAAAGGCGCGCGACATACGTCAGCGCGGCCGGGCCCCGCCGAGGACGGCGAGAACAGCAGACCCGCGAGCACCGCCGAGACAGTCACGGGGGGCATGAGGGAGGGGAGCGACCATGGCCTCGGACCACATTCGCCGCTGGGAGTCCGGAGCGCTCGCGCACGCTGTCACCGATCCGTTCGGCCAGGGCCCGGTGCCCTGGCTGCGCGGCAGCGAGATGTACTACGACGACACCGGCCAGGTGCTTCCCTGGTACGTCGACCCCAGCCCGGAGCAGCTCGGCGGAGGCGCCCGCGGACGGGTCCCGGTGCCGCGCGTGACCCTGGCCGGCCTGCGCTCGTCCGACGACGTGCGCCGCCAGATCAAGGGGTTCACCTCCAGCGGCGCGGTCGCGCCCGGCGAGGCGATCGACTTCCACATCACGGTGGACCCGCCGCAGGAGTTCGGCGTCGACATCTACCGCATCGGCCACTACGGCGGCGACGGCGCCTCCAAGGTCACCACCAGCCCCCGGCTCTCCGGCATCGTCCAGCCCCCGCCGCTGACCGCCGACCGCACGGTCTCCTGCCACCACTGGTGGCTGTCCTGGCGCCTCCAGGTGCCCTCGTACTGGACCATCGGCGCCTATGTCGCCGTCCTGACCACCGCCGACGGCTACCGCTCCCACGTGCCGTTCACGGTGCGCGACGACCACCCGGCCGACCTGCTCCTGCTGCTGCCCGACGTCACCTGGCAGGCGTACAACCTGTATCCGGAGGACGGCCACACCGGTGCCAGCCTCTACCACGCCTGGGACGAGAGGGGCCGGCTCCTCGGCGAGTCCGACGCGGCCACCACGGTCTCCTTCGACCGGCCGTACGCGGGCGCGGGCCTGCCGCTGCACGTCGGCCACGCCTACGACTTCATCCGCTGGGCCGAGCGCTACGGCTACGACCTCGCCTACGCCGACGCCCGCGACCTGCACGCCGGCCGGATCGACCCGACCCGCTACCGCGGCCTGGTCTTCCCGGGCCACGACGAGTACTGGTCGGCGCCGATGCGCCGGGCCGTCGAGGACGCCCGCGACCGGGGCACCTCGCTGGTCTTCCTCTCCGCCAACACCATGTACTGGCAGGTGGAGCTGGGCCCGTCCCCGTCCGGGGTGCCGGACCGGCTGCTGTCCTGCCGGAAGCGCAAGGGCCCGGGCCGCCCGGTGCTGTGGCGGGAGGTCGACCGGCCCGAACAGCAGCTGATCGGCATCCAGTACGCGGGCCGGGTGCCCGAGCCGCAGCCGCTGATCGTCCGCAACGGCGGCCACTGGCTGTGGGAGGCGACCGGCGCGCACGAGGGCGACGAGATCGCCGGGCTGGTCGCCGGCGAGGCGGACCGGTACTTCCCGCGCACCGCGCTGCCCGAGCACGACGAGCGCATCCTGCTCGCCCACTCGCCGTACACCGACAGCGACGGCGTCCTGCGCCACCAGGAGACCTCGCTCTACCGCGCGCCGTCCGGGGCCTGGGTGTTCGCCTCCGGCACCTTCGCCTGGTCCCCGGCCCTGGACCGGCCCGGCCACGTCGATCCGCGCGTCCAGCGCGCCACCGCCAATCTGCTCGACCGCATCTGCAAACGCGACTGATCCCCGCCCGCCCGTCCCCTCCGGACCCCGACCGGCCGCCGGCCGGCCCCATACGGGAGAATCGAGGCACTTGTACAGAACCACGGGGAGGAACCGTGTCCGGATTCGTCGAAAAGCCCGAACCGATCGAGGTTCCGGGCCTGGTGCACCTGCACACCGGAAAGGTGCGCGACCTGTACCGGAACGAGGCGGGCGACCTCGTGATGGTCGCCAGCGACCGCTTGTCCGCCTACGACTGGGTACTGCCCACGGAGATCCCCGACAAGGGCCGCGTCCTCACCCAGCTGTCCCTGTGGTGGTTCGACCAGTTGCGCGACATCGCCACGAACCACGTCATCGGCACCGAGGTGCCCGAGGGCGCCCCGGCCGACTGGGCGGGCCGCACGCTGGTCTGCAAGTCGCTGGAGATGGTCCCGGTGGAGTGCGTGGCCCGCGGCTACCTCACCGGTTCCGGCCTCGTCGAGTACCGGCAGTCCCGTACGGTCTGCGGCCTCGCCCTCCCCGAGGGCCTCGTCGACGGCTCGGAACTGCCCGCCCCGATCTTCACCCCGGCCACCAAGGCCGAGGTCGGCGAGCACGACGAGAACGTCTCCTACGAGGAGGTGGCCCGCCAGGTCGGCGCGGAGACCGCCGCCCACCTGCGCCAGGCCACGCTGGCGGTGTACGCGCGGGCCCGGGACATCGCCCGCGACCGCGGGATCATCCTGGCGGACACCAAGTTCGAGTTCGGCTTCGACGGCGACACGCTCGTCCTCGCCGACGAGGTCCTCACCCCGGACTCCTCCCGCTTCTGGCCGGCCGACCAGTGGCAGCCGGGCCGCGCGCAGCCGTCGTACGACAAGCAGTTCGTGCGGGACTGGCTGACCTCGCCGGAGTCCGGCTGGGACCGGAGGAGCGAGCAGCCTCCGCCGCCGCTGCCGGAGCAGGTCGTGGTGGCGACCCGGCAGAAGTACGTGGAGGCGTACGAGCGGCTGACGGGCAGCCGCTGGAGCTGACGGAACGCGAGAAGACCCCGGTCCAGTGGACCGGGGTCTTCTTCGTGGAGCGGACGACGAGGCTCGAACTCGCGACCTCAACCTTGGCAAGGTTGCGCTCTACCAACTGAGCTACGTCCGCACTGCGCCGTGGCGCGACAGCAACTATACCCAACCTCGCCCGGGTGCGGGACACACTGCCGCCCGACGGTTCCCGGCACCCGGCCGGGGAGGGACGGCCGCGCGCGGTCCCCGGCGACAGCGCGGCCCGCCGGCGATCTCCGCGGCCGGTGCGCCGTAGGCGGCGGGCGCTCGGCGGGTCCGCCGCCCACGCGGTCGGCTGCGCGTGCCCGGCAACGACCGCGCCTGCGGCCAACTCGGGCCCGGCACAACGGTTCGCGCGGCGCACGGTACGGATGATCCCGGTGCGCCGACGGTCGCGGCGGTGAACCGGCGGACGGCGCGCACACCGGCCGCGCACGTCCGTTCCCCCTCTCCGGACCGCCCTCGCCCGGGAGCGCCCGGCAGCCGGCGGCAGGCGGTGCGGCACGGGGAGATGTGACGGTCTTCACTCCGGAAACCCGGGACCGGAACCCGGGAGGCGGAATGCGAGAAGACCCCGGTCCAGTGGACCGGGGTCTTCTTCGTGGAGCGGACGACGAGGTTCGAACTCGCGACCTCAACCTTGGCAAGGTTGCGCTCTACCAACTGAGCTACGTCCGCACTGCCCCCGACCGGCTCCCACCGATCGGTGCGAGCACCAGCCTACCTGATCCACAACCGTGGTCGGGCCGGCGGTGCCAGAGCGGGTGACAGGAATCGCACACTGCGCCTTCCCCCTGGAAGGGGGATGTTCTACTACTGAACTACACCCGCATCGTCCTCGGGATCCGGCCTTTCGGCCTCGCCCCTCGGCGTGCTCCAGACATTAGCTGATCAGCAGGGGGGTAGCGCAAGTCGGCTCCCCCCGCGCCCCCGTCCAGCCCAAGTGCACGGCCCTCAGGGCGCCCTGACGGGCCCTGAGGGCTCGCCCCTTCGCGGGCTCACTGCGCGGCGCTGAACGCCTCGTAGACCTTCTTCGGGATGCGTCCCCGGGCCGGGACGTCCATCTTGTTGGCCTGCGCCCAGGCGCGGACGGCCGCCGGGTCGGGGGCGACCTCCGTCTGCTTGTACGCCTTGCCGGACCGCGACCGCTTGCGGCCGGCCTCGACGTACGGCGCGAGCGTCTTGCGCAGTTTCTCGGCGTTGGTTTCGTTCAGGTCGATCTCGTACGACTTGCCGTCGAGTCCGAAGGCGATCGTCTCCGCCGCTTCCGAGCCGTCGATGTCGTCAAAGAGAGTGACCACGACCTTTTGCGCCACGAATAATCGGTCCCTTCGTGCGGCACGTCGTTACAGCTCAACGCCGACGACATGCCGAGTATCGGCTATTGCCAATTCATTTGTACAGTGCCCGGCAATGCAAAGTGAAGCCCGACTAAATCCGTCCGCGTGTCCGGGTGCAATAGGTGCGGCGGGGCGGACTGTGGAACTTTCCCAGAACTTTTCTCGGGTGCGCGGCTCCGACACCCGATCGTGATGCGCCTCACGTACTTTCCTCCAACTCTACCCGCGTAGAAATTTTGTACGGGTAGTCTGAAGGGACCTGCTCAGCACCACACACCGGGAGTGCCAGTGGCACGCGTCGTAGTCGACGTCATGCTCAAGCCGGAGATCCTCGACCCCCAGGGCCAGGCGGTCCAGCGTGCGCTGCCCCGCCTGGGATTCGAAGGGATCTCGGACGTACGTCAGGGAAAGCGTTTCGAACTGGAAGTGGAGGGGCCGGTCGACGAGGCCGCGCTCGCCCGGATCCGCGATCTTGCGGAATCCTTCCTCGCCAACACCGTGATCGAGGACTTCACCGTCCGGGTCGACGAAGTCGCGGAGGCGGCCAAGTGACCGCTCGTATTGGCGTCGTCACTTTCCCGGGCAGCCTGGACGACCGGGACACCCGGCGTGCGGTGCGTATCGCCGGGGCCGAACCGGTGGCCCTCTGGCACAAGGACAAGGACCTCAAGCAGGTCGACGCCGTCGTCCTGTGCGGCGGCTTCTCCTACGGCGACTACCTGCGGGCCGGCGCCATCGCCCGCTTCTCGCCGGTGATGGACTCCGTGATCGAGCAGGCGAAGGCCGGGCTGCCGGTCCTCGGCATCTGCAACGGCTTCCAGATCCTCACCGAGGCCCACCTCCTGCCGGGCGCCATGCTGGGCAACGACCACCTCCACTTCATCTGCCGCGACCAGAAGCTGCGGGTGGAGAACGCGGAGACCTCCTGGACCAGCGACTACCGCGCCGGCCAGGAGATCCACGTCCCGCTGAAGAACATGGACGGCCGGTACGTCGCCGACCCCTACACGCTGGACAAGCTGGAGGCCGAGGGCCGGGTCGCCTTCCGGTACCTCGACTTCAACCCGAACGGCTCGCTCAACGACATCGCCGGCGTCACCAACGAGGCCGGGAACGTCGTCGGCCTCATGCCGCACCCCGAGCACGCCGTCGAGCCGCTGATCGGTTCCGGCCGGACCGACGGGCTCCCGTTCTTCACGTCGATCCTCAAGAAGCTGGTGGGCGCATGAGCCGGACGCCTCTGGACACGGTCGGGCACGCGGCCGCGACCCCCGACGTCGAGCTGCCCTGGGCCGAACTCGGTCTGAAGAAGGACGAGTACGAGCGGGTGGTGGAGATCCTCGGCCGCCGCCCGACCGGCGCCGAACTCGCCATGTACTCGGTCATGTGGTCCGAGCACTGTTCGTACAAGTCCTCCAAGGTCCACCTGCGCCAGTTCGGCGAGAAGGCGCCGCAGTCGGACGCGCTGCTCGTCGGCATCGGCGAGAACGCCGGCGTGGTGGACGTCGGCCAGGGCTACGCGGTCACCTTCAAGGTCGAGTCGCACAACCACCCGTCGTACGTCGAGCCCTACCAGGGCGCGGCCACCGGTGTCGGCGGCATCGTCCGCGACATCATCGCGATGGGCGCCCGCCCGGTCGCGGTCGTGGACCCGCTGCGCTTCGGCGCCGCCGACCACCCCGACACCAAGCGCGTCCTGCCGGGCGTGGTCGCGGGCATCGGCGGCTACGGCAACTGCCTGGGCCTGCCCAACATCGGCGGCGAGGTCGTCTTCGACGCCTGCTACCAGGGCAACCCGCTGGTCAACGCCGGCGCCATCGGTGTGATGCGGCACGAGGACATCCACCTGGCGAAGGCGTCCGGCGCGGGCAACAAGGTCATCCTCTACGGCGCCCGGACCGGCGGCGACGGCATCGGCGGCGCCTCCATCCTGGCCTCCGAGACCTTCGACGACGCCAAGCCCTCCAAGCGCCCCGCCGTCCAGGTCGGCGACCCCTTCCAGGAGAAGCTGCTCATCGAGTGCACCCTGGAGGCCTTCCGGGAGAAGCTGGTCGTCGGCATCCAGGACCTCGGCGCGGCCGGTCTGTCCTGCGCGACGAGCGAGCTGGCGTCCAACGGCTCCGGCGGCATGCGCGTCACCCTGGACGACGTCCCGCTGCGCGACTCCACGCTCTCGCCCGAGGAGATCCTCATGAGCGAGTCGCAGGAGCGCATGTGCGCGGTCGTGGAGCCGGACAAGGTCGGCCGCTTCCTGGAGATCTGCGAGAAGTGGGACGTCATCGCCACCGTCATCGGCGAGGTGACCGACGGCGACCGGCTGGAGATCTTCTGGCACGGCGAGAAGATCGTGGACGTCGACCCGCGCACGGTCGCGCACGACGGCCCGGTCTACGAGCGTCCGTACGCCCGTCCCGACTGGCAGGACGCCCTCCAGGCCGACGACGCGAACAAGCTGCCCCGCCCGGAGACGGCCGAGGAGCTGAAGGCCCAGGTCCTGAAGCTGGTCGGCTCGCCGAACCAGGCGTCGAAGCAGTGGATCACCTCCCAGTACGACCACTTCGTGCAGGGCAACACCGTCCTCGCCCAGCCGGAGGACTCCGGCATGATCCGCGTGGACGAGGAGACCGGGCTCGGCGTCGCCATCGCGACGGACGGCAACGGCCGGTACGCGAAGCTGGACCCGTACACGGGCGCCCAGCTCGCCCTCGCCGAGGCGTACCGGAACGTGGCCACCACCGGCGCCAGGCCGCTGGCCGTCTCCGACTGCCTGAACTTCGGCTCGCCCGAGGACCCGGCCGTGATGTGGCAGTTCGCGGAGGCCGTGCGCGGCCTGGCGGACGGCTGCCTCCAGCTCGGCACCCCGGTGACCGGCGGCAACGTCTCGCTGTACAACCAGACCGGCGAGGCCGCCATCCACCCCACCCCGGTGGTGGCCGTGCTCGGCGTGATCGACGACGTCGCCCGCCGCACCCCGGTCGCCTTCCAGGAGGAGGGCCAGCTGCTCTACCTCCTCGGCGACACCCGGGAGGAGTTCGGCGGCTCGGCCTGGTCCCAGGTGATCCACGACCACCTCGGCGGCCTGCCGCCGGCGGTGGACCTGGAGCGGGAGCGGCTGCTCGCCGAGATCCTGATCTCCGCCTCCCGCGACGGCATGATCGACTCCGCGCACGACCTGTCCGACGGCGGTCTGGTCCAGGCCGTGGTCGAGTCCGCGCTGCTCGGCGGCAAGGGCGCGCGGCTGGTCGTACCGGACGGGCTGGACGCCTTCACCTTCCTGTTCTCCGAGTCGGCCGGGCGCGCCGTCGTCGCCGTGCCGCGCTCGGAGGAGGTGCGGTTCAACGACATGTGCGGTGCGCGCGGCCTGCCGGCCACCCGTATCGGTGTCGTGGACGGCGACGCGGTGGAGGTCCAGGGCGAGTTCACGCTGACCCTGGCCGAGCTGCGCGAGGCACACGAGAGCACGATCCCGGCGCTGCTGGCCTAGCCGGGACCCGCCGCGTCACCGGCCGGCCGGGACAGCGCACCCGGCCGGCCGCTCCGGCGGTGTCACGGACGCGGCGGGCCCGCCCGGTGCCCCGGGCGGGCCTTCCGCGTCTGCGGACGGCCCGCGGGGAACCGGGCGAAGTCACGGCCGGCGCCCCTGTATTGACTCGTCGGGCGGGGTCGCGCCCGCATAGGCTCGGCGCCATGCCACCGGTCAGGAAACGCGCGCGCAGCTACGACCCCGCCAGGACCCGGGCCGCGGTCCTCGCCCAGCTCGGCCACGTACGGGAGGCCGTCCGCGGGCTCGACGCCGGGCGGCTCGCCCTGCCCACCCGGCTCGGCGACTGGACCGTACGGGACCTGGCCGCGCACATCGGCATGGCCGTCACCGCCGTGCAGCGGGCCGCGGACCGGCCGGCGCCGCCGAGACAGGACGTCCAGGTGGCCGAGTGGGCCTTCGCACCCGCCGGCAACTCCGCCGCCATCGCCGACGCCACCCGGAAACTGGCCGCGGACCATCCGGACCTCGACGCCTACCTCGCCGACGCCGAGCAGGGCCTGCGCGCCCTGCTCGACGGGCAGCCCGGCGGCCGGCTGCTGGAGACCAGCGCGGGCGCCCTGCCGCTCGACGACTACCTGGTCACCCGGACCGTCGAACTCGTCGTCCACACCGACGACCTGAACGCCGCCGTCCCGGGCCTCGACGTGCCCCAGGACCGGCAGGCGCTGGCCGCCGCCACCCGGCTGCTCGCCGACGCCCTCGCCGTGAAGGCGCCCGGCGGCTCTACCGAGGTGCGGGTGCCGCCGTACGCCGTCGTGCAGTGCGTGGAAGGGCCCCGGCACACCCGCGGCACCCCGCCGAACGTCGTGGAGACCGACCCGCTGACCTGGATCCGGCTCGCCACCGGCCGGCTGGCCTGGGCGGACGCGGTGGCCGGCGCGCAGGTCAGCGCGAGCGGGGAGCGGGCGGACCTGGGCGGCCTGCTGCCGTTGCTGGCGTGACCGCGGCGCGGGGCGGGCGGCCGTACGCCACGCCGCTGCCCCGCGTGCCGTGACCGCCGTCCGCAAGGCGGCGGAACCGGGGGCCGCCCGGGCGCGTCGAACCGGCATGAAACGGTACAAGAAGCGTCTGCTCCTGGCCGCGTTCCCGCTTCTGGTGGCCTGCGGTGCCGAAAAGGCGGACAGTGGTGCGATGGCCGCGTCCGAACCGGTGACCGGCGTCGAATGGCGGGTCGACAGCGTCACCGCCGGCGGCGCCCGCCACAGCGCGCCCCCCGGCGCCGCGCCCCGCCTGCGCATCGGCACCGACGGCACCGCGGCCGGCAACCTCGGCTGCAACCGGTTCAGCGCCCACGCCACCGTGCACGGCGACCGGATCACCTTCGGCGCGCTGCGCACCACCCGGATGGCCTGCGACCGGGCCCGGATGGACTTCGAACGGGCCCTCGCCCGGGTGCTCGACGGCCAGACGCTCACCGGCGCCGCCGGCCCCGGCGGCCTCACGCTCACCAGCGGTCACGGTGACCGCGTGCACCTCACCCGTGGCACTCCCGGCTGATGTGCGACACCTCACTCGAAGAGCCCGGGAAACCTTTACCCAGGGCCTCGCGCGGCCCGCCCCGGAACCGGCCGGTCCGCCATGTTATGCGGTCTGACCTGCGAAGACGTAGAAACCACCAAGAGGGTCCCACGGGCACGTCCACAGGCGGCGGCCCCTCCCCAATTCGGACCAGTGGTCGACCTCGCCTACACTCGGTGGCGTGCCACGTGGTGACGGTCGACTCAATCACGATCTGCTTCCCGGCGAAAAGGGCCCCCAGGACGCTTGCGGCGTCTTCGGCGTCTGGGCTCCGGGTGAAGAGGTCGCAAAGCTCACGTACTTCGGGCTCTACGCCCTCCAGCACCGGGGTCAGGAATCCGCGGGAATCGCGGTCAGCAACGGCTCCCAGATCCTCGTCTTCAAGGACATGGGCCTGGTCTCCCAGGTCTTCGACGAAACCTCGCTCGGTTCGCTCCAGGGTCATATCGCGGTCGGACACGCCCGCTACTCGACCACCGGCGCCTCCGTGTGGGAAAACGCCCAGCCGACGTTCCGTGCCACCGGGCACGGTTCGATCGCGCTCGGCCACAACGGCAACCTGGTCAACACGGCGCAGCTCGCCGAGATGGTCGCCGCCCTGCCCAACGACAACAACAGCCGCTCCACCCGGGTCGCGGCCACCAACGACACCGACCTGCTGACGGCCCTGCTGGCCGCCCAGGTCGACGAGGACGGCAAGCCGCTGACCGTCGAGGCGGCCGCCCACGCGGTCCTGCCGCAGGTGCGGGGCGCCTTCTCGCTCGTCTTCATGGACGAGCACACCCTCTATGCCGCCCGTGACCCGCAGGGCATCCGCCCGCTGGTCCTCGGCCGCCTGGAGCGCGGCTGGGTGGTCGCCTCCGAGAGCGCCGCCCTGGACATCACCGGCGCCAGCTATGTGCGGGAGATCGAGCCGGGCGAGTTCGTCGCCATCGACGAGAACGGCCTGCGCAGCTCCCGATTCGCGGAAGCGAAGCCCAAGGGCTGTGTCTTCGAGTACGTGTACCTGGCCCGCCCGGACACCGACATCGCCGGCCGGAACGTGTACCTCTCCCGGGTCGAGATGGGCCGCCGGCTGGCCAAGGAGGCCCCGGCCGAGGCCGATCTGGTCATAGCGACCCCGGAATCCGGCACCCCGGCCGCCATCGGCTACGCGGAGGCGTCCGGCATCCCCTTCGGCGCCGGCCTGGTGAAGAACGCCTATGTGGGCCGTACGTTCATCCAGCCCTCGCAGACCATCCGCCAGCTCGGCATCCGGCTGAAGCTGAACCCGCTGAAGGAAGTCATCAAGGGCAAGCGCCTGGTCGTCGTCGACGACTCGATCGTGCGCGGCAACACCCAGCGGGCCCTGGTCCGCATGCTCCGCGAGGCGGGCGCCGCCGAGGTGCACATCCGCATCTCCTCCCCGCCCGTGAAGTGGCCCTGCTTCTTCGGCATCGACTTCGCCACCCGCGCGGAGCTGATCGCCAACGGCATGACCATCGAGGAGATCGGCACCAGCCTCGGCGCCGACTCCCTCGCCTACATCTCCCTCGACGGCATGATCGAGGCGACCACGATCGCCAAGCCGAACCTGTGCCGCGCCTGCTTCGACGGCGAGTACCCGATGGAGCTGCCGGACCCGGAGCTGCTCGGCAAGCAGCTGCTGGAGACCGAGCTGGCCGCCGGTCCCGCCGCCACGGCCGCGGCCGACGCGATCCGCCGCCCGTAACACCCCCGCAGTACGACACGAAAGCTCTCACAGCCATGTCTGAGACAACTGGTGCCAGCTACGCAGCGGCGGGCGTCGACATCGAGGCGGGCGACCGCGCCGTCGAGCTGATGAAGGAGTGGGTGAAGAAGACCCAGCGCCCCGAGGTCCTGGGCGGCCTCGGCGGCTTCGCCGGGCTCTTCGACGCCTCCGCCCTCAAGCGCTACG
The DNA here is from genome assembly GCF_044332325.1 of Streptomyces sp. NPDC017095. Taxonomy (NCBI): domain Bacteria; kingdom Bacillati; phylum Actinomycetota; class Actinomycetes; order Kitasatosporales; family Streptomycetaceae; genus Streptomyces; species Streptomyces sp. NPDC017095. The sequence continues at coordinate 614,100 of NZ_JBIROU010000003.1, forward strand.
AGCGCCCGCTCCTCGCCTCCGCCACGGACGGCGTCGGCACGAAGGTCGACATCGCCCGCCGCCTGGGCGTCTACGACACCATCGGCCACGACCTGGTCGCCATGGTGATGGACGACATCGTGGTGTGCGGCGCCGAGCCGCTGTTCATGACCGACTACATCTGCGTCGGCAAGGTGCACCCGGAGCGGGTCGCGGCCATCGTCAAGGGCATCGCGGAAGGCTGTGTGCTGGCCGGCTGCGCCCTGGTGGGCGGCGAGACGGCCGAACACCCCGGTCTGCTGGGCGAGGACGACTTCGACGTCGCCGGGGCCGGTACGGGCGTCGTGGAGGCCGACCGGCTGCTGGGCGCGGACCGCATCCGCACGGGTGACACCGTGATCGCCATGGCGTCCTCCGGTCTTCACTCCAACGGGTACTCCCTGGTCCGCCACGTCCTGCTGAACACGGCCGGCCTGGCGCTGGAGGCGGAGATCGCGGAGCTGGGCCGCACCCTCGGCGAGGAGCTGCTGGAGCCCACGAAGATCTACTCGCTGGACTGCCTGGCGCTGACCCGCACCGCCGAGGTGCACGCCTTCAGCCACATCACCGGCGGCGGGCTCGCCGCCAACCTGGCCCGGGTGATCCCGGACGGCCTGCACGCCGTGGTCGACCGCTCCACCTGGAGCCCGGGCGCCATCTTCGACCTGGTCGGCAGGACCGGGCAGGTGGAGCGCCTGGAGCTGGAGAAGACCCTGAACATGGGCGTGGGCATGATGGCGATCGTGCCGGCGGAGTCCACCGACGTGGCCCTCACGACCCTGGCCGACCGGGGAGTGGACGCCTGGGTGGCCGGCGAGATCACCGGGCGTGGCGAGAAGACGACCGGCGCCGAGCTGGTGGGCGACTACGCGTGAGGCAGGGCCTCCGGGTGTCCGGAGGCAGCACGAAACCCGGTCCGGTGCTGAACGCCCCGGACCGGGAAAGTGCGGCGAAGATGCGGCTTGCGCGCCGCAGGCCTACGCGCCTCGACGATGCTGTGAGGGACCCTCGTCCTCGTCGTCGTCCTCGTAGAGGTCGGCGTAACGGGAGTACAGGTCGTCGTCGTCATGCTCATCGTCCGTGAAACGGTCGCCGTTAGGCGGCTGATTCGACGTCGATGCGCCCAGCTCCTCGGCCAGGCGTGAGAGATCCGTCCCGCCGCTGTTGTACTTCAGCTGGCGGGCGACCTTCGTCTGCTTGGCCTTGGCCCGGCCGCGCCCCATGGCTCGACCCCCTCAACGACGGGGCTCGACGGCCCCAGAGTCTGACACGCGTTCATGTTCCGGATCGGACTCTCCGTGGAGAGGCCGGTCCGTAGGGCTTCCACGGTACCTGAGCCCGCGGCCCTACGGTACGTCGCCCGCAGCACGCGCGTCTGCCCAGGACCTTCGAGGCGCCCTGTCCTCGCTGGTCAGTGGCGATTTTAACCACTTCTCGGGGAACGACCCGCCGGGGGAAGTGAGAGTTCTCTCGAAGTTCCCGCCGGCGGGTACCGCTCAGGTGTGCGAAAGGGTGGCGTCCGCGGCCCGGGCCGCGCGCGCGTCGGCCATCCGCTGCTCGGCGATCCGGTCGGCCGCGGCGGCCGGCGGAATCCCGTCCTTCTTCGCACGTGCGAATATGGCCAGCGTGGTGTCGAAGATCTGCGCGGCCTTCGCCCGGCACCGGTCGAAGTCGAAGCCGTGCAGCTCGTCGGCCACCTGGATGACCCCGCCCGCGTTCACCACGTAGTCCGGCGCGTAGAGGATCCCGCGGTCGGCGAGGTCCTTCTCCACACCCGGGTGGGCCAGCTGGTTGTTGGCCGCACCGCAGACGATCCCGGCGGTGAGCACCGGCACGGTCAGGTCGTTCAGGGCGCCGCCGAGAGCGCACGGCGCGTAGATGTCGAGTCCCTCGGTCCGGATCAGCGCCTCGGTGCCGGCGACGGCCGTCACTCCGGCGGGGTGCTCGTCCAGGACGCGCCGGACGGCCTCCGCGCGCACGTCCGTGATCAGGACCTCGGCGCCCTCGTCGAGCAGGTGGCGCACCAGGTGGTGGCCGACCTTGCCGACCCCGGCGACACCGACCCTGCGGCCGCGCAGCGAGGGGTCGCCCCACAGGTGCTGGGCCGAGGCGCGCATGCCTTGGTAGACACCGAAGGCGGTGAGCACCGAGGAGTCGCCGGCGCCGCCGTTCTCGGGCGAGCGGCCGGTGGTCCAGCGGCACTCGCGGGCCACGACGTCCATGTCGGCGACGTACGTGCCGACGTCGCAGGCGGTGACGTAGCGGCCGCCGAGGGAGGCGACCATGCGGCCGTAGGCGAGGAGCAGCTCCTCGGTCTTGTCGCGCTCCGGGTCGCCGATGATCACGGCCTTGCCGCCGCCGTGGCCGAGCCCGGCCATGGCGTTCTTGTACGACATCCCGCGCGCGAGGTTCAGCGCGTCGGCGACGGCCTCGGCCTCGGTCGCGTACGGGTAGAAGCGCGTGCCGCCGAGGGCGGGGCCCAGGGCGGTGGAGTGGACGGCGATCACGGCCTTGAGGCCGCTGGCGCGGTCCTGGCAGAGCACGACCTGCTCATGGCCGCCCTGGTCGGAGTGGAACAGGGTGTGCAGGACATCGGCAGGCGCGCCGGTTACGTCGGTCACTGTGGTGACTCCTGTGGACTAGCGGCGAGTGGGTCGGTCCCCGTACGGGTGGCGAGGAGCCGTGGCATGAGCGTAGAGCCTCGGCCCCGTCACCATCCGCTGCGTGTTCAGGATCACTCTCACGGGGCCCTGGCGCACGGATGACCGTGGCACGATGCGCAGTGGTTTCGAGCCGGGCCCACCGGGGAGGGAGCAGGCGTGCCGAAGGTGTCTTCCGTGGTCGTCCCCTATGCCGCCTACCTGCGTGTGTACGAGCCGCTGGGCGCCTTCCCGGAAGCCGAGCGCGCGCACTGGGCGCGCTACGCCCGCCGCCCCGACCGCCCCTCGTACCAGGACGAACTGCGCTCCTCCCTGGCCGACTTGGTGGCCGTCCCGCCGATCGCGGTCCCGGTGCGGGAGAGCGGGGACGCCTTCGTGCTGGAGGTGGACGGGGTCGTCTGCGTCTGCCCGTGGCGGACCCGGCTGCGCGGCTGGCAGGCCCTGGACGGGCCGGCGGAGGAACTGCCCCCGCCGGTGCTGGACGCCGTGCTGCCGCCGGTGGTGCGCCGGCAGGCCGCGCAGGACTACGAGCGCTGGCTGGCCCGCAACCCCGACGCCCGCCCGTGGATCCGCACCGCGACCTGGCACGTGCCGCTGAACTGGTTCGTGCTGGTCGCGGACGACGAGCGGCGGTACGACAAGGGGACCGCCGACGTGCCGCCGGTGCTGCGCTACCGCACGCCGATGGTGCAGGCCCGGCGCCGGGTGGCCCGGGCACTGCGGGCGCTGCGGGACGCCGTCGAGGACAGCGCGCTGACCGACGGGCTGCTGGACGTCGGCCGCTGGCTGGAGGAGTTCCACCCGCGCTCGCTGGTGGAGCTGGACTACGGCGGACTGGTGCACGTGCTGCCGGCGGGCGAGCTGGAGGACGACCACTCGGCGGCGGACGTGGCCGCCGGTATCGAGGCGCTGCGCCGGGGCGACGGAACGGCCGCCGCGGAGGCGTACGGACGGCTGGTGGAGCGCTGGCGGGCGGTCCGGGACCGGCGTTCCGCGAACTGAGTGACGTGCGTCACGGCCAAACCGGTGCCGGACGACGTACGTTCTCTCTCGCTTCGACCGGCTGACGGAATGTTGGTCCGGATCTGGACTTTTGTCCCAAGGGTGATGGACGGCACTTACAAGGCCCTTGCCCTGGAAGCCACCCCTCGTGCCAAAATAGGACAAGGAGTCCGGGGAGGACTCCGTCCGTCCACCTATGCTCAACTGTGGGCGGAATCTCAGCATTGCACGCTTTGGGGGGTCCGGTGACTCCTGAACGCCGCTGTGACTGATCGTCACAGTGGCGTGACTGTCCGCTATGGCATGGTCCATCGGCTTCCGTCGCTGATGAACACCTGGGAGGGCAATTCCATCGGTTTGGCCGACGCGGCTGGACAGATGGTGTAGTTGTAGTGCCGAGGACAAGCCGTTCGTCCTATAACCGACTCGACTCGCGTCCGCCATTTCGGGCAACGCGGGTCAAGGTGCAGAATTTAGAGGAAAGAACCGAGAAGGTTCGGTTCTCCCGAGGAGGCCGCTCATGACCGCTCGCACCCCTGATGCCGAGCCGCTGCTGACCCCGGCTGAGGTCGCCACCATGTTCCGTGTCGACCCCAAGACGGTCACGCGGTGGGCGAAGGCCGGCAAGCTCACGTCCATCCGCACGCTCGGTGGGCACCGCCGCTACCGCGAGGCCGAGGTTCGCGCACTGCTGGCGGGCATCCCGCAGCAGCGCAGCGAGGCCTGAACAACTCCATAACCGGGCAAGACGGACGGTCCCCCAACCGGCCGAGGCGCCCGAAACCCTAGCTCCAAGCGACGCGGGACCTGCCCCAACAGGTCCCTCACCCAAGCCGAAGACAACGTTGTAGGCAAGCGACACAGGGTGCGTCGTCGATCGCGCTGGACTCCGCCGGGTCCAGCGCGATTTTTTTGTGCGCGGGAGCCGGGACGGGGCGGTGCCGGTGGGCGTCCTTGTCGGAGTCTGGGGATGCCTGTCGGAACCGCTGTGCGCGCGTCATGGGCACGGTGCAATTGCACATATTAAATTGACCTGTTGTATGACAGGGGTAAATGCCTCTGTTTTCCATGCTCATGCGGTGACTCCCGTCACACGGCAGGATGCTTGCCGCCCGCGACCCGCATGCGCTAAAGAAGTGTGTTCTTCTCAGAGTCCCACCGCTGTACGGGTGTTGGGGCTCCGTGGGGCCCGGGGTCCGCTTCACGCGCGCCGCGGCCGGCCGTCCTCGACGGCGTCCCGTCCGCTCTCCTGGTCGTGCTGCCCGGTGTCCATCGCCAGGCGCAGCAGGCGGTGACAGACGGGGCAGTGGCGGGTGAGGTGCCGGTAGGACGAGGCGGCCGCCAGATGGGCCCTCAGGAGCGCTCGGGTCTCGTGCCTGACCGACGTAGCCATACGCCACCTCCAGGGGCCGCACAGAGGGAACGGGCCCTGCTCCCTGGGTACCGAGGGAAGGCGGCCCCGTCAACCCGGCGCGCTGCCCGGGTCGCCTCCCGGGCGGGCATACGACTGAGGCCCGCATCCCTGACGGGATGCGGGCCTCAGCCTTCATGCGGTCCTGACGGGATTTGAACCCGCGGCCTCCACCTTGACAGGGTGGCGAGCACTCCAAACTGCTCCACAGGACCTTGCTCGCGGCGCTTGTTCGTGCGTTGCGCTGCGAGAAGGACTGTACAGGAGGGTGAGGGTCCTGGTCGAACTCACCCTCCGTACGGCAGCGGTTACGGCAGTGCCGCGTCGATCGCCTTCACGATCCGCTTGTCCGAGACCGGGTACGCCGTGCCCAGCGCGTGGGCGAAGTAGCTGACCCGGAGCTCCTCGATCATCCAGCGGATGTCCAGCACCTGCTGCGGCACCGGGCGGCCCTGGGGGAGCTGTTCCAGCAGCCAGGCGTACTCGTCGCGCATCTCGTGGACCTTCTCCATGCGGGTGGTGTCCCGCTGGACGTTGGCCGGCATCTGCTGCAGGCGCCGGTCGGCGGCCACCAGATAGCGCATCAGGTCGGGCAGCCGCCGTATGCCGGCCCAGGTGACGAAACCGGGCTTCACGAGGGCGTCGAGCTGCTTGCGCACGTCCGTCAGGTTCGCCAGCAGCACGGGGCTCGAGACGGCCTTCAGACGGCGCTCACAGGCCTGCCAGGCGGCGAGTACCTGCTGCACCTGGGCCACCGTGCGGACCGTGGTGTCCACGATCTCCGCGCGCACCTTGTCGTACAGCTTGCGGTACGACTCCTCGTCCCACGCCGGGCCGCCGAAGTCAGCGATCAGCTTGTCCGCCGCGGCCGTCGCGCAGTCGTCGAACAGGGCCTGGATCGACCCGTGCGGATTCGCGGACAGGGCCAGCTTCTGCTGGTTCGTCAGTTTCTCGGACGCGAACTTGGCCGGGTTCACCGGGATGTTGCGCAGGATCAGCCGGCGGGTGCCCTTCCACATGGCCTCGGCCTGCTCGGCCTCCGTGTCGAACAGACGGACCGACACCGTGTCACCGTCGTCCACCAGCGCCGGATACGCCTTCACCGGCTGGCCGGCCCGGCGCGTCTCGAACACCCGGGTCAGCGTGCCGATCGTCCAGTCCGTGAGGCCCCTGCGCTCCAGCGACTCGCCGCCCTCGCGGGACGCGGTGGCCGCCGCGGCCTGGGACAGGGCCTGGCGCGCCTTCGGCTTCAGCCGCAGCTTCAGCGTCTCCAGGTCCTTGTCCTCGGCCAGCTTCCGGCGCCGCTCGTCGACGATCCGGAAGGTGATCTTCAGATGGTCGGGGACCTTCGCCCAGTCGAAGTCGTCCGCCTCGAAGGGCACGCCGACCATCCGCTTCAGCTCGCGGGCCATCGTGACGGCCAGCGGTTCCTGGAGCGGCACCGCCCTCTCCAGGAACGCCTTCGCGTAGTTCGGCGCCGGTACGTAGTGGCGGCGGATCGGCTTGGGCAGGGAGCGGATCAGCTCCGTCACGACCTCCTCGCGCAGCCCCGGGATCTGCCAGTCGAAGCCCTCGTCCGTGACCTGGTTGAGCACCTGGAGCGGGATGTGCACCGTCACACCGTCGGCGTCCGCGCCCGGCTCGAACTGGTAGGTGACCTTGAACTTCAGGGCGCCCTGGCGCCAGGTGTCCGGGTAGTCGGCCTTGGTGACCGCCTCCGCCGACTCCCGGATGAGCATCTCCCGCTCGAAGTCCAGGAAGTCCGGCTGCTCCTGCCGCTTGCGCTTCCACCAGGAGTCGAAGTGGGCGCCGGAGACGACGTGGGCGGGCACCCGCTGGTCGTAGAAGTCGAACAGCGTCTCGTCGTCCACGACGATGTCGCGGCGCCGGGCGCGGTGCTCCAGCTCCTCGACCTCGCTGAGGAGTCTGCGGTTGTCGGCGAAGAACTTGTGGTGGGTGCGCCAGTCGCCCTCCACGAGCGCGTTGCGGATGAACAGCTCGCGGCTCGTCTCCGGGTCGATGCGGCCGTAGTTCACCTTCCGCTGGGCGACGATCGGGACGCCGTACAGCGTGACCTTCTCGTACGCCATCACGGCCGCCTGGTCCTTCTCCCAGTGCGGTTCGCTGTAGGTGCGCTTGAGCAGGTGCCCGGCGAGCGGTTCGACCCACTCCGGCTCGATCCTGGCGTTGACCCGCGCCCACAGCCGGCTCGTCTCCACCAGCTCGGCCGACATCAGGAACTTCGGCTGCTTCCGGAACAGCGCCGAGCCCGGGAAGACGGCGAACTTGGCGCTGCGGGCGCCCAGGTACTCGTTCTTGTTGCCGTCCTTCACGTCCTTCATCCCGATGTGGGACAGGAGGCCGGCCAGGAGGGAGACATGGACGCGGTCGGCCGGGGCGTCGTCCTCGTTGAGGTGGATGCCCATCTGCTTGGCGACCGTGCGCAGCTGCGTGTAGATGTCCTGCCATTCGCGGATGCGCAGGAAGTTCAGGTACTCCTGCTTGCACATCCGGCGGAAGGAGCTGGAGCCCCGCTCCTTCTGCTGCTCGCGCAGATAGCGCCACAGGTTCAGATAGGCGAGGAAGTCGCTGGTCTCGTCCTTGAAGCGGGCGTGCTGCTGGTCGGCCTGGGCCTGTTTGTCGGCCGGGCGCTCGCGCGGGTCCTGGATGGACAGCGCGGCGGCGATGACCATGACCTCGCGGACGCAGCCGTTCTTGTCGGCCTCCAGCACCATCCGGGCCAGCCGCGGGTCGACCGGCAGCTGGGCCAGCTTGCGGCCGGTGTCCGTGAGCCGCTTGCGCGGGTCCTTCTGGGCCGGGTCCAGCGCGCCCAGCTCCTGGAGCAGCTGCACGCCGTCGCGGATGTTGCGGTGGTCCGGCGGGTCGATGAACGGGAACTTCTCGATGTCGCCGAGGCCGGCCGCGGTCATCTGGAGGATGACGGAGGCGAGGTTCGTGCGCAGGATCTCCGCGTCCGTGAACTCCGGGCGGGCCAGGAAGTCGTCCTCGGAGTACAGCCGGATGCAGATGCCGTCGGAGGTACGGCCGCAGCGGCCCTTGCGCTGGTTGGCGCTGGCCTGGGAAACCGGCTCGATGGGCAGCCGCTGCACCTTGGTGCGGTGGCTGTACCGGCTGATCCGGGCGAAGCCGGGGTCGATGACGTACTTGATGCCCGGGACGGTCAGGGAGGTCTCGGCGACGTTGGTCGCCAGCACGATCCGGCGGCCGGTGTGCGGCTGGAAGACCCGGTGCTGCTCGGCGTGGGACAGCCGCGCGTACAGCGGCAGGACCTCCGTGGAGCGGTACCTCTTCTTCTCCAGGGCGTCCGCGGTGTCCCGGATCTCCCGCTCGCCGGAGAGGAAGACGAGGATGTCGCCGGGGCCCTCGCCCATCAGCTCCTCTACGGCGTCGGTGATGGCGGTGATCTGGTCCCGGTCGGCGTCCTCGGCGTCCTCCTCCAGCAGCGGCCGGTAGCGCACCTCCACCGGATACGTCCGCCCGCTGACCTCGATGATCGGCGCGTCGCCGAAGTGCCGGGAGAAGCGCTCGGGGTCGATCGTCGCGGAGGTGATGACGACCTTCAGGTCCGGGCGTTCCGGCAGCAGCCGGGCCAGGTAGCCGAGCAGGAAGTCGATGTTCAGGGACCGCTCGTGGGCCTCGTCGATGATGATCGTGTCGTAGGCGCGCAGCTCGCGGTCGGTCTGGATCTCGGCGAGCAGGATGCCGTCCGTCATCAGCTTGACGAAGGTGGCGTCCGGGTTCACCTGGTCGGTGAAGCGGACCTTCCAGCCGACGGCCTCGCCGAGCGGGGTCTTCAGCTCCTCGGCGACGCGTTCGGCGACGGTGCGGGCGGCGATCCGGCGCGGCTGGGTGTGCCCGATCATGCCGCGCACGCCCCGGCCCAGCTCCATACAGATCTTGGGGATCTGCGTGGTCTTCCCGGAGCCGGTCTCACCGGCCACGATGACGACCTGGTGGTCGCGGATGGCGTCCGCGATCTCGTCCTTCTTCTGGCTGACCGGCAGCTGCTCGGGATAGGTGACGGCCGGGACGCGGGAGCGCCGCTCGGCCATCCGTTCCGCGGCGCGGCCGATCTCGGTCTCGATCTCGGTGAGGACGGCGGTGCGCGCCTCGGGCTTACGGATCTTGCGCGCGCCCTCCAGCCGCCGCCCGAGCCGGTGCGCGTCGCGCAGCGACAGCTCGGTCAGGCGGGAGGCGAGGGTGCCGAGGGCGGGGGCGGGATGCGTAGACATACGCGATCCAGGATCTCACCTCGGCGGAAAATCACGCGAACGATTTGACTCGGGGCGAGATATCACTACATGACCTAGCGTGGTCGATATGTCCGCACCCCGTCATGGTGAGCACGGCCGCCCGAAGACCCGAGCGGAGCGCTGGACGGCGTTCCGGCAGTCCCCGTTCCTGCCCGCCACGGTCCTGCTGTTCATCCTCTCGGCCGCGGCCGGCCTCTTCGCCGGCTCCTACACCTACGCCATGGCCAACCCCACCCCGCACAGCATCCCCACCGCGGTGACCGGCCACCACGACGAACCGGCCGCCCGGCGGTTCATCGACGGCATGGAGGAGGCGCTGGGCGCCTCGATGAAGGTGCACCCCTACGGCAGCCGGCGCGAGGCGGTGCGGGCGGTGGACGAGCAGAAGGTGTTCGCGGTCCTCGATGTGCCCGCCGGCGGCCGGGCGGTCACGCTGGACGTGTCGGGGGCGTCCGGGGCGACGGTCGCCCAGGTGCTCGGGGAGGCGGCGCAGCGGGCCGGCCAGGCCACCGGCACCACGGTGGTGGTCCGGGATCTCAAGCCGTTGCAGCGGGGCGATCCGCGCGGGCTGGCCATCTTCTACATCACCCTCGCCGCCGTGATCCTCGGCTTCGTCGGGGCCATCCAGCTCAGCGTGCACGCCAAGGCGCTCAATCCGATGGAGCGGATCGCCTACATCATCGCCTACGCCTTCCTCGGCGCGTTCACGATCGCCGCGGTGGTGGACTGGTGGCTGGGCGCGGTACGGCTGCCGTTCGTCGAGTCCTGGCTCATCCTCGCCCTGACGATGTTCACCTCCGGCATGGTGTTCACGATGTTCAACACCCTGGTCGGCCGGTGGGCCATGCTGCCGACCTGGGGCCTGATGGTGCTGCTGGGCAACCCGTCGTCCGGCGGTGCCGTCTCCTGGCCGCTGCTGCCGTCCCCGCTCGGCACGATCGGGCGCTGGCTGCCGCCCGGCGCCTCGGTGAACGCCCAGCACACCGCCGTGTACTTCCCGGGCTATCAGCACGCGTTCCCGTTCCTGGTGCTGACGGGCTGGGCGCTCGTCTCCTGCGCGGTCTTCCTGATCTGGCGCCACCGCCACCCGGGCGGCCGCTCGGTCGGGCACACCGAGGAGATCTAGCCGAGGTGATCGGGCGGAGGTGGTCCGGCGCTGGTGATCCGGCCGCGGGGCGCTACGGCGCGGACCGGGCGGACGGCGTCTGCTGGGCCTGCGGGGTCTGCTGGGCCTGCGGGGCCTGCGGGGCGGTCTCGGGGTGCCGGCGGGCCGGGCCGTCGCCGAGGGCGATCGAGCGCGCCGTGTTGGAGACCGCCTTGATGCCCAGATAGGCGGTGGTCACCCCGCTGACGGCGGTGAACGCGGCGGTGAGGAGACCGACGATCACCGACTTGTCCCCACCGAGCTGCCACACGCCGAAGACCGCGATCCCGGCGATGGCGAGATTGGTGACGATGACCGCGGTCAGCCCGTACCTGGCCCGCTCCTTCTCCAGGCTGTCGTCCCGTATCGCTGCGTACTCGTCCCGGCTCATGGCTCCCCCGTCCTCGCGCACCACGCGCGATCAGCCCGAACGTAGCGGTGGCCGGGCGTACTGCCAAGGCGTCACCGGCCGCCGGCGCCGAGGAGGGCGGCGACCTCCCGCGTCGACCACTGCTCCCCGGCACCGGGGCAGGCCGCGACGTACGCCGCGACCGCTTCCGCGTCCCAGGCGCCGGCGGACAGCAGGCCCTCGGCCAGGAAGCGGACATAGGCGGGGGAGGGCGCGACCCACGGCACGTCGTGCAGGCCCCACGGCGCCGTGAAGGTCAGCACGGGCAAGCCCGCCAGCCGGCCGGCACAGACGAGCGTCTCGTAGCGCCCGTCCCCGAGGACGGCCCGCCCGCGGGTGAGCACCTCCTCCAGGTCCAGGTCCCCGTCCGGCTCCCGGTACATCTCCTGCGCCGCGATGTCGGCGAACTGGCCGCTCGTCACCAGATGGGCCCTGGCCAGCACTCGTCCGCTGGGCTGAGGGTCGTAGAAGGCCCGCCCGCCGCCCCAGACCGGGGAGTGGGTGGCGAAGTACATCGCGCCGGTCAGTTCCACGGGGACCGACCGGGCCGGCATGGCGGGGTCGCGGCAGCCCGGGTACTCCCTCGCCGCGCCGGGCGGACGCCCGCCCTTGAGGTAGGCGGCGAGCCGGTCCAGGTGCGTGTTGGAGCCGTAGGACGTGTACCAGACCCGCTCGGGATGCCGGTCGGACGGCAGGGCCGGGTCGATGCTCGGCAGGGCCTTCACCATGGGCTGCTCCGTCGGCGTACCGCGTGGCATGGCTGATACGGAAGAACCCCTCTCCGGGATTCCCGGAGAGGGGTTCAGGCCCTGGTCAGGGCGGGTGTGGCTGGGGCCGGGGTCGAACCGGCGACCTTCCGCTTTTCAGGCGGACGCTCGTACCAACTGAGCTACCCAGCCACGGTGTTTCACGTGAAACACCAGCGGTCCTGACGGGATTTGAACCCGCGGCCTCCACCTTGACAGGGTGGCGAGCACTCCAAACTGCTCCACAGGACCAAGCGTGTGTGCAACAGTGTTGCACACGGTAATGCGTGCCCCCAACGGGATTCGAACCCGTGCTACCGCCTTGAAAGGGCGGCGTCCTAGGCCGCTAGACGATGAGGGCTATCGGCCCGCCTGGGCGCTTCTCAGCGCGTCGGGGACGTGAGAAGCATATGGGATGGCGGGGGCTATCGCCAAAACGCTTTACGGCGCGGTCGTCGCGGTGCCCGTCGGGGAGGCGGGAGCGGAGGGCGAGGGGGAGCGTGGACCGCCGGTGGCGCCGGGCTGGTTCTCCTCCGCGAGATGGCGGCTGACCTCCGCCGTCGTCAGTCCCAGGCCGCCCAGCTCGATCGCGTCCCAGGCCTGCAGCCGGTGACTGTCCCGGTCGAAGTAGAGGATCGACGCCTCGATCGGAGCGGGGTGCTCGTGCTCCACGGCGCGCAGTCCGCTGCCGCCGGTGGAGCCCTCCATGCGCAGCCGGGTGCCGTACGGCAGCGTCTTCGTGCCCTCGTGGTGCAGATGCCCGCAGAGCGCCAGCGGCACCAGGCCGTCCGTCTCCCGGGCGGCGGTCGGCTCGTGCGCGACCGCCACGTCCACGGGCGTGCCGGCCGCCTGCTGGTCGCGCAGGGCGCTGGCCAGCCGGGCGCCCGCCAGTTCCTCGGCCGCCTCGCCGCCGGGCACCGTCGAGCGGTCCGGGGTGAACTGCGGATCGCCGGTGCCCGCGAACCGCAGGCCCGCCACCGTCTCGGCCCGGCCGTCGTCCAGGACGTGCACGTTCCTCATCCGCTCCAGATAGCGCTGGGTGGTCCGCGAGTCGTGGTTGCCGCGCACCCAGACGTACGGCACGCCCAGCTCGCGGACCGGGTCCAGGAAGCCGTTCTCCGCCGCCGTGCCGTGGTCCATCGTGTCGCCGGAGTCGACGATCACGTTCACCTGGTACTGCTTCACCAGCGAGCCGATGATCTTCCAGCTCGCCGGGTTGAGATGGATGTCCGACACGTGCAGGACCCGGATGGTGGAGGGGTCGGGCCGGTAGGCCGGGAGGGTGGAGGTGGCGTCGTAGAGCTTCGTCACGTTCGTCACCAGGCGTGCCAGCTCCTTCTGGTAGACGTCGAACTCCGTGACGATGCTGCGGGCGTTGCCGACCACGGACGGCGCCGAGCCGAGCAGCCCGGAGAACCTGGGCTCCAGGACCGACTTCGGGTTCCAGGTGGCGTACGCCGACGCGCCCGAGGCCGCCAGCAGCACCAGGGCCAGCCCCCCGGCGGCCAGGGCCCGGCGCGGCCGGCGGTAGACGGCGAGACCGAGCGCCGTGGCCCCGGACACCACGGCGACGCCCGAACGCACGGCCAGGTCCAGCGCCCCGTGCCCGACGTCCCGGGCGACCTCCTCCTGGAGTCCCGAGAGCCGCTCCGGGTGGTCGACCAGCGCGCGGGAGCGCAGCGGGTCCAGCCGGTCGACGTTCACGTCCAGGCGGAGCGGCGCCGCGTGGCTGTCCAGGGAGAGCGCGCCCAGCGGGGACACGTTGATCTTCGTGCCGCCGGTGAGGGACGGACGCAGCGCCATCGTCGTGTCCACCGGGCCGACCGGGGCCCGGACGCTGCCGACGATCAGCAGGCCCAGCCAGGCCCCGGCGAGGACGACCGCGGTCAGACCGAGGGCGCGTGACCAGGGGCGCGGGCGGGCGGCGAGTTCCAGACGGGGGAGCGGTCGGTGCGGGGTCCGGTTCGGCATGGCGCTCAGGGCTGGGACGGGGTTGCGGGCATTGGTCCCGTATGCCCATGTCACGGGGTGGATATGCGGCGCCGTTCCCGGACAATGGCCCTGTGCTGGAGATGACGCGCGAGGAGTTCGAGGAACTGGTCGCCGAGGCGCTGGACCGGATCCCGCCGGAGCTGACACGGCTGATGGACAACGTCGCGGTGTTCGTCGAGGACGAACCGCCGGCCGACGATCCCGAGCTGCTCGGGCTGTACGAGGGGACGCCGCTGACCGAGCGGGGCGAGTGGTACGCCGGTGTCCTGCCGGACCGGATCACCGTCTACCGCGGGCCGACGCTCAGGATGTGCGCGTCCCGCGAGGACGTGGTGGCGGAGACCGAGGTGACGGTGGTCCACGAGATCGCCCACCACTTCGGGATCGACGACGCCCGGCTGCACGCGCTCGGGTACGGGTGAGGGGCCCCGGGTGAGGAGTCCCGGGCGCGGCGCGTGTCCTCTTGCGGGCGGCGGGAGTTGGGGAGGTTGACTCCTTCCCTCTGCCTCCGGAGGTGGCCGCAGTGCGCCCCATGTACGTACCCGTCCGGCTCGCCGTCACGGTGCTGGCCGTCACCACCGCCGCCGGCTGCGTGAACGTGGGCGACGACGCGGACCGGGCCCGCCCCTCCCACTCGGCCGGGCAGCGGGGCGGGGAGGTGCCCGACGGCGGGCCGGTGGCGGGCGCGGGCGGCTTCGCCGGCGAGGGCTGGGCCGGCCCCGGCACCCACGGGCACGGCGGCAAGGCGAAGCCCGGGAAGTCCGCCCGGGCGTCGGCGCCGCCGCCGGGCGCGGACCGTGCGACGCAGGCGCCCCGGAAGCCGGGCAGGCCGGGGAAGCCCGGTGAGCCGGGGACGACCGCCGCGCCCGGCGACCCGGTGCCGACCAAGGCGCCGCCGACGCCCCCGGCCACCTCCGCCCCGCCCGAACCACCGCCCTCCACTCCGCCGCCGCCCGCCTCGGAGCCGCCGTCGGCCGAGCCGTCCGCGTCGGCGCACGACGAGACGGGGCCCCAGCTCGGCCAGCGGGAGCCGGCACCGGCGGCCGGCCTGGCGGCACCGAGGCGTCACCGGACGTAACCGCGCCCACCGCGCCCACCGTGCGCCGCGCTCACGGTGCCCACGGGGCGCCGCTCTCACCGTGCCCACGGGGCGGCCGGACCCTCGCTGACGTGCGGCTCTACGGTCCGGTTTGCCTTCAGGGGTGGTAGGTGCGTATGGTGGTAGATCGTTTGATCCCATTTGCCCGGCGCCACCACAGAGCGCGCCGTGTGGCGCGTACTCTCCTTTGCCGTGGCGGACCGCATCGAGGCGGTCGTGAGCGAATCACGGAGTTGACGGGCGCGTGCCGACGAGACTCCGGAAGGTTTCGCATTCGCATGTCCGTGTCCAGCACTGACCAGATCGTCGTATCCGAGAACGAGAACGAACTCATCGACACCGAGAACGCACTCGTCGACGAGGCGACCGAGGTCACCGAGGCCCCCGAGGCCGCTGACACCACCGAGTCCCCCCAGATCACCTTCGCCGACCTCGGCCTCCCCGAGGGCATCGTGCGCAAACTCGCGCAGAACGGCGTGACGACCCCCTTCCCGATCCAGGTCGCGACCATCCCGGACGCCCTGGCCGGCAAGGACATCCTCGGCCGTGGCCGCACCGGCTCCGGCAAGACCCTCTCCTTCGGCCTGCCGACCCTGGCCCTGCTGGCCGGCGGCCGCACCGAGAAGCGGCGGCCCCGCGCCGTCATCCTCACCCCGACCCGCGAGCTGGCCATGCAGGTCGCCGACGCCCTCCAGCCGTACGGCGACGTGCTCGGCCTGAAGATGAAGGTCGTCTGCGGCGGTACGTCCATGGGCAACCAGATCTACGCCCTGGAGCGCGGCGTCGACGTCCTCGTCGCCACCCCGGGCCGGCTGCGCGACATCATCAACCGCGGTGCCTGCTCCCTGGAGGACACCCGGATCGCCGTCCTCGACGAGGCCGACCAGATGTCCGACCTGGGCTTCCTGCCCGAGGTCACCGAGCTGCTCGACCAGGTCCCGGCCGGCGGTCAGCGGATGCTCTTCTCCGCCACGATGGAGAACGAGATCAAGACCCTGGTCGACCGCTACCTGAACGAGCCGGTCCTGCACGAGGTGGACGCGGCCCAGGGCGCGGTGACGACCATGTCGCACCACATCCTCATCGTGAAGCCCAAGGACAAGGCGCCGGTCACGGCCGCGATCGCCTCCCGCAAGGGCCGCACGATCATCTTCGTCCGCACCCAGCTGGGCGCCGACCGCGTCGCCGAGCAGCTGCGCGAGGCCGGGGTGAAGGCCGACGCGCTGCACGGCGGCATGACCCAGGGCGCCCGTACCCGCACGCTGGCCGACTTCAAGGACGGCTACGTCAACGTCCTGGTCGCCACCGACGTCGCCGCGCGCGGCATCCACGTCGACGGCATCGACCTGGTGCTGAACGTGGACCCGGCCGGCGACCACAAGGACTACCTGCACCGCGCCGGCCGCACCGCGCGCGCCGGCCGCACCGGCACGGTCGTCTCCCTGTCGCTGCCGCACCAGCGCCGCCAGATCTTCCGCCTGATGGAGGACGCCGGCGTCGACGCGGCCCGCCACATCGTCCAGGGCGGCGACGCCTTCGAACCGGAGGTCGCCGAGATCACCGGCGCCCGCTCCATGACGGAGGTCCAGGCCGAGTCGGCCGCCAACGCCGCCCAGCAGGCCGAGCGCGAGGTGGCTCAGCTCACCAAGGAGCTGGAGCGCGCCCAGCGCCGCGCGACCGAGCTGCGCGAGGAGGCCGACCGGCTGGTCGCCCGGGTCGCCCGCGAACGCGGCGAGGACCCGCAGACGGCGGTGGCCGAGGCCCAGGCGACGGCGGCTGCCGAGCAGCTCGCCGTGGCCGAGGAGCCGGCGGAGCGCGCGCCCGAGCGTGAGGAGCGTCCGGCGGCCTCGGCCCCGTACGAGCGCCGTGAGCGTCGTGACGACCGTGGTGGCCGTTCCTTCGAGCGTCGTGACGACCGCCGGGACGACCGTGGTGGCCGTGGCTTCGAGCGTCGTGACGACCGTGGTGGCCGTTCCTTCGAGCGTCGCGATGACCGCCGGGACGACCGTGGTGGCCGTGGCTTCGAGCGTCGTGACGACCGTGGTGGCCGTTCCTTCGAGCGTCGCGATGACCGCCGTGACGACCGTGGCGGCCGTTCCTTCGACCGCCGGGACGACCGCGGTGAGCGCCGTGACGACCGCGGCGACCGCCGTCCGTTCGACCGCGACCGCGGGTTCGAGCGCCGGGACGACCGTCGCGACGACCGCCGTGACGACCGTGGCGGCCGTTCCTTCGAGCGCCGTGACGACCGGGGCGGCTTCCGCCGGGAGGAGCGCGGTGGCTTCCGCCGCGACGAGCGCACCGGGCACCGCGGCAGCGACCGTCCGTTCAACCGCGACCGTCGCGACGACCGTCCGGGCTTCCTCCCCCACTCTCGGCGGCCCTCGAGCGGGGGGACCCCCACCGGCGGCCACGAGCGCCCCTACGGCCGGCGTGACGACCACCGTGGCACCGGCTCCTTCGGGCGCCG
Organism: Streptomyces sp. NPDC017095; assembly: GCF_044332325.1. Classification (NCBI taxonomy): domain Bacteria; kingdom Bacillati; phylum Actinomycetota; class Actinomycetes; order Kitasatosporales; family Streptomycetaceae; genus Streptomyces; species Streptomyces sp. NPDC017095. The sequence continues at coordinate 631,325 of NZ_JBIROU010000003.1, forward strand.
CGACGACAAGCCGCGCTGGAAGCGCAACGGCTGACGCCGACTTCAGGCGAGGGCAAGGGCCCGCACGACACCGTTCGTGCGGGCCCTTCCGCATGCCCGGCGCCCGGCGCATATGACATCGCCCGGCAGGGCATTGCTGGGGGCATGACAGATGAAGCGGGCGCGACGGGAAAGCCGGGAGCGGCGAGGGGAACCGGCACGACGGGAGCGCCGGGGGAGCCCGGTACCGCGGGAGCGGCGGCGATGGGCGGACAGCGGTCCGCGGCCGGCCTGTCGGACGAGGAACGGCTGGCCCAGCTCGGTTACACCCAAGTCCTCGCCCGCCGGATGTCGGCGTTCTCGAACTACGCCGTCTCCTTCACGATCATCTCGGTGCTCTCCGGCTGCCTGACGCTGTACCTCTTCGGCATGACCACGGGCGGCCCCGCGGTGATCACCTGGGGCTGGGTCGCGGTCGGTCTGATGACCCTGTTCGTGGGCCTGTCGATGGCCGAGATCTGCTCGGCGTACCCGACCTCGGCGGGCCTGTACTTCTGGGCCCACCGGCTGGCGCCCGCGCGTTCGGCGGCGGCCTGGGCGTGGTTCACGGGCTGGTTCAACGTACTGGGCCAGGTGGCGGTGACCGCGGGCGTCGACTTCGGCGCGGCCTCCTTCCTGGGCGCCTACCTGAACCTCCAGTTCGGCTTCGGGGTGAGCCCCGGCCGTACGGTGGCGCTGTTCGCGGCGATCCTCCTCCTGCACGGCCTGCTGAACACCTTCGGCGTCCGGATCGTCGCGTTCCTCAACAGCGTGAGCGTGTGGTGGCACGTCCTCGGCGTCCTGGTGATCACCGGTGCGCTGGCGCTGGTCCCCGACCACCACCGGTCGGCGTCCTTCGTGTTCACGCACTTCGTCAACGAGACCGGCTGGGGCAGCGGCCCCTACGTCGTCCTCCTGGGCCTGCTGATGGCCCAGTACACCTTCACCGGCTACGACGCCTCCGCCCATATGACCGAGGAGACCCGCGACGCCGCCACGGCCGGCCCGAAGGGCATCGTCCGCTCGATCTGGACGTCCTGGATCGCCGGCTTCGTCCTGCTCCTCGGCTTCACCTTCGCCATCCAGTCGTACGACAGGGAACTCGCCTCCCCGACCGGCGCCCCGCCCGCCCAGATCCTCCTGGACGCGCTCGGGGCGACGGCCGGCAAGCTGCTCCTGCTGGTGGTGATCGGCGCCCAGCTCTTCTGCGGCATGGCCTCCGTCACCGCCAACAGCCGCATGATCTACGCCTTTTCCCGGGACGGCGCGCTGCCCTTCTCCCGCCTCTGGCGCACGGTGAGCCCGCGTACCCGCACACCCGTGGCGGCGGTCTGGCTGGCCGCGCTGGGCGCCCTCGCCCTCGGCCTGCCCTACCTGATCAACACGACGGCCTACGCGGCGGTGACCTCGATCGCGGTCATCGGCCTGTACATCGCCTACGTCATCCCGACCTTCCTGCGGGTCCGCAAGGGCGCCGCGTTCGACCGCGGGCCCTGGCACCTGGGCCGCTGGTCGGGGGTGATCGGGGCGGTCTCGGTGACATGGGTGCTGGCGATCACGGTCCTGTTCATGCTCCCGCAGGTGTCCCCGGTCTCCTGGAAGACCTTCAACTACGCCCCGGTCGCCGTCCTGGTCGTCCTGGGCTTCGCCGCGACCTGGTGGCTGGCCTCGGCCCGCCACTGGTTCCTCACCGGCCGCCCCGCCCAGGCCGAAAAGTAACCCTCCCGCCCCCTCCGACACCGCCGCACCCCCGATACCCGATCGGCGACACGCCCCGGTCCGGCTATGCTCGGACAGGCAACATCGCCTGGGCCCTTAGCTCAATTGGCAGAGCAGTGGACTTTTAATCCATTGGTTGTGGGTTCGAGTCCCACAGGGCCTACGGCGGCGGGTGAGGGGGTCACCCCCTCTGACCTGCTACGCAGCGCTCGGGTCGGCCTCGGTCGACTCGGGCGCTGCGTCGTTCTCCGGCTCTTGCGTGAGCGATGCGTGAGCGGATGTGCCTGTGTCCTGCGGATCGGCCGGGACCGAGACGGACGGTTCGGCGGCTGCCGGACGTGGCGTCCGGGTCCGGTCATGGCCGGGCGCGGTCGTCGGGAAAGCGTTGTGCCGGGCGCCGCCGGGCAGAAGTCTGCTCCCCGTGACCACAACAGAGGCTGCGAACACCGCACCGTCCCGGCTCGTCCGTTCCTTCGGCCAGCTCGCGGACCTGGACCCCGACCGACCGGTCGTGACCCTGTTCAGCGGCGGGCTGGACAGCTCCTATCTGCTGCTGCGCCTGCGCCGGATGGGGCTGCGCGAGGTGCACGCCGTGAGCGTGGACATCGGCGAGGACGAGTCCGGCCCCTACAAACGCCTGGTGGCCGAGGCGCTCGGCGCACGGCTCCACCTGCTCGACCGACGCGCGGAGTTCGCCGACCGTTTCGTCGCACCGGCTATCGCCGCGCAGGCCGTGTACCTCGGCATCCACCCCGTCAGCTCCACGCTCAGCCGTCCGCTCATCGCGGAGACCGCGGTGCAGCTGGCCCGCTCGCTGGGCGCACAGGCCGTCCTGCACACCGCCAACCGCTCGCAGAACACCCTGCGCCGGCTCAACGGAGCGCTGGCGCTCCTGGGGTACGAGGGCGCGTACGGCAGCCCGTACGACCTCGACCCCGTCACCCGTGAGGACAAGCTGAACGCCCTGCGCGCCGCCGGGGTCGACCTGCTGGCCGGACGGATCGTGAGCGGCGACTCCAACCTGTGGTGCCGCGAGTTCGAGTCGGGGATCCTCGACGATCCCGAACGGCACGAGGTGCCGGAGGAGATGTACGCGTGGAGCCGGCCCACCGCCGCGCCGGGCGCCACCGAACTGCTCACCATCACCGTCGAGAACGGCCGCCCCGTCGCACTGGACGGGGCCCGGCTGCCGCTCACCGAGCTGATCGAGCTGCTCAACCGGCGCGTGGGCGCCTACGGGCTGGGCCGCTACTCGGGCCTGGAGCACCTGGACCACGGCGAGAAGGTCCTGGAGATCCGCGAGATGCCGGCCGCCTGGCTGCTGCTGAGCACCTACCGGCACATCGAGAGCGCCTGCCTGGACGCCGAACTCGTCCTGCAGAAGCGGCACCTGGAGCAGCTCTGGGTGCGGGAGGCGCTGGAGGGCCGGTGGTTCGGAGAACTGCGGCTGGCCGCCCAGTCGTTCGTCGACGCCTGCGCGTCCCGGACCAGCGGCAGCGTCACCTGGCGGCTGCGCACGGGCGGTGCCGACACCCGGTCCATCACCGCCGGCCGGCCGCTGTACCTGCGGGACCGGGAGGAGTGGGAGGAACTGGCGATCGCCGCCGAGTCGGCGCCGTTCGACGCTCCCGCCGTCCCCGCGCTGCTTCCCGCGACCGCCTGACCACACCCCGCTTCACGACGTACGGAGTCGCACCCATGACCACCGCCCTCGCCCACCCCGCCGCCCTCGACGCCGTCGCCGCCCTGTCCGGGCCCGGCGGGCATCTGATGCCGTCGGCCGCGCTGTCCTCGCTGCTCGGTGCCGACGCCTCCGACTGGGCGCGGTTCGCCGCGCACTGGGACGAGCTGACCCTCGACGCCTACATGGCCGACGGCGGCACGTACCGCTTCCGCCGCTACGGCCAGTTCGACCTGGATCCGGCCGCGGGGGAGCTGACGCTGCTGCCGCACGAGCCGTACCGGCAGGACACCGACGTCAACCCGCTCAACGGCGGCATCGAGCGGATCTTCGACCCGCTGACGGTGTCGTTCGTGGGCGACCCGCTGCTGCGCTCGGTGCTCGTCACGCTCGGCCGGATCTTCAGCTCCGCCCTCGGCCGGGGGACAGACGGCACCCGGCGCTGGAACGTCAAGCTGCACCCGTACCGGATCAGCGCCGCCGACGGACAGGTGGGCCAGCCCGCTCCCGAGGGCCGGCACCGCGACGGGGTCACCTTCATCACCTCGTTGCTGATCGGCCGCACCAACGTCGTCGGCGGCGAGAGCGGGGTGTACGCCGACTCGGGCGCCCACCTGCTGACGACTACGCTGTCCGAGCCCGGTGACCTGCTGCTGGGCGACGACCGCCGCACGCTGCACTCGGTGACCCCGGTGCACCCGGTGGATCCGGCGCTGCCCGCACACCGTGACGTCCTGGTGATCGCGTACACAGCGCGCTGAGGGCCGGCCCCGCGCGCGCCCGGCGCCCGCCTCTTTCGCAGCACCGTCTTCGCAGCACCGTCGTCCCCAGTTCCGCAGAGGAGTGCCCATGACCGTCACCGCGGCCCGCAGCGGCCGGCTGACCGATCTTCCCGTCCTGCTGGTCGCGGTGGTGTGGGGCTCCAGCTATCTGGCCGCCAAGGGTGTCACCACGGAACGGACCGTGCTGGCCGTGCTGGTGCTGCGGTTCGCCGTGGTGCTGCCGGTGCTGGTCGCCGCGGGCTGGCGGCGGCTGCGCGGCCTGAACGCCGTGCAACTGCGCGGGGCCGGACTGCTGGGACTGATCCTCGCCGGGATCTTCCTGCTGGAGACGTACGGCGTGGTGCACACCTCGGCGACCAACGCCGGGCTGATCATCAGCCTCACCATGGTGTTCACCCCGCTGGCCGAGAGCCGGGTGCGCGGCACCCGGCTGCCGGGCGCCTTCATGGCGGCCGCCGGGCTGTCGGTGCTCGGCGTGGCGCTGCTCACCCAGGGCGCCGGTTTCAGCGCCCCGAACGGCGGCGACCTGCTGATGCTGGGGGCCGCCGTCGTCCGTACCGTGCATGTCCTGGCCATGTCCAGGATGGAGTCGGTACGCGGGGCGGACGCGCTGTCGCTGACCACCGTCCAGCTGGGCGGGGCGGTCGTCGTGTTCGCCGCGCTGGTGGCGCTGCCGGGCACCGGTGCCTCGCCCTGGGCGGCCGCGGCCGGCTTCGGCGCCGGGGACTGGCTCGGGCTGCTCTATCTGTCCGCGTTCTGCACCCTGTTCGCGTTCTTCGTGCAGATGTGGGCGGTGCGCCGTACCTCCCCGTCCCGGGTGAGCCTGCTGCTCGGCACCGAGCCGGTGTGGGCCGCGGCGGTCGGCATCGCCGTCGGCGGGGACCGGCCCGGCTGGCCGGGCCTGCTCGGCGCTGTCCTGGTGCTCGCCGGCACGGCGTGGGGGAGGGCGGTGGCGGACCGGGAACGGGGAGCCGCGAACGCCACGGAGACGGCGGTCACAGGGACGGGAGCCGGGGCCACGGGTGCCGGGGCCCGTCCGGCGGATCAGGTCGCGGGACAGTGACGGCGCCTCGTCGGCGCAGGTGAGGCGGGGCGATGGGGGTGCCCCGCACGCTCTTGAGGCAGTGAGAGAGGGGGGCCGGGCCTTCGCGTCCGGGACGGGATCCGTCGGACAGGCTCTGAGGCCGCGGTGGGAGATCAGGCGTCCAGCCAGCCGAGCCGGACGGCACAGGCCCCGGCCTGGAAGCGGCTGGCGGCACCGAGGCGTTCGGTCAGCTCGGAGACGAGGCGGCGGATCGTGCGTTCGGAGATGCCGAGCTTGCGGGCCATGGCCTCGTCGGTGAGTCCGCCCGCGAGCATCCGCAGCAGTTCCAGGTGGCGTCCCTCGGGGCGCCATGCGCCGTCCGGCCCGGCCGCCGCGTCGGTCAGCACGTTCGCCGCCGCCCAGCAGTGCTCGAAGATCTCCCGGAACACTCCGGCCAGCGTCTCTCCCCGGAGGATCACCGCCGTGATCTCACCGATGGCCGACGGCGGCACCGGTACCAGCGCGGTCGAGCTGTCCACGACGATCAGCCGCAGCGGCAGCGTGTGCGCGGTGCGCACCTGCGCCCCGGCCGCGCTCAGCCGGCGCAGGTAGGACGCCATGTGCGGCACGGCCGCCGCGGAACCCAGGTGGATCGTGCGCATGCGCACCCCGCGCCCGATCACCGCGAGGTCCCGCCCCAGGCCCGACTCGACCATCTGAGCGGGCAGCGCGCGTCCGGGGTGCAGCGACAGCACCTCCTCCTCGACACGCCGGGACACGTCCTCCAGCGCCGCCGAGACGTTCGCGGCACCGGTCACCACCTCCATCCGCACCGGGAGCAACTCCCGTGCGTACACCGGCTGGAAGTCCGTGAGGATCCGCGTCAGTGCGGAACGCGTCCGCTGCACGGAGCTGAGCAGCCCGGCCGTGTGCTGCTCCTCCTCCACGAGGAGATTGCGCAGCGCGGTGTCGGGCGACAGCGCCGTCCACCCGTTCCCGCTGTCCGGGGCCGGCACGAACAGGCTTAGTCTGTTGAGGAGTTGGAGGGCGTCGGCGAACTCCGCGTCGCTCCAGCCGCGCTCGCCGATCACGCTCTCGGGGTGCCAGTTCGCATCCTCCAACGCCATGCGATAGAGCTCCTGCGCACGCTCCTTCACATCCATCGGGCCCCTCCCTGTCGTCCCCCGGCGCGACCGCCCCCCGGCCGGGCGCCCAGTGGATCTTAGGAACGTCCCTGCTCAGCTGGCCAGACAAGGTCCGGCATACGGACGCGGCGGGAACGGGCGAAGCCGTCCGGCCCTGGCCATGGCCGGTCCCGGAACCAGCGGAGACATGGCGGTGGGTGACCGTCCCGGCACATGCTGACGGCACACCGCGTACTCGCGCACCGCACACCCAGCCCACCCCGATCCCGGAGGTTCGCCATGCCCGCTCCGTCCGCCGCGTCCGTCCCGTCCCCCGCGTCCGTCCGGCGTCGGCTCCGGCGTGTCGCCTCCGCCGTCGCCCTCGCCGCCCTGCTCGCGGGCGGCGTCTGCGTCGCGGGTGCACCGGCGGCGGGCACCACGGCCGTCGCCGCCGGCTCCGACTCCCTCATCTGGGGCTGACCGCCGTGTCCGGACCGGCCGTCGCCGTCGTCGCCCCGCTCACCGGGCCGCGAACGGCCGCGGGCACCGTCCTCCTCGGCGAGGTGGACCGGCTCCGTGGCGGCGCCCCGGGAACGGCCGACTGGCAGGTCTTCCACGAGACACCCGGTGTCGCGCACACCGTGGTGGCCGGCGGCTTCACGGCGGTCGTCGGCCACGCCGACCCGTCGGTCGCCGACGGCGCGCTGGACGTCTACCGGCAGGCCGGACTGCCCTGTCTCCTGCCGCTGCTTCCCGGCCGCGCGCCCGCGCTGAGCTGGGCACCCGACGAGACCCACCTCGCCCGCGCGCTGGCCGACGCCGCGCTCGCCCTCGCCGCGAGGGCGCTGACGGTGGCGTACGACGACGACCAGGACAGCACCGGACTGGCCGGGCTGCTCGCCGCGCAGGCACGGGCGACGGGGCTCGCCGTACGGACCGGTGGGGGCACCGGTGACGTCCTCGCCCTGCTCGCCCCACAGCACCGGTTGCCGGCCCTCCTGCGCGCCCGGGAGGGGGAGTCGTGGCGGGCCGTGCTGATGGTGACGGACTGCGGGCTGCCGTCGTTCGACGCGCTCGTGACGGCAGCCGCCCGGCTGCCCGTGTGGGCCGTCCATGCTGAGCCCTGTCTGGTCCGCCGTACCCGGGCGGCCGTGGCCTCGCTGGCCGCCGCCCTGGCGGAGGACCCCTCGCTGCGGGGCGCCCGGCTCGCCTCGCGGGTCCTGTCCCGCTCGGCGCTCCTGATCGGTCCGGACGGCGGTGTGCTCGGCGGGGGGCGGCGCGTGTCACGGCTGTCCGCGGTGTGCCCGATCCGGGCCGCGGCCCGGGAGAACGCCCTGACCGTCCCGCACACCCAGGCGGTCTGACTCCCGGCCCGGACGCCCCGCAAGCGGCCGGGATCAGGAGCATTCTGAAGCAGCGCCGAGCTGGGGTCCTGTCCGTTCGTCACGGCGTCCGGTACGCCCGTAGGAACGTGTTCACCCCGCCGTCGATGAGGCGGTCCCGCTCCGTGGGAGGGAGGGGGAGGACGCCGTAGTGGGTGAACTGGACGATCGTGTGGGAGATCAGGGCCATGAACTGGCCCGCCGCCAGGGACGCGTCGCCGTGGAGGTTGAGCAGGCCCGCCTTCTCCAGGCGGGTCATCGCCTCGGTGAGGGCCCGGCCGACCGGGGCGGAGCCGGCCTCGTGCCAGGCGGTGAGGACCTCGGGAGGCACGTGGTCGGCCTCCGCGTGGATGTGGCGGACCAGGGCGAAGTGGTTGGCGTACTCCGTCATGAGCCCGATGAAGCCGCGGGCCAGGGCGACGAGGTCGCGTTCGAGTTCCTCGGGGCGTGCCGGGCGCGCGGGGTCCAGGACCGTGCGCAGGCAGGCCAGTTGGGCGTCGCGGACCTCGCTCGACGTCCAGGTCACGACCGTTTCGAAGAGCTGGGCCTTGCCGCCGGGGAAGTGGTTGTAGAGCGTCCGCGTGGACACACCGGCCGCGGCGGCGAGCGCGTCGACCGAGGCGCGCGCATAGCCCTCGCGGCCGAAGACCGTGCAGGCGGCGCTCGCGATGGCCATCTGTTTCTGCAGCTTGCGCGGCGGTACCTCGCGCCGCGCCCGGTCCAGCCGGGACTCGTTCGTCTCGCCCACGCCGCCTCCTTCGCGCTCGGCCCACCTTAACCGAGTTACAACGACCATTGTAATTTTTACAACGAGCGTTGTAGCTTGCTGTCGCGGGTCTCGTCCGGGGCCCGCTCAGCGACCGCTCATGGGGGACTGCCGTGTCCGTTACCGATTCCGTCACCGAGGCCCGTACCGCCGCGGCGGACCGTCCGCTCCGCGTCGCCGTGATCATCGCCAGCGTGCGCGAGGGGCGCCTCGGGCCGGCGGTCGCCGACTGGTTCCTCGGCACCGCCGCCACGGCCGCACCCGACGCCGAGTTCGACGTCGTCGACCTCGCCGCCGTCGGCCTGCCGCTGGTGATGCCGGGCTGGGGCGGCACGCCGGGCCCCGCGGCCGTCGCCGCGCTGCGGGACGTCTCGCCGCGGCTCGCCGCCGCCGACGCGTTCGTCGTCGTCACGCCCGAGTACAACCACAGCTTCCCGGCGGCCCTGAAGAACCTCCTCGACTGGCACCTGCGCGAGTGGCAGGCCAAGCCGGTCGGCTTCGTGTCGTACGGCGGTCTCGGCGGCGGTCTGCGCGCGGTCGAGCAGCTCCGGCTGGTCTTCGCCGAGCTGCACGCCGTGACCGTGCGGGACTCGGTCAGCCTGCACGGCCCCTGGTCCGGCCTGGGCGAGGACGGCGTGCCGCGCGACGCCGAGGTCTGCGCCGGCGCCGCCAAGGGCATGCTCGGCCAGCTCCTGTGGTGGGGCCGTGCCCTGCGCACCGCACGCGCCGAGCGCCCCTACGCGGGCTGAGGGCGACGGCGGTGAGCACGCTCCGGTGTACCCGCTCGCGCTCGCCGCGGTGATCCCGGTCGCCGCCTGGGCGATGGCCCGGATCGGCGCCCAGCGGACCTACGTCCTCGCGCTCTGCCTGTTCACGCTGGGCTCCCTGCTCGCCGCCTGCGCCTGGGACGCCGCCGTGACCCGTTTGGGCCGGGCCGAGCCGTCTGGGAGTACGGCTGAGCGTCCGCCGACCTCCGAGTTACCCCGCAGTCAGCTCCGTGAGGTCCGTGAGGTCCGTTCGGTCCGGCAGTTCGGGCAGGTCGGGCAGCTCCGGCAGGGGCAGTGTGTGCCGGGTGTGGAGGGCCTTGGCCCGCAGGTAGCGGACGTTGTGGGCGGTGGTGAAGACGCCGGTGGGCACCCGCTCCCGTACGGTGATGCCCCGCGCGCGCAACTGCTCGGCCTTGTCGGGGTTGTTGGAGAGCAGGTCCAGCTCGGTGACGCCGAGGGCGGTGAGCATCTGCGCGGCGGCCGTGTAGTCACGGGCGTCCTCCGGGAGCCCGAGGGCGGCGTTCGCCTCGTAGGTGTCCAGGCCCTGGTCCTGGAGGGCGTACGCGTCCAGCTTGTTGTAGAGGCCGATGCCCCGGCCCTCCTGGCGCAGGTAGAGCAGGATGCCGCCGCGGCCGGCGACGCGCTCGACCGCCTCGCGCAGTTGCGGGCCGCAGTCGCAGCGCGCCGAGCCGAAGACGTCGCCGGTCAGGCACTCGGAGTGCAGCCGCACCAGCGGGACCGGGCCGGGTTCGCCCAGGACGACGGCGAGGTGCTCCCGGCCGTCGGTGAGACCGTGGAAGGTGACGAGTTCGGCGTCGGCGCGGTAGCCGTCGGCGAAGCGCAGCGGTACCCGGACGCGGGCGCGCGGGGTGGCGGCGGGGAGGTCGGGCATGCGGAATCCCTCCGGGCGAGGTGCTTCACATTTGAAGCAGTGGTGGACCGGACCCTACCTTGTGCTTAAAAGTTAAAGCAATTGACCCCGCCGGGCCTCGGGGTCTCCGGTACGGGAACCGCCCGGGTCAGCAGGGGGACGAACGGCGCCGCCAGGGCACGTCGTCCGCCCCGGGATCCGTGCCCTCGCCCTGCAAGCCGCGCGCGATGCCCGTGCAGATCTCCTCGAGCTGCCCCACCTGCTCCTCGGTGAGCCGGTCGAACAGCAGGGTGCGGACCGTCTCGACATGCCCGGGCGCCGTACGCTCCAGGACGGCCCGCCCCTCGTCCGTCAGCGCCGCGAGCGAGGCGCGCCTGTCCTCGCGGCAGTTCTCCCGGCGCACCAGCCCGTCCCGCTCCAGCCGGTTCACCACGTACGTCAGCCGGCTGCGGGTGATCTTCAGTGTCTCGGCGAGATCGGTCATGCGCAGCCGCCGGCCGGGGGCGTCGGAGAGGTTGGCCAGCACCGAGTAGAACAGGTGTGGCATGCCGCCCTCCTGCTGGAGCTGCCGGTCGACCGCGTCCTCCAGGAGGCGGGAGGCGGCGATGTAGGCGCGCCAGGCGCGCTGCTCCTCGGGAGTGAGCCAGCGGGTCGTCATATCGCCAGTGTAGGTTTGTTTAAAACTTGAACCAAGACGGCCGTGCCACCGCCCGCCCCGAAGAAGCCACTTCCGCCCCGGAAGAATCCGCTGTTCGCCCCGGAACCGTCCGTCCGGAAGAATCCGTCCGCCCCGGAAGAAAGAGCGCCATGCCCCTGCCGTACGTGCTGCTGTCCGCCGCCGTCTCCCTCGACGGCTGTCTGGACGACACCGGCCCCGAGCGGCTCCTGCTGTCCAGCCCGGCCGACTTCGACCGGGTCGACGAGGTGCGGGCCTGGGCCGACGCCGTCCTCGTCGGCGCCGGCACCCTCCGCGCCGACAACCCGCGCCTGCTGGTCAACTCCGCCGGGCGGCGCGCGGCCCGGCGGGCGGCGGGCAGACCGGAGTACCCGCTGAAGGTCACCGTCACCGGTTCCGGCGATCTCGACCCGGCGGCGCGCTTCTGGCACACCGGCGGCGACAAGCTGGTCTGCACGACCGACCGGGGCGCCGCACGGGCCGCCCGGCTCCTCGGCCGCACCGCCGACGTCGTCCCGCTCGGCCCCGCCCTGGACTGGCGGACCCTGCTGGAGCACCTGCGCGACGTGCGCGGGGTGGAGCGCCTGATGGTCGAGGGCGGCGGCACGGTCCACACCCAGCTCCTCCAGCAGGGTCTCGCCGACGAACTCCAGCTCGTCCTCGCCCCGCTGTTCGTCGGCGACCCCGCCGCCCCGCGGCTGTTCGGACCCGGCGCCTACCAGGGCGGACGGCTGCGGCTGCTCGATACCCGCCGGATCGAGGACGTGGTCCTCATGCGGTACGCGCCCACGGCCCCCGGCGCCGGCCCGGACGCCACCGCCGCCGACCGCCACTGGCTGCGCACCGCCTGCGACCTCGCGGCCCTGTGCCCGCCCTCGGAGACGGCGTTCAGCGTCGGCGCGGTGGTGGTCGCGGCGGACGGCACGGAACTGGCCCGGGGCCACTCGCGCGAGGGCGGCGATCCCGTGGTGCACGCGGAGGAGGCCGCGCTCGCCAAGACCGATCCGGCCGATCCCCGGCTGCCCGGCGCCACGGTCTACAGCAGCCTGGAGCCGTGTGCCCGCCGCGCCTCCCGGCCCGCGCCCTGTGCCGAGCTGATCCTGCGGGCGGGGGTACGCCGGGTGGTCACCGCCTGGCGGGAGCCCGACACGTTCGTGACCGCGGCGGACGGGACGGGTGTGCTGACGGCCGCGGGCGCCCGGGTCGTCGTACTGCCGGAGCTGGCGGGCCTGGCCAAGGCGCCGAACGCCCATCTGCCGGGCTGAGCCCCCGGGCACGCGGGGAAACACCGAGGGCCCGGAATCCACTGGATTCCGGGCCCTCGGCCTTCAGTAGCGGGGACAGGATTTGAACCTGCGACCTCTGGGTTATGAGCCCAGCGAGCTACCGAGCTGCTCCACCCCGCGTCGTTGTGACTCCAGTGTACGTCATCCACAGGGGTGCTCGCACATCGCTTCTCCGCGGCCCGCCGTGCGTCACGGAGGGTGATCGGACGGGCGCCGTGCGCATAACAACTGAGTCACCATCAAAACCCGGGGTGACTGCTGAACATTCCCGGGCGTCGGTCAACTCGTCGGGTTTGCCGGGGTATTGAGGGATAACTCCACCACCGAAAACGGTAATGATCACGCTGAACGGCTTGGAAAGTGACTGGCAAGTCTATTAACGTTCGATAACGCAGCGCGGTCGTCCCAGCCGTCACAGAAGGCGGCTCCGCGCGCACGCGCCGAATCCCGCAAGGGAACCGGGGAACCACCATTTTGGGGTGAATCACGCGGGTACCGCAGTGGACTCAGGGGAGCCCACGACCGGTATACGCGCGTAGGAGACCTTCCTGCTCCGAACCCGTCAGCTAACCCGGTAGGCGGAGGAAGGAAAGGAGCGCGCCCGCGTGGCGTCCAACCGGCCTGCCCCCGAAGCCCTGTCCATACCGGCACAGCGCGAGTCCGAGCCCGAGATCTTCGGCTACGGCGCCCACCCCGCCGACGACGGCCCGTGGGAGGAGTGGAACCCCACCGAGGAATCCGTCGCCCCGGTCCGCGGCCGGCACCGGGTCGCCAAGCAGCGCGGCGGCTTCGCGCGCAGCTCCACCGTCCTCGGCGTCGGCGTCATCGCCGCGGTCGGCGCGGGCGGCATGGCCAGCGCCAACTCCGGCAAGCCGCCGGTACCCCTCGCCCTGCCCGACCTGCCCTCCGTGGGCTCCCTCTTCGACGACGGCTCCGCCGACGACCAGGCGTCCGAGGCCACCGCGACCGCCGCGCTCAGCACCGTCGCCGTGGCCGCCGGGGACACCCGGGGCGACGCCGACGCGGGCGAACTGCTGCGCAGCCGGATCATGGCGCAGGCCGAGCAGCAGCAGGGCCAGGCCGACAGCAAGGCCACCGCCGCCGCGCTCGCCGCCGTCGGGAAGCAGAGCGCCGAGGCCGCCGCGCAGGCCGAGAAGGAGGCCGCCGCCGAGGCCGTCGCCGCCCAGCACAAGGCGCAGGCCGACGCCGAGAAGGCCAAGGCGCAGGCCGAGAAGGCGGCGCAGGAGAAGCGGCTGGCCGAGCTGGCCAAGCAGTACGCGCTGCCGACCTCCGCCTACACGATCACCGCCACGTTCGGTCAGGGCGGGACCATGTGGTCCTCCGGCCACCACACCGGTCTGGACTTCGCCGCCGCCGCCGGCACCCTGATCAAGGCCGTGCACAACGGCACGATCACCGAAGCGGGCTGGGCCGGCTCCTCCTACGGCTACCGCACGATCCTGACCCTGGACGACGGCACCGAGCTGTGGTTCTGCCACCAGTCCTCGATCAACGTCACCGCCGGCCAGAAGGTCGCCACCGGCGAGGTCATCGGCCGCGTCGGCTCCACCGGCAACGTCACCGGGGCGCACCTGCACCTGGAGGTCCACCCCGGCGGCGCGCCCGCCGGCATCGACCCGATGGCGTGGCTGCGCGACAAGGGCCTCAACCCCTGACCCGCCCCTGACCCGGGTCCCTCGACCGGACCGGTCCGGGCTCGCGGGCCCGGGTCCCGCACCGGTCCTGATCAGGTTCTGGTCCGGTCCCGGCCCGGTCTGATCCGGGCGGCGGGCCTCCGCTCCCGCCGCCCGCGCCGTGAAACCCGGCGCCGGGGGCGGGATGCGATCGCCCGCCGCCGGCGTTGGCACCGGGTATGACGTCACTTCGTACACTCGGCTCCTCCGACCTCGAGGTCTTCCCGCTCTCCCTCGGCGGCAACGTGTTCGGCTGGACGGCCGACGAGCAGACCTCCTTCGCCGTCCTCGACGCCTACACGGCCGCGGGCGGCAACTTCATCGACACCGCCGACGTCTACTCGGCCTGGGTTCCCGGCAACAAGGGCGGCGAGTCCGAGACGATCATCGGCAAGTGGCTCGCGGAGCGCGGCAACCGCTCCGACGTGGTCATCGCGACCAAGGTCAGCCAGCATCCCGAGTTCCAGGGCCTGTCCGCCGGCACCGTCAAGGCCGCCGCCGACGCCTCCCTGCGCCGTCTGGGCACCGACTACATCGACCTGTACTACACCCACTTCGACCAGCCCGAGGTGCCGGTCGAGGAGATCATCGGCGCGCTGGACGAGCTGGTGAAGGCCGGCAAGGTCCGGCACATCGCCGCCTCCAACATCAGCGCCGAGCGCCTGGAGGAGTCCCTCGGCTTCTCCGACCGCGAGGGCCTCGCCCGCTACGTCGCCGTCCAGCCGCACTACAACCTGGTCTCCCGCGACACCTACGAGGGCGCGCTCCAGGACGTCGCCGGCCGCGAGGGCCTGTCCGCCGTCCCGTACTTCGCGCTCGCCTCGGGCTTCCTGACCGGCAAGTACCGGCCCGGTACGACCGTCGACAGCGCCCGGGCCGGCCAGGCCCAGGCCCACGCGGACTCCGCGCGCGGCCAGAAGGTGCTGGCGGCCCTGGACGAGGTCGCCGCGGCCCACGAGGCCCCGGTCGCCACGGTCGCGCTGGCCTGGCTGGCCGCCCAGCCGACGGTCACCGCCCCGATCGCCTCGGCGCGCACGGTGGAGCAGCTCCCGGCGCTGCTCGGCGTGGCGGAGCTGAAGCTGACGGAGGCCGAGGTGGCCAAGCTGACGGAGGCGTCGGCCTAGAACGTCTCGTTCGGATCATGCCGGGCCGCACCCGTCCGGACCGGCCGGGGCGGCCGCACGCGGTCCGGCTACGTCCGGTACGGGTTGTACGCGGGGTACGGCACCGCCGGATACCCGTACCCGTAGGCCACCGGCCCCGCGTACACCGGCCGGGCCGGTGCCGAGGCCCGGGCCGCGTACTCCAGCGCCGGCCGGGCCACGTGCCGGCGCTGCCACAGCTCGTCCAGCAGCTCCCGCTCCCGCACGGTGAAGTCCGCCCCGACCCTGCCCGCGCGCCCGCGCCGCCGCAGGAGCGCCAGCGAGGTGGCGTACCCCTCGTACCGGGCCACCTCCCGCGCCGCCGGGCGGCCGTGGTGGTGCCGGGCGTAGTCCCGGGCCATCCGGCGCGCCGCCATCGAGCCGAGCGTGAACGGCTCGGCCGGACCGATCCAGCCGGCCGCCGCGTACGCCGGCAGCTCCGCCCGCACAGTGCGCAGCTCCCGCTGCCGGGTCCGGACCGCGAGCCAGGTCAGCAGCCCGAACGCGGGCACCATGAAGGCGCCGTAGACGGCGAAGAAGCCGTACTCGCCGAAGGTGGCCGAGCCGTTCCAGAAGGCGTGCATGCCCATCGCGAGGAGCAGTCCGCCGGCCGGCAGCAGGACGCGCCGCACGTGCTGCCGGTCGGCGGACAGCGCGGCGATGCCGAAGCCGATGCCGGTGAGGACGGTGAACAGCGGGTGCGCGAACGGGGACATCACGATGCGCACGAAGAAGGTGGCGGCGGTGACGGAGGCGATGCCGCGCCCGCCGGTGAGCTGGTCGGTGCCGAAGGCCGTGCCGAGGTAGAGGATGTTCTCGGTGAACGCGAACCCGGTGGCGGTGACGCCCGCTATCACCATCCCGTCCACGATCCCGGTGAAGTCCCGCCGGCGGAAGAGGAACACCAGCAGGACGGCGGCGGCCTTGGCGGACTCCTCCACGATCGGCGCTATCACGGTGGCGCCGAGGGTGTCGGCGCTCGCCGGGTCCGCGGTGGAGGTGGCGATCCATCTGGTCGCGAAGCTGTTGGCCACGATGGCGATGAGCGCCGCCGCGCAGGCGCCCCAGGCGAAGGCGAAGACCAGGTTCCGCCAGGGCCCCGGCCGCACCCGGTCCAGCCAGCGGAAGGCGGCTATCAGCCAGGGCACCGGCAGCACGCCGAGACCGAGGCCGACGAGGAAGCCCTCCGTGCCGGTCTGCCGCCGGACCAGCGCGAGGATGACCAGGCCGGACAGGGCGAGCAGCGAACTCAGCGCCCCGTACCGCACCCACCTGCGCTGCCACCAGTGCGGGTGGTGGAGCACACCGTCGCCGGGGCTCGGGGGATACGTCGGGAACGGAGGACTGGTGGCCACGGCATCGACCCTAACGGTGGCGGGACGAGGGGCTGGTCGGATGATCGGGACGGTCCGGGCCCGGCGGTGCGGTCGGGCGGTCCGGCGCGGGTCAGCGGTCCCGGTCGTGGGGTACGCGGCGGAACAGGAGATCGTGCACCACGTGACCCTTGTCCAGTCCCTGTCCCTCGAAACGGGTCAGCGGCCGGAACTCCGGGCGCGGCGCGTAACCGCCGTCCGGCCGGGTGTTCTCGAAGCCGGGGTGCGCGGTGAGCACGTCCAGCATCTGCTCGGCGTACGGCTCCCAGTCCGTGGCGCAGTGCAGGACCGCGCCGGGCTTGAGCCGGCTCGCGGCGAGCGTCAGGAACTCGGGCTGGATGAGCCGCCGCTTGTGGTGCCGCTTCTTGGGCCAGGGGTCCGGGAAGTAGACGCGCAGCCCGTCCAGCGCGTCCGGGCGGAGCATCTCCCGCAGCAGGATGATCGCGTCGCCGTTGGCCACCCGGATGTTGGACAGGCCGTTGCGGTCGGCGAGGGCCAGCAGGTTGCCCTGGCCGGGCGTGTGCACGTCGACGGCGAGGATGTTGGTGTCCGGGTCGCCCGCGGCCATCTGCGCGGTGGCCTCGCCCATCCCGAAGCCGATCTCCAGCACCACGGGCCGGTCGTCGCCGAACAGCTCGCCGAGGTCGAGGACCCGCTGTCCGTCGATGTCCAGCCCCCACTTGGGCCACAGCCGCTGGAGCGCGTCGGCCTGCCCGGCCGTCACCCGGCTGCGGCGCGGCTGGAAGCTGCGGATCCGGCGCTCGAAGTGCGAGCCGGCGGGATCGGCCCTGGGCCCGTCCGGGAAGCGCGGCTCGCCCTTGGCCCGGGTGTGCCGGACGGGCTCGCCGCCGGCGTGGGGGGCCGCGGGCGGGGCATCGGGGGAGTTCGGTGAGTCAGCCACAGTACGACCGATTTTAAGGGTCCGGGCGGGTCAGTCCGCCGAGCGCAGCAGGCCCAGTGCCCGGCGCCCGATCTCCCGCCCGATCGGCAGGGAGGCGGTGGCCGCGGGCGAGGGCGCGTTCAGCACGTGCACGGCCCGTGCCGCCTCCCGGATCAGGAAGTCGTCCACGAGCGTCCCGTCCCGCAGCACCGCCTGCGCCCGCACCCCGGCCGGCGCCGGCCGCAGGTCGGCGGCGGTCACGGCGGGCAGCAGTCTTCGCACCGCCTCCAGGAACGCTCTCTTGGACACCGAGCGGTACAGCTCGCCCGCGCCGTAGCGCCAGTGCCGGCGGGCGATCGCCCACGCGCCCGGCCAGGCCAGGGTCCCGGCCAGCTCCCGGGGCCGTACGTCCCGCCGGCCGTACCCCTCCCGGGCCAGCGCCGGCACCGCGTTCGGGCCGATGTGCACCCCGCCGTCGATCCCGCGCGTCAGGTGCACCCCGAGGAACGGGAAGGCCGGGTCCGGCACCGGATACACCAGGCCCCGCACCAGGCCCGGCCGCGCCAGCTCGTAGTACTCCCCGCGGAACGGCACGATCCGCATCCCGGGCTCGTCGCCGGTCAGCCGGGCCACCTCGTCGCAGTGCAGCCCGGCGCAGTTCACCAGCACGCGGGCGCGGACGACCTCGCCGGCCGCGGTGCGCACGGCCACGCCCCGCTCCGGCCGCCGGTCGACCCGGACCACCCGCGCGCCGTACCGGATCTCCGCGCCGGAGGCCCGGGCCAGCTCCCGGGCGACGGCCGCGTAATCGCACACGCCGGTCGTCCCGACGTGTATCGCGGCGAGACCGCGCACCTCCGGTTCGTACGCGGCGATCTGCGCGGGGCCCAGCTCGCGCACCGGGATGCCGTTCTCCCGGCCCCGCTGCACCAGGGCGTGCAGCCGCGGCAGCTCCGCCCGCTCGGTGGCGACGATCAGCTTGCCGGTGACGGCGTGCGCGATGCCGTACTCGGCGCAGAACTTCACCATCTCGGCGGCGCCCCGCACCGCGTACCGCGCCTTGAGCGAGCCCGGGCGGTAGTAGATCCCGCTGTGGATGACGCCGCTGTTGCGGCCCGTCTGGTGCCGGGCGGGCCCGGCCTCCTTCTCCAGCACGGTCACCCGCGTGCCCGGCGCGGCCCGCGTGATCGCGTACGCCGTCGACAGCCCGACGATTCCCCCGCCGATCACCAGCACGTCACAGTCGTACGCCCCGGCCCACACCCGCACCACCTCCGCCTCCGATAGTGCACTGCGCCACTGACAGTGCCTTCAAACGCGGGGCGGCACGGACGGCGCCGACGAGCGCGGGCGGCCGCGCACCGCCCGCGCACGCGCAGACACGCCGGGTCACGGCCGGGCGGGCCCGGCGGACGCCGGGAGCCCCGGCCTACGCGGTCGTCATCAGCAGCGGCCGGGCCCGCTCCCGCAACTCCACCACCTGCGGCTCGTCCCCGTACGGCTCCAGCCGGTGCAGCAGGTCCTTCACGTACTCGGTGGTCCGCGCCGACGAGATCCGCCCGGCCACCTCCACGGCCCGCACGCCCTGCTCGCAGGCCGCGTCGAGGTTGCCGGACTCCAGCTCGGCGACGGCCGAGACGACCAGCCGCAGCCCGTGCGAGCGCACGAACTCCTCCGTCGGCTTGGACAGGGCGTGCTCGGTGAAGCGCCGCACCTGCCGGGGCGCCTTCAGGTCGCGGTAGCACTCGGCGGCGTCGGCGGCGAACCGGTCGTATCCGTAGAAGCCGAGCCAGGAGGGATCGTTGTCGCCCTCCCGGGACCGTTCGAGCCAGCCCTCGGCGGCCTTCAGCGCCGCGCCCGCCGCCTGCGCGTCGCCCGCGCGCGCGTGGGCCCGCGCCTCGACCAGCCGGAAGAAGCTCATGGTGCGGGCGGTCGCCAGCCCCCGGTTCCGCTCCAGCGCGGCCTGCGCGAGGTCCACGCCCTCGTCGCCGAAGCCCCGGTAGGTGGCCTGCAGCGACATGGAGGCGAGGACGTACCCGCCGAGCGGGACGTCCGCCGCCGCGCGCGCGAGCCGCAGCGCCTGGATGTAGTACCGCTGCGCGGCCTCCTGCTGGCCGGTGTCGAAGGCCATCCAGCCGGCGAGCCGGGTCAGTTCGGCGGAGGCCCCGAACAGGGCGCGGCCGACCTCGTCGGAGTAGGAGCCGAGCAGCAGCGGCGCCGCCTCGACCCGCAGGCACTCCGGCACCATCGACGAACGCCAGTCCCCGCCGCCGTACTTGGAGTCCCACCGCCGGGCGTCCTCGGCGGCCTCCCGCAGCTTCTGCACGTCGCTGTGGCCGACTTTGAGCGGTGCGCCGGACCCCTCGGCGGAGCCCGCCTCGCGCGCGACCGAGCTGTCGGCGGGGGTTATCAGCCAGCGTGAGGCGGGCGTCGCGTAGGCGCTGACCGCGAAGGAGCCGGCGAGGGACTGCCAGATGCCGCCGGAACCGGCCCGGCGCCCGGCGAGGTCCAGGCGGTACAGCTCGGTCGCCGACTTCACCGCCTGGCCCACGTCCCGGGGGAAGGCGAGGCCCACCTCGGGCGCCGGATCGGCGTCCGCCAGGCCGATCTCGTGCAGCGGCACCGGACGGCCCAGCTTCTGGCCGATGGCGGCGGCGATGAGGTGCGGCGCGGCGCCCTGCGGCACCATGCCCTTGGACACCCAGCGCGCCACCGACGTCTTGTCGTAGCGCAGCGTCAGTCCGCGCTGGGCCCCCAGATCGTTGACACGCCGGGCGAGGCCGGCGTTGCTGATTCCCGCGAGGGCGAGAACGGCGCCGAGTTTCTCGTTCGGCCCGCGTTGCTCCCTGGACATGCGCCACCCCTCGACACAGACGGCTGCCGCACTGGCATAACCACGCGGCATTCGTAAACCCAGCGTAGTTCGCCGCATCCCAAGCGTTAAGGGGCATTGTTCCGGATGGCGGGATTGTGGTCCGTGGGCGGGCGCCGGGCCTGTACGCACCGTGCACGGGGCGTCGCCGCGTGCCCCCGGCCGTGTGGCCGTGCGCCTGCCCGTGCGCTCTTCTCCGGCCATCCGGAGAGCGGTTCCATGGCTCGTGCGTGGGTCGGCCCGCTGTACTGGATCCAGTGGGCTGGGGGACACCGCCGCCTTCATCCCCGCGGGTGGCGGACCGGTCCGGGAGGCGTCACCCGCCTCCCGGACCGTGCGTGTGTGCGGGCCGCCGGGCCCGGCGCCGCCCTGTACGGAGCGTGCTCATCGCGCGCGACTCGCCGTGGATTTGGCTGAAAATCATTCCTTAGAAGTACTGCGTATGTCCGCCGCGACCATGGAACTTGAGGGCGCACGGGGGGTTTTGGGGGAGCGTATTGGGGGCGCATTCGCGCCGCACCGGTCGGCCGCCGCCCCCACCGCACGGCGCCGGCACCCGCCGCCCGCCCGCCGGTCCGCCCGGCCCGCACCACCGGCTCCCCCGGGCGAAGGCGGCGCCACCGCGCCTCCGCGCCGTGCCCTTCATGGCAGCATGGGGTCCGGTTCGTACGGTGCACGGGTGGTCCACAGTCCGCGGAGGCGTCGATGCGGTGGTTGGTGGGGTGGAGCAGCACCGCCGCGCGCGCCGCCGGGCCCG
The DNA here is from genome assembly GCF_044332325.1 of Streptomyces sp. NPDC017095. Lineage (NCBI taxonomy): Bacteria > Bacillati > Actinomycetota > Actinomycetes > Kitasatosporales > Streptomycetaceae > Streptomyces > Streptomyces sp. NPDC017095. The sequence goes on from NZ_JBIROU010000003.1 coordinate 652,139, forward strand.
GACCGGCGGGCACGGTCGGGTACGACGGCGAGACCCTGCACCCGGTCGGCTCCCACCTCCTGTGGGGCGACCCGGACCCGCTGTGGGCCGTCGGCGACTGGCGGCCGGACGAGGTGCGCGTGGTGCACGCCGACGCCGGGCACCGGATCGCCGTCCTCGGCATCTGCGGCGCCACCGACGAGGAGCTGCGGCGCGGCCTGTTCACCGCGCGCGGGGGAGCGGTGCGGCACCTGACCACCTGGCCCGGCAGCTACACGGCCGTCGTCCAGGCCGGCCGCCGCGTCACCGTGTGCGGCGATCTGGCGGGCGCCCGGCCGGTGTTCTACACGCCCTGGGCCGGCGGCACCGCCTACGCCACCGCCGCGCTGCCCCTCGCCGACCTCGTCGAGGCCCCGCTCGACTTCACCCACCTCGCCGCCCTGCTCGCCGCCCCGGACGTGCCGGCCGCGCGGCGCGACACCACCCCGTACGAGGGGGTGCGGCGCATTCCGCCGGGGCACGCGCTGGTGCTGCGCGCCGGAGCCCGGGAGGTCGCCGGGTACGAGCCGGTCGCCTCCCTCGCGGTGGCCGCGCCCCCGGCCGACCCCGGCCGCGCCGTGGACGCCGTGCGCGACGCCCTCGTGGAGGCGGTCCGCACCCGGCTGTCGGCCCCCCGGCACGTGCCCGACCTGGATCCCGGGCCGGTGCCCGGCATGGGGCCGGCCGAGCGGCGGGCCGCACGCGGGATGCCCGTCCCCGGCGTCGGCGCCGACCTGTCCGGCGGGCCCGCCTCCGCCACCCTCGCGCTGCTGGCCGCCGGGCTGCCCGGCCGGCCCGGCACGCTCCTCGGCCACGGCACGGGCGCCGGCGAACGCCTCCTCGCCGTCACTTTCAACGACCTGGCCGTGGCCGGCCACGAGGCCGAACTCGAACGTGCCGGCGCCCTCGCCGCGGGGCCCCGGCTGCACCACGTCGTGGTCACCGGCGGCGCGGAGACCCTGCCGTACGCCGACCTCGACGGCCCCCTGACCGACGAACCGGGCCCCTGCCTGGTCCAGGCGGCCCGGCACCGGGCGCGGCTCGCCGCCGGCAGCGCCGACCACTTCACCGGCCACGGCGCCCGCCAGGTCCTGGACGCCCACCCGGCCCGGCTCGCCGACCTCCTGGTGGACCGCCGGCGGCGCCATCTGGTCCGGCCGGTCACCGCGCTCGCCCGCGCCGACGGCTCGGTGCTGGTCCCCGCGCGCGTGTACGGCGCGGCCCGGCGGCTGGCCCGCACCCCGTACCGGGCGGGCCTGGAGGAGCTGGCCGAGCGGCTGATGCGGCGCCGCTTCGACGAGCCCAAGGGCGCGGCCGACGCCTCCCTCGCCGCGCTGACCTGGGCCGCACCCGGGCCCGCCGCCCGGTGGCTGACGGGCGAGGCACTGGCTGAAGTATCGGTTCTCCTCCAGGCGGAGGCCGACCGCTCCGCCAGCGGCGCGCTGCGGCCCGGCGACTACCGCGCCCGTGCGGCCCTCGCCCGGCACGCCGCCGACCTCCGCGTCCTGGAGCAGGCCGCGGAGATCCGCTCCCAGCGTCTGCACGCGCCCTTCCTCGACAATCAGGTCGTCCGCGCCTGCCGTGACCTGCCCGAGGCCCTGCGCGTCCGGCCCGGCGCCCGCGCGGCCATCCTCCGCACGGTCCTGGAGGGCGCCGGCGTCACCGACCTCCCGGCCGGCTGGGGCGCTCCTTCCCAGGCCTCCACGGCGGCCGCCGCGCGCGCGGGCCTGCGGGCCGCGGCCGATCCCCTGCTGGACCTCTTCGCCACCCCGCTGCTGGCCGACGCCGGGCTGGTGGAGGCACGGGTCGTCCGCGACGCCCTGCGGGCCGGCGCGGCGGGCGAACCGCTCGCCCTGGACGGCCTGGCCGACCTCGTCTCCCTCGAAGTGTGGCTCCGCCGCCTCCTCGCCCGCCGGGGCACCTGCTGGACCGGCACCCCCGCCCGCTCCCGCGCGGTCCCGTCGGGGATCCAGCCACGGCGCAGCGCGCTCACACCGGGGGGCTGAGGAGGCCGGTCCGGGCAGTCCGGGGCCGGTCCGGTTCGGTTCCGCACGTGAGTGCGCGGAGGCCGGTCCGGTCCGGTTCGGGTTGGCCGTGCATGCGCGGGGGCCGCGCCGGTCCGGTCCGGGTTGGCCGTGCATGCGCGGAGGCCGGTCCGGTCCGGTCCGGGTTGGCCGTGGATGCGCGGGGGCCGGTCCGGTCCGGTTCGGGTTGGCCGTGGGTGCGCGGGGGTCGGTCCGGTCCGGGTTCGCCGTGGTGCGCAGGCCGCGCCGGTCAGGGCTGACCGTCGGTCCGTAGCCCCCTGCGGGCCGTCCGGTCGTGCTCGCCGTGCGTCCGCACAGGCCCGTCCGGGGCGTCCGCGACGGCGGGGGCGCCGCGCCGCCGCCGAAACCCCCGTGCCCCGGGTCCGCGTCCCCCGCCACAATGTCCGGGTGCGGTACGGAATCCTGGGCGTGACCCAAGCAGCGGACGACCAGGGCACACCCGTACCCGTCGGCGGCCCGCGGCTGCGCGCGCTCCTCGCCGCCCTCGCCCTGCGCCCCGGCCGCACCAGCACCCCCGCCTCCCTCGTCGACGAGATCTGGGCGGACATCCCGCCGCAGGACGCCCCCGCCGCCCTCCAGGCCCTCGTCGGCCGTCTGCGCCGCGCCCTCGGCCGGACCGCCGTCACCTCCACCCCGGGCGGCTACCGCCTGGAAGCCACCGAGGACGACGTGGACCTCCACGTCTTCGAACGGCTCACCCGCACCGGCACCGCCGCCCTCGCCGCCGGCGACCCGGCCACCGCCCACCGCACCCTCACCGAGGCGCTGTCCCTCTGGTACGGCCCGGCCCTCGCCGACCTCCCCGACCGCACCGCCGCCACCCGCGCCGAGGCCCTGCGCCTGGAGGCGGTCCGCGCCCGCGCCGCCGCCGCCCTCGGCCTGGGCCGCGCCCGGGAGGCCGTACCGGAGCTGCGGGAGCTGACCGCCGCCCACCCGTACGACGAGTCCCTGCACGTGCTGCTCATCCGGGCCCTGCGCGACACGGGCCGCCCGGCCGACGCCCTCGCCGCCTACGAGTCCGCCCGCCGCACCCTCGCCGACACCCTCGGCACCGACCCCGGCCGGGAACTGAGGGACCTGCACGCGTCGTTGCTGACACAGCGGGACCCCGCCGCCCCGACTCCCCCGGGGACACAGCACCCACAGATGCCGCCCGCCGCCCGGCCTCCCGGGCGCACCGGCAACCTCCGTCCCCGTCTGACGTCCTTCGTCGGCCGGGAACCCGAACTGGAGGCCATCCGCGCCGACCTGCACCGGGCCCGCCTGGTCACGCTCACCGGACCGGGCGGCTCCGGGAAGACCCGCCTCGCCGAGGAGGCCGCCGCGGCCCACCCCTCGGCCTGGCTGGTCGAACTGGCCCCGCTCGACCGGCCGGAGGCGGTACCCGGCGCGGTGGTCAGCGCGCTCGGCCTGCGCGAGACCGTGCTGCTGACCAACGAGCTGGGCACCCCGCAGGCCGACCCCACGGCCCTGCTGGTCGAGTACTGCGCCCCGCGCAGCGCCCTCCTGGTCCTCGACAACTGCGAACACGTCATCGCCGCGGCCGCCGGCCTCGCCGAGACCCTCCTCACCCGGTGCCCCGGGCTCACGGTCCTCGCGACCAGCCGGGAACCCCTCGGCGTCCCCGGGGAGTCGGTGCGCCCGGTGGAGCCGCTCGTCCCCGAGCAGGCGCACCGCCTCTTCGCCGAGCGCGCGCGTGCCGTCCGCCCCGACGCCGGCGCGGTGCTCGCCGACACGGAGGCCGTCGCGGAGATCTGCCGCCGGCTGGACGGACTGCCGCTCGCCATCGAGCTGGCCGCGGCCCGGCTCAGGCTGCTGACCCCCCGGCAGATCGCCGACCGCCTGGACGACCGCTTCCGCCTGCTCACCTCCGGCAGCCGCACGGTCCTGCCCCGCCAGCAGACCCTGCGCGCGGTCGTCGACTGGTCCTGGGACCTGCTGGACGAGGGCGAGCGGACGGTGCTGCGCGAGGTCTCGGTGTTCGCCGGCGGCTGGGACCTCGCGGCGGCCGAGGCCGTCTGCACCGGCCCCGTGGCGGACCTGGTCGGCGCGCTGGTCGACAAGTCCCTCGTGGTCGCCGCCCCGACCGGCCCGGCCGGCACCGGCATGCGTTACCGCATGCTGGAGACCATCCACGAGTACGCCACCGAGCGCGCGGCCGAGGTCCCCGGACTGCGCGCGGCGGCCGAGCGGCGCCACCGCGCGTGGGTGCGCGCGCTGGTGGAGGAGGCCGAGCCGCAGCTCCGGTCGGCCGCCCAACTGCCGTGGTTCTCCCGCCTGGAGACCGAGCTGGACAACGTCCGTGCCGCCCTGGACCGCGCGGTCCGCGCGGGTGACGAGGCGGAGGCGGGCGCCGTCGTCCTGGCCATCGGCTGGTTCTGGTGGCTGCGCAGCCACCGCCGGGAGGCGGTCGGCTGGGTGCGGCTGGTGCTCCGTCTGGGCGCCGCCCTGGACACCCTGCCCGTCGGCGCGCCGGCGGGCGACCTGGCGGCCCGGGTGGCGGCCGCCGACCCGGTGGGCGCCTTCCTCGCCGACCCCGCGGGCGCGGCCCGGCACCCGCTGGCCGCGCTGCGGATGGACCTGCGCATGCTCGACCTGTTCCTGACCTCCGAGACGGACGCCGGCCACCTCGCGGGCGGGGACCAGGTCCCGGAGTACGTCGCGCGGGTGCGGGCCGCCTACGAGTGCGGCGGTCCCCGGGCCGCCCGGCTCCCGGGCATCGTCTGGCCGCTGACCGCCTACTACCTGGGCGGCCCGGCCGACATCCGCCCGGTCATGACCGAGTCCGTCGCCAACGCCCGCAGGTACGGCGGCGACTGGGAGGTCGCGGTCACCCTGATGTACCGCGCCCACGTGACCGTCGACTCGCCGGGCAACCTCCGGGGCGTGGACGAGGACCTGGCCGAGCTGCGCGTCCTCGGCCGGCGGGTCGGCGACCGCTGGGTGCGGGCCCAGGTGTGCGGCGCGGCCGGCGAGGCGGCCATGGCGCGCGGCCGGTTCGACGAGGCACGCGGCGAGTACGAGGAGGCGCTGCGCCTGGCCTGCGAGGTGGGCGCGGACGCCGAGGCGCCGTTCCTGCTGGCCCGGCTCGCCGAGATCTCCTACCGCTCCGGCGACCGGGACGGCGCGCTGGCCGTCCTGGACGAGGCGGAGGCGACCGCCGACCGGCACGCGGTGCCCGAGTCACGGGCCTTCGCGCTGCTGCTGCGCGCCCACATCGCCCTGTACGACGGACGGACCGTCGAGGCCCGCGAGCTGTACGAGGCGACCCTCGTCCAGCTCCGGGACGCCGCGCCGCCGCCGCAGTTCGTGGCGGCCCAGCGCACGGTGGAGGGCCTGCTGCTGGCCGCCGAGTCGGGCCCGGCGCACGGGCTGCCGGTCCTGGCCGCGGCGCTGCGCGAGGCCGTGGAGCAGCGGTGCGCCGAGTCGATCACGGCCGGGCTGGCGGACACCGCGGCCGGACTGCTCGCCCGGCTCGGCGATCTGCCGGGCGCGGTACGGCTGTTCGCCGCCGCGGACCGGTGGCGCGACGGCCGCCCGCGGCCCGAACCCGAGCGCGGCGAGGTGGCCCGGACCCGGGCCGAGGCCCGCGCGGCGCTCTCCGCCGGCCGGTACGACGCCGAGCGCGCCCGGGGCGCCTCGCTCGGCGTGTTGGACGTGCTGCGCGAGCTGAGCGCCACGGCGGCCGCCGCGACCGCCCGGCAGGGCGCGCCCGGGAACGGGTGATCCGGGGTTACCGGCAGGTGAGGCGGGAGTGCGCCCAGTCCGCCGGCACGACCCGGCCGAAGGCGCCGCCGTGCGGCTCCACCACGAGCCGTACGGTGGTGCGCCCGGTGAGGTCCACATGGACGGGGACGGCCGGCTCGCGCCCCTTGACCGGAGCGGACCGCCACAGCGGGACCCCGTCGGCGTAGACGGCGAAGGAGACCTCGCCGCGGCCCAGGGCCATGTCGTCCACCCCGGCCAGGGCGTCGTACGCGGCGCACGGCCGGTTCAGGGCGATGGTGACGGAGGACTCGCCGGACACGGTGATGCCGCGCGTGTACGCCGTACCGTCGATCGACATGCCGTACCGCTGCCACACCCAGCCGCTCTCGCCCAGTCGGATCTCGGGCTCGGTGCCGTCGCCGGTGACGTCGTAGCGCAGCTCGCTCAGCTCGTAGACGGTGGACGCGGGCGCCGGGGTGGGCGTCGGGGTCGGGGTCGGGGTCGGGACGGGCGTCGGGGGCGGCTTGGGCGTGGGCTTCGGCCTGGGGGCGGGCTCCGCTGGGGGCCTCGGGGTCGGGGTCGGTGTGGGCGTCGGGGTGGGCGCGGGCGTGGCTGTCCGGGCCGGCGTCCGGGGCGATGTCGGGGCCGGTGTCCGGGTCGGCGCCGGGGCCGGGCCGGGAGCGCGGTCCACCGGCTTGGGCGAGGGGCTCGGCAGGGGCTTCGCCGGTGCGGGCGGCGGGGCCTCGGACCGTACGACCGGTGAGGACGGCGCCGGCCCGGCGGCCACCCGCGCCGGCCGGCCGTCGTCCACCAGGGCCAGCGCGACCGCTGCGGCGGCCACCGCGACCACCCCGGCCGCGATCCCGGCCTTCACCGGCGCCCCCAGCCCCTGCCGGACCGCGGCCCCGCCCGCCCCGCCGGACGAGCCGGCGGCCCCGGCGGCGGCCCCCGCCCCGGCGCCGCCGGCCACGATCCCGAGCGCCTTGGCGTATCCCGCGGCCCCGAACCAGCCGATGACCGCGACCGGTACGACGGCGGGGATGCCGTTCGCGACCTCCTCGAGCTGCGCCGCCGCCAGCCGGCACCGGGCGCACTGCGCGAGGTGCTCGCGCAGGCCCCGCTCGGCCCGGACGCGCAGCTTGCGGCGGGCGTAGCCGCCGAGCCGGTCGGCGTAGCGGGCGCACTCCTCGTCGGCGGTGAGGGCGGCGCTGACGTGCGCCTGGAGATAGGCCTGCCGGAGCCCTTCGCGCGCGCGGCTGGCGAGCACCCGGGTGCCGTTGGCGTCCAGCCCGAACAGGACGGCCACCTCGCTCGGCGACTCGTCCTCCACCTCGGTGTGCCACAGCACGGCCTGCCAGCGCTCGGGCAGGGAGCGGAAGGCCCGCGCGGCCATGGACTGCTCGGCCGCGTGCAGGGCGCGCGCGTCGGCGCCGAGACCGAGCGTGCCGTCGCCGGACGTCTCCGCGGCCCGCGCGGCCTGTCCGGCGAACAGGGCGAAGTCGTCGACGAGCTGCTCACGCCGGGCCGACCGGGCCCAGTGCGCGGCGACGCGCCGTACGGAGGTCAGCAGATAGGCCCGTACGGCGTGCTCGGGCCCCGCACCGCCGCGCACCGCCTGGAGCATCGCCGCGAACACCTCGGCGGTGAGGTCGTCGGCGGTGTGGCCGTCGCGGCAGCAGGTCCGCGCGTACCGCCGCACCGCGCCGGCGTGCCGCCGGTACAGCTCCTCGTAGGCGGAGTCGTCCCCGGCGCGCATCCGTTCGATCAGCTCGCCGTCGCCGGGCGGTGTCCGCCGGGAGGCCGGCGGCACCCCGCCCGCGCGCTGCGCGGGCACGCTCCCGCCCCGGGACCCGCCGGACCCACCCGCCGTGCCGGGCCGGTCCGTTGTGCCGGGCCTGTCCGGGGGCGCGGACCGGCCCGGGGGCGCGGACTGGCCCGGGGGCGCGGACTGGCCCGGGGACGCGGGCCGACCGCCCTGTTCCGGTACGTACGGCGCGGCCGGCCCGTGCGTGCCCGCGTCCGCCCCGTCGTTCACGCCCGACCCGTCCCGCCCGTCAGCGCCCATCGCGGAAAGCCCCCGGCCCCGGCCCAGCCCCATCCGTCACCGGTTCAGCGTGCCACAGCCCTCTCCCTCCGAGGCGCCCCGCGCACATCTCGTCCGTTCATCCGAGCGGAACTCCTCCGCGCGCGCTCGAACACGGGCCGGACAGCCGTCCGTCCGGGCGCCCGGACGGACCGCCCGAGGGTCCACGGGTCCCGCGAAGGGCCGCCCGCGCCACCCGGCCGTGACAGCCGCTCGGGTGGCGCGGGCGGGAAGCGGAACCGGCCGCCGGAAGCGGGGGCCGAGCCCCGGAGCGAGGCCGGAAACGATCCCGTGGCCGGGCCGCGTCAGACCGGCCGCGACCGCAGTCCCTCCAGCAGGATGTCCAGCAGCCGCGAGGAGGCCGCCGCCTGCTGCGCCGCGTCCGGCAGGGACGGCGCCGCCGTGGCGATCACCAGCAGCACGTCCCCCACCGACACGTCCGGCCGCAGCGCGCCCGCCGAACGGGCCCGCTCCACCAGCTGCCCGACCACGTCGAGCAGGGCACCGGCCCCGGCGTCGTCGTCCGCCGCCGGAGCCTCCGCCACGAGCCGCAGCTCGACGCCGACCGGCTGCACCCGCTGCTGGGGCACCCGGGTGTCCGCGAGGACACCGACCGCGCCCACGGCGGGGAACGCCCCGGCGGGGCCCTCCTCGCCCGGCGCGGCGGAACCGACCCGCAGCACCTGCGGCGGCAGCAGCCGCCCGGCGCCCGAGGCGACGGACGTCCGCAGGAACCGCGACAGCGCCGACCACGGCTCGTCCTCCTGTCCGAGCGCCGCCCGGGCCTGCTCGGTCAGCCGTGCCGTCTCCTCCTCCGCGATCCGCCGGACCAGCACGTCCTTGCTGGGGAAGCGCCGGTACACCGTGCCCACCCCGACCCGGGCGCGCCGCGCCACGTCCTCCATCGGCGCGCCGTACCCCAGCTCGCCGAACACCTCACGCGCCGCACGCAGCACGTGTTCCAGATTGCGCTGTGCGTCCACTCGCAGCGGAGTCGTCCGCGCCCCGTCAGCGCGTCCGGCACCCGCCGTGCTCATCGATGTGCCACCGGGCGCGACGACGGTCGCGGATGCCCAATGCGTCTCCTGAACATGCATGTATTCCCCCGGTAATGTCGTCTCCCCCCGGAGACTCTCCCCGCCACTGAACCCGAGGTGCGCGAAAGCCGGCATCGGCCTCGACCGGAACCGCCCGTCGCGGGCCCGTTCGACCACATTCCCTACACCTCGTCGACACACGAACATAGTTGAGACGAAGTCAATTCAGAAGGGGCAGGTTCCGTACAGTGCGCCCCCCGATCGGAGTACGCGGCGCGTGCGTCCGGTTTCCCTGCCTTCCCCTTCTCCCGACCGGCCCCGCTGACCTGCCCCCTTTCGTCCCGCGGTGACATCGCGGCGGGCTGTGCGCCCAGCCGGCCGCCCGTCACACACCTTGCCGGGCCTGTGGACAAACAACAGCGCCGGGTGCGTCATGGGAGGGTGATGGAACGTGCGCGCATTCTCGTTGTCGGCGGTGGCTACGTCGGGATGTACACGGCCCTGCGCCTCCAGCGGAAGCTGAAGGCCGAGCTGAGGAGAGGCGAGGTCGACATCACGGTCGTCAGTCCCGACCCCTACATGACGTACCAGCCGTTCCTTCCCGAGGCCGCCGCGGGCTCGATCTCCCCGCGCCACGTCGTCGTACCGCTGCGCCGGGTCCTGGACCACTGTCACGTCGTCGTCGGCGAGGTCACCTCCATCGACCACGACGCGCGCACCGCCGCCGTCACCACCCTCGCCACCGCCGAGGAGGGCAGGTCCGCCCGGCTCCTCGGCTACGACGAACTGGTGCTCGCCCCCGGCTCGGTCTCCCGCGCCCTGCCCATCCCCGGGCTCGCCGAGTACGGCATCGGCTTCAAGACCGTCGAGGAGGCCATCGGCCTGCGCAACCACGTCATCGAGCAGCTGGACATCGCCTCCTCCACCCGCGACCCCGCGCTCCGCGACGCCGCGCTCACCTTCGTCTTCGTCGGCGGCGGCTACGCGGGCGTGGAGGCGCTCGGCGAACTGGAGGACATGGCCCGCTACGCCGCGCGCTACTACCACAACCTCCGCCCCGAGGACATGAAGTGGGTCCTCGTGGAGGCCACCGACCGCGTCCTGCCGGAGGTCGGCCCGGAGCTGGGCCGCTACACCGTCACCCAGCTGCGCCGCCGCAACATCCAGGTGCTGCTGGACACCCGCCTGGAGTCCTGCGCCGGCCGGGTCGCCGTGCTCAGCGACGGCCAGCGCTTCCCGACCCGTACGGTGGTGTGGACGGCCGGCGTCACCCCGCATCCGCTGATCGCCGCCACCGGGCTGCCGCGCACCGGCCGCGGCCGGCTGCGCTGCACCGCCCAGCTCACCGTCGACGGCACCGAGCACGCCTGGGCCGCCGGCGACGCCGCCGCCGTACCCGACGTCACGGCCGCCGCACCCGGCGCCGAGACCGCGCCCAACGCCCAGCACGCGGTCCGCCAGGCCCGGGTCCTCGGCGACAACATCGCCCACGCGCTGCGCGGCGAGCCCCTGGAGACCTACGCGCACCGGTACGCCGGCTCCGTCGCCTCCCTCGGCCTGCACCAGGGCGTCGCCCAGGTCTACGGACGCCGGCTCCGGGGCTACCCGGCCTGGGTCCTCCACCGCGCGTACCACCTCAGCCGGGTGCCCACCGTCAACCGCAAGGCCCGGGTGCTCGCCGAATGGACCCTCGCCGGGCTCTTCCGGCGGGAGATCGTCTCGCTCGGCTCACTCGAACACCCCCGCGCGGAGTTCGAACTGGCGGCCGGGGGAAAGTCTCCCCACGACCCCTCCGCAGACCCGAAGGGGTCGTCCTGACCGGGCCCGGGAACTCCGCGGGGCACCGGGGCGTCTGACGGATGTCGCCGCGTCCCGCTCCCTGCCAGACTGCCCACGTCCTCGGACGGGTCCCCCGCCCGCCCACCGCACCCACGAGGCCTTTCCCACAGTGAACTTCACGCGCTGGAGCGCCCGGCTCCCCGGTACGCAGCGCCGCGCCGCCGCGCGGTCCGAGACGGCTGTCTCCCCGGACCGGCGGAAAGAAGGCTCCGTGCCCGCGGCCCGCGCCGTACGGACCGCCGACGGCACCCACCCGGTCCCCGCCGTCGACGAACTGCCCGCGCGTGACGTGCTGGACCGCGTCCCGGCCCTCGTCGCCCTCGTCCACGGCTCCGACCACCGCGTCGCCTACGTCAACGACGCCTACACCACGGCCTTCGGCCCCCGCCCCGCCGGCGGGCCCGCCCGCGACGCCCTGCCCGAACTCACCGCGCTGGGCCTGCTCCCGCTGCTCGACCAGGTGCTGCGCAGCGGGAGGTCCCGCACCCTGAAGTCCCGCAAGGCCCCGGACGGCCGCTCGTACACCTTCACTTGCACCCCCGTCCCCGAGGGCGGCGACCGCGACGCGGGCGTGCTCGTCTTCGCCACCGACGTCACCGACCACGCCGAGGCCGCCGAGCGCCTGCGCGCCAGCGAGCGCCGCCAGCGCGAGACGGCCGTCACCCTCCAGCGCTCCCTGCTCCCGCAGGAGCTGGAGCAGCCCGACGACCTGCGCATCGCCGCCACCTACCACCCCGGCGGCACCGAGGCCGCGGTCGGCGGCGACTGGTACGACGTGATCACCCTCGGCGGCGGCCGGACCGCCCTGGTCATCGGGGACGTCATGGGCCGCGGTGTGCGGGCCGCCGCCGTCATGGGCCAGCTCCGCACCGCCGTCCGCGCCTACGCCCGCCTCGACCTGCCCCCGCACGAGGTGCTCCAGTTGCTCGACGGCCTCGCCGCCGAGATCGACGCCAACCAGATCGCCACCTGCGTCTACGCCGTCCACGACCCGAACGAGGGCCGGCTGGTGTACGCCTCCGCCGGCCATCTGCCGATCCTGGTCCGCGACGAGAACGGCACGGTCTCGCGCACCGACGAACCCACCGGCCCGCCGCTCGGCACCGGCGGCTGGATCCACTCCTCCGGCAGCATCGCCCTCGGCCCCGGCGCCACGGCCGTCCTCTACACCGACGGCCTGGTGGAGCGCCGTGACGCGGACCTGGACGAGGGCATCGCCGCGCTCGAAGGCGCCCTGGCCGGCGCCACCGGCACCCCGCAGGTCGTCTGCGACCGCCTGGTCCGCTCGGCCGGCGTCACCGCCGACCACGACGACGACGTGGCCGTCCTCGTCCTCCAGCACCCGGCGCGCACGGGCCCGGACGGCGACCTCTTCCGCAACGCGGCCCTGGAACTCCTCGGCGGGGTCGAGGCGGCACCCCGGGCACGGGCCTTCGCCTCCGGCGTGCTGACGAGCTGGCGCTTCCCGGCCGAACTGCACGACCTCGGGGTGCTCGCCGCCAGCGAGCTGGTCGCCAACTCCCTCCAGCACGGCACCCCGCCCATGCGGCTGCGGCTGCGCCGCACCGACCGCCGGCTGATCGTCGAGGTCACGGACGGCGACGACCACCTGCCGCGCCGCCGGCGCGCGGAACCGGGCGACGAGTCCGGCCGGGGCATCGCCATCGTGGCGACGATCGCCACCGGCTGGGGCAGCCGCCGCACCCCGGGCGGCGGCAAGGCGGTGTGGTGCGAGTTCGCGCTGCCGCGGAGGTAGCGCCGCAGGGGCGACACCGCGGGGACAAACGCCGCAGGGGTACGCCACAGGGGTGCGGGCCGGCTTCCGGGCACGGGTGGTCCGTGCCCGGCCGCGCGGTCGCCCGCACCCCTGGGCTGGCGGCCGGCTAGGCGGCCAGTGTCTCCGCCGGGGCCCCGCCCCGGGCGACCACCCGGCTGCCCGCGGCGGCCCACGGCTGGTCCTGCGCCACGGTCAGCCCGCGGCCGAGCCGCAGCGCCAGCGCGGTGATGCCCAGCGAGACCAGCAGGAACGCCACGACGTACGGCCCGGGCAGCGAAGCGCCCAGCGGACCGCCCACCGCCGGACCGATCGCCAACGCGAGCTGCTTGACCAGCGCGAACGCCGAGTTGTACTGCCCGGCCATGCCCTCCGGCGCCAGATCGGCGACCAACGGCGCGAGCGTCGGCGACAGCATCGCCTCGCCCAGCCCGAACAGCGCGTACGTCGACACGAACGCGGCCGTGGCCATCTCCTGGCTGCCGTGGCCCAGCCCCGCGTACCCGGCGGCCAGCCAGGCCACGGCCCAGATCAGGCCGACCGAGGCGATCACGCGGGACCGCCGGCGCCGCTCCACCAGCTTCAGCACGGCGAACTGGGCGACCACGATCATCAGCGTGTTCGCGGCCAGCGCCGTACCCAGCGCGGACGTGGAGATCCCGGCCGCCTCCACCCCGTAGGCGCTCAGACCCGACTCGAACTGGCCGTAACAGGCGAAGAAGAGCACGAAGCCCAGCACGCACAGCTGCACCATCGCCCGGTTCCCGAGCAGCTGCCGCCAGCCGCCCTTCGCCGACGCGGCGGGCGCGTCCTCCATGCGCGGCGAGTGCGGCATGCGCACCGTCGCCAGCACCGCCACCAGCAGCAGGAACATCGCCGCCTCGATCGCGAACAGCAGCGTGAACGAGGACACGCGCGTGGTGTCGACCAGATGGCCGCCGATGAGGCCGCCCACACCGAGCCCCAGGTTCTGCAGGAAGAACTGGGTCGCGAACGCGCGCGAGCGCGTGTCCGCCGAGGAGCAGTCCACGATCATCGTCGCCAGCGCCGGCTGCATCACGGCCTGACCGGCACCGAGCGCCGCCGCGGACACCAGCACGGCCGTGGCGCTGCCCGCCAGGCCGAGGCTCAGCGCGCCCAGCGCGGCCGTCACCAGAGCGGCGAGCAGGACCGGCAGCGGGCCGCGCCGCACGATCGCCCGGCCGGCGAACGGCAGCACGATCAGCGCGGCCACGGCGAAGACGGCGAGCACGAGTCCCGCCGTCATGGCTCCCAGCTCCCGCACCTGCGCCACATAGACGTACAGGTACGGGACGGTGAAACCGAGCCCGAACGCGCTGAGTGCGTTGCCCACGTGGATCCGGCGCATCGCCGCGCCCCTCGCCCTGGTCACGTTCACCTCTCTCACTAGTTAGACCTGAAGACTTCGAAGCTAAAGTTCGAAGCTAAAGAGTACACAGTGAAGGACTTCAAGGCAAAGGGGCCGCGTGCCATACTGCGCCCATGGCCGACACCCGCGGCGTCACCGAGCCGACACTCGAAGAACAGATCGCCGCCTACCAGCGCGAGTTCCAGGACCTGGACCCCCAGGTCGAGAAGATCGTGTCGGCGCTGTCCCGGCTGAACCGCCGGATGAACGTCGCGTACGGCCGCCAGACCGCCGCCCTCGGCATCAGCAACGCCGAGTGGGAAGTGCTCAAGGCGCTCGTCCTGTCCGGCGCGCCCTACCGCATGGGCCCGAGCGACCTGGCCAAGCGGCTCGGCCTCACCCCGGCCGCGATGACCCACCGGATCGACCGCATGGTCGCCGAGGGTCTGGTCACCCGGGAGCGGGACGAGTCCAACCGCGTCCGGGTCATCGTGGAGCTGACGCCCGAGGGCCGCGAGAAGTGGCTGGAGGCCATGCGCCTGGCGACGGTGTTCGAGGGGGACCTGCTCCAGGACCTCACGCCCGCCGAGCGCGCGGTGCTCGGCGAGGTGCTGACCCGGCTCCTGCGCCGGGTGGAGCACGCGCAGCCGGACGCCGGCGGCCGGCTCAGCGACCTGGACTGAGACGCCGCAAAAGATGTTGACAGGGTGGGTTGACACCCCCTGGTGCGGTCCGTAAAGTTCTTCGGGTTGCCGCGGAGCCGTAACGGTTCTCCGACAGCACCTCCGCCGCCTCGAGCGGCACCCCTCACACCTTCAGTGCGATCTCCCGAACGGGTTGCTTTCGGCGTGCCGGAATTCAATTCGAATAGGGACTCGGCGGCCCGATTGGGAATCGCCGGGCGGATCCGCTAAGGTTTGAGACGTCGGAAGGGCCAACGGCCCGGAAGACAAACCCCCCTGACTGGGAGTCAGACGCCGAAAGGATCTGATAGAGTCGGAACCGCCGGAAAGGGAAACGCGGAAGCGGGAACCTGGAAAGCACCGAGGAAATCGGATCGGAAAA